>NZ_BAGD01000047.1 GCF_000308635.1 Nocardia otitidiscaviarum NBRC 14405 | reverse complement strand
GGTCTCGGCCTGCGCCACCGCCAGATCGACCGCTTCCACGGCGACGACGGCGGCCTCGGCGGCCTCGTGCGCCGAGTCCTCGGCCTGGTGGGCGGCCATGGCCAGCGCCACCGGGTGGGCCCGCTTGGCGGCGGCCTTCTCCTCGGTCGGCGGGGCCTTCTCCTCCACCACGGCCGGTTCCGGCGCGGCGGCGGCCTTCTCGCCCTTGTCCTTGCGACGACGGCGACCCTCGCGGCGGCCCCCGCCCTCCTCCGCCGGAGCGGACTCGACCGGATAGTTGTGCACCAGGATCCCGCGCCCGTGGCAGTGCTCACAGGTGGTGGAGAACGCCTCGACCAGGCCGGTGCCCAGCTTCTTACGGGTCATCTGGACCAGGCCCAGCGAGGTCACCTCGGACACCTGGTGGCGGGTGCGGTCACGACCCAGCGCCTCGGTGAGGCGGCGCAGCACCAGATCCCGGTTGGACTCCAGCACCATGTCGATGAAGTCGACGACGATCATGCCGCCGATATCGCGCAACCGCATCTGGCGGACGATCTCCTCGGCCGCCTCCAGATTGTTGCGGGTGACCGTCTCCTCCAGATTGGAGCCGCCGGAACCGGTGAACTTGCCGGTGTTCACGTCGATCACGGTCATGGCCTCGGTGCGGTCGATCACCAGGGTGCCGCCCGAGGGCAGCCACACCTTGCGGTCGAGCGCCTTGGCCAGCTGCTCGTCGATGCGGAACGCGCCGAACACGTCCACACCGTTGTCGTCGTGCCGCTCGACCCGGTTCAGCATGTCCGGGGCGACCGTGCGCACATAGTTCTCGACGGTCGTCCAGGCCCGATCGCCCTCGATGACCAGCTTGGAGAAGTCCTCGTTGAACAGGTCGCGCACGACCTTGACCAGCAGGTCGGGCTCCTCGTACAGCGTCTTGGGCGCGCCGGAGCCGTTCTTGGCCTGCTCCTCGATGGTGCGCCAGGTCTTCTGCAACCGCTCCACGTCGCGGGCAAGCTCGGATTCGCTCACGCCCTCCGAGGCGGTGCGGATGATGACGCCCGCGTCCTGCGGCACGATATCGCGCAGGATCTCCTTGAGCCGCTTGCGCTCGGTATCGGGCAGCTTGCGCGAGATACCGGTGGAGGTGCCGCCGGGCACGTACACCAGGAAGCGACCGGCCAGGCTGATCTGGGTGGTCAGGCGGGCGCCCTTGTGGCCCACCGGATCCTTGGAGACCTGCACCAGCACGGTGTCACCGGGCTTGAGCGCCTGCTCGATCTTGCGCTCCTTGCCGCCGAGCCCGGCGGCCTCCCAGTTCACCTCGCCCGCGTACAGCACGCCATTGCGACCGCGGCCGATGTCGACGAACGCCGCCTCCATCGAGGGCAGCACGTTCTGCACCTTGCCCAGGTACACATTGCCGACCATGGAGGCCGACCCGGTGCTGGTGACGAAGTGCTCGACCAGGATGTTGTCCTCGAGCACCGCCACCTGGGTGGTGGCGGTCGGGTGCTCGGCGAAGTGCTTCTCCCGCACCACCATCACGCGGTCCACCGACTCGCGCCGCGCCAGGAACTCCGACTCGGTCAGGATCGGCGGGCGACGGCGACCGGCTTCGCGGCCGTCGCGGCGACGCTGGCGCTTGGCCTCCAACCGGGTGGAACCGGTGATGCCCTGCACCTCGTCGACATTCTTCTCGGCGCGCCGCTTGTTGCGCGGTTCGCGCTCGTGCACGACGGTGTTCGGCGGATCGTCGTCGGCGGGCTCGTTGTCGCCGTCCTCCCCGCCCTTGCGGCGGCGACGCCGACGGCGACGGCGGGAACTGGCGCCCTCCGGCACGGCCGACTCCTCGGCCTCGTCCTCGCCGGATTCGCTCTCGGCCGACGCCTCGGCGGCGGCGGTCCGCGTCTCGTCCTCGTCGTCGGTATCCGATTCGGACTCCGAGACGTTGTCCTCGCCCTCGTTCTGCTGCTCGCCGCGACCCCGGCCACGACCGCGACGGCCCCGGCGGCGCCGGCGGGAGGCGCCGTCGTTCTTGTCGCGGTTCTCGTCCCAGTCGCCCTCGTCGGTGCTGTCCTCGGCGGGTGCGGGCTCCTCGGCGGCGGGCGCGGTCTCCTCGACCGGCTCCTCCTTGGGCTTGCGCTCGACGCGGCGCTTGCGGCGCAGCTCCTCGGCGGCGGTGGCGTCCGGCGGCAGGAACAGCGGTGCGGCCACCACGGCGGGGGGCTCGAAGACCACGGATTCCTCGGCGGCCGGCGCCACGGACTGGAACGGGCTGGCGAACAGGGTGGTCGGCTGGTGCGCGGCGGTCGACTCGGCGGCCTCGGCCTGCTCGACCTCCTCGGCGGCCAGCTCGTCGGCGGTCCGGTCATCGCCCGCGGCAATGGCCTCGTCGACGGTCGCGGCGGCCTGACCGGCCGCAGCCGCCACCGCCGTGGTCTCGGCCGCGGTCGCCTCGGCGGCTACGGTCCCGGACGTCGGGGCGGCGTCACCGGGCACGGTCGCGGCGGTCACTTCCACGTCACGCGGCCCGAACGCGTCACGCACGGTTTCGGCGACGGTGCGGTCCAGACTGGATTGGGGGCTGCGGGCTTGCGCGCCCATCTCGGTCAGGTGGGCAAGGATGCGTTTGCTGGTCGTGCCCAGCAACTTCGCCAGTGCGTGCACTCGGATCCGTTCCGGCAACTGTTCGGCGGCCGGGGCGGTAGCCGACTGTCCCTGTCCCGAACGGCCCGCCTCCCCTTCACCGTTCACCTGCGATGCGTCCTGCGGCTCTTGTTCGGCCACGAATTCTCCTCGGACCCCCGGGCGCGTCCCTCTGGGAGTGACGCGGCCGACGCGGGGGCACTGTCCGTTCGCCTCGGTGCCCGGTGGGCTCGAGGTCGTATGGTCTCGCCCCGCGTGTCCGGTGTTCGCCTGTTGTCGTCGTTCGGCTAACTGGTCACGCGGCGCCTGGCTGGTTGGCTCAACACCACCGCACGAGCGTTCATCCAGCGTGCCGCCCGACAGCCGAGTCTCGGAAGCTGTCGGCGGCAGCGATGACCGTCCGTCATGCTGCGGTGCCTCGGTTGTGGCCGCCACCTGCCGCTAGTGACCGGCGTCGGCTACATCCGCTGCCCAGTATCCCACACTGTGTCTAATTGCCTCCGCTCCGCTCCGGCGGGTTCGCGGCGCTGGAGGTCCCGGTCCTTCCCTCCCTCCGCTCCCCCGCTTCGCTCCTCCGCTCCGGTCAGTCCAGAACCGGGACGCGCCGCGAACCAACGGGGGGTTACTCGGGCGGAGAGGGTTTACGCAGGCAGAAAGGCACCCCGGGTGCGCGGAGAGATGAGGCACCCGGGGGTGGGCGACGGCGCGGCCGATGCGAACGGGCGCTGTGTCAGTTGGCGGTTTCGGGGAACCAGAGGGAGATCTCGCGCTTGGCGGACTCGGGCGAGTCGGAGCCGTGGACGAGGTTGAACTGGGTTTCCAGGGCGTAGTCGCCGCGGATGCTGCCGGGGACGGCCTTCTCGACCGGGTCGGTGCCGCCCGCGATCTGGCGGAAGGCGGTGATGGCGCGCGGACCCTCGAGGATCGCCGCGACCACGGGGCCGGAGGTGATGAACTCGATCAGGGAACCGAAGAACGGCTTCTCCTTGTGCTCGGCGTAGTGCTCGCCCGCCAGCTCCTCGGAGACGTTCACAAGCTTCAGCGCGGCGATCTTCAGACCCTTGCGCTCGATACGGGTGATGATCTCACCGATCAGGCCACGGGCCACGCCGTCCGGCTTGATGAGAACCAACGTCTGCTCAGTCACGGCGCACAGCGTAACCGGGGAGCGCGCGAACTCCCGAATCCGGCGACGTCAGCCCTGATTCTCGGTGCGCTGGCTCGGGAGCAGGCCCATCTCCATACGCTTCTTCACATCCGCGCGCAGCACCAGGATGAACACCCACACCGCGGCGAAGACGATGCCGATGATGCCGATGGACAGGTGGATGAACGTGCCCGCCATCACGAAGATCTGCAAGCCCAGATTGAACGGGATGGCCCAGGGCCGCCGCTGCAATCCGGAGCCGACGACCATCACCGCGGCCAGCACGACCAGATAGGCGGTGGACCACCACTCCAGCCCGCCGCCCACCGCCGCCACCACCGGCAGCGCCAGCAGCACGGTGATGGCCTCCAGGATCAGCGCCCCGGCCATCACCCCGCGGAAGCCCTTCCACGGATCGGTGGCGGGCGCGGGCACTGGGTCGTGGGATGGGGGGCCGTTCACGCGGGGTCCTTTCCGAACAGTGAGCGGGCCGCCCCGGCGGTGACGACCGAACCGGTGACGACGATGCCCGCCCCCGAGACCATATCCTCGCCCTCCTCGGCGAGGGCGATGGCGGTTTCGATGGCGTCGGCCAGGTCGTGGGCGACCGCGACGCGTTCGTCGCCGAAGCGCTGCACGGCCAGGTTGGCCAGATCGTCGACGGGCAGGGCGCGCGGCGAACCGTTCTGGGTGACCACGACGGTGTCGAAGATCGGCTCCAGGGCGTCGAGGATGCCACCGGCGTCCTTGTCCCCCAAGACCGCGATCACACCGACCAGCTTGCGGAAGTCGAATTCGTCGGTCAGGGTCGCCGCCAACGCCCGCGCACCCGCCGGATTGTGCGCGGCGTCGATGAAGATGGTCGGCGCACTGCGCATGCGCTCCAACCGCCCCGGACTCGCGGCGGCCGCGAATCCCGCTCGGACGGCGTCGATATCGAGCTGCTTCTGCGCGCCCGCACCGAAGAACGCCTCGACGGCGGCCAGTGCCAGCACGGCATTGCGGGCCTGATGCTCACCGTGCAGCGGCAGGAAGATCTCGTCGTACACCCCGCCCAGACCCTGGAGCTCCAGCATCTGCCCGCCGATGGCCACTGCCCGCGACAGCACCCGGAACTCCGAGCCCTCCCGCGCGACCGCGGCGTCGACCTCGACGGCGCGGCGCAGCAGCACCTCCATGACCTCGGGCTCCTGCTGGGCGATGACGGCCACGGTGTCGCGCGGCACCAGTCCGTCGTCGGGAGCCTTCTTGATGATCCCGGCCTTCTCCCCCGCGATCGAGGTGAGATCCGGTCCCAGATAGTCGGTGTGGTCCAACCCGATCGGGGTGATCACCGCGACCTGCCCGTCGATCACATTGGTGGCGTCCCAGCGCCCGCCCATACCGGTCTCGACCACGGCCACGTCCACCGGCGCCTCCGCGAAGGCGGCGTAGGCCATGCCGGTGAGCACCTCGAACTTGCTCATGGCCGGACCGCCCGCCGCCGTGGACTGTGCGTCGATCATCTCGACGTAGGGCTGGATCTCACGGAAGGTCTCGACATAGCGCCCGGGGGTGATGGGCGCGTTGTCGATGGCGATGCGCTCGGTGGCCAGTTGCAGGTGCGGGCTGGTGATCCGCCCGGTGCGCCGGTGCAGGGCGGTGAGCAGGGCGTCGATCAGGCGGGTGACCGACGTCTTGCCGTTGGTTCCGGCGATGTGGATGGCCGGGTAGCCCTGCTGCGGCGAGCCCAGCAGATCCATGAGCGTCGAGATGCGCGCGAGCGACGGCTCGATCTTGGTTTCCGGCCAGCGCTGATCCAGTTCGGCTTCGACCAGGGCCATTTCGGCGAGGTCGACCGGGGAGGTGCCGCCGGTCAACGGCTCCTCCGCGTACCGGCGCTCCGGCTCGTCGTTCACTTGCGCTCCGCCAGCTTCTCGATCTCCGCCAGCCGCGCGCCGATGCGCTCGACCTCGGAGGCGGCGAGTTCCCGGCGTCCCCGGATCTTGGCCACCACATCCTCGGGCGCCTTGGCGAGGAAGCCCTCGTTGCCGAGTTTGGCGGTGGTGCCCGCCAATTCCTTCTGGGCGGCGGCGAGATCCTTCTCCAGGCGGCGGCGTTCGGCGTCGAGGTCGACGGTGCCGGAGGTGTCGATCTCCACGGTCACGGTGGCATCGCTGAGGCGCACCTCGAGTGCGGCGGTGGCGGCGAAATCCTCACCCGCCTCGGTGAGCCGGGCGAGCGCGGCGATCTCGGCGAGCTGCCCGGTGAGGTCGGCGGCCTCGATGCCGATGAGCTTCGCGGCCACCTTCTGCTTGTCGGTGAGCCCCTGATCGCTGCGGAAGCGGCGGATCTCGGTGATGAGACGCTGGGCGTCGGCGATGCGGCGATCCGACACCGCGTCGGCGGGCACGCCGGAGGTCTCGGGCCACCGCGCGATCACGAGGGATTCACCGCCGGTGAGCGCCCGCCACAGCGCCTCGGTGACGAACGGAATGGCCGGATGCAGCAGGCGCAGCACCGAATCCAGCACATTGCCGAGCACGATGCGGGTGCCGGCGGCGCGCTCCTCGGATGCGGCGAACTGCACCTTGGCCAGCTCCAGGTACCAGTCGCACAGCTCGTCCCAGGCGAAGTGATACAGCCCTTCGAGGGCCTTGCTGAACTCGTAGCGGTCCAGCGCCGTATCGGTCTGGGCGCGAACGTCTTCGAGCCGGTCCAGGATCCAGCGGTCGGCGTCGGTGAGGGTGTCGCGGGCGGGCAGCTCGCCCGGTGCCGCGCCGTTCATGAGCGCGAACTTGGTGGCATTGAACAGTTTGGTGACGAAGCTGCGCGAGGCCATCACGTGCGAGGTGCCGATGGACAGGTCGCTGCCGGGCTGTGCGCCGCGGGCGAGGGTGAAGCGGGTCGCGTCCGCGCCGTATTCGCTGATCCAGTCCAGCGGGTCGATGCCGTTGCCGCGCGACTTGGACATCTTCTTGCCGTGTTCGTCGCGAATCAGGCCGTGCAGGAACACATCCTGGAACGGCACCTGCCGCTGTCCGCCCTTGCCCGAGGTGAGCGCCGGGTCGTCGGAGACGAACATGCCGAACATCATCATTCGGGCCACCCAGAAGAACAGGATGTCGTAGCCGGTGACGAGAACGCTGGTGGGATAGAACTTTCCGAGTTCCGGGGTGGCGTCGGGCCAGCCCATGGTGGAGAACGGCCACAGGCCCGAGGAGAACCAGGTGTCGAGCACATCGGGGTCCTGCACGTAGCCCTCGGGGGCCTGCTCGTCGGGGCCGACGCACACGATCTCGCCCTCGGGGCCGTACCAGATCGGAATGCGGTGCCCCCACCACAGCTGCCGTGAGATGCACCAGTCGTGCATGTTGTCGACCCATTCGAACCAGCGCGGCTCCTGGCTGGCGGGGTGGATCCGCACATCGCCCGCGCGCACGGCGTCACCGGCGGCCTTGGCGAGGGATTCCACCTTGACCCACCACTGCATGGACAGCCGCGGTTCGATGGGTTCACCGGAGCGCTCGGAGTGGCCGACGCTGTGCACGTACGGGAACTTGCGGGCGACCACGCGGCCCTCGGCCTCCAGGCGCTCGCGGATCTCGCGCCGGGCCTCGAAGCGGTCCATGCCGTCGAATTCGGTTCCGCTTCCGGCGATCTTGCCGGTCTCGTCCATGATGGTCGGCATGGGCAGGTTGTGGCGCAGACCCAGCTCGAAGTCGTTGGGGTCGTGCGCCGGGGTGATCTTCACCGCACCGGAGCCGAATTCGGGATCGACGTAGTCGTCGGCCACGATCGGGATCTGCCGACCGGTGATCGGGTGGTACAGCGTGGTGCCGACCAGCGCCGCGTACCGCTCGTCGTCCGGGTGCACCGCCACCGCGGTGTCGCCGAGCATGGTCTCGACGCGGGTGGTGGCCACGATCACGTGCGGCTCGTCGTCGTTCAGCGAGCCGTAGCGCAGCGAGACGAGCTCGCCCTCCACGTCCTTGTAGTCGACCTCGAGGTCGGAGATGCCGGTCTTCAGCACCGGCGACCAGTTGACCAGGCGTTCGGCGCGGTAGATGAGGCCCGTGTCGTAGAGCCGCTTGAAGATGGTCTGCACGGCGCGGGACAGGCCCTCGTCCATGGTGAAGCGGTCGCGGCTCCAGTCCACGCCGTCGCCGAGGCGGCGCATCTGGCCCTGGATCTGGCCGCCCGATTCGCGCTTCCAGTCCCAGACCTTGTCGACGAACAGT
>NZ_BAGD01000048.1 GCF_000308635.1 Nocardia otitidiscaviarum NBRC 14405 | reverse complement strand
AGGCGGTCGAGGTTCGCGCCGCCGAATCCGGGACCGCACCGACCACCGGGGAGTCCCGCGCCGCGAAGGCCCGCACCAACGGGACCGCGTCGACCGCCGCCGACGCGGTGGTCGCGCCGGAGGCCGAGACGGCCGCTGGTGAGGCGGAGCTGATGGTCGCCGAGGCGCAGGCCGCCACCGGTGCCCAGACCGCGGAGACGGTGACCGGCGATGTCGGACGCCCGAAGGCGGTGCACCCCGAGCCGAAGATGGCCGTGGCCGAGCCGGAGAAGGTGGTACCCGCCCCGGAGAAGGCGGCTCCCGCCGCGACCACGGACGAGTCCCCGGCTCCGGCCGGTCGCCGTCGCCGCCGGGTCGCCCGCACGGCCGCCGCCCCGGCAGCCGACAGTCGGGGTGCGGTGTTCGTGTTGTCCAGCGCGGATCAGCCGCAGACCCCGGCGCTGTCCCTCGAGGACACGGCATCGCCGCCGCCTCCGCGCGCCCGCACCCGTCGCCGTGCGGCCGGTCGCCCGGCCGGGGCACCGGAGGGCGGCAACTAGCCGGTACGTTCGCTGACACAGATCGTGGCCCCGCCCTTCCCAGGCGGGGCCACGATCTGTCTCGGGGATGCGTCGATTCCGGGGATACGTCGAGTCAGTCGTCGCGGACCGTGATTCCGAAGGTTTGGGCGAAGGCCGGGGCGAGGTCCATGAGCTGTGGCGGGCTGATGATCGCGCCGCGCAGGGCTTCGATACCCTGGCTGATGCCGAGCGCCCGCGCCCCGCGCAGGTCGACCTCCTTCAGCCGGGCATCGTGCAGCGTCATACCGTCGATCGACGAGCCGGGGAAGCCGACCCGGGTGAGCTTGGCCCCGATGAAATCCGGTTGTCGCAGCACACAGTCGACGAACTGGACGTCTTGGAGGTTGGCGTCGCGGAAGTTCACTCCATCGAACTTGCAGCCCTCGAAACGGACGCGGCGCAGTCCGGAGCCGAAGATCTCGACGCCGGACAGGGCGGTGTCGATCAGCTCGGCGTCCATCCAGTGCGTCTGGCTCAGGTCGACGCCCAGCCAGCGGGTGTCCCGGAACCAGACGTCGGAGAAGCGGGCGAAGCGCAGGCTGCCGCCCTGGAAGGTGACGCCGGTTCCGGCCGACTCCTCGAAGCGCGCACCACTGGCTCGCACATCCTGGAAGTGGGCGCCGTCCAGGTGCACGGTCTCGTAGCCGGTGTCGGGTTCCGGTTCGGTCTCCAGTGGCTTCAGATAGCGGGCATAGGGCAGATCGCTCAGCTCACGGGGCACCAGGGCACCATAGGCCCGGCCACCGACAGGTGTGCGCCGGGTGTGTGCTCGAGCCCATCGCGGCCCGGTTTGGAGGCGTCGGCTCCGGTCAGGTAGTCTTGGACGGTCGCTGCCCGGTGACAGCAGTCTGCTGTGGAGCCGTGGCCCGGTTCAATCGAGAGCCACCAGGCGCTGAGGCGGCGGTGATTACCAGACCAGTCTGCGGCGGTTTCCGGTGTCGATCGGAGACAGGCCGTGAGAGCCACAGTGCCCAGTGCACTAGTAGAGGAAGAAGGGCAGCCGACCGATGGCAACGTACGCGATCGTCAAGACCGGCGGAAAGCAGTACAAGGTCGCGGTCGGTGACCTGGTGAAGGTCGAGAAGATCGAGGGTGAGCCGGGCACTTCGGTGTCGCTGTCGCCGGTGCTGGTCGTGAACGGCGCCGAGCTGACCACCGATGCTGACAAGCTGGCGAAGGTTTCCGTGTCCGCCGAGGTCGTCGAACAGACCAAGGGACCGAAGATCCGCATCCACAAGTTCAAGAACAAGACCGGCTACCACAAGCGTCAGGGCCACCGTCAGAAGCTGACGGTCCTGAAGGTCACCGGCATCAAGTAGTCCGACCAGGGGTTCGCACCCCGGCACGAGGAGTTAGCAATGGCACATAAGAAGGGTGCATCCAGCTCGCGCAACGGTCGCGACTCGAATGCCCAGCGGCTCGGTGTGAAGCGCTTCGGCGGCCAGGTCGTCAAGGCGGGCGAGATCCTGGTCCGTCAGCGCGGCACCCACTTCCACCCCGGCGTGAACGTCGGTCGTGGCGGTGACGACACGCTGTTCGCCCTCGCGGCGGGCTCGGTCGAGTTCGGCACCAAGCGTGGCCGCAAGACCGTCAACATCGTGGAGCCGGTGTCGGCCTGACGCCGTCACGGAGCTTCTCCACAACTTTCCGAAGCGGGTCAGGGTGCGGAAACACCCTGACCCGTTTTGCTGTTCGCTCTACTGTCCGATCGGCGCTGCCAACGCAGCCGACACGTCCTGAAGGAGGATGATCACCGATATGTCCAAATTCATCGACCGTGTCGTATTGCATGTGCGCGCGGGCAAGGGTGGGCACGGCTGTGCCTCGGTGCACCGCGAGAAGTACAAGCCGCTCGGCGGCCCCGACGGCGGCAATGGCGGCAATGGCGGGGACGTGGTCCTCGAGGTCGATCCGAATGTGCACACCCTGCTGGACTTCCACTTCCACCCGCACGCCAAGGGCGGCAACGGCAAGCCCGGCGAGGGCGGCAACCGCAATGGCAAACAGGGTGAGGAACTGCTGCTGAAGGTGCCCTCGGGCACCGTCGTCATGACCGCGGACGGTGAGATCCTGGCCGATCTCGTGGCCGACGGTGAGCGCTTCATCGCCGCCAAGGGCGGCCGTGGCGGCCTCGGCAATGCCGCGCTGGTGTCGAAGGCGCGCAAGGCGCCCGGTTTCGCGCTGCTGGGTGAGGCGGGGCAGGAGCGCGATCTGGTCCTCGAACTCAAGTCGGTGGCGGATGTGGGGCTGGTGGGTTTCCCGTCGGCCGGTAAGTCCTCGCTGGTGTCGGTGCTCTCGGCGGCCAAGCCGAAGATCGCGGACTACCCGTTCACCACGCTGGTGCCGAATCTCGGGGTCGTGCAGTCCGGTGACACCACCTTCACCGTCGCCGATGTGCCGGGGCTGATTCCGGGGGCCAGTGCGGGCCGCGGTCTGGGCCTGGACTTCCTGCGGCATCTGGAGCGTTGCGCGGTGCTCGCCCACGTGGTCGACTGCGCCACCATGGAGCCGGGTCGGGATCCGGTCTCGGATGTGGACGCGCTCGAGGCCGAACTGGCCTCCTACAAGCCCGCGTTGCAGGCCGATACCGGACTGGGGGATCTGGCGGACCGGCCGCGCGTGGTCATTCTCAACAAGGCCGATATTCCCGATGCCGACGAGTTGGCCGATTTCGTGCTTCCGGAGTTCGCCAAGCGGGGTTGGCCGGTGTTCAAGATTTCCGCCGTCAGCCGGGAAGGTTTGCGGCCCTTGACCTTCGCGCTCGCCGACATGGTCTCCGAGTATCGGGAGGCGCATCCCAAGGCCGAACCGAAGCGTCCGGTCATCCGCCCGGTCGCCAAGGGCGACAGCGGATTCCGCGTGACGCACGATCCGGAGACCGAGGGCGGGTTCATCGTCTACGGCGAGCGCCCGGAGCGCTGGGTGGCGCAGACCCAGTTCGACAACGACGAGGCCGTGGGCTACCTGGCCGACCGCCTGGCTCGCCTCGGGGTCGAGGAGGAGCTGGTGAGGCTGGGTGCGCAGCCGGGCGCGCCGGTCACCATCGGCGATGTGTGCTTCGACTGGGAGCCGCAGATCTCCGCGGGTGTGGAGGTCATGATGACGCGGCGCGGCGTGGATCCGCGACTGGACCAGACCGAGCGCATCAGCGCCGCCGAGCGCAAGCACGCCTCGCGGGTGCGCCGTGGTCTGGTGGACGAGGACGACTACGAGGAATGACGTGCCGCGGCGGCGCGGTGTTCGACAGTGACCGCGGCGGCGGTGCAGCGGGTGTACCGCGGGCGAATTGAGGTGTGGTGCAGTGAGTTCGAGTATCACGCGGGTGGAGACCGAGCGCAGTGACGCCCGGCAGGCCATCGCGTCGGCGCGCAGTGTCGTCGTGAAGATCGGTTCCTCCGCGCTGACCAGCCTGGAGGGCGGTCTCGACAACGATCGGCTGGACAAGCTGGCCGATGCGGTGGAGACGCGGATGCGGGCCGGATCGGATGTGGTGGTGGTGTCCTCCGGCGCGATCGGCGCTGGCATCGCACCGCTGGGATTGTCCAGTCGCCCCAAGGATCTGGCGACCAAGCAGGCGGCGGCGAGCGTGGGGCAGCTGGCGCTGGCGCACGCCTGGGGCACCTCGTTCGCGCGCTACGGCCGCGTGGTCGGGCAGGTGCTGCTCAGCGCGGACGACTTCGCGCGGCGGGAATCGCATCGCAACGCGCAACGCACTCTGGATCGGCTGCGCGCCCTGCACGCCATCGCGGTGGTGAACGAGAACGACACCGTCGCAACCGAAGAGATCCGGTTCGGCGACAACGACCGGCTGGCGGCGCTGGTGGCGCACCTGGTGGGTGCGGACGCGCTGGTGCTGCTCTCCGATGTGGACGGCCTCTACGACGGCGACCCGCGCAAGGGCGGCGCGAATTTCATTCCGGAGGTGCGCGGCAGCGCGGATCTGGACGGGGTGATCGCGGGCAGCGGCGGCGCGCTCGGCACGGGCGGTATGGCGTCCAAGCTGTCCGCGGCGCGGTTGGCCGCCGACGCCGGTGTGCCGGTATTGCTCGCCGCCGCCTCCGATGCCGCTGCCGCCCTGTCCGGGGCGACGGTCGGCACCGCCTTCGCCGCCCGGCCGATCCGCCTGTCGGCACGCAAGTTCTGGGTCCGCCACGCCGCCGACAGCCGGGGTGCGGTGCACCTCGACGCGGGCGCGGTGCGGGCCGTGGCCGAGCGCCGCAGCTCCCTGCTCGCCGCGGGTATCACGGAGGTGCGCGGCCGCTTCTACGGCGGCGACGTGATCAGCCTGATGGCACCCGACGGCCAGGTGGTCGCCCGCGGCATCGTCTCCTACGACAGCGACGAACTGGAGACCATGAAGGGCCGCTCCACCACAGACCTACCGGAAGGTATGCAACGTCCCGTCGTGCACGCCGACGACCTCGTCAAGGTGTGAGCGCGGCCGTCGTGCCCAAGCCGCCACCGGCGTAAGGGGATTCGGCGGAAAGGCCGGAACCGGTCGGCAGCACCGTCGGCCCGGCGGCGCGCCGCGAGTTCCCGGTATGGCTGGCGTGTCCCGAGTTCAGGGGCGACGGAAGGCCACCGGAAGGGCAGTGGGCGGACGGGCGGTACGGCGCATGCTGGAGAGGCACCCGGCGCCGTATCGCATGTGCCCTTCGCCGATAGCGGTCCCGGATCCGGCGCGGTCCGCCCTTACCGCGCCGGGCTCGCGGTTCGGTGACCGCCCGCGGCGCCGGGTGCGCCCGCACCGCCGTGGAGGTAGGTATGTACGTACTGCCCGACTGGCATGAACTGCTGGCCGCGTTCTGCGGTCATATCGGCGATCAGCCGGAGGATCATCCCGTGACCCGCTGGGCTCGGCTGCTGGCCGAATCGCATCTGGCGCGGCGGGATCGGCCGGAGTGCGCCATCGAGATCGACCGGCGGCGGGCCCATATGGTCGAGTGCATCGACGATTACGTGCTGCGCCGGGCGCGGCGCGCCGATTCGGCCGCGGCGCACGGCGAATCGCTCGGCAGCGTGGTGGACGCCATGGCCGCCGCCCATGTGCGCGCGGTGCATCTGCTGCGCACCGTCGACGCGGTCTCCGATGAGCGGGTGCACGCGGCGTGGTTTCTGTTGGCCTCCATGGCGGACGGGTGGACCGACCGGGTGGCGCTGGTGACCGGAATGGTCGGCGAACCGGTGCGCCGGTCGGCCTGAGATGTGCCGGCCCCGGGGGCCAGACGCCCGGGGTGCGGTGGTCGTGGTCGCGCGCAGGGGGCGCGGCCGCGACCACCACGGCCGTCGCCCACGCCGTGGCTATCCGGTCGGGCGGGCTTCGAGAATGCTGTCGGGAGCGACCGTGTCGACGGTGCGGACGAGAGTGAAACCGCTGCGGGACAAAAGGTCTCGGAACTGCTCGGCGGTGCGTTCCCGGCCGCCGGAGTTGACCAGCATCTCCAGGTCGATGAACTTGCCCGCGTGCGGGCGGTGGTGTTCGGGCAGCAGGATCTCGATGACGAGGAGGGTGGCGTCGGGTGCCATCGCCGCGCGCACGGTGCGCAGCAGCCGCTCGGCGTCGGCGTCGGGCCAGTCGTGCAGGATGTGTTCGAGCAGGTAGGCGTCGCCGCCCTCGGGCACCGATTCGAAGAACGATCCGGAGCGCAGTGTAAGGCGTTGGGCCAGTGCGAGTTCCGTGATCTCGTCGGGCGGCTCCGCCAGCACCCGTGGCAGATCGAAGAGTATGCCGCGCGCGTCCCGGTGGCGGCGCAGGATCGCGGCGAGCAGGGCTCCGCGTCCGCCACCGATATCGACCACCGTCTTGAACCGGCCGAAATCGTATGCGGCGAGCAGCGGTTCGATCGCGAGGGTGTTCACGCTGGCCATGGCACGGTCGAACAGTTCACCGAGTTCCCGGTGTTCGGCGGCGTATTCGAAGAATCCCGCCCCGTCCAGCGCGGGCCCGACCGGTTTTCCGGTCCGCACCGCATCGGCCAGATGCGTCCAGTGGCGGCGGTGGTACTCGGACCCGAAGAACAGCGACAGATCCCGCAGCGTCACCTCGCCGTCCGACCGCAGCGCCCGCGACATCCCGTTCAGCGCGTACGTCCCGTCACGTCGCCGCGTGAACACGTCGAAGCTGACGAGCAGCCGCAGCAGCCGCTCCAACGCATCCGCGTCGGCCCCCACCGCACGCGCCAGCTCCTCCACCCGCTTCGGCCCGTCCGCCAACGCGTCCGCGATCCCGAGCTGTGCCGCCGCCTGAATCGCGGGCGCCAGAAACCCGGTCATCTGCAATTCGAGCAGTGCGATATGCCCCGGCACCAGATGCCGATGCAGCGCCGCGAGCCCATCGCGTACCCACCCCACCGCGCGCACCAGCGGTGGCGGAGGCAGTTTCATAGATCCGAATGCCACGGCGGCTCCATCACTGATCGGCGCTGCTCGGACCCGTCGTGCCTACGCCGCCTCGTCCACTGGGGCGCGGTCACTTTCGATCCGGCGTGGCGTGGCGGCAGTCGCACGGGACAGCGAACGGCGGCGGGGCCGGTATCCATCTCGAGAATGCGCGGCCGAGCGTCCGCGCTGAATTTGACGATTACTTGAGATTTTCGGTTTGCCGGTCGGGGTTACCGGCTGCTTCGATCGGGTCGAACCACCGACCGGAAGGAACAATCGTCGCCATGCGCCGAACCACCATGATCATTCTCGCAGTCACGATCAGCGTCGGCGCGCTGAGCGGCTGCAGCCGCACTTCCTCGGAGACGAGCGCTCCCAGCGGCGCCGGGACCTCGACGACAGCAGCGGCCTCCGGTGCGAGCACAGCCGAATACTGTGAGGCGGTCGAGGAACTGGGTGATTTGGCGGCAGCCTCGACCTCGGCGGAACTCATCGCCAAGGCGCGTCGAATCGCCGAAGTCGCCCCGGCCGATATCCGCGCCGATTGGGTGGCGTTCGCCGACGCCAGTGAGGCTGGGCTCGATCTTTCGGAAATCGATTTCTCGAACCCCGACACCGCCATCGAGGAATTGCAGGGCAAAACGGTGGAGGCGCAGCAGAACGCCACGAAGCTGACCAATGCTTCCACCAATATCGGCAAGCACATCACACGAACCTGCGAGTAGCCCGGCCCGGTGGCGTGGGGTGCCCGCCCCCAGGCGCCCACGCACACGTAGCGGGGCCGGTGTGCGCATCGGCCCCCGACGGGTTCAGGAGGGGGTGGCCAGGGCGAACGGCAGCACCGCGTCGGCTCCGGCGGCGCGCAGCGCGCGTGCGGCCATGGTGAACGTCCAGCCGGTGTCGGTGAGGGTGTCGACCAGCAGGATCGGGCCGTCCACGGAGGTGAGATCCGGTGTCTCCCAGGCATTGTGGAGGGCGGCCACGCGGTGGGCGGAGTTGACGGCCGAGACCAGGGGCAGGTCCGGGCGCAGGTGCAGGACGCCGAGGTCGCGCAGGCGGCCGATCTCGGCGAGCCGGGCGGCCAGGGAGGCGGCGAGAATCGGGTGGGTGGGTGATTCCAGGGCTATGACGGCGGTGGGGCGCCGCGCCCAATCCCATTCGCGCAGTACCACCGTGCAGGCGCGGAAGACCTCGTCCGGCACCGGGCCGTCCGGTGCGTTGAGCAGGGCGCGCAGCCGCTGGCCCCAGCCGAGATCGCTCAGGCGGCCCAGCACGCGGCCGGTCTCGGCGCCGTCGGAGATCTTGCCGGACAGGGAGATTCCGAGCTTGGCCATACCCGTCGGCCACTGCTTGCGCGGGGCCAGATCGATACCCGGCCGGTCCAGACGGGCTCGGATCTCGGCGACCTGGGCGGTGTCCACGCCGGTATCCGGG
Organism: Nocardia otitidiscaviarum NBRC 14405; assembly: GCF_000308635.1. Lineage (GTDB taxonomy): Bacteria > Actinomycetota > Actinomycetes > Mycobacteriales > Mycobacteriaceae > Nocardia > Nocardia otitidiscaviarum. The sequence continues at coordinate 93,483 of NZ_BAGD01000048.1, read as the reverse complement.
CGGGTGCCCGTGCAGTTGTCGCAGCGTCCGCAGCCGGGGGAGTCGGGAGTGAGGCCCGGGTCGTCCAGTTGTCGCCGCAGGAAATTCATCCGGCATTCGGCCGTGGCCTGGTAGTCGATCATGGCCTGCTGTTCGGCGTCGCGGGCGGCGGCGAGCCGTTCATAGCGTTCGGTGTCGTAGGCCCAGGGTTCGCCGGTGGCGATCCACCCGCCGCGCACCCGCTTGACCGCGCCGTCCACGTCCAGGACCTTGAGCACCATCTCCAGGCGGGAGCGATTGAGTTCGACCAGCGGTTCCAGCGCGGCGGTGGACAGCGGCCGATCCCGGTCCAGACTGTCCAGCACCGAGTGCACGATATGTTCCCGAGGGAAGGCGACCGAGGCGAAGTAGCTCCAGATGCGCCGGTCCTCGGGTCCGGGCAGCAGCACCACCTCGGCGCGCTCGGTACCGCGCCCCGCACGGCCGACCTGCTGGTAGTAGGAGATGGGGGAGGAGGGCGCGCCGACGTGCACCACGAATCCGAGATCGGGTTTGTCGAAGCCCATCCCCAGCGCCGAGGTGGCGATGAGCGCCTTGACCTCGTTGTTCAACAGCGCGATCTCGAGGGCTTCGCGCTCGGTGGGTTCGGTCTGGCCGGTGTAGGCGGCGACCTGGTGGCCGTGGGAATTCAGCACGTCGGCGAGGTCGTGCGCGGCGGCGACGGTCAGCGTGTAGACGATCCCGGAGCCGGGCAGTGCGCGCAGGTGCTGGCTGAGCCAGGCGGTGCGCTCGACCGCGTCGGCGATGCGCACCACCGACAGCCGCAGCGATTCGCGATCGAGGCTGCCGCGCAGCACCAGCGTATCGGTGCCGATCTGGGTGGCCACGTCGGTGACCACGCGATCGTTGGCGGTCGCGGTGGTGGCCAGGACCGGCACATCGGAGCCGAGGTCGGCGATGAGGGTGCGGATGCGCCGGTAGTCCGGCCGGAAGTCGTGGCCCCAATCGGAGACGCAGTGCGCCTCGTCGACGACCACCAGTCCGGCGTCGGCGGCCAGTTTCGGCAGCACCGCGTCGCGGAAGTCGGGATTGTTCAGCCGTTCCGGGCTCACCAGCAGCACGTCCACGTCGCCCGCGGCCACCCGGGCGTGGATCTCGTCCCATTCGGTGACATTGCCGGAGTTGATGGTCGCCGCCACCACGCCCGCGCGCTCGGCGGCCGCGACCTGGTTGCGCATGAGCGCCAGCAGCGGAGACACGATCACCGTCGGGCCGCGTCCCGCCGCCCGCAGCAGTTTGGCCGCGATGAAGTACACCGCCGACTTGCCCCAGCCGGTGCGCTGCACCACCAGCGCCCGCTGCCGTCGCACCACCAGCGCCTCGATGGCGGTCCACTGATCCTCCCGCAGCCGCGCCGACGGCCCGGCGAGTTCGCGCAGCAGCCGTTCGGCGTCGTCCCGCAGCGCCGCACTGGTCTCGGTCGGAGAGGTCGCGTTGGTCGGGGTCACGCGCTCCATCGTGCCTCACGCCGCCGACAACCGACCGCGAGCGGGGGCTTCCGCACCCCTTCCCCCGCTCGCGCACCGCTTTCAGGCGTTTCGGTCGATGGTTCGACGGCACGGCGACATCTCGACCGTGCGATCCGGTGTACCGAATGACGGGAGACTTCGTTGCGGTGCGGTCAAGATCGGGCGGGTCGGGGCTCGGTGCCGGACAATGGGGGAACCGGGGACCGGCGGGCGCGTCCCGGGGGCGGATGGGAGGCGTCATGGGTCAGCAATTTCCGTCGCCTGCGGGGTGGAGCCCGCCGGGCACACAGTTCACCAGTGGTTCCGCGACGTCGCGCTCGGTCACCGGGGTGGTGGCGGGACTGGTGATGACGCCGATCGGAATCGCCTTGGCGGCCAACGGCGGGCTGGATATCCGCTACTGGGTGATCGTCGGCGCGGTGACCGACCGGTTCACCGCGTCGGTGCAGATCATCGTGGGCTCGCTGCTGCTCATGCTGGTGGCGGTGCTGGCCGCCTACTCACCGCTGGGCACGATGGTGGCGAGCCTGGTGTGGGGCGTGTTCCCGGGCGTGCTGCACCTGCTGTTCCCCGACGACACCTTCCGGCTGATCGGGGACCTGCCGCTCATCTCCAGTGAGATGACGGTGGCGCTGCACGCCTGGGTCACCTACGGTTTCGCGCTCATCTCGGGGTTCATGCTGCTGGGCGCGGGCATCGTGGGCGCACTGCTGCGCCGCTGAGCCCGCGCCCGCACTGCACAACTCAGCCCTTCACACACAGCACCTGGCGCAGCGTCGCCACGACGTCGACCAGTTCGCGCTGGGCGTCGATGACCTGGTCGATGTCCTTGTACGCCGCGGGGATCTCATCGATCACCCCGGCGTCCTTGCGCGACTCCACGCCCTCGGTCTGCGCGATCAGATCGGCCACCGTGAACTGCTTCTTGGCGGCATTGCGGCTCATCCGGCGGCCCGCACCGTGCGACGCGGACTGGAACGAGGCCGGATTTCCCTTGCCCCGCACCACATACGACCGCGTACCCATGGATCCGGGAATCAGCGCCAGATCGCCCGCGCCCGCCCGCACGGCGCCCTTCCGCGTCACCAGCATGGGCACCCCGTCGACGATCTCCTCCGCCACATAATTGTGATGGCAGGAGATCGGCTCGTCGAAACGCACGTCGACCCCGGTGAATTCGTCCCGCACGGCCTTGCACACCAGCGCCAGCATCACGGCCCGATTGCGGGCCGCGTATTCCTGCGCCCAGGTCAGATCCCGCCGGTACGCCGCCATTTCCGGGGTCCCGGAGAGGAATACCGCCAGATCCTGGTCCGGCAGATCCTGATTGTGCGGAAGTGCCCGCGCGATGGCCATATGCCGCTCGGCGAGTTCCTTGCCGATATTCCGGCTCCCGGAATGCAGCAGAATCCACACATTCTGCTCGGTATCCAGGCAGACTTCGACGAAGTGGTTGCCGCCGCCGAGTGATCCCATCTGCTTGTGCGCCTTGGATTCCAGGGACTGAACTCCGGAATGCAGGCCGTCGAAGGACTTCCAGAATCGCTCCCAGCCGGTGCGCAATGTGGTACCCGCCGCACGCTGGCCGTGCACCTCCGCCTCGAGTCGTCGCACATTCACCGGCTCCTGATGCGCCGTGAATCCGACCGGTACCGCCGCCTCGATGCGGGACCGCAGCGACAGCAGATCATCGGGCAGTTGCGCGGCCGTCAGCGAGGTGCGCACGGCCTCCATGCCACAGCCGATATCGACGCCGACCGCGGCGGGCGCGACCGCGTCCCGCATGGCGATGACGGATCCGACCGTGGCCCCCTTGCCGAGGTGCACATCGGGCATGACGCGCACGCCGTGCACCCATTCCAGTTGCGCGATGGTGCGCAGCTGCCGCAAGGCGGCGGGGTCGACTTCGTGCTCGTGCGCCCACATGAGCGTCTGCGCGCGCGTTCCGCGCAGCTCGACGGGAAACATCGTTCGGTCCTTCCTCTTTTGCGAACAGCTCCACCGTAAGGACCGAGTGGACGTGCGCGCATCCGAATATCGGGCCGGGTGACGGCGGCCGAATGCTTTCCGGGTGTCGCCGGATTCGTCTAGCATCGCCTCGTTCGATCGCTTCTGAAATAGTGGAGATTCTCTTGTCGCTCGCTCGTAGTGCCGCAGTCACCGCCGCCGCCGTCGCCGTCTGCGCGCTGGGTTTCGCCGCGCCCGCGCAGGCCGCGGGACAGCACGGCACCATCGCGATTTCCCGGCTGAACAATGTGGTGGTCGCCGCCACCGACACCTCCAGTCGGGTCGTCGCCGACGCCGCCGCCATCAAGGACTGCAATGTGTACGACTGCGAAATCGTGCTGCGCTTCAGCGACGGATGCGGTGCGGTAGCCCGGGGCGCGGACGGCGGGTACGGGTGGGCGGCCGCGCCGACGCGCGCCGAGGCCGAGGCGGCCGCCGTGGGCGGATTGGGAGAATCGCATCCGCCATTCCCCGATCTCGGCAGTGCCTCCCCGCGACCCGCCCAGATCGTGCTCTCCGCCTGTACGGCAAACGCGTCCTAGCGGGCGAATCGGCGTAGATATTCGGAGGAATTCACGTCGGAAGTATTCGAGTTAGCCGAGTTTTCCGCTGTCGAATGGTTGGATGCACGATGGTTGCCCATTGCGCCAGAAGATTACGCATTCCGAACCACCGCAGACAGGAGAGCGTTGTCGATGAAAGGTGTGAGCCTCGCCGGTGTGATCGCCGTGGGTCTGACGGTCGCGGCCTGCGGTGAGGAGAGTGAACCCGCGGTGCCGCCGCAACAGCCCCCGTCGCTGACCGTCGGGATCAAATTCGATCAGCCCGGGATGTCGGTCATGGGGCCGGACGGCGTGCCGCGCGGTTTCGACGCCGACACCGCCACCTACATCGCGGGCAAGCTCGGTGTCACGCCCGAGCACATCGTCTGGAAGGAAGCGCGCTCGGAAGACCGCGAGCGCCTGTTGAATTCGGGGGCGGTGGATTTCGTGGTCGCCTCCTACTCCATTACCGCGGGTCGCCAGCAGCAGGTGTCCTTCGCCGGGCCCTACCTGGTCGCGGGCCAGGATCTGCTGGTGCGGCAGAGCGAGCGGAAGATCGAACGTCCCGAGGATCTCAACGGCCGCACGGTCTGCACCGCGGAGGGCTCCAGCTCCGCGGACAAGATCCGCAAGGACTTCGCCGCCCGCGCCGATCTGGTCACCCGCGACACCTATGTGCAGTGCGTCGCCGACCTGCTCACCGGCACGGTGGACGCGGTCTCCACCGATGACGTGATCCTCGCCGGATACGCCGCGCAGCATCCCGGCACCCTGCGCGTGGTGGGCCATCGCTTCACCCGGGAGCGCTACGGCGTCGGCGTCCGCAAGGGTGACATCGACATGCAGGCCCGCATCACCCGGGCCATTCGCATGATGATCGACGACGGCAGCTGGCGGCGCGCCATCGAAGCCAATATCAGCCCGTCCGGCCACCGAACCCTGCCGCCCCCACCGGTTTTCAACGCCCCGGACAAGGAGATCGCCCCCGGCGACCGCACTCAGCTCGATCCGGAGCTGGTCCGCATCACCGAGGCCATCGCCGCGACCTTCAACGCCCAGGACTGGGAGGGCTTCCAGCAGCTGGTCTGCCCCGAAACCGCCCAGGACATCGACGATCTCGTCATCCAGTACACCCCGCAGTACGACCGCACCCTGGGCCCGGAAGTGCGATCGGCGGGCTTCACCAAGACGATCACCGGCATCACCCAGACCAGCCCGAATTCGGCCACCTACCTGGCGCACGAATCGTTCACCGATATCCCGGAGAAGTACCGCCAGTACTTCAAGGACATCGACTACACCGGCACCATGGTCCGCCGCGACGGCGAGTGGCGATTGTGTTCCATCGCAGCCGATTTCGTCGAACCCTGAGCGGCCCGGCGACCTCGGGTCTATCGGGTCACAGGCGCGGTGCGGGTGAGGGCGGTGCGCAGGGCGGCGAAGGCCGCCGCATTGGCGCGTTCGGTCTCCGGGAGGTGCCAGGCCATGGACATGAAGCCGTGGACGGTGCCGTCCCAGCGCTGGATCTCCGCGTCCACCCCGGCCGCGCGCAGGCGGCGGCCATACGCCTCGCCCTCGTCGCGCAGCGGGTCGAATTCGGCGGTGACGATATGGGCGGGCGGCAGGCCGGACAGGTCGGCGCGGGTCGGATTGGCGTAGGGGTGGTTCGCGTCGGCGGGGGTGCGCAGATACTGCTGCCAGTACCAGTGCAGGTGGGCGGCGGTGGTGAAGTAGCCCTCGGCATTGTCGGTGTAGGAGGGGCTGTCGCAGGCCGGGTCGAGCATGGGGTAGAGCAGCAGTTGGAAGGCGATGTCGGGGCCGCTGGTGTCGCGGGCCCGGAGGGCGGCGACGGTGGCGAGATTGCCGCCGGCGCTGTCACCGGCGACGGCGATGCGGGCCGGATCGCCGCCGAGGGCTTCGGCGTGGTCGGCCACCCAGCGCAGGACCGCGTAGGCGTCGTCGGCGGCGGCCGGGAAGCGGGCCTCGGGGGCACGCCGGTAGTCGACCGACACCACGATCACGCCCGCCGCGTCGGCCATGGTCCGGCAGAACCGGTCGTGGCTGTCGAGTCCGCACAGGACGAACCCCCCGCCGTGGTAGAAGACCACGACGGCGGGAACCCGCTCGGCGTGTAGCGGCCGGTACAGCCGGACCGGCACCTCGGGGGCGTCCGGAGGACCAGGTATCAGCCAATCCTCCACCCCGGCAACGGGTATCGGCTCCACCACCGGCGCGGGCCGGGCGGCCAGGAAGGCCCGCGCCGCGGCGGCGTCGCAGACCTCGGTGCCGAGAGCGGGAAAGGCCGCCGCGGCGGCGTCGACGAAGGATCGCCATTCGGGGGAGAGGGGCATCACGTATTCCTCACCGGGGTCGCTACGGATTCCGCGGGATGAACTTGCCCGCCGCCAGACCGCCGTCCACGGTCACCTCCGCGCCGGTGATGTAGGCCGCCGCGTCGGAGGCGAGGAAGGCCACCAGCTCGGCGACCTCCTCCGGCAGTCCGGTGCGTTCCAGCGGCAGCGTCGGGAAGCTGCCCGGGCCGGTGGTCAGATACGGCACCATCGGAGTGGCGATGGGGCCCGGATGCACCGAATTCACACGGATGCCGACGGGTCCCAGCTCCAGCGCCGCGATCTTGCTGAGTCCGCGCAGCCCCCACTTCGAGGAGCCGTAGGCGGAGTGGTTCATCAGGCCCTCGATCCCGGCCTGGGAGGAGATGTTGACGATGGAGCCGCCGCCCGCCTCGGTCATCGGCCCGACCACCGCCTTGATGCCGTTGAACGCGCCGACCAGGTTCACCCGCAGAATCCGCTCCAGTTCCTCGGTGGAGGTCTCCACGAGTGGTTTCATGGTGTAGATCGCGGCATTGTTCACCAGTACGTCGAGCTTGCCGAAGGTCGAGACGGTCTCACCGACGGCGGTGTTCCAGCTGTCGTTGTCGGTGACGTCGTGGTGCACGAAATGTGCCGCCGCCCCGAGTGATTCGGCTAGCTCCTTACCCTCGGCGGCCAATACGTCGGTGATCACCACCCGCGCCCCGCGTGACGCGAACAGCCGTGCCTCCGCCGCGCCCTGGCCGCGGGCCGCGCCCGTGATGAGCGCGACTTTGCCGTTCAGATCAACCATGTCGTTTCCCTGCTCCATGTCCTTGTGTCCGTCGCGCCGCCACCGCGGTCGGGTGGGGTTATGCCTGTCCGAAATAGTTCTGCACGCATACCCCGTGGTCACGGGGGTGTCCCAGTGGTCGGGACCACATCGTGCCGGGCACCGGGGGCCGCCTTAGCGTCGATCTCACAACCCGCGTCCCCGCCTGCCGTCGTCCCGCCGTGCCACGGCGGCCCGCGCACCGGCTGCGGTAACCGAAAAGGACTCGAGAACTGTGGAATTCGAATTCGATGTGGTCGTGGTCGGCTCCGGCGCGGCCGGGATGACCGCCGCGCTCACCGCCGCCTACCGCGGGCTGTCGGTGACGTTGATCGAGAAGAGTCGCCTGTTCGGCGGCTCGACCGCGCGCTCCGGCGGCGGTATCTGGGTGCCGAACAATCCGGTGCTGCAGGCGGCGGGCGTGCCCGACAGCCCGGAGATGGCCCGCACCTATCTGAAAGCCGTTGTGGGCGATCGTGTTCCGGAGGCCAAGCAGCGGGCTTTCCTGGATCACGGGCCGGAGATGTTCCGCTATCTGGGCGCTCGCTCGCGGTACTGGGAGTTCGTCTACGACCGCGGCTATTCCGACTATCACCCGGAGTTCCCCGGCGGGCTGTCACAGGGCCGCAGTATCGAGCCCGCGCCCATCGACGGGCGGCTGCTGGGCGCGGATCTGCACAAGATCAATCAGCCGACCATGTCCGCGCCCAAGGGCATCGCCATCACGGTCAGCGACTTCCACGACCTCAATATGATCGCCCGCACCTGGGCGGGCAAGAAGACGGCCGTGAAAGTGGGCGCGCGCACCGCGCTGAACCTGCTCAGGGGCGCGCTGCCGCTCAGCCTGGGCAAGGCCCTTGCCGCCCGGCTGTGGCTGTCGCTGCGGGACGCGGGCGTGCCGGTGTGGCTGAGCACGCCGCTCACCGAGGTCGTCACCGAGGGCGGCGCCGTGGTCGGGGTGCGGGCCGAGCACGAGGGTCGCTCCGTCGTCATCCGGGCGCGGCGCGGTGTGGTGCTGGCGGCGGGCGGCTTCGAACACAACCTCGAGATGCGCGAGCAGTACCTGTCCGGACCGCAGTCCACCGACTGGACCGTGGGCGCGACCGAGAACGTCGGGGAGGGCATCGTGGCGGGCCAGAAGGTCGGCGGCGCGGTGGACCTGATGGACGACGCCTGGTGGGGCCCGTCGGTGCGCAATCCCGACGGACCGCCGTTCTTCTGCCTGGCCGAGCGTTCGCAGCCGGGCGCGATCATGGTGAACGACAACGGGGAACGGTTCGTCAACGAATCCGCGCCGTATGTGAACGTGGTGCACCGGATGTACGAGATGGAAGCGGCCGGCACCGGCAGCATCCCGGCGCACTTCATCTTCGACCAGAACTTCCGCGACCGCTACCTGTTCCTCGGCAACTTCCCGAAACGTCCACTGCCGCAGAAGTATTACGACGCGGGCATCATCACCTCGGCCGACACCCCGGCCGAACTCGCCGACAAGATCGGGGTGCCCGCCGACCGGCTCACCGCCACCGTGCGGCGGTTCAACGACTTCGCCCGCGCCGGTCGCGACGAGGATTACGGCCGTGGCGATTCCGCCTACGACCGGTACTACGGCGATCCGACCGTGCGCCCGAACCCGACTCTCGCACCGCTCGAGCGCGGACCGTTCTACGCGGTGGAGATGGTGCCCGGCGACCTCGGCACCAAGGGCGGCCTGGTGACCGACGAGTACGCCCGGGTGCTCGACCACGACGGTGAGCCCATCGCCGGACTCTATGCGGCGGGCAACAATTCGGCCGCCGTCATGGGCAACGACTACGCCGGTGCGGGCGCGACCATCGGGCCCGCCATGGTGTTCGGCTTCATCGCCGCCAATCACCTGGCCGACTCGCGGTCGGCGCGACACGAGGAGAGCTGAGATGGGACGCGTCGACGACAAGCACGTCGTGATCACCGGCGGGGCGCGCGGCATGGGTGCGGCCTTCGCGCGCCGACTCGCGGCCGAGGGCGCGCGGGTGACCATTGCCGATGTGCTGGTCGAGCCGGGGCGGGCGGTGGCGGCCGAAATCGGTGACGCCGCGCTGTTCCTCCCGCTCGACGTGACCGACGAGGGCGACTGGACCACGGTGATCGCCACCGCCGAGGCGCGGTTCGGGCCGGTGTCCGGGCTGGTCAACAACGCGGGCATCGTGCACGTGGACCCCATCGAGAAGCTGTCGGAGGCCGACTACCGCCGGGTCGTCGACGTGAACCAGGTCGGCGTCTTCCTCGGGATGAAGGCGGTGATCGGCTCCATGCGCCGTGCGGGCGTGGGGTCCATCGTGAACATCTCCTCCACCGGAGGGCTCATCGGCTATGCCGATATCCTCGGCTACGTCGCCTCCAAATGGGCGGTGCGCGGGATGACCAAGACGGCGGCGCAGGAGTTGGCCGCCGACAATATCCGGGTCAACTCGGTGCATCCCGGCATCGTCGCCACCGAGATGACGGCGGCGTCGGATCGCTCGCGGTCGATCGCGGCGACGCAGCCCATCGCGCGCCCCGCCACCCCGGAGGAGCTGGCGAATCTGGTGCTGTTCCTCATCTCCGACGAGTCCTCCTACTCCACCGGCGCGGAATTCGTCGCCGACGGCGGCTTCACCACCCAGTAAGACCGGCGCTGTTCCGCCATCGTGCGACTCCGCCACTGCGAGACAAGGACATTCCCATGCAGAGCTTCCACGGCAAGGTCGCCGTCGTCACCGGAGCCGGGGCCGGTATCGGCCGGGCGCTGGCCCTCGAACTGGCCCGCGAGGGGGCGGCGCTCGCGCTGTCGGGGCGCACCCTCGACAGTGTGGCCGAGACCGCCGCCCTGTGCGAGCAGGAGGGGGCGAAGGCCCGCGCCTACCGGCTCGACGTCACCGACCGCGCGGCGGTGTACGCGCACGCCGATGCGGTGGTGGCCGATTTCGGCACGGTGAACCTGGTCGTCAACAATGCCGGTGTCTCGCTGACCGCCAATATCGAGGACGTCACCTGGGAGGACTTCGAGTGGATCTTCGATATCAACTTCTGGGGTACGGCGCACGGCACCAAGGCGTTCCTGCCGCATGTCATCGCCTCGGGTGACGGGCATATCGCCAATGTCTCCAGCATGTTCGGGCTGGTCGCCTGCCCGAGCCAAAGTGGTTACAGCTCATCGAAGTTCGCCATGCGGGCGTTCACCGACGCGCTGCGCCAGGAGATGATCATCGCGGGCCACCGGGTGGGCGTCAGCAGTGTGCACCCGGGCATGATCAAGACCGAGATCGCCTGGAAGGCGAGGGCGTCGGCCGATCGTGATCGCGACGCCCTGGCCTCCAACTTCGACCGGCTGGCCAAGACCTCGCCGGAGCAGTGCGCCCGTACCATCCTGAACGGCATCCGAAAGAACAAGCCGCTCATTCTCATCGGCACCGACGCCAAGGCCATGAACTGGATGCAGCGCCTGCTCGGCTCCGGCTACATGAAGCCGCTGACCGCGCAGATGCGCAAGGAGATCTGAGTCAGGCGAGCACCTCGATGCGCGCCGGAACGTATTTGTGCCACGGCGTTCCGGCGATCGGGTCGCGGTGGCGCAGGGAGGTGAGCTCGTTGGGAGCCACGCCTGCGCGCCGACCGTCGTCATCGGTGCCGAGACCGTTGGGCAGGGTGATATTGCCGGGTCGGACGGTATCGGTCACCTCGACCACGGCCGGGGCCGCTCCCGCCTCGGTGACCACGCGCACCCGGTCGCCGGTGTCGACGCCGAGCCGCCGCGCGTCCTCGGGGTTCACCCGCAGCGCACCGTCGGCGTCGCGGCGTCGCCAGGCCGGATCGCGGAAAATCGTATTGGCGGTGAAGGATCGGCGCTCACCGGCCGCCAGGATGAACGGGTAGTCGGGATCGGCCCGGTCCGGCGCGTCGGCCAGTTCGCCGAAAGCCGCCAGCAGTTCCGGGATCTCGAGGGTGAAGCGGCGATCCGGGCGGCGGACGTAGTTCCAGGTGTCGGACCATTCGTCGACCGTGAACGTGACGCCCGAGCGGCCGTGCAGGATCGCCTCGAAAAGCTGCTCCCCGGCGGCCAATCCGGGACCGCGGTACCCGGCGCGGCCGACCCCGGCGGGATTGCCCAGGGCGCACAGGTGGGCGATGCCCCACAGCACGGCCGCCCCGCGCAACTCCTCGGGCAGGGTCGGGCCGAGGGTTTCGTAGAGCACGTACGGCGCCAGCCGCATCAGCGTCGGATCGGCGGCGACGGCACTGAAGAAGGCCAGCGCGAAGGCGTGGCGTCCGGCGCGGGCGGCGGTACGCAGCCGCGTGAGGGTGGTCTGTGGGACGGCGTCGAGCGCGGTGAGCAGGCGCGCGTAGATCTCCGGCTCCGGCAGAGTGCCCGTCAGCGGCGGCAACAGCGGGGCGCGCAGCTGGAAGGTGTTGTGCGGGAACTCGAAATTGAAGAAGGTGGCCTCGCACTTCTCGAACTGGCTGGCCGCGGGGAGCACGTAGTGCGCGTGCCGGGCGGTCTCGGTGAAGGCCACGTCCACCACGACCACCAGGTCGAGGGCGTCCAGCGCGGCCCGGAAGGTCTTCGAATCCGCTAGGGAGTGCGCGGGATTCACGCTGTCGATCCACATGGCGCGGAAGCGGTCGGGGTGATCGGTGAGGATCTCCTCGGCGATGGAGTTGCACGGCACCAGGCCCGCGATGATGCGCGCGCCGGTGACGGGGGTGCGGCGCGCTCCGCCGGGCTGACTGACTCCGCCCGCGCCGCCCAGCAGACCACCGGCTATGGGGGCGACGGCGGTCACCAGCTTCTCGGCGGCGGTGTCGGCGAGTTTCGCACCGGCGGGCAGGGCGGTGAGTGCGCCGAGGGTGGCCGACAGCGTGGTCGCGCCGAGCGGAACGGCGCGGGTGGCGGCGGTGCCGAGGGTCTTGCGCGCCCGATCCAGCAGTGACGGCGGCCGGGTGCGCGCGGCGCGTGGGGGAGTGGCGCTGCCCGCCACGGCGGCCAGCACCGAGTGCAGGGCCATGGTGCCCGGCTTGCCGAAATTGCCGGTGAGGATCCACAGCAGCTTGTTGAGGTACGACGACAGGGTGGAGTGCGGGGCCTGCTGGATGCCGAGGTCTTCGTAGGTGGCGACGGATTCGCCGGTGCCGATGGCGCGCGCGGCGGCGCGGATCAGCTCCTCGTCGACCCCGCAGCGGCGGGAGAACTCGGGCACGTCGACGGTTTTCAGCTGCGCGAGCACGGCGTCGGCGCCCGTGGTGTGTGCGTCGAGGAAGTCGTGGTCGAGCAGGTCCTCCTGCACCAGCACGCCGAGCAGCGCGCCCAGGCAGTAGGCGTCGGTGCCGGGCGCGACCTGGAGGTGGATGTCGGCGAGTTCGGCGGTCTCGGTGCGGCGCGGGTCGATGACGATCATGGTGCGGTCCGGATCGGCGGCGATCTGCCGCAGCACCGGCCTGGCCCGCGCGAAACTGTGGGACTGCCAAGGGTTCTTGCCCACGAACACGACCACCCGGGCGTGTTCGAAATCGCCCTTGGTGTGGCCGCCGTAGAGCTTGCCGTCCACCCACATCTCGCCGGTCTTCTCCTGCGCCAGCGCATTGGAGTAGTACTTCGCGCCGACCGCGGCCTGGAGCGCCTGCGCGTAGCTGCCGCCCAGGTGATTGCCCTGTCCGCCACCGCCGTAGAAGAAGATCTTGTCGCCGCCGTGGGTGTCGCGCACCGTGCTGAGCCGGGCGGCGATCTCGGTGACGGCGGTATCCCAGTCGATCTCGGTGTAGCTGCCGTCGGGTTCGCGCCGCAGCGGGCGGGTCAGGCGGTGCGGATAACTCTGGTAGTAGTCCAGCCGCAGCGCCTTCTCGCAGGTGTAGCCCCCGGAGGCGACGTGCTCCTTATCGCCGCGGATGCGGGCCAGCCGCCGACCCTCGACCTCGATCTCCAGCCCGCAGTTGCATTCGCACAGGATGCACGCCGTCTTTCGCGCCGATGCCATGACGGTCTCCTCCTCGGTGAACGGACAGAACGTTCCTTCGTAGACGCATGATTGCAGTATAACGATCGGTATACAAGGGCGATGGGCAAACGCCCCGGTCGGCGGCGGTTGTTCGGTACCGTGGGATCCATGGCTGGACCGGTGTCGCCCAAGGGATCTCGCATCGCACTCGTACTGGGCGGGGGAGGACCCGTGGGTATCTCGTGGCTCGCCGGATTGGCGGTCGGGTTGCGTGCGGCGGGTATCGACCTGGGGCTGGCCGATCGGTTCGTGGGCACCTCGGCGGGTGCGGTGGTGGGCACCGTGCTCGCGGCCGGTGCCGACCCCATCCGCCTGCTGACCCCGCCGCCCGCGGACGCGCCGCCGCTGCGAGCGGATCCGGCGCGGCTGGGGGAGATCTTCGCGACCATGACCGAACCCGGCATCGCCCCGAAGGACGCCCGCCGCAAGATCGGCGCGCTGGCCATGGCGGCGGACGTCGGTGCGCCCGGAGCGCACATCGAGCGCATGCGCGCCCTGGTCGGCATCGACGACTGGCCCGACCGCGATATCGTGCTCACCGCCATCGACGCCCACTCCGGCGACCTGCGCACCTGGACCCCCGGCGGCGCGGCGACCCTGGCCGAGGCCCTCGCCGCCACCACATCGGTTCCCGGTGTGCTCCCGCCCATCCCCATCGACGGCCGCACCTACATCGACGGGGGCCTGCGCTCCGCCGTCAACGCCGACTTGGCCCTGCCCGCGGATGTCGTCGTCATCCTCGAACCCCTCGCGCACATGTTCCCCCGCACCCGCGCCGACCGCGACCTCGGCTCCGCCCGCGAGATCTCGGTCGTCCCCGACGCCACCGCCGTCGCCGCCTTCGGGCCCGACGTCTTCGCCGTCGCCGCCCTCACTCCCGCCTTCGAATCCGGCGTCCGCCAATCCGCCGACGCCGCCACGTCGCTCAAAGACGTCTGGCCCGCCCGCTGACACGGGTAGCGCAGCTGCGCGGCGGCCTCAGTCGTGGGTCGCGCCGATATTGTGCAGTACCTCGTGGATGATCGGATCGTCGAGGTGGTTGGCGACCGCGCGGCCCATGCGGGTGGAGGTGATGAAGTTCTCGTGCCGCAGCACCCGCAGCGCCTGGGAGATCGAGTTCTCGGTGCGGCCGGTGGCGGCGGCGAGCTCGCCCACCGTGATGCCGGGGCAGCGGTGCAGGCAGAGCAGGATCTCCAGGCGGCCGGGATCGGAGAGCAGGTCGAAGCGGCGCGCCCAGGCGCGAATGTCCACGCCGCGCAGCGCCAGTTGTCCGCGCTGAACCGGTGACCCCTTCGTTGACTGCGGTTCTCCCATGGCCCTCACGGTAGTCGCGTCGGAACGCCAGGCCCTATTATCTGTTCACCTGAACAGGTGAACAGTTGAAAGGCTCTCGATGAGGATTGGCTCCCGGACGTCGCGCAGCGCCGGTGTCCTGCTCGCACTGACCGCCGCGCTGTCGGCGTGCGGTGCGCCGACGACCACCGACGACGGGTCGCTGGTCCTCGCCGACGGATACGAACTCGGCGGCTACAACCCGATCGCCGGGTACGGCGCGGCGGGTGAGGCCAAGATGTACGACGGGCTGCTGCGGCTGCGCGGCGGCCCGGGCCTGCCGGAGTTCGATCCGGCGCTGGCGGTCGCGCCGCCGGTCGCCGCCGCCGACGCCACGGTGTGGACCGTCGATCTGCGGCCGGGGGTGAAGTTCAGCGACGGAACGGATTTCGACGCCGCCGATGTGGTGGCCACCTACCGCGCCATTCTCGACCCCGCCTCCGCCTCCGAGGTGCGCTCCTCCTACGAGATGATCGAGCGCGTCGACGCCGTCGACTCCGATACCGTGCGCTTCACCCTGCGCTACCCCTACGCCGCGTTCCCCACCAAGCTGCTCATCGGCATCGTGCCGTCGGAGGCGGTCGCCACCCCGGGCCCGGCCGCCGAATCCCCGCTCAACACCGCCCCCGTCGGCACCGGGCCGTACCGCCTGACCGAACTGACCCCGGAGCGCGCGGTGCTGGTCGCGAACGAGGACTACTGGGACGGCCCGCCCGCGGTGCGGAAGGTCACGCTGGTCTACGTCCCCGACGACAACACCCGCGCGCAGCGCATGGCCGCCGGTGAACTCGACGGCACCACGCTGCCACCGCTGCTGGCCCGCACCTTCGCCGACCGCGCCGGAATGACGGTGTCCGCCAACACCTCCGCCGACTGGCGCGGCGTCTCGCTGCCCTCGGGACATCCGGTGACGGGTGACCCTGCCGTTCGCAGGGCGCTCAATCTGGCGGTGGACCGCCGCGCCGTCATCGACAATGTGCTCGGCGGCTACGGCCGCCCCGCCTATACGCCGATTCCCGAGGTGTACGGCGAAGCCCACAATCCCACGGCGACATTCGACTTCGATCGGGAGCGAGCCGCGGCACTGCTGGACGCGGCCGGGTGGCGGCCCGGACCGGACGGCATCCGCGTGCTGGAAGGTCAGCGGGCCGCGTTCACGGTCATGTACAAGTCCACCGACACCCTGCGCCGCGATCTGGCGCAGGCGTTCGCCTCCGATGCCCGCCGCATCGGCATCGAGGTGGATCTGGAAGGGCTGTCCTGGGATCGGATCGAGCCGCGGGTGGAACGCGACGCCATTCTGCTCGGCGGCGGGGACGAACCCTACGATCCGGATACGCAGGCGTACAAGACGCTGCACTCGGCCTACCTGGACCCGGCCGTCGGCAGCGTCTACGACAATGCCAGCCGCCACGCCGATCCCGCCGTCGACGCCGCCCTCGATCGGGCCCGCCGCAGCACCGATCCGGCCGTCCGCGCCGCCGCGTACCGCGACGTGCAGAGCGCCTACATCGCCGACCCGAGCTATGTGTTCCTGGCCTTCCTCGACCACACCTACGTGACCAGGGATTCGAACTGGGTGATGTCGGGCCCCGTGCTGGAACCGCATACGCACGGCGTCGCGTGGGGACCCTGGTGGTCCCTGCACACCTGGACGCGACGCCCGTGACCTCGGTGACGCCGCGGCGCAGCCGATTCCGGGACCGAGGACTGCCCCGGATGATCGGCTTCCGGCTGCTCACGCTGATCCCGGTGCTGGCGGCGGTGGCGGCCGGACTCTTCGCCGCGGCCGCGTACTCGCCCTTCGATCCGCTGGCGGGCTATCTGGGCAATCGCTACGAGACCACCTCGGAAGCCGACAAGGCGCTGCTGGCACGGGAATTGGGCCTCGACACCCCCTGGTACCAGCTGCTCGGCCGCTGGTTCGGCCGGATGCTCACCGGTGACCTGGGCATGTCCCGAGGTTACGGTCAGCCGGTGAGTCAGGTGGTGGCCGAACGCATTCCGTGGACCGTGCTGCTGGTCGGTGTCTCGCTCACCATGGCCGTTCTCATCGCGGTGACGCTCGGCGTGTGGACCGGGATGCGGCGCGGTGGCCTGGTGGACCGGGCGGTCAGCACCGCCTGCGTGGTGGTGCAGGGGCTGCCGCCGTTCGTGCTGGCCCTGGCCGCCATCGGGATCTTCGCCGTCGGCACCGGCTGGCTGCCGCCCGCCGGACTCACCGACGCCGGCGCCGACCCCGATGTGGCGCAGGTGCTCCGGCATCTGGTGCTGCCCGCGTCGGCGCTCGCGCTGTCGCAGCTGCCCTGGCTGCTGCTGGCGGTGCGGGAATCGGTGTCGCACAACCGGAGCGAGGACTTCGTCACCGGAGCCATGGCGCGCGGCGTGGACGCGACCACCATCGCCCGCCGCCACATCCTGCCCATGTCCCTGGCTCCGTTCGTGACCATCCTGGGGGCGCGGCTGCCCGAACTCGTGGTGGGCGCGGTGCTGGTGGAGGAGATCTTCTCGTGGCCGGGCATCGCGGGCGCGTTCGTCGACTCGGCCACCGATCTGGATATGCCGCTGCTCGCCCTGCTCACCGTGGGCACCACGGGCGCGGTCATGCTCGGCTCGCTGCTCGCCGACATCGCCTGTGTACTACTGGATCCGCGGGTGCGTGCCGATGGCTGACCGACGTTTCCGCATCGCGGCCGCCGTCCTCGTCGCGGTCGCGGCCTATGCGCTGCTGGTGCCGTGGCTGTTCGGGATCGACGACCGGCTCACCGATTTCGCCGCGGCGCGGCGGGCGCCGTCGGGGGCGCACTGGTTCGGCACCGACGCCGCCGGACGTGACCTGTTCGTGCGCGTGGCCGCCGCCATCCGCGTCTCACTGCTGGTGGCGGCGGCCTCGGCGCTGCTGGCCACGGTGCTCGGCACCCTGGTCGGCACCGCGTCCGCGCTGGCGGGTGGCTGGGTGGACCGGCTGGTCATGCGCGTCGCCGACACCACCAACGCGCTGCCGCATCTGCTGTTGGGCATCGTCATCGTGGCGCTGTTCCGCGGCAGCGTGCCCGCCGTGGTGCTGTCCATCGCGCTCACACACTGGGTGCAGGTCGCCCGCGTGGTGCGCGCGGAGACACTGAGCGTGCGCGAGCACGACTACCTCGCCGCCGCCCGGCTCGCCGGTGCCGGACCCGGATATCTGCTGCTGCGGCATGTGCTGCCCGCCGTCGCGCCGCAGGCGTTGATCGCGGTGGTGCTGTTGCTACCGCATGCGGTGTGGCACGAATCCACGCTGTCGTTCCTGGGTTTCGGTCTGCCGCCGCACGCGCCGAGTCTGGGCACCCTGCTGGAGGAGACGCGCTCCTCACTGCTGCTGGGCGGCTGGTGGACGCTGGCGTTCCCGGCCGGCGTGCTGGTCGTCACCACGGTGGCGGTGGCGATCGCCGGATCGGCCCTGCGCGCCAGGCTCATTCCCCCGAAACCCGCGAGGCTGCTGTCATGACCCTGGTCGATCCCGCCCTGCGCGCCGGACTCGCCATCGCGGCGCTCACGGTGCGCATCCCGCTGCCCCGAAGGCGCGTCGTGCACGCGGCCACCGACGTGACGCTCGACGTCCCGCGCGGCCGGGTGACCGCCCTGGTCGGCGAATCCGGTTGCGGCAAATCGGTGGTCGCCGGCGCGGTGCTGGGTCTGCTGCCGCCGCACGCCGAGATCGGCGGGACCATCCGCGTCCCGGCCGGAGACCGGCAGCTCGATGTGCGCACCACCGACGAGCCCTACCGGGGTCGGCATGTGGGACTGGTACCGCAGTCCCCGGCAACGCATTTCACCCCGGTGCGCACCGTCGGCGCGCAGCTCCTCGAGACGCTCGACCGGCTCGGCTCCCCGCACGGCTGCGCCGACCTGGCCGAGCGCGTCGGCTTCCCGATCGAGGCGTTGGACCGCTATCCGCACGAACTGTCCGGCGGTATGGCACAGCGCGCCGCCGTCGCCGCCGCACTGGCCGGTGATCCGGAGACGATCGTCGCCGACGAACCCACCTCCGGACTGGATCGCGACCGCACCGACCACGTGCTGCGCCTGCTGCGCGAGTGCGCCGACCACGGTGCGGCGGTCCTGCTCATCACCCACGATCTGGCCGCGCTCATCCGCACCGGAATCGCCGACACCCTGGCGGTCATGTACGCCTCCCACCTGTTGGAGACCGGACCGGCCGCGGAACTGCTCGACGATCCGTGGCACGAGTACACGCGGGATCTGCTGGCGGCGCTGCCCGCGCGCGGACTGCGGCCGCTGCCGCATCCCAGCCCGGAGCTGACCGACCTGACCGCCGAGCGCTGCCACTACCTCGGTGGACCGACGACCCTCATCGCGCGGGGACCGCGCCTGCTGCGCGAACGGAGCCGGTGATGCTGGCGGCCACCGCGGTGCGCGCGGGATACCGGCGCGCTGACACCGTGCTCGACGCGGTCGACTTCGCCGTCGCACCAGGAGAGGTGGTCGGCCTGGCGGGGGTATCGGGTTCCGGGAAAACCACTCTCGTGCGCGTCCTGGCGGGCCTGGTGACACCGCGCTCCGGCGTGGTCACCCTCGACGGGCAACCGTTGGCGCGCGCTCCGCGGGGTGCGGTCGGCGTCGTCTTCCAATCTCCGCGCACGGCTGCCGATCCGCGCTTCACCCTCGCGCGGATCATCGGTGAACCAGCCCGCATCCGCGGGGAACGCGACCCCGATGTCACCGCGCTCGCCGGGGCGGTCGGGCTGACACCGGATCTGCTGGAGCGCCGCCCGCACGAGGTCAGCGACGGCCAGTTGCAGCGCGCGTGCGTGGCGCGCGCCCTGGCGCAGCGGCCGCGCTACCTGCTGTGTGACGAGGCCACGGCCATGCTGGACGCGGCGACCACGGCGGCCATCGTGCGGCTGCTCATGGACCGCGCCGCCGCCGACGGCATCGGGGTGCTGGTGGTATCGCACGACGGGGAGCTGCTCGACGCCTGCTGCACGCGGGTGGCGATCATCGAGTCCGGATCACTCCGGTCGTGAGGCCGGTGCGCGCAGCAGGTTCTTCATCACCTTGCCGCCGGTATTGCGGGGCAGCGCGTCGGTGAACGCGATCTCGCGCGGCACCTTGTATCCGGCCAGCCGGGTGCGTGCCCACCCCAGGATGGCGTCGGCATCGGCGGTGGCCGGGTCGGTGGGCACCACCACCGCCCGCCCCACCTCGCCCAGGCGGGGGTCCGGGATGCCGACCACCGCCACATCGCGAATTCCAGGATGTCCCAGCAGGGTTCGCTCGATCTCGGCGGGATAGGCGTTGAAGCCGCCGACGATGAACACATCCTTCAGGCGGTCGGTGATGCGCAGGTAGCCGTCCGTGTCCAGGGTGCCGACATCCCCGGTGTGCAGCCAGCCGTCGGTGTCGATGGCGGCGGCGGTGGCCTCCCGGTCGTCGAGGTAGCCGCGCATGACATTCGGTCCGCGCACGGTGATCTCGCCCGGCACGCTCGCCGCGACGGGTGCGCCGTCGCGGTCCACCAGGCGAATCTCGGTGTCGATGACGGCCTTTCCCACCGTGGTCGCCGCCAGTTCGGCGGGTGCGTCGGGCGGGCAGACGGTGATCACGCCGATTGATTCGGTGAGGCCGTAGGCCGTATAGACGTGCGGCACACCGAGTTCGGAGCGAATGCGCTCGACCAGTTCGGTGGGAACGGGCGCGCCGCCGGTTCCGGCCAGCCGCAGCGAGCTCAGGTCGCGGCCGGTGCGGTCGCGGCGCAGCAGGTCGGTGAACAGGGTGGGCGCGCCCGCGAGCATGGTGACGCGTTCGCGCGCGATGAGATCGAGCACCGCATCGGCGTCGAAGCGGGGGACCGGGATCATGGTGGCGGCGCGCAGCAGGCAGGCGATGATGCCCGCCTTGTACCCGAAGGTGTGCGAGAACGGATTGACCAGCAGACAGCGGTCGCCGTGCCGCAGTGTGACCGCGTCGGCCCAGCGGTCGAACACCTCCAGGGTCTGCCGGTGGGTGGCGAGCACGCCCTTGGGCGCGCCGGTGGTGCCGGAGGTGAACAGGATGTCGGAGATCGCGTGCGCGTCGACGGTGGCCGCTCGCGCGCGGGCCGCGGGAGCCGGTGTTCCGGAGCCGGATTCGAGGAACGCCCGCCATTCCCCGGCGGCGCTCATATCCACCGTCCGCCGCAGGGTCGGCAGCACCCGGCCCGAGTCCGCCAGCAGCCGCGGATAGTCGTTGCCCAGGAAGCCGCGCACGGTGAACAGCGCCCGCGCCCGGGCGCGCGCCAGGATCTCCGCCGTCTCGACTCCGGTCAACCGCGTGTTGATCGGCACCAGCACCGCACCCGCTCCGAGCAGTCCCAGCGCGGTGACGATCCAGCGCGCGCCATTGGGAGCCCAGATCCCCACCCGGTCGCCGGGTCCGAGCCCGCTCGCCATGGCCGCCCGCGTCACCTCGAGGGCATGCTCCGCCAGTTCGGCGTAGGTCATCCGGCCCTCGGGCCCGGCGATGGCGAGCACGTCCGGAAACTGTTGTGCCCGGTCCGCGAGGAGCGCGGGAATACTCGTCAGCCGCGTATCGCCCATGGACTCGTCCCGCCGATCCATGCGCCCATCCTGCCGCACCGCCCCGCCCGCCACGCCCGATTCGTCGGATGAGTCCCGTTCACCGGGGTCGATCCGCCGCGACCGGCGGACCGTTACCGCGGCAGCGCCGGTTCCGCTCAACGAGATCGGGTTGGAGAACCGCGTCGCCGACCCGGCACGCTCGGTACATGACGCCCGGACGGGAGGCACGGGGCGCGGTGCGCAGGAATCCACACGATCGAAGGAGTGATATGACCGCGGGAGCGGAGCTTGCCCAGCGACCGGATGTGGCGGCCGACGCGGCGACCGTCGTCGAACTCGACGGCCGCTGCGGGCTGTCGCGGGAGCGGATCGGCGGCAAGGCGTGGAGCATCGACCACATGCGGGCACTGGGGCTGCCGGTGCCGCCCGCCTTCGTGATCACCACCGACGGCTGGGCCGACTACCACCGCCGCGGTGGCATCGCCGCGGAGATCTGGGCGCAGGTGCGCGCGGGGATCGCCATGATCGAACGCGGTACCGGCCGCGGCTTCGGCGGCACCGCCCGCCCGCTGCTGGTGTCGGTGCGCTCCGGCGCGGCGGTCAGCATGCCCGGGATGATGGATACCGTCCTCAATCTCGGTATGACCGACGCGGTGCGGCGGGCGCTGGCCGAGGAATCCGGGAATCCGGCCTACGCCGACGACACGTGGCGGCGCTTCCTCGCCCAGTACCGGGAGACGGTGCTCGGCGATGAGCACGGCGTGGTGCCGGATGATCCGTGGGAGCAGTTGCGCGGCGCGATCGAGGCGGTGTTCCGCTCCTGGGATTCCCCGCGCGCCAAGACCTATCGGCGCAATCGCGGTGTGGCCGACACACTCGGCACCGCGGTCACCGTGCAGGCCATGGTCTTCGGCAATCTCGACGACCTGTCCGGCACCGGAGTGCTGTTCAGCCGCAACCCCAATACCGGCGACGGCCCGGCCTACGGGGAGTGGCTGGTCGGCGGGCAGGGCGAGGACGTGGTCTCCGGCCGCACCACGCCGCGCCCGCTCGACGAACTGGCCGCCACCCAGCCGCGCGTGCACGAGCGATTGCTCGCCGCCGCGGCGCAGCTGGAACGCCACGGCCGCGATATCCAGGACATCGAGTTCACCGTGGAGTCCGGCGCTCTGTGGCTGTTGCAGTCGCGCCCGGCCAAACGTTCCGCCCGGGCCGCCGTGCGGGCCGCGGTCGCCATGGTCGACGAGGGGATGATCGGGGCACGGCAGGCGCTGGATCGGATCACTCCCGATCAGGTGCGGGAGGTGCTGCGTCCCGCCTCCGGCGACACCACCGGGCAGCAGCCCCTGGCGCACGGCGAATCCGCCTGCCCGGGACTGGCTTCCGGCCTGGTCGTCACCGATCCGGATGAGGCCGAGGCCCGCGCCCAGGCGGGGGAGGCGGTGATCCTGGTGCGCCCCACCACCAGTCCCGACGACCTGCACGGCATGATCGCCGCCCGCGCCATCGTCACCGAACTGGGCGGCACCACCTCCCATGCGGCGCTGGTCAGCCGGGAACTGGGCCGCCCGTGCGTGGTCGGCTGCGGTTCCGGCGTGGTGGCGGCGTTGGCCGGGCGCACCGTCACCGTGGACGGGGGTGCCGGTGTGGTGTGGCCGGGCGAGGTCGCCGGAAAGCCGGTCGCGGCCGATATTCTCGCCGATGTCGCGCAGCTCGCCACGTGGGCGGGCACCGCGCCCGACGGCCTGGCGGCACACCTCGAAGCGCGGGCGAGCGCACCGGAAACGACTGCCCGGCAGTTCGATTCGACCGAGGTGCCGCCGGTCACCGAACTCGAGCTGCTGCGTCTGGTGGGAATCAAGGGCCGGGTGAATGCCGAGCACCTCGCCGCCAGCCTGGCCGCCGGGGTGGACGAGATCACCGCCCGCTGTGCGGATCTGGTGACAGCGGGCCTGTGCGCCACGACCCCTGCGGGCTTCCGGCTCACCCCGGACGGCCGTCCGCGCCTGGAGCGGCTGTTGGCCGATGAACGCGAAACCGTCGACCACGCCGCGATTTCGGCCGCCTACGACGAATTCTGTGTCCACAACCAGGATGTGAAGCTCATCATCACCGACTGGCAGATGAAGGACGCCGACACCGTCAACGACCACGCCGACGCCGACTACGACGCCGCCGTCCTGGCCCGGCTCACCGACGCCCACCGGCGGCTGCGTCCGCTGATCGGGCGGCTCGGCGCTGTCGCGCCGCGGCTGGGCCGCTACGCCGACCGCCTGGACCGTGCGCTGGAGCGCATCGACGCCGGTGACCACACCTGGGTGGCCCGCCCGATCATGGACAGCTACCACACGGTGTGGTTCGAACTGCACGAGGACCTGATCGGACTGTGCGGCCGCAACCGCGCCGAGGAGGCGGCGGCCGGTCGTGCCCACTGACACCCCGGTGACCGGTCCGGCACAGCACGAGAACTCCGCACCCGGCGTCTCCGCGCGCTACCCCGACACCGGGCGGCGGTGGGTGGAGTTCGCCCAGATCGACAACCTGCGGGATCTGGGCGGACTCCCCGTCACCGGCGGCGGCACGACGCGATTCGGTGTGCTCTACCGCTCCAGCACGCTCCAGCAGGCCACTCCCGCCGATATCGAGTTGCTGCTCGGCGAGCTCGGTCTGCGCACGGTCGTCGACCTGCGCCTGCCCGACGAGGTCGAGCGGGAGGGTTACGGGCCGATCGCCACCGCGGCCGTCACCATCGCGAATCTGCCCATTCGCAAATCACCGCGATCCTCGCTGGCCGCACGCGATCTCGTACCCGACAAGACCCGGGTGGATCTGGTGGAACTGTACGGCCAACTGTTGCGCGGCAGCCCGGAGCACATCGTCGAGACCGTGCGCCTGCTCATCGACGCGGACCGGCGGTCGCTGCTGTTCCACTGCGCCGCGGGCAAGGATCGCACCGGGGTGCTGGCGGCGGTGCTGCTCGATGCCGTCGGTGTGACGCCCGAGGCCATCGCCCACGACTACGCGCTCACCAACGAGCGCATGGCCCGGGTCCGCGAGCGGCTCGACGCGCTGCCGTCCTATACCGGCCTGCCACCGGTCAGCACCGGCATCCTCGCCGTCGAGCCGGAGGTGATGCTCCGCTTCCTGGAGCGGATGCGCGCCGACTACGGCGGCGCGGCGAAATGGTTGCTGGCCAACGGGCTTTCGGCGGCCGAACTCGACATACTGCGGGAAACCCTGGTGGTGTCACCGATGTGACACCATCCGGTCGAGTCGTCGCCGGACGGTCCCGGCGGCCGTATGCTCGAGGTATGACAACCAGCAGGCACGCGGTTGTCGGAGTCCGGGAACGAATTGTCGCCGCCGCGTACGAATTGTTCACTCGGCGCGGCGTTCGCGATGTCGATACCGATGAAGTGGTGGTGCGCGCGGGCATTGCCCCGGGCGCGCTCGCGGAATACTTCCCGACCAAGGACGAATTGGTGCTCGCCGTCCTGCGGCGGCGTGAGGAACTGTGGACCTTCGCACTGGTGGAGGAACAGTCCCGCACCCGCGGTTCGACACCGGTGCAGCAGTTGCTCGCCATCTTCGATGTTTTCGAGGAATGGTTCGTCTCGCGCGATTTCGACGCGTGCACCTTCATCAACGTGCTCCTGGAGATGGGCGCGGACCACCCCATCGGCCGGGCCGGGATCGAACATCTCGGCACCATCCGCGATATCGTCCGCGGCCGCGCCGAACAGGCCGGGCTGACCGACCCGGACGATTTCGCACGCACCTTCCACATCCTCATGAAAGGCTCGATCATCGCCGCCGCGGAGGGCGACGAACATGCCGCGCGGCGCGCGAAACGCCTGGGCCGCACGTTGATCGAGGCGCACCGACCGCCCGGCTCAGCGCCGCTCGACGACGACCTTCCCGTCCGCACCCGGCGCGATCAGGGCTATCAGCCGCGCCGCCTCGGCACATACGGCGACCTCGTCGGCGGCCGAGAGCGGATGCCACGGGATGATTCGGACGGTTGCGCCGTCCAATGACCAGCGGCCGTGCACGAATCCGTCGACGAGGTACATGGGCACCCCGGCGGACGCCTCGGCGGCGATGCGCGCGCGGTCGGCGTCGCTGATCATCCGGCGGCGGTCGCGATGCCCGAGCAGGGCGTTGTCGAAGGCGGGCAGCAGGCGCACGGGCGTCGGCGTCTCCGGGTCCGCCAGTGGCGCGTCGGGCAGGTCGAACAGTTCGCGCCCGGTGTCGTCGCGGAATACCCGCAGCTCCGGACGCAGCCGCGCCACCACCTCGGCCAGCCGGGTGAGGCCCGACCACGCCTGAATATCGGCGACGCTGGCGGGGCCGAAAGCCGCCAGATAGCGCAGCACCAGGGTGTCCGGCCGGGGTCCGGCCGCCAGCGGTGCGCCCAGCCACTCCTCGGCCAGAGCGACCGCGACCCGGCGATTGCGCCATCCGCCCCACGCACCGGCCTCGGCGTCGTGGACGAGCGGCAGCACCGCCCCGAGCGCCTGCGCCAGGCGGCCCGGATGCGGTGTCGTGAACCGTTGCGCCAGTTGGCGTCCCAGATCGCGGCGCGGCACCGTACGGCCGGTCAGCAGTTCCCGCCCGGCTGCCGCCAGCTCGACGGGATCCACCGCCGTCATGGCCTCGCGGAAGTAGGCCGCCCCGAGGATCGACTCCACCATGGGCGCGACCGTCGGCTGCAACCAGCGGTGGTCCGATGCGGTGGTGAGATGGACGGTGCGTCGAATCATGGTGGAGCGCACCACCGTCCGGTCCCGCAAGAGCGTGGTGAGGTCGTCGGGCCGGAATCGGGTGAGCCGGGTCCACAGTCCCACGTAGGGCCAGTTCGGCTCCTGTCCCTGCACGGCGACCAGGTGCCGGATCAGGTCGGCCGCGGACATGTCCACCCGCTCCGCCAGCAGTTGACGCTGGAGCAGAGTGCGGTTCAACCGGCGCAGCGAGAGTTCGGTCGTCATACGACCATCCTGTCGCGCAAATAGGTCAGCTGTTGTCCTAGTCGATCACCGGATGTGTGGTGTCCGGCTCACGGTGTCCCCGGCGGGCGGCTCAGAGTCCTCGCACGGTGGTGAAGACCGCGGCCAGACTGTTCTGGCGCAGAAAGACATCGCGCGGTGGGTCCGGGAAGGTCGTCAGGCCGGTATCGGTGAGCCAGGTGTGGTCGAGTACGCGCAGTGACAGCGGTCCCGCCGGTGCCACCACCTCGACCTCGAGGCCGTCGGCCGGGGGAGCCCAGAACTGGAAACCGGTGGCCGGAACGGGCGTCACCGCGCGTCCGGCCACCCGCAGTGCGCGGATCTCGGTGTCGTAGTGCAGATCCAGGCGCAGCGCGTCGCGGGTCGATCGGAGGCGCAGCCGGACCGTGCGCTGCCCGGCCTCGGTGGTGTCGGAGAGGATCTCGGCGACGGGAGCCGAGAGCGCCTGGGCCGGAGCGGGGCCGCTCGCGACCGCCGTGGGCCACAGCGCCGCGAACGGTCCGGCGGGCGCGGTGTCGTCGAGATAGGTGTCGTTCCAGACATCCGGTTCGCGCGGGGACAGCCAGCGTGCCTCGCCGGAATCCGCGTCCAGCGCGTAGATCAGCTGGGTCGGCATCGGGTGCTCGTCGTCGAAGCGGTCCACGGTCGACCCCAGCGCCGTCAGGGCGACGGTGAGCGCCAGCGCGGCCGTGGGAATCAGCCAGCCGTGCCGCGGCGGCCACACCCGCACCAGCGTCACCGTCAGCAGGCCGCCGAGCAGCAGCACCATCGGTGCCACCAGGAAGGGTGCGCCCGCGAGTCCGGTCTGTAGCACCGGCCAGGTCACACCGCCCAGGAAGACCGCCGTCGGCAGCAGGAAGACGGTGAGCGCCACCAGTTTCCAGCGCTGCGGCACCAGGAAGGTGAGGGCGACGCCCGTCGCCGCGGCACCGGTCGGCACGATCAGGATCTGCGCGCCCGCCGGAACCAGCACCGCGCACACCACCCCGACCAGCGTCACCGCGCCGAGCAGGCCGACCGCGGTTGCGGTGGTGTCGAACAGCCGCCGCGCCAGCGCCCACCACGCCGCCAGCACCGCGACCAGCAGCGCCAGCACCGCCGCGTAGTAGCTCTCCGGCCGATACGGATCGACCGGACCGAGGGCGGCGTACTCGGGCCGGATCACGCGCAGCAGTTCCCACAGCGCCCACACCGCGCCCATGCCGACCGGTACGGCGAGCAGGAAGGTGAGCCCGGCCAGCAGGATCGTGCGCGCCCGCGTCTCCCCGTGGCGCCGCGCCTGCCAGACCACCCAGGCGACCAGCAGCACGGTCAGCACCGTCAGGGCGATGATCACCCACACCGGGAGGACGACGAGCACGCCGAACGGCAGCTGGAAATAGGCGCGATCGACACCGGTGTCCAGCGTCGCGAGATCGGTGTTGCCGTAGTCACGGGCCAGGGCGAGGGTGTTCTCACCCATCTGCTGCACCGTCGGCAGGTGGACGTGCGCCGGATCGTCGAGGCGGTTGTGGTAGTAGGCGCTGCTCCCGGCGAACGCCCAGTCCAGGACGTGCAGGCCGCCCGCCTCCAACGCGACGAAATCGGTATTGCTGGTGGTCTGGGCGCCGCCCAGGGCAGTCGAGAGGGAGTCGGTGTTCGGGTACGGCGCGTCGGCGACGGCGTCGATGAGGTGGCCGTCGGGATGGGTGATCCGCCACAGCAGCACCGGTCCGGCCGCACCGCGCGCCTCGTGATTGACCACAACGCCGGGGTGGCTGCCGTCCAGACCCGCGGCCACGTACGCCTCCGCGCCGAGCAGGCCCATCTCCTCGCCGTCGGTGAGCAGTACGACCAGGTCGTTGCGCAGCGAGTTCTCACCCGCGCGCAGGGCGCGCACCGCCTCCAGAATGGCCGCCACACCCACACCGTCGTCATTCGCGCCCGGGCCGGAGGGCACCGAATCGTAATGCGCCGCAAGGTACACCGTGCCCGTGGCGGCCGTGCCGGGCATGCGCGCCACGATATTGGCGGTGCGTCCCATGCCGAATCCCTCGCGCTGGAAGGCCCGGGGCCACTGCCCGATCCCCTCCTGGACCTCGGTCTCCAAGCCCAGTTCCCGCAGCTGCGCCACCAGTTGGTCACGCACGCGGTCGTGTTCGGCGCTGCCGATGGGATGCGGTCGCGACGCGATGGCCTCGACGGTCCGCAGCGCCCGCTCGGCGCTGAACACCTCGACGGGCGCGGCGGCGTCACGATAGCCGCGCGGCTGTTGTTCCCAGGCCACCGCGGCCGCCACCGCCAGTAGCAGGACGAAGGCGAGCACACCGGAGAACCGCGATCCTGACCGCACGAACTCGATCGTAGCCACGATCATTCGCGGATCGTGGTGACAGCGGGCGCGGGACGGTCACACTGAGGAGATGCGCGGAGCTGCCATCGAGGTGTCCGCGGGTGCTTTCACCCGCGTCTACGACCCGAGCGAGGGACTGTCGGAACAGTGGTACATCAACGACCACACCATCGTTCGGGATGCCGAGGGCGGCTGGCACCTGTTCGGCATCACCCACCCCGAACCCGGCGCACCGTTCGACGAAACCGTTTTCGCCCACGCCACCGCGCGATCGCTTCACGGGCCGTGGATCACCCGGGATCCGGCCCTGCTGGTGGACCCCGACTACGGTGAGACACACCTGTGGGCCCCGCATGTCGTCTACGCCGACGACCGGTACTGGATGTTCTACTCGGGCGGGGGACCCGACCGCACCGCCACCGCCATCAACCTGGCGACCTCCCCGGACCTGTTCCACTGGACCCGGCACCCGGACGGGCCGCTGTTCCACGACGGCTACGACGCCCGCGACCCGATGGTGCTGCGCATTCGCGGCCTGTGGGTGATGTACTACTGCGCCACCAGCGATCCCGAGGGCGGCTACCACGTGGTCGCCTACCGCGTCAGCCCCGATCTCGTGCACTGGGGCCCGCGCCGCATCGCCTACGCCGACCCGCTCACCGGCACCGAGGGCGGCAACACCGAATCACCGTTCGTCCTGCGGCACAACGGGATCTGGTACCTGTTCATCGGCCCCCGTCCGGAATACGTGGGCACCGAGGTGTTCCGCGGCGAGGGGCCCTTCCACTTCCGCCCCAGCGACCGGGTGGGTCGGATCCGCGCCCACGCGGCCGAGGTGGTCGACGACGGTGAGCTATGGGTGACCAGTGCGGGCTGGGCGCAGGGCGGCGTCTCACTGGCCCCGCTGTTGATGCCGGACGGCGAGTGCGGTCCCTGACCGGAGCGTGTCACCGTCCCGGTCACGCGGGTGGGTAGTACATATCCCGCACCTCGGCGTAGCGCTGCCGGATGGCATCGCCGAATCTCCGCGCGGGCGGCGGGAACTCGGTGGCGGGCGGACTCGGCCACGCGGGCGGCCCGGCTCCGCCGCGCAAGGCCCACGCCGCCTGGCGGGCCGCGCCCCGGGCCACGTACTCCCCGGGTTCGGGCACGGTCACCGTGGCGTGGAAGATCGCCGCCGCGGTGTGGGCGATGAGTCGCGAGCGCGCCGCGCCGCCGATGAGCAGGATGCGGCGGGGCACGGTGGGCAGCCGGTCCAGGGCGTCGGCGATATTGCAGAGCATGCCCTCGATGGCGGCCCGCGCCAGGTGGTGCGGTCGCATGGTGTGCGGGCGCAGGCCGTGCAGGCTGCCCGCGGCATGCGGCAGATTCGGGGTGCGCTCACCGGCGAGATATGGCAGCAGGGTGAGACCGTCCGCACCGGGCGGGGATTGGGCCGCCAGCACCTCCAGCCCGGAGATGTCGGTGCCCAGCAGGGTGGCGGTGGAATCCAGGACGCGGGCGGCATTGAGCGTGCACACCAGCGGCAGGAACGCGCCGGTGGCGTCGGCGAAACCGTTCACCGCCCCGCTGGCGTCGGCGCTGGGCCGCGGCGACCGGGAGAAGACGGTGCCACTGCTGCCCAGCGACACCACCACATCCCCCTCCTCGATGCCCAAACCCAGTGCGGCGGCCGCATTGTCACCGGTGCCCGCCGCCACCACCCGGCCGCCGGGGGTGTGTCCGGCGATCTCGGCCGGGGCCAGCACCCGGGGCAGCTCCGGGGTGCGCCCGCGGAAGGCCAGCGACAGCAGATCGCGGCGGTAGCGTCCCGCGGCCGGTGACCAGTAGCCGGTGCCCGAGGCGTCCCCGCGATCGGTGGTCGGCTCGGTGTCGGCGTCGCCGCCGCGCAGCAGCCAGGTCAGATAGTCGTGCGGGAGCAGCACTTTCGAGGTGCGGTCGGCGAGTTCGGGTTCGTGGTCGGCGAACCAGCGCAGTTTGGCCACCGTATGCGCGGCCAGCGGCACACTGCCCACCGCGTCGGCCCACGCCTGCGGCCCGCCCAGCTCGCCGACCAGTTGCGCGGCCGCCTCCGCGGAACGGGTGTCGTTCCACAGCAGGGCGTCCCGCACCGGATACCCGGCCGCGTCCAACACCACGAGGCCGTGCTGCTGTCCGGCCACCGAAATGGCCGCCACCTCGCGCATCATCTGCTCCGACGCCGCGCGCAGCGCCTCCCACCAGGTCGCGGGCGGCACCTCGGTACCGTCCGGATGCGGAATCTGACGCTGCCGCACCACGGTTCCGGTGTCGGCGTCACACACCACCAGCTTGCAGGACTGCGTGGAACTGTCCACTCCGGCGACGATCGTCATCGGGCCGCCTCGATATCCGTGCTCCCGGGTGCGCGCATATATCCAGATTGCACCCGTTGCGTTCGCGACCGGTGCGTTTTCCGCTATCGAGGGGGATCGTACGGGGGTGTGGGGCGGGAGGCGCCTGCCCGTGCCGGTGGCTGGTCGGCGTCGGCCAGCAGGGTCACCGTTCCGGCCGCGCCGTCCACTCGCACGCGCTGTCCGTCGGACAGGCCGGTGCTGGCGGTCTTGGTGTCCACTACACAGGGCACGCCGAACTCCCGGGCCACGATGGCGGCATGGGAGGCCGCGCCGCCGATATCGGTGACCACGGCCCCGGCATAGCCGAACATGGCCGTGTGGCCGGTATCGGTCACGGCGGCGACCAGGATGTCACCGGGCTCGATATCGTCGTCGAGGGACAGCACGCGCTTGACGGTGCCCTCCACCACGCCGGGACTCACGCCCAGCCCGGTGAGGGTGTCGCCGACGGCGATCGCGCCCTCGATCTCCTCCGGAACCCAGTGGCCGTTCACCAGGTCGGGCATGCGGATGGCCTGCAACCGGCCGCGCTCCTCCCGGCGGCGCGCCACCCGCTCCTTCAGATCGGATGGGGCCCACAGGATCTCGTCCAGGGTCAGGAACGCCGAATCCTCCGGCTCGGTGAGCTTGCCGCCGGCGACCAGGCGCGCGGCGCGCTCCCGGGTGGCCATCCGCAGATTGTTGGTGATCCGCACGACGGCGTCGCGGGCGCGTTCACGGTAGACGGTCGCGCCGACCGCCATCCGGGCGGTGCGGGTGGTCGGCGCGGGTACCGGCTCCCGCTGCGGGGCAGGCATTTCCGCGGCGCGCGCGGCGGCGGCGACCAGCAGTTCGGGGCGGTCGCCGAAGGTCGGGTTGAGCAGTTCGCATTCTCCCGGGCCGCGATGGCCCACCCGGCCCAGTTCCTCGTCCAGCGCCGCCGCGAACTCCGGCGACTTCTCCCGGGCGGCCGCCACATCGCCGGTGCGCGCCACCTCGTGCAGTCCGGCGTCGCGGCGGCACAGCGCCGCCAGCCGCTCCACCGCCAGCATGGGTTTGGCCGACTCCAGCCGGTCCAGGTCGATCTTCACCTCACCCTTGTGCACGGCGGTGGCTGCGCCGGTCATCATGACGCCGATGGCGGCGGCCTGCCACGCCTGATTCAGGCGGTCGCGCCACAGCAGGGCGCGGGCGTGCAACTGCTCGTCGGTGAGCTCCGAAATCTCCTCGCGGGACAGCGATTCGGTATGCGATGCGGCATTGATGTGCTCGGCGGTGCGGCGATAGCCGAGGGCGGTGGCCGCCACCCGACCGGTAGCCTTCAGGGTGCCGAGGCGACCGCCCGCCATGGGCGGACGGCCCAGCGGATGTAGCTCCATATCGCCGATCGCGCCGTAGACGTCCTTGCGGATGCTCTCCTCGTCCCAGCCGGGCATGTTCTCGGCGGTGAACACACCGATCGAGGGATTGATGTACATGTGGTGGCCGAGCACACTGGTCACCCGGGACACCCAGTGCTCCAACGCGATTCCCTCCAGCGCGATCATCCGGCCCATGGCCTCGTTGCCCAGCCGGATGGCACCGGCCTGCAGGTCGATGGTGAGCGGGGTCAGCGGACCGGGCAGCGCTTCGGAGGTATTGGTGGCGGTATGTACCGGGATACGTTCGTCGACGAGATCGTCGAACTCGCCCTGATATCCCTCGGGGGCGGCGGAGACCAGCGGATGGCCGTCCGAGGTCGGGGCCGACTGCGGCACTACGTGACTCGGTAGCGGAATGGCCCCGCGCCGGGGCCGGAATCCGGTGCCGTCGGCCTTGCGCCCGTGCAGGCCGCGCGCCACGTCGGCCACCACCTCCCGGGCGGTCCAGCCGTAGCGGACCTGCCATTCGTCCCGGGCGGCGGTGGTGTCCACCGGGGCGCGCCGGGGGGACGAGCGCGGCAGCCAGGCCGAATACCGTACGCCGGACTCCTTCAGTATGCGGCGCACGTCGTCGCCGGAAACCTCACCGGGAGCGGCCAATCCGACCACGCCACCGCGCTGGGAGACTGCCGCGAGCACCAGGAAGCGTTCCAGATCGTCATAGTGCAGCACCTGCAGCGCGTGATCTCCGCGCGTGCCCGCGAGGGTTTCCACGGCGCGCCAACTGGTTCGGTCCACCCGACGGCCGGTGACCACGGGGGTGCGCACGATGAGCGCGTCCGCACCACTGCCGGTGATCGTGCGCTCCACCGTCGGATCGAAGCCCGCCGCGACGGGCACCACGATGCGTGCCCCGGCATCGCGAACGGCGGACAGCAGCCCGGCGACCGCGCCTCCGGCCAGATGCACCACCGCATCCGCCCCGGCGACGGCGTCGGCGCACACCCGCGCGTCGGACAGGTCGCCGACGGTCACCGTGACCCGCGGGTCCACGTAGCGGTGCCGCCGCCGGTCCAGACCGACCACCTCGTGGCCCGCCGCCACCAGCATGCGCGCCACGGCACGACCACTCGGTTCGGTGACTCCGGTGACCAGAATCCGCATCGACTCTCCTCCTCGTGAGGCGTCCCAACCACACGTGACGCCGTTCACACACCATCGCCACTGGGCTGGCCGGCCACGGTTCCCAGTCCCGATCAACGGGATCGGAGAGTCATTGAGCAAGATGCGCCGCTATGCCCTTCCCGCGGCGCGGGGACCGTCGTAGCCATGACGGTGCGGAAAGCTGTGACAACGCGGGCGGTGACCGAGGTCGACGA
The DNA here is from genome assembly GCF_000308635.1 of Nocardia otitidiscaviarum NBRC 14405. Lineage (GTDB taxonomy): Bacteria > Actinomycetota > Actinomycetes > Mycobacteriales > Mycobacteriaceae > Nocardia > Nocardia otitidiscaviarum. Next base: position 59,947 of record NZ_BAGD01000048.1, on the reverse strand, counting down.
GTTCGACATCGACACCGATGTGCTGGTGGTCGGATACGGTGCCGCCGGTGCCGCGGCGGCGTTCGAGGCGGCACGGGCCGGGGCGCGCGTGCTGGTGGTGGACCGGGCGGGCGGAGCGGGTGGCGCGTCCGCGCTGTCGGGCGGCGAGATCTACCTCGGCGGCGGCACCCCCGTACAGCGGGCGTGCGGATTCGACGACACCCCGGAGGAGATGGCGGCGTTCCTGACCGCTGCGCTGGGGCCGAGCGCGGACCCGGCCAAGATCGCCGAGTACTGCGCGGGCAGCGTCGAGCACTTCCATTGGCTGGTCGACCGCGGCGTCCCGTTCACCCCGAGTCTGTGGGACGCCCCGACCTGGGTGCCGCCGACCGACGACGGGCTGATGTGGCTGGGCGAGAACAGTTGGCCGTTCACGGAATCGGCGCGGCCAGCACCGCGCGGGCACCGGCCCGCCGCGCACGACTTCGGCGGCAGACTGCTCATGGAATGCCTCACCGAGGCCGCCGAAACGGCCAGGGCCGGAACTCTTTTCGACACCTACGTCACCAATCTCGTGATCGCCGAGGATCGGACGGTGATCGGGGTGGTCGCCCGGCGATACGGCAGGGAGATCGCCATCCGCGCCCGGCGCGGCGTCATCCTCACCACCGGCGGATTCGTCGACAACGACGCCATGCTGGCCGCGCACGCGCCACATCTGCTGGGCCACACCAAGGTCAGCGCCGGAACCGATGACGGCAGCGGCATTTTGATGGCGCAGGCGCTCGGGGCGGGCGTGCGGCACATGGGTGCGGGGCAGGTCGGCATATCGCTGATACCGGGCCTGGCGGCGCGCGGCATGGTGGTCAACGCTCGGGGACAGCGGTTCGTGAACGAGGACACCTATCCCGGGCGCATCGGGCAGGCGGCGCTGTTCCGACAGAACATGGGCGGCGCCTGGGCCGGTGGCGACACGGCCGTCTGGGTGATCGTGGACGAGGAAGGATTCGAGGCGGTGCCCGAACCGCAGCGGTGGGGGGTGCGGCCGACCCACGTCGGCGAGACACCCGAGGAACTGGAGCGGCTGACCGGGCTCCCGGACGGCGCGCTGGTCGACACGGTGCGCCGGTACAACGAATTCGCCGCGCGGGGAGCGGATCTCGACTTCCACAAGGCATCCCGCTGGCTGCGCCCGCTCACGCCGCCCCTGGCCGCCATCGACGTGAAGGCCGGGGTGCGCCCACCCGCCGAATCCGGCGACCGGCGCGGCACCGGGGCATCCGTCTTCACCCTCGGCGGGCTGCACACCGACCTGGACGGGCATGTCCTGGATCTGGGCGGCAGTTCGATCGGCGGTCTCTTCGCCGCCGGGCGGGTCGCCAACGGGTTGCACGGCTTCGGCTACATCAGCGGCACATCCCTCGGTGACGGCACCTTCTTCGGCCGCCGCGCGGGCACCGCCGCCGCCCGGAACGAATAGCTCGAACCGCCGCCCGGCCGAGGGCCGCCGCGACGGCTGAGCGGGCCGAGGGTTCCGATCACCGGGACTTTTCCCGATCGCCGCGCGACGGCGGCCATAGCGTCGACAATCAGAATCACTGGACCAGGAGGGAACAGCTCAATGACGAACAAGGTGCTCGATCGGGTCCGGGATCTGCTGCCCGCGATCCGGGAACGAGCCGTGCAGGCCGAGGAGCAGCGGCGGATTCCCGACGCCACCATCGCCGAGCTGACCGCCGCCGGGGTATTCCGCATGTTGCAGCCCGCGCGGTTCGGGGGCGCCGAGGCGTCGCCGGTGGCCTTCTACGAGGTGATCCGCGCCATCGCCACCGCCTGCCCGTCGAGCGCCTGGGTGGCATCGGTGCTGGGTGCGCATCCCTGGCAGCTGGCCCTGTTCGACGATCGCGCCCAACAGGATGTGTGGGCCGAGAACCCCGATACCCTGGTCTCCTCCTCGTACGCGCCGACCGGCAAGCTGACCGCGGTCGAGGGCGGCTACGAGATCTGCGGCCGCTGGAGCTTCTCCTCCGGCTGCGACCACGCGCAGTGGGTGTTCCTGGGCGCGCTGGTGCCCTCGGACCAGGGCATGGACTACTTCACCGTGCTGGTGCCGCGCAGCGACTACGTCATCGAGGACGTCTGGGACGTGTCGGGGCTGGCGGGCACCGGCTCCAACGACATCGTCATCGACAAGGCGTTCGTACCCGCCTACCGGGCCTACAGCGCCGAAGACCAGGCGAATCTGGTCGGCCCCGGACAAGAGCTGAATACCGCTGCGCTGTACAAGATCTCGTTCGGCAGCGTGTTCTCCAACACCATCACCGCACCCATCATCGGTGCCGCGCAGGGCGCGTACGAGGCGCATATCGCGCGACAGCGCGAGCGGGTGCGGCTGTCCTACGGCGGTCAGAAGGTGGCCGAGGATCCGTTCGCGCACGTGCGCATCGCGCGCGCCGCGTCGGAGATCGACGCCGCGATCCTGCAGATGGAGCGCAATATCGGCGAGCAGCTGCGCTATGCCGAAGCGGGCGAGGAGATTCCGTTCGAATCGCGGTTGCGGGCGCGGCGCGACCAGGTGCGCGGCACCGAACGGGCGCTGGAGGCGATCGATCTGCTGTTCAAGAACTCCGGTGGCCACTCCATCCGCCGACCCAACCCCATCGAACGGCATTGGCGCGACGCGCACGCCGGGAGCGTGCACGCCATCAACGACGTGGAGCGTGCCCTGGCCATGTTCGGCAAGGGCGCCATGGGGCTCGAGGTCACGGATCGGATGCTGTAGATGACGTTCACCGCCGAGAACACCTCGTGCCGGTTCAGCGTGGACGGTGTCGAACTGCGGTACCACGAGGCGGGATCCGGTGCGCCGCTGGTACTGTTGCACGGCTCCGGGCCGGGAGTGTCGGGGTGGGCAAACTTCGGGGCCAACCTCGAGGTGCTGTCCCGGCACTTCCGCTGTCTCGTCCTGGATCAGCCGGGCTTCGGGGCGAGCGGACGGCCGGAGGTGTACGAGCGCAACTACTTGCGCATCGCCTCGGACGCTGTCATCGCCCTGCTGGACGAGTTGGGCATCGAGAAGGCGAGCCTGCTGGGAAACTCCATGGGCGGCGGCGTCGCGACGCTGACCGCGTTGGAACATGCGGGGCGAGTGGACAAGCTGGTGCTGATGGCCCCCGGCGGCGTGGGCGTGAACATCCTCGGACCGGAGCCGTCGGAGGGCATCAACCGGCTGCTGGCCTTCAACGCCGATCCGACGGCCGAACGCGCCATCGACTGGTTGCGGACCATGGTCTTCGATCCGGCGGTGCTGACCGAGGACTTGATCGCCGCCCGCACGGCGGCGGCCACCGATCCCGCGCAGACCAAGGCGCTGGCCGATGCCTACGCCACCTTCTACAACCCGAGAATGGCCGAACCGCTGCCGCTGTGGGCGCGTCTGAAAGGCGTTCCGCACCAGGTCCTCATGCTGTGGGGACGTGACGACCGTGTCACGCCGGTGGAGGGCGCGCTGTTCCCGGCCCGTCAGCTCCCCAATGCCGACCTGCGGATTTTCTCGCGCTGTGGGCACTGGGTGCAGGTCGAGCGCAAGGACGCCTTCGAACGTGCGGTGATCGACTTCCTCACCCGGGGAATGTGATCACGTCGGGGCGGTGGTCGCATTAGATTGCGAGAATGACATGGACCGCACCGGAAGTCGATCGCCGATCGTTCGCACTCGTTGGTGACGAACGCACCATGCTCCAGTCCTTCCTGGACCGCTCCCGCGACACGCTGCTGTGGAAATGCCAGGGGCTCAGCGCAGTTCAACTCACCTCCCGCAGCGTGGAACCCTCCTCGATGTCGCTGCTCGGCCTCGTTCGCCATATGACCGAGGTCGAGCGGGGCTGGTTTCGGCAGACGGCGGCGGGGGAGCGGGTGGATTACATCTATTGCGACGAAACCAACCGCGACGGAGACTTCGACGACATCTCCGCATCGGAGGCCGAGGCGGACATCGCACGCTATCGCGAGGAAATCGCGTTGTGCGACAAGGCGGTTGCGGGGCTGCCGGTGGAGTACACCGTGAAGCATCCTCGGAGTGGGCGGGATCTATCGCTGCGGTGGATTTATCTGCACATGGTTGAGGAGTACTCGCGGCATTTGGGGCATGCTGACTTGTTGCGGGAGAGGGTGGACCGGGTAGTGGGGTATTGAGTGGGGAGGGTTTCGGCCTTGTCCATGTGTTGTCGTCGTGCGGTCGCGCTTGGGTGGGGGTGTTGCTGCAGAGATGAAGAGAAATAGTGTGGTTGCGTTGGGTGCCTTTCCTGGCTTTCGCTGACGCCGGGTGGGGTGCCGTGGGCTGCGATTCCGGCGGGCGGACTGGCTGTGGGGGCGTTCTCGAGATTCTTGGGGTGGTGGCCTGTGGCAGGAGGCGCATGAGGCAGCCGTTGTCGTGTGTGGGTGCTGAGCATCAGATACACGGTTGAAGGGACGTGGTCGTGTAGTGCTCGGCGGGGTGCCTCGGGTGAGTGGTATGGGGCTGCTTCGGGATGTTGGGTTCCGTCGTGGCGTGCCGGGGGCGCACCGGGGGTTTGTGGCGGAGAAGCGTTGGAGTCGAGTGGAACCGAGTGTCGGGGACGGCCATGAGCACCAGGCAAGGGCGGAGGCGCGGAGCAGTCGGACGACCTCGAACCCGGGGCAGTCCCGAGCGTGGGAAGGTCGGGTGTCTGGGGAAGGTGGGATAAGCGGGCGCAGCGGAGGATCGTGCCGCTCTCGGAACTGCGGAATGGTCGGGCACTTTCTCGAGCACGGCGAAGGCTCGAGCACGGGGAGATGGGGTGCGCGGGCACCCCGGCGTTACCGGGGGCGAGCGGGTGTGGGCGGTTGAGGACGATCGCGGGCATGTATGGGGGTCCCGCAACGAGTCCGAGCACCCCTGGGGCGGCACAGGGTGCGGCTGTGCGCCCGAAGGGTGCTCGGAGTCCTCGGCGTTTGCGGGTGGGTGGGTTAGTTGCGGAGGCGGGTGAGTTTGGCGCGGTAGCGTTTCAGGCTTTCGGCCAGGATGTGTTCGGGGTGGTGGAGGTGGTTGACCTGCGGGGTGCGGTGCGGGTCGATCTCGACTGGTGGCCGCCATTGGGTGCGTCCGGCCAACGCGGATCCGGCCGGGACTGTCTCGGTGGCCCACCCGTGGGGGTTGTCGGGGTCGGCGGTGATGTGGGCGTGGCAGCTGTCGCAGACCAGGGTCAGGTTGTCGATGTCGGTGGGGCCGCCTGTGGCCCAGGGGATGATGTGGTGCATGGCGCACATGGTGGCGGGGGCGGTGCAGCCGGGGCGGGTGCAGCCGCGTTCGATGGCGGTTTTGGCGCGGCGCTGCCAATTGTTGGCGAGGCGGGGGCCTTCGCCGAGGTAGAGGGGTTTGCCGTGGTGTTTGTCGAAGATCATCAGGAGCGGGATGGCGCCTTCGGCCATCCGCCAGGCGTCGCGGATCGGGATGGTGGTGCCGGTCGCGGTGACCGCGTGGCCGGTGCCGCGCAGTAGGTCGGTGACGTCCATGGTCAGGGTGACCGCGACCGGCAGTCCGCGGTGGGTACCGAGGTCGGTGCGGCCGGGGCCGCCGTCGGAGGACAGGAACGCTTTGAGTGCGTCGTGGTTGCGTTGGGTGGTGGTGCGGGTGTCGCGGGCGATGGCCGCGTGCAGGCGGGCGGGATCGAACCCGGCGGCACCGAAACCGGCGACAGTGACACCGCCAGCACCGACACCGCCGATACCGACCCCGTTGGCGCGGACGGTGTCGACACTCATGCCGTGGGCGTTGACTCCGTCGGAGTCCTCGGGGTCGTGGGTGCCGGGGCGGGGGCTGTCGGGGTCGTCGGGCATGCACATGCCCGGTCGCGCCCATTTCGCCAGGACGGTGTCGAGCAACGCCCGTAACTCGGGGTCGATGCATCCGGTGAGGTCGGACATGCCGTCGAGGCGTTGTGGGGAGAGGGTGAGTCCGCGCTGGCGGGCGCGGTCATGGTCGGTGGTGAGGGTTCCGTCGGGGTCGAGGAAGCCGAGCAGGCGGTCTCCGACGTGGGTGAGTTGTTCGGGGGCGAGGGTGCGGGCGGCGTCGGCGAGGTGTTCTTCGGCGAGGGCGCGGGTGGCGGTGTCGATGGCGTCGGGCAGCCGGTGCATCACGCGCATGACCGCGCGGGCGTGGGTGGGCGAGATCGCGCCCTCGGCTTGGGCGGTCGCGGTGGCGGGCAGCGCGGGTTCGCGGATCGCGCCGCTGGGTTCGCGGAACACTCCCAGGGCGTGGGCGGCGTCGATGCGGGAGGCGGCTTCGAAGCGGGACAGGCGCAGGGTCTCCACCAGGTAGCGGTGCAGACCGCGGCGGCCGATCATGCGGGGCAGGTGTCGGTCGCTGGTTTCGATGAGCAGGCGATGCGACACCGACTCCGCTATCCGGCGGCAGGTCTCGAAAGCGGCGAGCAGGCCCTCGAACTCGTCATCGGGAAGGGTGGTCAGATCCACGGTCTGCAACGCGGTCAAGCCCGCGCGCACAGCGGCGATACCGCTGTCGTGGATTCCCTCCCCCGGATTCATGCGTCCATTCTATCGCGAAATGCATTGCGGTAGAAGGGAAAATAGCATCTGAACTGCGGATATTCAGATACGAAATGTCCGTTCCGGGCCTATTTCACAGCCCATGCTCGTGAGCCCACGCCGCAACCTGTGTTCGTGATGTGAATCCGAGCTTGGTGAGAATGTGCTCCACATGCGTTTCCGCCGTGCGAGTGGAAATCACCAATTCGGTGGCAATGCGCTTATTGCTGTACCCGGCGGCTATCAGGCGCGCGACGTCCTTTTCTCGTCGGGTGAGGACATCGGTTTCGGCGGTGGTCGTGGCGGAGACGCGTGGCGGACGGCGGGGAGCCGAGGGTTCGGGGTCCGCGATCGGGGCGGGGGTGCGGCCCAGGGCGTAGTCGATGGCGTCTTCCAGCGGGACGTTGGCTCCGGCGTCGAACTGCTCGCGGAATATCTTGTCCCCCAGTGCCTCGCGGACGCGGCGGCGTTCCTCGTCGGCTATGACGCTGGTGATGTGGTCGGCCAGGCGGACCGTGCTGCGTTGCAGGGTTTCGGCCGCGCCCATCAGGCGGGCGGCGCGGTGCGGTTCGCCGCGTGCGGCCTCGGTCCAGGCCAGGCCCTCGAAGGCCGAGGCCAGCCAGACGCAGCGTTCGAACAGGGCCAGTTGTTCGATGGAGCGGACGTGGTACTGGGCGGCGGTGTCGTAGTCGCCGCGTCGCCAGTGCACGATGCCGACCGTCCACAGGGCCAGCCCGCCGAGTAGGTGGGAGCCGGAATCCTCGGTGAGCTTCAGGAAGCGTTCGGCCAGTTCCGCGCCGCCGGTGGCGTGGGTGACCTCCGCGCACATGAAGGCGAAGGCGTGGCTGTCCATTTCGATGGCGGTTTGGCCGGTGTCCACGGCCAGGTCGATGGCGGTGCGGGCCAGTTCCAGGGCTCGGCTGCCGTCGCCCTCGGTGAAGGCCAGCAGGGAGCGGTCCAGGTTGATTTCGGGTAGCAGGTCGGTATTGCCGAGATCCGTTGCCAGCACCAGACATTCGTGGACCAGGCGGGCCGCGGACGCCTGATCTGACAGCAGGGCCGCCAGGGAGGCCGCGGAGGACAGGGCGCGGGCGCGAGCCCGGGTGGGTTCGGGGTTGAGTTCCAGGGCTTCGGTGAGCCAGCGGTAGCCCTCGGAGAGGAAGCGGTGGTGCTCCCAGAACGGGCGCAGCACGCTCACCGTCTCCATGGTGGCCAGCGGCTCGTCCTGGAGTCCGGAGCGCAGTGCCGCACGGAGATTCGCGTGTTCCCGGGTCAGGTCGCGGAACCAGGCCACGTCCTCGCCCGTCCAATAGGCGGTCTGGCCGCGCAGGGCCAGCTGCCGGTAGTGCTCGCGATGGCGGGTGCGCACGGCCTGCACATCGCCGCGCGCGGCCAGTCGGTCGGCGGCGAACTGGCGGATGGGCTCCAGCATCGAATATCGGCCCACCGTGCCGTCATAGCGTGGTGTCAGCACCGATTTGTCCACCAGGCCGGTGAGCGCCTCCATGAGCGACGCGCCGCCCAGATCGCACACCGCCTCGGCGGCATCGATGTCGAAGCCGCCCGCGAATACCGAAAGTTGTTCCCACAGCAGCTGTTCGGCGGGAGTGCACAGGTCGTAGCTCCAGCGGATCGCGCCCTCGATGGTCTGTTGGCGCTGCGGGGCCGTGCGCGGGCCGGCGCTGAGCAGATCCATGGTGTCGTCGAGGCGGGCCAGGATCTGTTCGGGGGTGAACATGCGCAGGCGCAGGGCCGCCAGTTCCAGGGCTAGTGGCATGCCCTCCAGGCGGCTGACGATCTCGGCGAGGACGGGACGGTTCGCCGCCGTCACCGTGAAACCGGGGTTCGCCGCGCTGGCTCGTTCGACGAACAGGCGCATGGCGTCGCCGTCCTCGCCCGACCCGTCCTCCCGCACCGGCAGCGGCGGGACCGGCATCACCTGCTCGCCGGGAATCCCCAGCACCTCGCGGCTGGTCGCCAGCACCCGCACATCCGGCGTGGTGGCGATGATCCGCCCCACCAGTGCGGCGCACGCGTCGATCAGATGCTCACAGTTGTCGAGAATCAGCAGCAGGCGTTTGTCGGCCAGGAATTCGGTGAGCCGCGGCAGCGGGGCCGTGGTCTCGTCGCGCAGCTCCAGTGTCTCGGCCACGCTGAGCGTCACCAGGTTCGGGTCCTGCACGTCGGCCAGCTCCACCAGCCAGACGCCGTCCGGGAACGCTCGGGCCACCAGCTTCCCGACCTGTCTGGACAGCCGGGTCTTCCCCATTCCGCCCGGTCCCAGCAGGGTCAGCACCCGGGTGGAGGGCAGCAAGCGCTTCGCGGTAGCCAGCTCGTCGCGGCGGCCGACGAAACTTGTGACCTCTTCAGCGAGGTTTCCGATGACACGCCGCGCCATGGGATCAACCTAAGGTATCGCGCACTGTCTCGGCCAGCACACGCGAATAAAAGCCGGAATAATCGGACAGGGCCGCGTGGCGGAATCGTGCCGGGGCGGCGGGGTCAGTGCGCGGCGGCTCCTGTCAGGAAGGATGTCATGGCGGCGGCGACCGCGTCGGGGCGGTCGAGCATGGACAGCACGTAGGCGTCCTCGATCTCGACCAGCCGCCCGTGCGGGAGCAACTCGGCCAGGCGGCGGCCGTGCTCGCGCGGCATCACCCTGCCCGCCGCGGACCACAGCACCAGGGCATCGCCCGAGAAGTTCCGCAGCGCCTCGGTATTCGCGATGAGATCGGCCTTGCGGAAGCCGGATCGGGTGTAGGACAGCAGATCCCGGCGAATGCGCCGGTCCCGCAGCCCGGATTCGGTCCAGCCGCGCACCATCTCGTCCGGCAGCGGCTCGCGTGCCATCCAGCCGAACATGAGTGGGGACCGGCGCAGCCACGCTATCCGCAGCTGTCGCAGAGCCAGCCGGACGCCGCCCGGTGCGTAGGACGCGAGGACGGCGGTCTTGCCCGGCAATCCGGGCGGGAAGTTGTCGAATGCCTCGCAGGGGGTGATGATCAGCCGCCCGACCCGCTCGTCCAGACCGTACGCGGTGAGGAAGAGCCCACCGCCCCAATCGTTGTGCACGAGGGTCGCCGCGCGTAGATCCAGGGCGGCGAGGAAGTCGGCGATGATCCGGTTCTGCCCGCGCAAACTCAGGTCCGCGCCGGGGCGCATCGGCTCGGGATGCGCACCCAGCGGCAGATCCGGCAGCACGTACCGGAACCCCTCGGGCAGCCGGTCGAGCACCGGGTCCCAGACGGTGTGGTTCATGAGCAGGCCGTGCAGCAGCACCACGGGCGGCCCCTCGCCGCGCTCGGCATAGTGGATCCGACCTGCGGCGATATCGACAGTGGGCATCTCTCACCTCCGGTAGAGCAGACGCTCTAGTGCGTTTGCTCTAGTCTGGTGGGGTGAGCGAGAAGATGTCAACCGGTACCAGGACTCGCCTCGTCACGGCGGTCGCCGAGCTCATGCGGGTGCACGGCTACAGCGCGGTCACGGTCAAACAGATCACCACCGCCTCGGGCGCGCCCATGGGCTCGCTCTACCACCACTTCCCGGGCGGCAAGCCGCAGATCGCCGCCGAGGCGCTGCGCACCTCCGGCGCGGCCTACATCCAGCTGCTGCCCTTGCTCATGGACCCGCACGACGATCTGCGCGCGGCCGTCCCCGCCGCGTTCGCCGCTGCCGCCGACACCATCGAGCAGAGCGGTTGGATGAACATGTGCCCGGTCGGCACGGTCGCGGGCGAGATCGCGGACAGCGAACCCGATCTGCGCGCGGTCGCCGCCGAGGTCATCACCGACTGGATCGACCGGGGCACTAGCTATTTCGTGCGTCGCGGCCTCGCTCCGACCGACGCCCGCGAGACCATCCTCGCCATTCTGTCCGCACTCGAGGGCGCGTTCATCCTGAGCCGCACCCTCCGCTCGTCCGAACCCCTGCACGCCGCGGGCGCGGCCATGGCGGCGCGTCTGGAGAACCTGCTGAAAGCATCGAAAGCGGCTGCCGCACCACAGCGCGCGAACCGCGATCTCGACGTCACCCAGGCGGCCGCGGATCAGGGGTAGCCGACGGCCGGGTCCACGTCGGTGAGTTGATGTCGCATGCGGTCGCGCTTGGTGCGCAGGTAGCGCACATTGTGTTCGGTCGGGCGGGTTTGCAGGGGGATGCGGTCGGTGACCGCGATGCCGTGCGCCTCGAGCCCGGACTGTTTGGCGGGGTTGTTGCTGAGCAGCCGTGCGGAACGCACCCCGAGGTCGGCGAGGATGCGGGCGGCGGCAGCGTAATCGCGGTCGTCGACGGGTAGGCCGAGGGCGAGATTGGCGTCCACGGTGTCGGCGCCGTCGTCCTGTAATTCGTAGGCGCGCAGCTTGTTCAGCAGGCCGATACCCCGGCCCTCCTGGCCGCGCAGGTACACCACCACCCCGCGGCCCGCGTGGGCGACGGCCCGCAGGGCGGCGTCGAGCTGTGCGCCGCAATCGCAGCGCAGGGAACCGAAGGCGTCACCGGTGAGGCATTCCGAATGCACGCGGACGAGGGTGTCCGTGCCGGCCGGATCCCCGTACACCAGCGTCAGATGCTCGGCGCCGGAATACTCGTCGGCGTAGCCGATGACCCGGAACTCACCCGCCGGAGTGGGCAGGCGCGTCTCGGCCACCCGAGATACACCGGGCTCCAGCCGCTTTCGATAGGCGATGAGATCGGCGATGGAGATGACGGGCAGGTCGTGGGCGCGCGCCAGGGCGAGCAGCTCGGGCAGCCTCGCCACGGAACCGTCGTCGGTGACCACCTCCGCGATCACCCCGGCGGGCCGCATTCCGGCCAGTCGCAGCAGGTCGACGGCGGCTTCGGCATGGCCCGGACGGCCCAGTACGCCACGGGGATTCGCGCGCAGCGGCAGCACGTGCCCGGGGCGGGTCAAATGCTCCGGAGTCGTGTGCGGATCGGCCAGCAGTCGCATGGTGTGCGCCCGGTCGGCGGCGGAGATCCCGGTGCTCACCCCCGACGCGGCGTCCACCGCCACCGCGTAGGCGGTTCCCCTGGGGTCCTGGTTCACCGCGGTCATGGGCGGCAGCCGAAGTCGGTCGAGATCGGCTCCCGGCATGGGGACACACAGCAGACCGCTGGTGTGCCGCACCAGGAACGCGATGCGTTCGGCCGTCGCGTGCTCGGCGGCGAGCACGAGATCGCCCTCGCTCTCGCGGTTCTCGTCGTCCACCACGAGCACCATGTCGCCGCGTGCGAGCGCCGCCACCGCGTTCGCGATCGGGTCGAGTTGACCGGTCATCGTCGACCACCTCCTCCGGTATTTCACATCGAAATATGTCGGGTGGAGAAGAGCGAGGTCGCGTCTCGATCACCGGACACGGCCCGGAGGCACATCGCCTCCGGGCCGCATGCGGTCGGGCTCGGTCCGCTCAGTAGGCGGTGCCGCCGGTGGCCGGGGTGCGGCCGTGCTTCATCCAGATCGCGCCGAGCAGCGCGATGAGCGAGGTCGCGGCGATCACCCAGAAGGTGATCTCGTACCCGCGATCGGAGAACAGCAGCGGGATCTCACTGGTGACCGTCGGCTGCCCGGTCACCGTCACATCCGCGGCGACCGGATTGGCGTGCAGGAAGGCGGTCGCCACCGCGAGTCCGATGGCCACGCCCATGGCCTGCATGACGCCGAGCATGCCCGCGCTGACGCCCTGCTGCTGGGCGGGCACCGCCTCCACGATGAGATTGGGGGTGGCCGCGTAGTAGATGCCGAACGCGATTCCGAAGACCGCGCTGATCAGGGCGAGGGTCACCCAGCCGTGCCCGAGCGCGGCATAGGCGACGGCCGCGCCGACGAAGATGCACAGCGCCACGATCAGCGGTATGCGCGCACCGGATCGGCGAATCCACAGCCCGGCCACGAAGCCGAAGATCATGGAGATCACCGCCTGCGCCAACGCGAGGTGGGTGGCGAACTCCAGCAGACTGAAGCCCTCGCCGTAGGAATACCCCGGATTCATCTGCACCCGCACCATATCCGGCGGCAGCTGCGCGAGCACCGGCTCCTCGGGCACCTGGACCGCGCCCGGCGGCAGCTCCACCCCGGGCGGCAGCTGTGCGCGGGCCTGCTCCTCGGCGGCGGCCTGCGCCTGCTGCATCGCACCGGCTTTCACCTGCTCCCAGGTGGCGGCGGTGACCTCGCCGGCCACCGCGGACTCGGGCGGCGACTGGGTCATGTAGCCGATGGCGTAGGACTGGTACCCGATCATGAACGAGGCCAGCAGGGCGATGAACAGCACCACGCTCACCCGCGGCGTGAACAGCAGCTTCATATCCATGATCGGCTGTTTCACCCGCAGCTCCACCACCGGGAACAGCGCCAGCAGCACCAGGCCGCCGATCAGGTACGCCAGCGAGGTCGGCTCGGTCCATCCCCACGCCTGACCGTTGTCCAGGTAGATCAGGGTCAGCACCGCGCCCGCGCCCAGCAGGGCCGCACCGACGACGTCGAGCCGCTGCGGCACCCGCAGTTTCGATTCCGGCACCACCAGGATCACCAGCGGAATCATCACGGCGGTGAAGATGAACAGGAACCAGAAGATGGCGCGCCAGCTGTTGTGCTCCACGATCCAGCCGCCGATGAGCGGACCGGCCAGCGCCGAGACGCCCAGTCCGGTGGCGGCGATGCCGATGCCGACCGGAACCAGCCTGCGCGGCATGAGATCTCGAATGAGTCCGTAGGAGATCACCGCGGTGGCGATGGCCGTCGCCTGGAGTCCCCGGCCGAACAGGAACAGCAGCCAGTTGCTGGTGACCGCGCAGATGACGCAGCCGATCATGAACAGCACGCCGCAGGTGAGGAACATCTTCTTCTTGCCCCAGATATCGCTCAGCTTGCCGATGAGCGGTGAGGTGGCGGCGCCGATGACGCCGAAGATGATGATGGCCCAGTTCAGATTGGCGCCCACGGTCGGGAAGCTGGGCGCGATCTGGCGCAGCGCCGCCGACACCATGACGTACTGCATGGGTGCGACCTCGGTGAACAGCACGATCACCGCGAGGACGCCGAAGATCCTCAGCTTCGACGCGCCGTCGAGACGGCCGGTGTCCTCATCGCCGACGCCCGACGGCGTCGTGGTTTCGACGGAGGTGGACATATTCGTCCTCCAGGTGGGTAGGTAACACGATGGCGTGAACCGTGTCACACCCGGAGATCGCCGAGAACAACCGAGTTCGGTCAGTGGGAACTATCGGAATTCCGGTTCCCGGCGGCATTGCGCCGGTTACGCTTTTTCGCCAATTTGTCCAGGTCGTCCAGGAGATCTCGGGCGAATTCCCGCTCCGCCTCGTAATGGCGTACACACCAGCGCAGTACCGCGCTCGGATAGGCCCATTCCGGATTGGCGTCCGCGCCGTCGGCGTCGGCCTGGGCGCGCCGTCGCATGGTTTCGGCGTAATCGATGTGCTGGCCCAGTATTTCGCGCATTCGCTCCGGTTCGGCCAGATGACCGAGCCAGGCCCGCAGCATCACGCTGTGTTTCAGCACCGGCGCCTCGACGGGGGAGTGGTTCACCCAGTGCGCGGCGGCCTCGCGACCCGATTCGGTAATGGCGTACATGCGTTTTCCACGCATGCCGTCCTCGGACACCACGGTGCGCGAGGTCGCGTAGCCGTACTTCTCCAGCCGTTTGAGTTCGGCGTAGATCTGACTGAACGACGGACTCCAGTAGAAGAACTGGAGGCTCCAGTCGGCCCATTTCTTCAGGTCGTAACCGGACAGTTCATCGGCGTGCGAGAGCATTCCGAGCACGGCCCACGCCGTCGTCGGAAGGTCCGGGCGCTGCCCGTCGGAATGCCCGGACCGCGCTGCTGCGCCTTCGGTCATCACTGCAATCTACCCCCGCCCGTCCCGGCTCAGCGCCAGTGGGCACGGCGCGGGAACAGGGTGCGGCCGGCCTCGTGCGCCACCTCGAGCACCACCCGGGCCAGCCGGTCGAAGCTCATGGCGTCGGCGCGCCCCGACAGCGAGATGGCCGCGGGCGCGGTGCCGCGTCCCCGCAGCGGCGCTGCCACGCAGGCGATTCCGACCACCGCCTCCTCGCGGTCGATGGCCACCCCCTGGCGCAGGCGGATCTGCTGGAGCTCGCGGCTGAGCGCCTCGGCGTCGCAGATGGTGCGCGGGGTCAGCCGGGGCAGCCGGGCGCGCACCGCGGCCTCGGCGATATTCGGTTCCAGACAGGCCAGCATGGCCTTGCCGAGTCCTGTTGCGTGCGCGGGCATCCGGCCGCCGAGTCGGGTGGGCAGGCTGGCGGCGAAACGGCCACCGGCCTTGTCCAGGTACACCACATCGCGCCCGTCGAGCACGGCGAGATGGCCGACCATGCCGGTGCGCTGGGACAGTTCGTGCAGCAGCGGGCTCACGGCGTCGCGGATCTCGTTGTGGTCGGCGGTGAGTCCGCCCAGTTCGAGGGCGCGCATACCCAGCCGATATCCGCCGGATGTGTGTGCCAGCCAGCGAAGTTTGATCATTTGGTCCAGAATGCGATGGACCGTCGAACGCGGCAGTCCGGTGCGCTCGACCAGGCCGAGCAGGGTGAGCGTCGGAGTGGAGGCATCGAACGCGTCCAGGATGAGCGTCATGCGCTCGATCATCGACACCGGGACCTCCGCGGCGGTGTTGCGGGCGTCTTTGGTGTGAGAGTCTCTGCCGCGCATGGGGGTTCGGTTCTCCGCCGAAGAGAGCAGGGCGACGGACATGAGTACCTCCGTTGGTTCGTGTCCAGTCTAGGACTATGCCGATTAGGCATGTACCTGTTTCGGACGTTGTGCTACCCATCACAGTGCCCTGCGGCACATACGGAGGAATCGGGAGAACTACGTATGTTCCACGGATCCGTGTCCCGGTGACCGAACCCCGATATTGACGCTTCCTCGGCCCGACCTGCTGTTATGACTGCCAGCGATATTTCGGATCGAAATAAGGAGTTGCCGTGGAACCGGCTCTCGACGAGGTTCCGGCGATCGACGCGGCGGCGTTCAAGGCCGTGCTGGGGCGGTTCTGCTCCGGCGTCACCGTGATCACCGCGCTGGACGACGGGCATCCCGTCGGCTTCGCCTGCCAATCCTTTGCCGCCCTGTCCCTGGACCCGCCGCTGGTGAGCTTCTTTCCGGCGCGCACCTCCACCACGTGGCCGCGCATCCGGCGGGTGGGCCGCTGCTGTGTGAACATCCTGGCCGACCATCAGGACGAGCTCTGCCGACGGCTGGGCGGCCGGGGGCCGGACAAGTTCGCGGGCGTGGACTGGACGCCCTCGGCCAATGGCGCACCCCGGCTGGGAGGCGCGCTGGCCAGCATCGACTGCGAACTCCACGACGAGGTCGACGGCGGTGACCACACCGTTGTCATCGCCCGCGTCACCGGCCTGACCGAACATTCCGACGCGTCGCCGCTGGTGTTCTACCGGGCGGCCTTCGAGCGTCTCGCCCAGCGGTAGTCCGGCGTCTCGATTACCGGTAGCCACCTCCCGGCCAGTGGGACTTCGCCTGCGACGCCCAGCACCGCGGCCGCAACCTCGAATCAACGGATTCTCGAAAGGACCTCACATGACCACCACGGACAGTGACGTGCGCGTGATCGACGCGGGCGCACCGCCCACGCGGTTCGCCCGCGGCTGGCACTGCCTGGGTCTGGCGGACTCCTTCCGCGACGGAAAGCCGCACAGCATCACGGCTTTCGGCACCGAGCTGGTGGTGTTCGCCAGTGCCGACGGTGCGCTCAACGTGCTCAACGCCTACTGCCCGCACATGGGCGGCAACCTGGCCGACGGCACCGTCAAGGGCGATTCCCTGGCCTGCCCCTTCCACGACTGGCGCTGGAACGGCAAGGGCAAATGCACCGGCATTCCCTATGCGCGCCGGGTGCCGCCGCTGGCCCGCACCAGGGCATGGCCGACCATGGAGCAGAACAAGCAGCTCTTCGTGTGGAACGACCCGGAACACCGGCAGCCGCCCGCCGAACTGGCCATTCCACGCATCGACGGCGCGTTCGACGACGGCTGGACCGACTGGACCTGGAACAGCATGGTCGTCGACGCCAATGCCCGCGAGGTGATCGACAACGTGGTCGATATGGCGCACTTCTTCTACGTGCACTACGGCTTCCCGACCTTCTTCAAGAACGTCTTCGAGGGCCACGTCGCCAGCCAGTACATGACCTCCATCTCGCGCGAGGACATGATGGGCGAGACCGCGAAAGCCCTGGGCGGCAAGAACGTCCTGCATTCCGAGGCGTCCTACTACGGCCCCTCCTACATGATCGACTACCTGCGCAGCGAGAGCGCCGGGCTGACCGTCGAGGGCTACCTGATCAACTGCCACTACCCGGTCTCGGAGAACCGGTTCGTGCTCCAGTACGGGGCCATCGTCAAGAAGCCCGAGGGCATGGACGAGGACAGGGCCCTCGAGATCGCGAACAAGTTCGCGGGCGGTCTGGGCAAGGGTTTCGAACAGGACGCCGCCATCTGGAAGCGCAAGAGTCGCATCAACAATCCGCTGCTGTGCGAGGAGGACGGCCCGGTGTACCAGCTGCGCCGCTGGTACGAGCAGTTCTACACCGACGTCGCGGACGTCACCGAGGAGATGACCACCCGCTTCGAATTCGAGGTGGACACCACCCGCGCGGTCACCGCGTGGGAGGCGGAGGTCGCCGCGAATCTCGCCGAGGGCGCGACCGCGCCGTTCTGAGAGCCACTGCCATGGAACAGGTTTCGTGCCGGTCCTGCGGGACGTGCGTCTCGGTGGAGAAGTTCAGCCCGCAGCACACCAGCGTGCAGTGGAACAGTGCGGCCGTGGCCGCGTGTACCGGTCTGGCCCGTGACGGACTGCGCTCGCATACCTGCCCGGCGCTGCGGGACAGCATCGAAATCGCGGTGGCGGCTGGGGAATTGGGCGTGAGCACGCGCGACGCGGACGTGCGCACCCGCGGCCGGACGCTGCGCTGAGTGTCGCGCCGAACCGGTCACCCGCGACGACGACGGCGGCCGCCGCGGTGCGGTGCGCGTGAAGAGTACTGGAGGAATGGATGACGGTGACAGAGCTGGAACCGGACAGCGCCAGACACGGCGGTGCTGTCGCCAGCGTGCGGGTGGTGCGCGTGGTGCGGGAAACCCACGACGCGGTGTCGCTGGAACTCGCGCCCGAACCGGCGCACGCCGCGCGCTTCGGCTACCGGCCCGGCCAGTTCCTGACCCTGCGCATCCCCAGTGCGCTGACCGGTTCGGTGAGCCGCTGCTATTCGCTGTCGAGCGCACCGCACGAGGGTGGCCCGCTCAAGGTCACCGTGAAACGCACCCCCGGCGGCTACGGCTCGAACTGGTTGTGCGACAACGCCGTCGCGGGCACCACCCTGGAGGCGCTGCCCCCGGCGGGCCTGTTCACCCCCGCCTCGCTGGACACCGACCTGCTGCTGTTCGGCGCGGGCAGCGGTATCACCCCCGTCCTGTCGATACTCAAGGCCGCACTCGCCGAGGGCACCGGCCACATCACGCTGTTCTACGCCAATCGCGACGCCGAATCGGTGATCTTCGCGGGCGAACTCGCCGCACTCGCCGCGGCGCATCCGGAGCGGTTGCTGGTCTGGCAGTGGCTGGAGAGCGTGCAGGGCCTGCCGACCGTGGCGCAGCTGGCGGCGGTGGCGCGCCCCTGGGCGGGGCGGGAGGTTTTCGTCTGCGGCCCGGGCCCGTTCATGGACGCGGTCACGTCGGCCATGACGCAACTCGGCGCGGACCGCGAGCGGGTGCACCTGGAGAAGTTCGTCTCGCTCACCGGAAACCCCTTCGAGGACACCGGTACCGACACCGCGCTCGACGACGGACCCGACTCCGGCGCGCCGGCGACGGCACACGTGGAGCTCGACGGCGAGCAGCACGAGGTGCACTGGCCGCGCCGCCGGACCCTGCTGGACGCCCTGCTGGCGCAGGGCATCGAAGCGCCCTACTCCTGCCGGGAGGGGGCGTGCAGCGCCTGCGTGTGTCGGGTGGTCTCGGGTGCGGTCGCCATGCGCCGCAACGAGGTGCTCACGGACGAGGACCTGGCCGAGGGCTATGTGCTCGCCTGTCAGGCCGTCCCGGAGACCGACGACGTCTCGGTCACCTATTCCTGATTCCCCCGAACCGATTCCCTCCGAACCCAGAGGAGTTCCCATGGCTGTCCTCAGCTCCCTCGGCTATGTGCGGGCGCGTATCGCCGACGTGCGGGCCTGGCGTGAATTCGCCTTCGACACCATCGGTTTCGCGGAGGGGTCGGGGCCGAATCCGGATTCGGTCTACCTGCGCACCGATGAGCACACCTACCGCTTCGAACTGGTGCCCGGCGACCGCGACGAGGTGATCGCCGTGGGCTGGCAGGTGGCCGACGGCCGGTCGCTGACCCTGGTGCGGGAAACCCTGGAGCAGGCGGGCGTCGCGGTCACCGCGCTGTCACCGGCCGAGGCCGCGGCCCGGCACGTGGAGGAGGCCATCGCGTTCACCGATCCGTCGGGCTTCACCATCGAGGTGTTCCACGGTCCGCTGCTCGACCACAGCCCGGTGCTCACCCGGCACGGCGCCCGCTTCGTCACCGGCGAGCTGGGACTCGGGCATGTGGTGCTGCCGGTGCGCGATATCGAGGCCGCGCGCCGGTTCTACACCGAGGTACTGGATTTCACCGCGCGCGGCTCCTTCCGGGTGGGTCCGCCGCAGCAGCCGATCTGGATCCGGTTCCTGGGCGTCAACGCCCGCCACCACAGCCTGGCCCTCATCCCGGGCAGCCGTCCCGACGGACCGGGCATCGTGCACGTGATGGTCGAGGTGGACACGCTCGACGACGTCGGCCGCGCCCTGGACCGCGTCACCACGGCGGGCTACCACCTCTCCTCCACCCTGGGCCGCCACACCAACGACAAGATGATCTCCTTCTACGTCCGCACGCCGGGCGGCTGGGATCTCGAATTCGGCTGCGCGGGAATGCTTGTCGGCGACGACTACGTCGCCGAGGAGATGACCGCCGACAGCTACTGGGGTCACGAATGGGCCCGAGGCTGACCCGGCCCCACCCCGTCGGACCCACAACGTCGGACCCACAACTGCATACCCGCAAAGGAGCGTCGACACGTGCATCAGCCCACCGCGTCCGGACCCACCCGGTTCGGCTTCTTCATCGCGCCGTACCACCCGCTGAACGGCAATCCGACCCTGCAACTGCAGCGCGACCTGGAACTGGTGGAGCTGGCCGACCGGCTCGGTTTCGCCGAAGCCTGGGTGGGCGAACACCATTCGGCCGGAATGGAGATCATCGCAGCGCCCGAGGTGTTCCTGGCCGCCGCCGCGCAGCGCACCACCCACATCCGGCTCGGCACCGGCGTGAACTCACTGCCCTATCACCAGCCGATGATGCTGGCCGATCGGTTGTGCCTGGTCGACCATCTCACCAAGGGGCGGCTCATGATGGGCATCGGTCCGGGGCAGCTGGCCTCCGACGCGGCCATGATGGGCATACCCCAGCCCCGCCAGCGCGACATGATGCACGAGTCGATGGACGTACTCGTCCGGCTGTTCCGCGGTGAGGTGGTCACGGCCAAGACGAACTGGTTCGAGCTCGACGAGGCCCGCCTGCAACTGCTGCCCTATCAGCAGCACGGCCTGGAAATGGCGGTGGCGTCCACGATCTCGCCGTCCGGTGCGGTGCTGGCCGGACGCCACGGCGCCGGGCTGCTCTCCCTCGCGGCCTCCGATCCCAGCGGCTACGAGGCGCTGCTGCCCAACTTCCGGGTCTACGAGCAGACCATGGCCGAGCACGGCCACACCGTGCGCCGCGCCGACTGGCGGCTGGTCGCACCCATGCACCTGGCCGAGACCCGCGACCAGGCGCGGCGCGAAGTCGAATGGGGCATCGGGCATCTGGTGGACTACATCCGCAAGCTCAGCGGCATGGACGTGCCCTGGGGCGATACCGCCGCCGAGGCGGTGGCACAGTGGGTCGGCCCCGGATTCCCCGCCTTCGGCCGGGCCACCATCGGCACCCCGGATGACGCCATCGCCGCCATCACCGATCTGGCCGAGCAGTCCGGCGGATTCGGCACCTTCCTGGTGCTGGCGCTCGACGTGGCCGACCGGGACGCCACCCGACGTTCGGCGCGGCTGTTCGCCGAACACGTCATTCCGCACTTCACCCGCGCGAACCGCAATCGGGTGGCCTCGCTGGACTGGGCCAACGCCAATAGTGAGCGACTCATGTCCGGTATGCGGGCCGGAGTGGAGGCCGCCTTCGAACGGCACGGACAGGCGCTGGCCGCCGCGCTCCGGCCCCGTCGGGAAGGACAGTGAGATGCGCGCGGTAGTCATGCGTGATCGGCGGCTCGTGGTCGACGAGGTGCCCGAACCGGTGCCCGGACCCGGTCAGGTGCTGGTGGAGACGATCGCCTGCGGGATCTGCGGTTCCGACAAACAGGCCCTCGACCACACCGACGCATTCCTGCAGGCGTCCCGCGACAGCGGCGTGCCCACCTTCCTGTTCGACCCGCACCGCGACCTGGTCATGGGCCATGAACTGGCGGCCCGGGTGATCGGGGCCGGACCGGATACGCCCTACACCGAGGGGCAGGCCGTGGTCGCGCTGCCGTGGGCGCTGGACGCGGCGGGCGGCATCCACGGCGTCGGGTACTCCAACGACTTCCCGGGCGGCTACGGGGAGCGCATGGTGTTGCAGGCCATGGCGCTGGAGCCCATTCCCGACCATGTGCTGCCGCGGGTGGCCGCCCTGACCGAACCGCTGGCCGTCGGCTTCGGCAATGTCGCCCGCACGGGTATCGGTCCGGAGGGCACCGGCGTCGTGATCGGCTGCGGGCCCGTGGGTCTGGGTGCGGTGGCGGCGCTCGCGGAGCGTGGCGCGGCACCGATCGTCGCCTCGGATCCGTCCCCGCTGCGCCGGGCGGCGTCGCTCCGGTTGGGGGCGCACCGGGTGATCGATCCGGCCGCCGAGGACCCCGTGGACGTCTGGCGGGAGCTGGCCGCGCCCGGGCAGCAGTTGCACGTCTGGGTGTGCGCCGCGGTGCCCGGACTGCTCAACGACCTGCTGTACCGGTGTCCGCGCGAAACCCGGATTCTCCAGGTGGGCGCGGTCATGACCGATGACGTGATCCGGCCCATCGTGGGCATCTACAAGGACATCTCGGTGCAGATGTGCATGGTGTACCCGCACGAGGAGTACGCGCGCACCCTGCGCCGCATCGCCGAGGGCACCGTCGACGCGGCCTCGCTCATCACCGACGAGGTCGGTTTCGACGGCGTCGCGGGAGCGATCGAGGCGCTGCGCCGCCCCGACGACCACATCCAGATCCTGGTCCGTCCGGATCTGTGAGCCCCCGGGCAGGGCCGACGGCGGTCGTTCGAGCACTGGATTCGAACGACCGCCGTCGGGTATTCATCGGGTTTCAGGATCGGACGGGAGAATCCTGATCGGTGAAGGTGACGCGCACGGTGACGGGAGTCGTCTCCAGCGCGGCGAACATGGTTCGGGCCAGTGGCGCCAGCAGCGGATGCGGTGCGAAGGTACGCGCTCGCGCCACCACGTCGTCCTCCGGCAGCAGGGTGGCGGTGCCGGTGCGCCACCGATCGCCCTGGCGCACCCGGATGGTCGGATTCTCGGCGATATTGCGACCCCACCCCGAGCGCATGCCGTGCTGGCAGATCATCCACGCGCCCTCGTCGTCGAACAGCACCGAGACCGGAACCCGGCGCGGGGCACCGGATTTGCGGCCGATGGTCTCGATCTCGGTGGCCAGCGTGGTGCGCACGCCCACCCGATCCAGCGCCCGCACCGTCGGATTCATGAGGTAGCGGCCGAGCGCGCGTTCCCGCCGGAACTTGCGGGCCGCCCGGTCGTCGGCGGAGCGCGAGGCGGGGGAGCGCTTGCTGCGGAAGGCGTCGATACCGTGGTGGCGCACCATGTTCACGGCCGTGAGCCAGGGGGAGCGGGCCGGATCCGGATCCGCCCCGGAGCCCATGCGGTGCAGCTGGTCGGTGTGCCACTGCAGATCCAGCGCGCCGTCGAACGCTTTCAGATTGCCGTTGGCCGCCAACCGCGGCGGCAGGCCCAGGGTGACGTGCGGCGGGCGCAGCACCTCGGTGCGCCCGGTGAGCAGATCGGCCGCGGCGGTGGGGAACACGGCGGTCGGGCGGCCCAGCCCGACCACATCGCAGCGCCCGGAGGCGACCGCCTCGGCCATGGCCGCGGCGGAGCGGAACCCGCCGGTCACCGCGATCGGCGTGGTCCCGGCCACGCGGCGCACGGTGTCGGCGTAGTCCAGGAAGTACGCCTCCCGGGCGCGGGTGCTCGCCGCGACCGTGCGCGGCCGGCCCATCATGGCGGGGGATTCGTAACTGCCGCCGCTGATCTCGATGAGGTCGACGGCTTCGGCCGCCAGCCGGGCCACCACGTCGCGCGATTCCGCTTCGGTGAAGCCGCCGCGCTGGAAGTCGGCCGAGTTCAACTTGATTCCGAGGGCGAAACCGGGGCTCACCTGAGCCCGAATGGATTTCACCACCTCGAGCACGAATCGCGCCCGCCGCTCGGGATCACCGCCCCAGGCGTCGGTGCGGCGATTCGACAGCGGCGACAGGAACTGCGACACCAGGTAGCCGTGTGCCCCGTGGATCTGCACGCCGTCGAATCCGGCCGCCTCCGCCACCCGGGCGGCGGTGCCGAAGCGGCCGACGATGTCCAGGATCTCGTCCTCGGTGAGTTCGCGCGGGGCGGGCAGGCCCGGAATGGTCAGCGCGACGGCCGACGGGGCGACCGGGCGGTGCCGGGTGACGAGCGGGTTGGCCTGCCGACCCGGGTGGTTCAGCTGGACCCACACCGGCGTGCCGCCGTCCTTGCCCGCCTTGGCCCAGCGGGTCAGCGCTCCGAGGTGGCGCTCGTCCTCCATGGCCACATTGCCCGGTTCGCCGAGGTGGCGGCCGTCCACCATGACATTGCCGGTGACGAGCAGTCCGTAGCCGCCCGCGCCCCAGCGGCGGTACAGCCGTTCCAGGCGTTCGTCGGGTGCGAGGTCGGCGTTGCCCAGGCCCTCGCTGAGGGCGGACTTCATGATCCGGTTGGGCAGGGTCCGGCCGCAGGCGAGCGGTAGTGGATCGTGCAGGGTCGGCATCGTTGGCCCCCGTTCGTGTGGAGTGGTTGCCCGGGTTGGTAGACCAATCGGTATACTCGGACGGTAGTACACCAACCGGTCTAGGACAAGCCGTAGACTGATCATCGCGGGCCGACGCGGAAAGGGGTGCGCGGATGGGAGCCAGGGACAAACTGGTCGACAGTGCGATCGACCTCATGCGCCGCTACGGCATCGCGGGCACCGGTGTGGCGCAACTGCTCGAGCACAGCGGCATCTCGCGTCGCTCGATCTATCTGAACTTCCCGGGCGGCAAGGCCGAACTGGTCGCCGAGGCCACCCGGGCGGCCGGTGCGGCGTCAAGTGCCCTTATCCGAACTTTCGCGGCCGGCGCCGATGTGGTCTCCGGTATCGCCGCCGTGCCGGGGATCTGGCGTGAAGCCCTCATAGCCAGCGATTTCTCCGCGGGCTGCCCGATCGTGGCCGCCGCGCTGGGGCGCGCGGAATCGGCGGCCGCCGCCGACGCCGCGGGGGACGTCTTCGCCGAATGGGAGGACATCCTCACCGAGCGCCTGCGGGCCGAGCAGGTCGACCCCGAGACCGCGCGCACGCTGGCGACCACCATCATCGCCGCAGTAGAGGGCGCGATTGTCATGTCATTGGCACAGCGGTCCACCGAACCGTTGGAGCGCACCGGGAAGCAGTTGACCGCCCTGGTCGCCCAGTACACCCGCGCCGCCGCCACCGCGAACTGACACCTCGCGTAATACCGTGCAGTGCACGGTTTTCCGATCTTGCAGAGTCGGTCGAGGATTCGCTGTGATGCTGCTACTGTGTTCGAGTCGTCGGGATCGCAGTCCGTGCGCAATGAAAGCCGCTGCCGCGCGCGCGATCTCCGAACACTCGACATGAGCTGCGAGGAAGGGCGAGACCGAACGCTGTGAATCTATCCATCGCCATGGTGATTTCCTGGGTCGTCGCTCTGTTGCTCCTCGGAGCGCTCGGTGCCTATGCGGTACGGGAGCGCACGCGCGCCCGGGCGCTGGAGCACGAGCTTCGGATGCGCACCGAAGCCTGGGAGCAGAGCCGACTCGAATTCGAAGAGGAAGCGCGCCAAGCCGTCGCCCGTGCCGAGGCATCGGTGCGCGCCGAACTGGAATCCGGTGCGCGTACGGCCACCGGCGCGGCGGTGCGCTCCTTCGGCACCTCCGTGGTGAGCCTCGGCGTGGACGTGGGTCAGGTGGTGAGCAACGCGCTGCGTGAACATCGCGGCGACGAGGTCTACGAAACCCTCACCCGGATCGACCACAGCGTGCAGCAGATGCTGCGCCAGGCCCAGTCGTACGTGATCGTCTCCGGTGGCCTGCCGGGCCGCCGCTGGCCGCAGCAGCCGCTCACCGACATCGTCGGCGGCGCGATCGGCCGCGTGCGCGACTTCACCCGGGTGCGGTTCAACCAGCTCGACCGGGTGGTCATCAGCCGCGCCGTGGAACCGCTGGTGCACACCATCGCGACGCTGCTGGACAACGCCCTGCGCTATTCGCCGCCCACCTCGTACGTGGACGTCGGATTCCAGGAGGGGCACCACGGCGTCACCATCATCATCGACGACGCCGGCGTGCGCATGAACAACGAGCAGATGGAGGAGGCCCGCCAGGTGCTCGCGGGTGAGCGCTCGGTCGACATCCACCAGCTCGGACCCACCCCCCGCGTCGGCTTCCCCAGCGTCTCCGCGCTGGCCCGCCGCTACGGCTTCACCGTCTACGTGGACGGCCCCAACGCCTACGGCGGCACCAGGGCGATGGTGTTCGTGCCCGAGGCGCTGTTCGTTCCCCGCCGCGCCGGAGTCGACGGCCCGGCCACCGAGGTGGTGCCGGTGCCGCAGGTCGACGCCCCCGCACCCGACCCCGCGCCGGCCCCGGCGCCGACCGAGGAGCCCGCATCGGTGCGCGATATCACCGAAGGTGGTCTGCCCAAACGCCGTCGCCGGTCGCCCGCGCTCGCGGCCGTGGGCACCGCTCGGGAGCCGCGCCCTGAGGCGGAAACGCAGCAGGACACCAGCACCATTGCTCGACCCGATATCGCCGCCGCCTGGCACAGCGGTTCGCAGAGCGGCCGCGCCGCCGCGCGTTGACAGCGCACGTTGACACCGAAGGGATGACGTTTCCGATGGGAACACCCGGCACCGCCGTAACCGAACGCGCCAACAAATTGGCGTGGATGCTCAGCGAATTGGAGATTCCAGGCGTGCGTTTCGCCGTCCTACTCTCCGACGACGGGCTCCGGATCGCGCACACCGGTGGTATCGGTGTGGACGACGCCGAGCGCTTCGCCGCCGCGGCGTCGGGCCTGCGTTCACTGGGCAAGGCGCTCGGCGAATTCTGCGGCAATTCGAACTCGGTGCGCCAGAACATGACCGAGTACGACGGCGGGATGATCTTCATAACCGCCGCCGGCGTGGGTGCGCTGCTAGGGGTGGCCACCACCACCGAGGTGGACGTCAGCCTGGTCGCGCACCGCATGAACGCGCTCGCGGTCCGCGTCGGGCACGAACTGGGTTCGATGTCGAACCAGAGGGTTGGCGGCGACCTGCAATGACCGGGCAGCGGCGGGATCCGGACCTGGTCCGGGCGTACGTGCGCACGGGCGGCCGGAGCCGGCCGACCCGGAATCTGGGCTTGGTCACCCTGGTGATCGCGGCGCGGGAACCCGACCCCGGGGCCACTCCCGACGCGATCCGGGTGCTGAGCATCTGCCGTCGTGGTGTCCTGTCGCTCGCCGAGGTCGCGGCATATCTCGACCTGCCGCCGTCCGTCGTGAAGATCGTCGCAGCCGACCTGCTCGACAGCGGACACCTGACCACTCCTACCCCGGCCGAGGAACTGCCGGATGCTGCGTTGCTGGAGGAGGTACTGAATGGGCTCCGCGCTCTCTCGGCCTGAGCTCGTCGTCGATCACGTTCCCGATACCGTCACCCGGTCGGTGAAGCTGTTGGTGGCGGGCAATTTCGGCGTCGGCAAGACCACCTTCGTCGCCAGCGTTTCCGAGATCCGGCCGCTGCACACGGAGGAGACCATTACCGAAGCCAGTGTGGGCGTGGACGATATGGCCGGATTGCCCGGTAAAACGACCACCACCGTGGCCATGGACTTCGGCCGCATCACCCTGAATCCGCGGTTGGCCCTGTACCTGTTCGGCACCCCGGGACAGCATCGCTTCGTCCCGCTGTGGGAGGAGCTGGCCCGCGGCGCGCTGGGCGCGCTGGTCCTGGTCGACACCCGGCGGATCGAACAGTCCGACGAGGTGCTGGCGCTGCTGGAGGAGCGTGAGGTGCCCTACGCCGTCGGCATCAACGAGTTCGACGGCGCGGTCCGGTACCCGCTCGAGGAGGTGCGTGACGCACTCGACCTCACCCCCGACACCCCGCTGATGGCGCTCGACGCCCGCGATCGCGGCACCTGTGTGCGTTCCCTGATCACGCTGGTGGAATACCTGTCCCGCCGTGCGGGGTCCATGCGGTGACCCGCAATTTCATCGAGCCGATCACCGCCCCGGTGCCCTACGGCTCGCCCATCGGCTCCGATGGACCCCGGATCGCCATGTACACCGCCGAATTCGCGGCCGACCCGCACGGCGCCTACGCCGAGATGCGCCGCCGCTTCGGCCCGATGGCCCCGGTCGACCTCGCTCCGGGCATACCCGCCACCCTGGTCATCGGATACCGCACCGCCGTGCGAATCCTCAACGACCCCGAGCACTTTCCCGCCGATCCCCGGTACTGGCAGCGCACCGCACCCGCCGACAGCCCGATCATGCCGATGCTGGAATGGCGGCCGAACGCCCTGCGCAGCGCGGGCAATGAGCACATTCGGTACCGGCAGGCCAATGTGGCGGCCATCCGCGCCGTGGACCTCTACGCCCTGCACGACACCGTGGAGCGCATCGCGATACCGCTGATCAACGCCTTCTGCGCGTCCGGAAGCGCGGATCTGATGGCCCAGTACGCGTTTCCGCTCGCCTTCGAGGCGGTCAACGCCCTGCTGGGCTGCCCGGCGGAGATCGGCCAGCGCATCGCCGCCGGTATGGCCGCCATCTTCGACGGCGTCGACGCCGAACAGGGCAACCGCGTCCTCACCGAGGCCATTCTGGAACTGGTGCTCGGCAAGCGATCCCGGCCCGGCGACGACATCGTCTCCCGACTGGCGGCCGATCCGGCCGAACTGTCCGACGAGGAGATGATCCACCAGATCGTCACCCTCTACGGCGCGGGCATCGAACCGGCCCAGAACCTCATCGTGAACGCGCTGCGGCACATGCTCGTCGACAGCACCCTGGCCGACGGCCTGCACGCGGGCAGCCTCACCACCCGCGATGCCCTGGACCGGGTGCTCTACACCGATCCGCCCATGGCCAACTACTGCGTGAGCTATCCGCGCCAGCCCATGCTCATCGACGGGGTGTGGCTGCCCGCGCATCAGCCGGTGGTGATCAGCATGGCCGCCTGCAACAACGATCCGGACATCGGTGCGGGGCGGACGCTGCACAATCGCGCGCATCTGTCCTGGGGCGTCGGACCGCACGCCTGCCCGGCCCGCCCGACGGCGTACCTGATCGCCGAGGACGCCATCGACCAACTGCTCGACGCACTGCCCGACCTGCGGCTCGGCGTCGCCGTGGACGAATTGGCCTGGCGGCCGGGACCTTTCCACCGGTCCCTCACCGCGCTGCCGGTCGTCTTCCCCCCGACTGCCCCGTTGACCGTGCCGTAAGGAGAAAGCGTGACCACCGACCCCATCGTCCTGGATCCCACGGGCGCCGACATCCAGGGCGAGATCCATCGACTACGCGAGCGCGGACCGGCGAGCCTGGTGGAACTGCCCGGCGGCGTGACCGCGTGGTCGGTCACCGACACCGCGCTGCTGGAGAGCCTGCTCACCGATTCGCGCGTCTCCAAGGATCCGCGCCAGCACTGGCCCGCCTTCATCAACGGTGAGATCCCGCAGGACTGGCCGCTGTTCCTGTGGGTGGCGGTCAACAATATGTTCACCGCCTACGGGGCCGATCATCGGCGGCTGCGCCGACTCGTCGCGCCCGCCTTCACCGCGCGCCGCACCGCGGCCCTGCAACCGCGCATCGAGGCCATCACCGCGGAACTGCTCGACGCCATCGCCGCCACTCCGGCCGGGGAGCCGGTCGATCTGCGGGAGGCGTTCTGCTACCCGCTGCCGATCCGGGTGATCTCCGAACTCATGGGTGTGCCCGACGAATTGGTGCCCGGCCTGCGCAAGTGCGCCGACGGCGTCTTCGACACCACCCTCGGCCCCGAGGAGTCGCAGGCGAACTACCTGGAGCTCTATCGGATTCTGGGTGAGCTCATCGCCTACAAGCGCGAGACGCCGGGCGACGATATGACCAGTGTGCTCATCACCGCCCGCGACGAGGACGGGTCGACGCTGGGGGAGCAGGAACTCGTCGACACCCTGCTGCTGGTCATCACCGCCGGGCACGAGACCACCATCAACCTGTTGGACCAGGCTATTTTCGCCACCCTCACCCATCCGGAAGCGCGCGCCGACCTGATGGCGGGCCGGGCGGCCTGGTCGGATCTGGTGGAGGAATCGCTGCGGCTGGAGGGTGCGGTCGTGCATGTGCCGCTGCGCTACGCGGTGGACGACATCGAACTCGACGGCGTGCGCATCGCCAAGGGCGATCCGATCCTGGCCTGCTACGCCGGACCCGGCCGCGACCCGAAGGTGCACGGGGATACCGCCGACCAGCTCGACCTGGCGCGGGCGGACAAGAGCCATATGGCCTTCGGGTACGGCGCGCACCACTGCCTGGGTGCCCCGCTGGCCCGGCTGGAGGCCAATTCCGCGCTGCCCGCGCTGTTCCGGCGCTTCCCGGACATGCGGCTCGCGGTCACGCCGGACCAGCTGACACCCCTGGCCAGCTTCATCTCCAACGGGCACGCCGCCCTGCCGGTGTATCTGGAGGCGTAGCCGGGAGACCTGTCGCGGCGGCCGCGCTAGTCGGCCGTGGCCGCCGCCTTGGCCTCCGGGGTCACCGGATCCAGGAGATCGTCGAAGTCGTGGTGCTTCTCCACGAAGTGCGCGACAAAGGGGCAGACGGGGACGACGCGTTTGCCCTGTTTCCGGGTCTCGGTGAGCGCCGCGTGGATCAGGACGCTGCCCAGGCCCCGGCCGGAGAACCGATCATCGAGTTCGGTGTGGTAGAAGATGCGCTGGTCACCGGTATCCACATAAGCGGCCAGTCCGGCGCGTTCACCATCCACCTCGATATCGAACTGTTCCGGGGTGGCGTCGTCCCGCTGGATGACGGTCGGGTCGCTCATATTTCCTCGCTTTCGATCGGTTCGCCGCGCGGCGAAGTGGTTCAGCCCTGCTGGACGACCTCGATGCCGAGGGTGAGGGTGATCTTGTCGCCGATCACCGCGCCACCGTCGGCCAGAGGCATATCGATAGTGATTCCCCAATCTCGGCGATTGATGACCGTCTTGGCCTCGAAACCGGCCACCGGGCCCTGACCCATGCCCGGATTCACGCCCAGGAACTCCACCTCGAGGGTGATCGGCTTGGTGACTCCGGCGATGCTGAACTCGCCGTCGACCTCGAAGTCCTCGCCGTTGACCCGGAAACCGGTGGACTTGAAGGTGGCCAGCGGGAAGTTCTCGGCGTTGAAGAAGTCGGCGGTGCGCAGGTGGGCGTCGCGCTGCGGATTGTCGGTGGTCACCGAGTCCACGCGGATCTCGGCCTCGGCGCTGGCGGTGCCGTCCTCGCCGATGACGAGTTGGCCGGAGAAGTCGGTGAAGCGGCCGCGGACCTTGGACACCATCAGGTGGCGCACCGCGAAGCCGAGCGTGGAATGCGCGGCGTCGATGGTCCAGGTTCCGGCGGTCAGGGCGGTGGTGCTGGCGGTCATGATTACTCCTCGTTGTGGTTGTGCGGTTGTGCGGTGTCGTGGTCGTGCGATGGGGGTCGAATCGGTTACTTGGCGGCGGCGGTGCGCTGTGCCAGTAGCGAGGCGTGGGTGGGCGCGTCCGGGACGTGTGCCGGGCGCGCGGCGGCGAATTCCCGGCGCAGCACCGGAATCACCTCCTCGCCCAGCAGATCCAGCTGCTCCAGCACGGTCGACAGCGGCAGTCCGGCGTGGTCGATGAGGAACAGCTGCCGCTGGTAGTCGCCGAAGGATTCGCGGAAGGTCAGCGTCTTGTCGATGACCTGCTGCGGGCTGCCCACGGTGAGCGGTGTCTGATCCATGAAGTCCTCGAGCGAGGGTCCGTGGCCGTAGACGGGCGCGTTGTCGAAGTAGGGGCGGAACTCGCGGATGGCGTCCTGGGAGTTCTTGCGCATGAACACCTGTCCGCCCAGACCGACGATGGCCTGATCGGCCGAACCGTGTCCGTAGTGTTCGTAGCGCTGACGGTACAGCCCGATCAGCCGCTGGAAGTGCTCCTTGGGCCAGAAGATGTTGTTGGCGAAGAAGCCGTCGCCGTAGTAGGCGGCCTGCTCGGCGATCTCGGGGCTGCGGATGGAACCGTGCCACACGAACGGCGCGACGCCGTAGAGCGGGCGCGGCGTGGCGGTGAAGCCCTGGAGGGGAGTGCGGAAGCGGCCCTGCCAGTCCACCACGTCCTCGCGCCAGAGCCGGTGCAGCAGTTGGTAGTTCTCGATGGCCAGCGGGATGCCCTCGCGGATGTCCTGCCCGAACCAGGGGTAGACCGGTGCGGTGTTGCCGCGTCCGAGCATGAGGTCGACGCGACCGTCGGCCAGGTGCTGCAGCATGGCGAAGTCCTCGGCGATCTTCACCGGGTCGTTGGTGGTGATGAGCGTGGTCGCGGTGGACAGGATGAGCTTCTCGGTGCGCGCCGCGATATAGGCGAGCATGGTGGTCGGCGACGACGGCACGAACGGGGGATTGTGGTGCTCGCCGGTCGCGAATACGTCCAGGCCCACCTCTTCGGCCTTCCGCGCGATGGCGACCATCGCCTTGATGCGCTCGGCCTCGCTGGGGGTGCGGCCGGTGGTCGGGTCGGCGGTGACGTCACCGACCGTGAAGATTCCGAACTGCACGCGTCCTCCTCGTCGTGGCATCCATTTGGTGGATGCGGCAACCATATCGGCAATTTGTGGACATGGCAACCAAGTGAACGACGAGCAGGTGCGTGGTTATTCCGACCGGCGCACGGTGCCGGTTACGGGTGGGACGGGCTCAGTCGCGCGGGTGCGGATGCGCGCCGTGCTCGGTCGGCTCGAGCGGCGGCCCGGTCACGGCGCAGTGCACCTTGCACTCCGGTTCGGTGTCCGGCGCGGCGGTGCTCAGTGTGTCGTCACGGACGGTGGTGAAAGTGAGGACGGCGGCCCCGAGCATGAGCGCCACGCAGATGAGCAGCGCCACGCGGAAGCCGCTCGCGAAGACCGACGGATCGGTGTAGGCGTCGCCGGTGAGCCCCGCCAGCGGTGGAATGGCGGCCACCGCGAGCAGACCGGCCGCGCGGGCCACGGCATTGTTCACTCCGCTGGCTATGCCCGCGTGGCGTTCGGAGGCCGCGGCCAGCACGGTCGCGGTGAGCGGAGCCACCGCCAGGGACAACCCGAGGCCGAAGACCAGGGCGGCGGGCACCACATCCCACAGATACGAGGTGTCCGGTCCGATCCGGGTCATGAGCAGCATGCCGACCGCCGCGAGCAGCACGCCGACCGTGATCGGAATGCGCGGCCCGATCCGCTGGGCGAGAGCCCCGGCCCGGGCCGACAGCAGCAGCATGAGCACGGTGACCGGCAGCATGGCCGTGCCCGCCGCGATCGGATCGAAGCCCGCCACCACCTGCAAGGTCAGCACCAGTAGGAAGAACACCACGCCCATTGCCCCGTACATGACGAAGGTGACCAGGTTGATGGAGGTGAACTGCCGGGACTTGAAGATGTCCACCGGCAGCATGGCGCGCGGGTGCGTGCCGCCTCCGGTGCGGCGGCGCTCCACCACGATGAAGGCGACGGCGGCGGCGACACCGGCCATGCCACCGGCGATCACCAGCGCCGTGTTCCCGGCCGCGTCGGGAGCCTCGGTGAGCGCGTAGGTGATTCCGGCCAGGCTCAGCGCCGCCAGCACCGCGCCGAGAATGTCGAACCTGCCGGTGGCCTCCTCGTCGAAGGTCTCGGGAACGTGCCGCAGCGTCACCGCGATCACCACGGCGGCCAGCGGCAGATTCAGCAGGAACACCCACCGCCAGCCCGCGACGTCGACCAGCCAGCCGCCCAGGAACGGTCCGATGGCACCGGCCACACCGCCCAGTCCGGACCATGCGCCGACCGCCCTGGCTCGATCCTCCCGCGCGAACGACGCCTGGATGATGGCGAGCGATCCGGGCGTCAGCAGCGCCCCGCCCACGCCCTGCAGCGCCCGCGCCGCGATGAGCATCGAAATATCCTGCGCCGCACCGCACAGCGCCGACGCGATGGCGAACCACACCACGCCGATCAGGAACACCTTCTTGCGCCCGAACCGGTCCCCGAGCGATCCGCCCAGCAGGATCAGGCCCGCCAGCGTCAGCGTGTAGGCGTTGACCGTCCACTGCAATCCGGCCATGGAGGAGCCGAACTCCGCGGCGATCTTGGGCAGTGCCACGTTCACGACCGTGGCGTCGAGCATGGCCATTCCCGACCCGAGCACCGTCGCCAGCAGGGTCCAGCGTCCCGCCCCCGACGACATCTGAATGCTCGCGGCCATGAGCACACCGTAACCGCACCCGCCGACGAAAGCCGGTCGGCGGCCGCGGGTGACAGGCGCTCGGGGCGCAGCCGCGGAAACCGCTCGAACGCGTGCGCCTAGGCTGTACCCATGACAGCAGGAACTGCCGCCGACCTGGACAACGTCCGCGAGGTGGTGCACGAGGCGGCGCGCCGGGCCCGGGTGGCCTCGCGCACGCTCGCACAGCTCACCACCGCACGCAAGAACGAGGCGCTGCACGCCGCCGCCGACGCGCTGCTCGCCGCGAAGGATCGGCTGCTCGCCGCCAATGCCGAGGATATCGAGATCGCCGCGGCGGGCGGCACCGCCGAGGCGCAGCTGGACCGGCTGCGGCTGACCGCGGCCCGCATCGACGGCATCGCCTCCGGACTGCGGCAGGTCGCGGGCCTGCCGGATCCGATCGGCGACGTGGTGCGCGGGTCCACCCTGCCCAACGGCCTGGAGCTGCGGCAGGTGCGGGTGCCGCTCGGCGTGGTCGGCATGGTGTACGAGGCGCGGCCCAATGTCACGGTGGACGCCTTCGGGCTCACCCTCAAGTCGGGCAACGCCGCCCTGCTGCGCGGTTCCTCGTCCGCCGTGCGGTCCAATACCGCGCTGGTCGAGGTGTTGCGCGAAGCCCTTGCCGCACAGGGTCTCCCGTCGGATGCCGTGCAGCTGCTGCCCGCCGAGGACCGCTCCAGCGTCACGCACCTGATCCAGGCGCGCGGGCTGGTGGACGTGGTGATCCCGCGCGGCGGTGCCGGACTCATCAGCGCCGTGGTGCGCGACGCGCTGGTGCCGACCATCGAGACGGGCACCGGCAACTGCCACGTCTACGTGCACCGGGGCGCGGATCTCGCGATGGCGGAATCGATTCTGCTCAATGCCAAGACCCGCCGCCCGAGCGTGTGCAACACCGCCGAGACGGTGCTCATCGACGCCGCCATCGCCGATACGGCGGTGCCGCGGCTGATCGCCGCGCTGGAGGGTGCGGGCGTCACCATCCACGGCGACCTGCCTGGCCTGGTGCCCGCCACCGATACCGACTGGGCCGACGAATACCTCTCCCTGGATATCGCCCTGAAGGTGGTCGACGATCTCGACGCGGCCGTCGAGCACATCAACCACTGGGGTACCGGGCACACCGAGGCGATCGTGACCGGCGATCTGCGGGCCGCCCGCGAATTCGCCAACCGGGTGGACGCCGCCGCTGTCATGGTGAACGCCTCCACCGCCTTCACCGACGGTGAGCAGTTCGGCTTCGGCGCGGAGATCGGCATCTCCACCCAGAAGTTGCACGCTCGCGGCCCCATGGGCCTGCCGGAACTGACCTCCACCAAGTGGATCGTGTGGGGTGACGGGCAGATTCGGCCCGTGTAGTACAACTGGTGCGGATGGGTTTGTACACCGTACGGTGTACCCATCCGCCCCTCCAGGAAGGACAGCACCCTTGGCTCCGACATCCACTCCCATCCAGGAGCCGATCTTCTCGTCGGTCGACGATGTGATCGAGCGTCTCGCCCGCACCGGCTACCTGGCCGACAAGGGCACCGCCACGTCGGTATTCCTCGCCGACCGGCTGGGCAAGCCGCTGCTCATCGAGGGACCGGCCGGTGTCGGCAAGACCGAGCTGTCCAAGGCCGTGGCCGAGGTCGCCGGGGCCGAACTGGTGCGGTTGCAGTGCTACGAGGGTGTCGACGAATCGCGGGCGCTGTACGAGTGGAACCACGCCAAGCAGATCCTGCGCATCCAGGCGTCGTCGGAGAACGATTGGGCCGAAACCAAAGCCGACGTCTTCACCGAGGAGTTCCTGCTCTCCCGGCCGCTGCTGACCGCCATCCGGCGCGCCGATCCGACGGTGCTGCTCATCGACGAGACCGACAAGGCCGATGTCGAGATCGAGGGTCTGCTGCTCGAGGTGCTGAGCGACTTCTC
The DNA here is from genome assembly GCF_000308635.1 of Nocardia otitidiscaviarum NBRC 14405. Lineage (GTDB taxonomy): Bacteria > Actinomycetota > Actinomycetes > Mycobacteriales > Mycobacteriaceae > Nocardia > Nocardia otitidiscaviarum. The sequence continues at coordinate 24,609 of NZ_BAGD01000048.1, read as the reverse complement.
GGTCACGGTCCCGGAACTGGGCACCATCACCGCCTCGCGCCGCCCGTTCGTGGTGCTCACCTCCAATGCCACCCGCGAACTGTCCGAGGCGCTGAAACGGCGCTGCCTGTACCTGCACATCGACTTCCCCGACGAGGAATTGGAGCGGCGCATCCTGGCCAGCCGGGTGCCCGAGCTGAAGCCCGCGGTGGCGGCGCAGCTGGTGCGGATCGTGCACGTGCTGCGCGGCATGCAGTTGAAGAAGCTGCCGTCGGTGGCCGAATCCATCGACTGGGCGCGCACCCTGCTCGCCCTCGGAGCCAAGGATCTGGACGAGAAGACGGTGCGCGCCACCCTCGGCGTGGTGCTCAAACACCAGGCCGACCACCTACGCGCGCTCAATGAGCTGAAGTTGGCGTGACGTCATGGTCGGCGGCGTACCCAACACTCCGCGGGCGCTGGTCTCGGCCGCCAAGCGCGCGGTGAGCGGCGGTTCGGCCCCCGGCGCGCGCGGGCAGGCCGAACTCGGGCCGACCGCGCCGCACGGTCTGTCCGGCCATCTGGTCGGCTTCGTGGAAGCCCTGCGCGCCAGGGGGATTCCGGTCGGACCGTCCGAGACCGTGGATGCCGGGCGGGTGGTCACCGTCCTGGATCTCATGGACCGCGAGGTGCTGCGCGAGGGGTTGGCGTGCGCGCTGCTGCGGCGCACCAGCCAGCGCACCACCTTCGACGGGCTGTTCGATCTGTGGTTCCCGGCGGCGCTGGGGGAGCGGGTCGGAGCCGAGGACATCGAGATCCCGCACCGGCCCGATGGTTCGGTGGACATCATCGCGCTGCGGAAGATGTTGGGCGAGTTGCTGGCTCAGGACCCGTCCGGGGAGCGGGCGCAGCAGTTGCAGCTGCTGGCCGCGCAGCTGGTCGAGGAGATGGGGCAGTACCAGTCCGCCTCCGGGCCGTCCTTCTCCGCCTATCAGGCCCTCAAGGATCTGCAGCCGGAACTGCTGGTGAGCAAGCTACTGGCGGGACTGGCCGCGGGCATGGACACCGATGCCGCACCGTCGGAGTTCGACAACGAGGTCGCGCGCCGCGCGGCCCGCCAGCGGGTCAAGGCGTTTCGCGGCACCGTGGAGGCCGAGACCCGCCGCCGCGTCGCCGAACGGCTGGGCCGGGAGCGGGTCGCCACCTACGGCGTGCAGCGCCAGGCCGAGGACGCCGACTTCCTGCGTCTGTCCGAGAACGAACTGGCCGAACTGCGCCGCAGTTCGCAGCGGTTGGCGCGAGTGCTGGCCTCCCGCTTGGCTTCCCGCCGCCGTCGGGCGCGGCGCGGCGAGATCGACCTGCGCAAGACGCTGCGCAAATCCATGTCCACCGGCGGGGTGCCGGTCAACCTGGTCACCCGCAAACCGCGTCCCGGCCGCCCCGATCTCGTACTGCTCTGCGATATCTCGGGTTCGGTGGCCGGATTCTCCAGCTTCACCATGGTGTTGGTGAACGCGCTGCGCGAACAGTTCTCGCGGGTGCGGATTTTCGCCTTCGTCGACCGCGTGGACGAGGTCACCGGCCTGTTCGACCAGGTCACCCCGCTCGACCAGGTGACCAAGCGCATCTTCACCGAAACCCGGGTGGTCGGCATCGAGGGTCACTCCGACTACGGTTCGGCCCTGCGCGGTTTCGCCGACGACTTCCCCGACGCCGTCACCAGCCGCACCTCCCTGCTCATCCTCGGCGACGCCCGCACCAACTACCGCGATCCGGAACTGGCGGTGCTGAGCGGTCTCGCCGCCACCGCCAAACACTCCTACTGGCTCAACCCCGAGGCCGAGAAGATGTGGGGCACCGGCGATTCCGCCGCCCGCAAGTACGCCGAAATCGTCGAGATGCACGAATGCCGCAACGCCCGCCAGCTGACCGCCGTGGTCGGCCGCCTACTGCCGATCTGAGGAGACGCGATGGACGAATGGCTCGCCTACTGCCTCGCCAAAACCGGTGCCCGGCAGGACGAACCATGATCGACTTCGGCCCGACCACCCCCGCCTTCCGCGCGGAAGTCGCCGCCTTCTACGCCGGTTTCGGCAACCCGACCGCCCTGCGCCACACCTTCCACGACGCCGTCCTCCTGATCCCCCTCACCCCCGACCGCCGCATCACCACCTCGACCTACGGCGGCATCGACTGGATCTGCGCCTTCACCGACGCCGACGAATACGCACGCTGGCTGGCAGCACGAGACGCCCTGACCCCCGAACACCCGTACCCCTACCAAACCCTCACCGGCGCGCACCTCACCGACTTCGCCGCCACCCGCCTCACCCCGACCGGCATCGCGGTGGATATACAGGGCATATCACCCATGGCCTTCCCCCCGACCGTGCGCGAAACGGACGCGCGCGAGGGCGGCTTACCCTTCGGGGAACGCAGGGTGACTAGGCTGCCATACACCAACTAGGTGTCCGGGCTGAGGGCTATCTGGTCAGGCGTGGTCGCGGAGGTCGAGGATGCGGGCGAGGGCGTGTTCGAGGGCGTAGTTGGTGTCGGCGGCGCCGCCCTTGACGTCGGCGTTGAGGGTGGCGACTACCTGGAGGGCGTCGCCGATGGTGGCGGGGGTCCAGCCGCGGGCCTGGGCTTGGGCCTTTTTGACCTTCCAGGGTGGCATGCCGAGTTCGGGGGCGATTTTGAACGGGTCGGCGCGGAGGCCGGCGGAGCCGACCCGGGCGATGGTGTGGACCGAGTCCGCGAGGGCGTCGGCGAGCAGGACCGCGGGGACGCCGCGGTCGGTGGCCCAGCGCAGCGCCTCCATGGCGGCCGGGCGGTCACCGGAGACCGCGAGTTCGGCGACGTCGAAACCGGAGACCTCCGCCTTGCCGGAGTAGTAGCGGCGCACCGCCGCGATGTCGATCTTGCCGCCGGTGTCGGCGGCCAGCTGTGAGCAGGCGGCGGACAGTTCGCGCAGATCCGATCCCACGGCCTCCAGCAGCGTCTGCACCACGTCCGCGGACGCCCGCACCCCGGCAGCGCGGAATTCGTTGCGCACGAACTCGGCTCGTTCATTGGCCTTGGTGAGCTTGGCGCAGTTGTGCACCACCGCGCCCGCCTTCTGCAGCGCGGGCGCGAGCGCCTTGGCCCGCCCGCCGCCGGTGTGCAGCACCACCAGCACCACGCCGTCCGGCGGCGCGGCGGCGGCGGACTGGATCACCCCGACCGCGTCCTTGCCCGCCTCGGCCGCGGACTCCAGAATGATCACCCGGTCTTCGGCGAACAGCGACGGACTCAGCATTTCCGCCAGTTCGGCCGTACTGGCGTCGCCCGCCCGCATCCGATCCACCGGCATGGCATCCGGATCCTCCGTCACCGCCCGCGCCTGCGCGGTGATCGCGCTGACGGCCCGCTCGATGAGCAGCTCTTCTTCACCGAGCACGAGATGCAGAGGCGCGGGGCGTTCGGTCACGCAGCCGATCCTACGAGGCCACACCGACAGCCCGTGCCGCCGGGCGGTACGACGGTGGCGGCGTGCGGTGGACGCGAGCGAATTCGCCGCACCCCGCCATCGGATGTCGGCTATCGCGCCCGGGCGATACGCCGCCCCACGATATAGATGAGCACGCACAGCCCAGCGGCGACCAAACTCGACCCGGTGCCCGCTGGCACGGTGATCGAGGTGCCGAGAGCGGCCGCGTGCTCGGAAGCGGTGAGCAGCCACCAGAGCGGCGGCGCGGTGCCGTACAGCACCAGATGGGCCAGCGGGGCCCACAGCGATGCGAAGACCGCGCCCAGCGCGCCCAGGACGGTGATCGGGGCGACCACCGGGGCCACCAGCACATTGACCACGATGGCCAGCGGGTTGAGGTGGCCGGTGAGGGCGATGATGACGGGGGTGGTGACGACGAAGGCGGCGGCGGATACCGCGAGTGCGTCGGCGGGGGCGCGCCAGCAGCGATGGGCCTGAAGCCATTCCGACCAGCCCGGGGCGAGCAGGACGAGGCCCGCCGTGGCGAGTACCGAGAGGGTGAAGCCCGCGTCGACGGCCAGTTCGGGGGACCACGCGAGCAGGGCGATGACGGCCGTGCACAGGGCGGGCAGCGCCTGTTTGCGTCGGCCGGTGCACAGGGCCAGCAGTGCGACCGCACCCATGACGGCCGCGCGCAGCACACTCGGCGTCGGGCGGGCCAGGATCACGAACATGACGAGGGCGGCACCGGCCACGACGGCGGCCACCCGGGGATCGACGGTGAGCGCGCGCAGGGACAGCAGCACCGCGCCGAGCAGGATCGTGACATTCGCTCCGCTGACGGCGGTCAGGTGGGTGAGATGGGTTTCGCGGAAGTTCGTGCGGACGTGGTCGGGTAGGCGCGAGGTGTCGCCGATGACCAGACCCGGTAGCAGGCCCGCCGCATCGGGTGACAGTGCGCGAGCGGCGGATTCGGCGAAATCCCCGCGCACCGCGCCCGCGATCCGCTGCCATCCGGGCGGCGGGCCGATGCCCGCCGGCGGTCCCTGCGCCCGCAGCACCGCCACCGTGAGATCCGACCGCCATGGCGGGTACACCGTGGCGCGGAACGTCACCCGCTGACCGGGCAGCAGGCGGGTCCAGGCGTCCCCGTGCGCCAGAACCAGCACCCGCCCACCCACGCGCACGGTGTCCGCGCCGTACCGGTATTCGGCGAGCCGCGCCCGCACCAGCCACTGCTTGCCGCGCACCGCCTTGGCGGACAACGCCTTCGGATCGTCTACCGGGATCACCGTCGCCCACACGTGCGCTCCCCGATCCAGGTCGCGCAGCGGATGCGCCGCCGTCCGGCTGTCGTGCCAGGCCGCGGCCGCCGCGAATCCCGCACCGATCAGCACGGTGGCCAGAGCCGCCGACAATCCCTGCCGACCACATCGCGCGCCACGCCTCACCCGAACCCACAGCAGGACTGCCACCCCCAGCAGCACCGCCGCGAGCACCGTCCCGACCCGCCACCCCGCCACCACCCCGACAATGGTTGCCGCCCAACAACACAGCGCAGGACCGACCAGCCGCGCATCCACCACCTGCTCGGGTTCCACCGCCCACCGGTCCGATGCCGCCGTCGTCGCACCTCGACCCCCACCCCGCCGAGCCGCTGTTCCCGATGTTTCCGGAGCCCCCGCAGCCCCCGCAGCCCCCGGAGCCGTCGTCGCCGGTGCCGAAGTCGTCGCATCTTCAGCCGCTGGAGTCAGAAGCGTTGCGGCCGTGTCCGCCTGGGGCGTCGCCGCCATGGACGATGCCGCGGCAGGCATGGTCGTCGGGGTCGTGGCCGCTGCGGACGCGGTCGACGGGGTCGTGGCTGCCCCTGGCGGTCCCGCCCCGCCCTCGGGCGGGCCGCTCATACCGTCACCAGCCCGCGCAGCCGTTCGAGTCGGGACGGACCGATGCCCTGGACGTCGGCGAGTTGGTCGACGGAGCCGAAGCGGCCGTGTTCGGTGCGCCAGGCGATGATCGCCTTGGCCGTCACCGGTCCGATGCCGGGGAGGGCGTCGAGTTCGGCCTCGGTGGCGGTATTGAGGTTCACGATGGTGGTCGTGGCGGTGGGGCGGGGTGCGCCGGAGGGAGTGCGGGGCGTGTCGGGGTGCTGCGCCTGCGCGCCGACGATGCTGCTGCCCGCTTGCGGGGCAGTGGGATTCGGCCCGGTGCGGCCGATGACGATCTGGTCGCCGTCGGACAGATACTGGGCGAGGTTCAGGCCGGACAAATCCGCGTCCCGGCGGGGTGCGGCCGCGGCCAGGGCGTCGGCCACCCGCGCACCGGTCGGAAAGCGCAGCAGCCCACCGCGTTCGACGAGGCCGACGACGCTCACGACGACTACTCCGCTGGCCGAGTGGCCGTTGCTGCCGGTCGGGTCGTCCGCGCCGGGCGGTGCGGCCAGTCCGGGATCGACGGGTCCGTGCGCGCCACTGCCCATCGGCCCGGCTCCCGCTGCTGCCGACCCGGCATTCGAGGCACCCGCGCCCGCCCCCGCCACACCCGGCCCGCCAGTCGAGGCACCCGACCCAGCGCCTCGCACCTCACTTCCAGTGCCGTGCTGCGCGCCCGGTACCCCACTCGCCACCACCCCGGTCCGCACCGCCGCGACCGGCGGCACCGCCTGCGTCACCGGCCCGTCGCGCAGCGCCATCGCCCCCGCGATCAATACCGCGAGCAACCCCACCCCGGCCAGCGCCAGCACCCCCCGCTGTCCCGGATCCCACCGCGTCCCGCGCAGGCGTTCGGGCAGCAGCCGCTCGTGCCAGACCCCCGCGCGTCCGTCGGATTCCAGTTCGTTCTCGTCCCAGCGCCCGGAGCGGGGTGGTTCGGGTCCGCTCAGCGTGTCGAGTCGTCTGCGGACCTGCGTACTCTCATCGATGTGCGACATGCGGCCACGGTATGGCCGCCGCGTCTCGGTCCAACCGCTCCGAACTGGGCTTTCGAAAAGTCTGTGGATAGCTCAGGGGCTGTGGAGAACCGGGGTTCAGCCGCACCCGCCGGGGACGACCAGGGCACCCACGGCCCCCATGCCGAGATGTACCCCGAGCGTCGGCCCGAATTCGGTCACGATCATTTCCCGAATGCCGGGAATGAGTTCGCGCAGCTGCTCGACCACCGTGGTGGCGGCCTCCTCGGCTCCCAGATGTTGCACGGCCACCGCGGCTCCGTCCTCGCCCGCCGCGTCCACCGCCGCCGCCACCAGTTTGGTGATCGCCTTGGACCGGGTCCGCGCCTTCTCCCGCAGTTCGATCCGACCGTCGACGATCTGCAGGATCGGCTTGGTCACCAGTTCGGTCCCGAAAAATGCCGCCGCACTGGACAATCGGCCGCCGCGGCGCAGTTGTTCGGTGCGATTGACCACGATGAACGCCCGTCCCCGCACCGAGGCCGCCACCGCCGCGTCGTACACCACGTCCAGGGATCCATCGTCGCGGGCCCGCCGCGCCGCGGCCAGCACCGTCAGCCCGGTGCCCAGTCCGGCGCTGAGCGAATCCACCAGCCGCACCCGGTCGGCGGCATCCATATCCCGGATCGCCTGCCGCCCGGCCTCCCAGGTCCCCGACAGCTGCCGCGAAAGATGCACGGCCACAACGCCGTCGCCCGCACTGAGGTCCAGCGCCCGCTCGTACGCCTCGCGCAGTTCCCCCGGCGACGCCGCCGAGGTGGTCACCGCCGACGAACCGTAGTCGATATCGAATTCGTCCACCCCGTCCCGGAACTGGCGATCATCCACCAGCACGTGCAGCGGGACGGTGAGCACGCCGAGGTCGGCGACGAGGTCGGCGGGCAGACTGGCCGACGAGTCGGTCACAACCACCACGGTCATGCAGTGCGAACCTCGCTGGACCGCAGCTCCGACAGCACCTTCACCATGGCCCGCGCCACGGCGTCGTGCCCCGCCCAACCCCAGTGGATACCATCGGGATTGGCGTCGCCGGAGAAGATGTTGTCGCGCACCGCCTCCCCGAGATCGACCAGCGGCACATCGTGTTTCGCGGCCCAGGCCCGGGTGGCGCGCACCTGCGGATCGCGCCCGCGGTGCACCCGTCCGTACGCCTCGCAATCGTGCACCGACGGCAGCGTTCCCACCACCGGTAGATCGGGCCGCAACTGCGCCAACGCGTTTCGCGCCTGCTCCAGGTAGTCCACGCTCACCGACGGCGGCAGCGCCACCGGGTAGCCGAGGTGCGACAGCTTGGGCTGCAACCAGTTGTATCCGGTGCGCACCTGCCGTCGCAGGAACGGCGGCCGGATGTAGCGGATCAGCTCGCGTGCCGCGGTCGGCAGCGGGGAGGGCAGCGAATCCATGCCGCCGGTGGCGAACACCACCGCCGCGGCCCGTGGCACGGCGGCCCACACCCGCGGATCGCCGATCAGCGCCCAGTAGGCGTCGCGGCAGGTCCAGCCGATGCGCGCCACCAGCTCCACATCCCAATCCAGTTCGGCTCCAACCAGATTGGGCCAGATCCGGGGATGGTCGGCGGGCAGTCCGCCCTGCGGGCCGAAGTAGGCCAGCGAGTCGGCGATGACGAGCAGCACCGGCCGCTCGCCGCCGGTATCGTGCTCCGGCGCGGGCGCGGGTGCGCCGAGCAGCGCGTCCGGCAGATGCCGGACCTGCTTCACCTCCGACGCCCGCCGCAGCAGTTCGTCGGATACCTGCCGTTCGCCGGAAACACCGTCCAACTCAGAGGACATCAGGAGCTACCTTCGCCGCCGCGTTCCACACATCGAGTCGCCACCCGGGCTGCTCGAGGCTCGGACCGTGGCTGCTCAGCTGCACCCAACTGGTATTGGCGAGCCCGCCGAGGGCAGGCCAGTTCTGGGGCGGCAGGTCGAGCACAGCCGCGGTCAGCGCCGCGATGAGCCCGCCGTGCGCGACCAGGATGATGGTACGACCCGGCCAATCCGCCCGCTCGGTGAACAGTTCGTGCACCACGGGCAGGGCGCGGCGGCCGACCTCGAGTTTGGATTCCCCGCCGGGCGGGGTCCAGGTGGCGTCCATGCGCCAGGCGACGCGCGCACCCGGAGCCATGGCGTCGACCTCGATATGGGTCAGGCCCTCCCATTCGCCGAGGCTGGTCTCGCGCAGCCGCGGGTCGGTCGTCACCGGCAGGCCGATGCTGTCGCCGACCGCGAGGGCGGTGTCGTGGGCGCGTTTGAGGTCCGAGGAGACGATGCGGATGGCACCGCAGTCGGATAGGTCGCGGGCGATGTCCTTGGCCTGGCGGCGGCCGAGCTCACTGAGTTCGGTGTCGATCTGGCCCTGCATGCGATCGGAGGCGTTCCATTCGGTCTGCCCGTGCCGCAACATGATCAACCGGCGTACCCCGGCAAGTTTGCTCACTCGTCGTCCCCGGCCTCGTTCTCATCGGCCGAGCGCTCGGACCGGGCCGTGCCGTCGCCGATACCCTCCACCGGCACCTGCGGGCAGTCCTTCCACAGCCGGTCGAGGCCGTAGAAGTCGCGTTCGTCATTGTGCTGGATGTGGATCACCACATCGGAGTAGTCGAGCAGCGCCCAACGCCCCTCGCGGGTGCCTTCGCGGCGCACCGGCTTGCGCCCGGCCTCCCGCAGCTTCTCCTCGACATTGTCGACGATCGCGTTGACCTGCCGCTCGTTCGGCGCGGACGCGATCACGAAGCAGTCGGTGATCACCAGCTGCTCGGAAACATCCAGCACCAACACATCGGACGCCAGCTTCTCGTCCGCCGCCCGCGCGGCGACCTGCGCCATCTCCAGTGCCTCGACCGATGCGCTCACCCTGCAACCTTCCCGTTCTCCGGCACGTACAGATGCCGTTTGGATATGTACTGCACAACCCCGTCGGGCACCAGGTACCACACCGGACGCCCCTCTCCAGCCCGCTTCCGGCACTCACTCGACGAGATCGCCAGGGCCGGGATCTCGATCATGGTGACCGCGTCGGCGGGGTAGTCGCGAAGGTGTTCGGCCAGATGATCGACATTCAATTCGTACCCCGGCCGGCTCACGCCCACGAATCGCGCCAACTCGAACAACTCCGCCCAATCCTGCCATGTCAGGATGTTCGCCAGCGCGTCAGCACCGGTGATGAAGTAGATATCCGCGTCCGGATGTTGTTCCCGCAGGTCGCGCAGGGTATCCACGGTATACGTCATCTTGCCGCGATCGATATCGGCCCGACTCACGGAGAACCGCGGATTGGACGCCGTAGCGATCACCGTCATCAGATACCGGTCCTCGGCCGGGCTGACCTTCTTGCCCGCCTTCTGCCACGGCTGCCCGGTCGGCACGAAGACGACCTCGTCCAGCTCGAACCGATGCGCGACCTCACTCGCGGCAACCAGATGCCCATGGTGGATGGGGTCGAAGGTGCCGCCCATCACCCCCAACTTGCGGCGACCCGTCGTATGCACGAATGCCGAGCTTACCGATGGGCGTTTCGAGACCGGCACACCGGCGGCGAATCCGCGTCGACGGCCGGCGTGGTGCGGGCACGACAAAAGCCGCCGTGGTCGTCGTGGCCACGGCGGCTATGCGTAAGCTTCCGGCGGTACGCCGGGGGTGAATCAGCCGAGCTTGTTGAACGCCAGCGACAGCGCCGACTTCTTGTTGGCGGCCTGGTTGGCGTGGATGACGCCCTTCGAGGCGGCCTTGTCGAGGCTCTTGCTGGCCGAGCGCAGCAGGGTCAGGGCCTGGTCCTTGTCGCCCTGCGCGGCGGCCTCGCGGAACTTGCGGATCGAAGTGCGCAGCGCGGACTTGACCGACTGGTTGCGCTGCCGCGCCAACTCGTTGGTGCGGATCCGCTTCATCTGGGACTTGATGTTGGCCACGCCTGTTTCCTCGTGTTCCTTCGCTTGGTGGTTTACGCGGGATGCAAAGTCTGCGGGGCGCGCACTACTACCTGTAGCGCAGCACCGACGATCGAGGTTACCAGGCGGCGTACCGCCGGACGAAATCGGCCCGGTCGCCGATCACGGTTCGAAACCGACCGGATCGCGGAAGATGCAAGAAATTTACCTGCGTCCACCTGCGTGTTGCTCCCGCGTGATGGACTATTTTTGCATGACTCCCGCCGCTGCCGCGCGTTCGGCCGCGGCCGCTCCACCGATCGGCCGCGCCGAAGTCGGCGACGCCGTGGGAGTGTTCGAGGGCTACCGGCCGGGCAAATACGACCGCGCCTACGACGAGATGTTCGACGGCGACCGCGCTCGCGCCGCCTACCGGGGGATCTTCGCGGCACTCTCGGAGATCGACGTGGCGGATCTGGCCGGGCGGGCCGAGGCGCTGGCCCGCGCCTTCGTCGACCAGGGCATCACCTTCTCGCTGTCCGGACAGGAGCGGCCGTTCCCGCTCGACCTGGTGCCGAGGGTGATAGCCGCCACCGAATGGACCAAACTCGAGCGCGGCATCAAACAGCGGGTGCGGGCGCTGGAGGCATTCCTCGCCGACGTCTACGGCGAACAGATGGTTTTGCGCGATCGGGTGGTGCCCAAACGCCTCGTCACCTCCTGTCGGCACTTCCACCGCGAGGCGGCCGGGCTGGTGCCGCCCAACGGTGTGCGCATCCACGTCGCCGGCATCGATCTGGTCCGCGACGAACGCGGTGACTTCCGGGTGCTCGAGGACAATCTGCGCTCCCCGTCCGGGGTCTCGTACGTGATGGAGAACCGTCGCACCATGGCGCGAGTCTTCCCGGACCTGTTCGCCTCGCACCGGGTGCGCGCGGTCGGCGACTATCCGACGCATCTGCTGCGCGCCCTGCGCGCCGCCGCCGCGCCGAACGAGGCCGATCCGACCGTGGTGGTGCTCACCCCCGGCGTCTACAACTCCGCCTACTTCGAACATTCGCTGCTGGCTCGGCAGATGGGCGTGGAACTGGTCGAGGGCCGCGACCTGTTCTGCCGCGACAATGTGGTCTACATGCGCACCACGGCGGGGGAGCGGCAGGTGGACGTCGTCTACCGCCGCATCGACGACCCCTTCCTCGACCCCATGCAGTTCCGGCCCGACTCCATGCTCGGGGTGGCGGGCATTCTCAATGCCGCCCGCGCCGGAACCGTGGTGCTGGCCAATGCGGTCGGCAACGGCGTCGGCGACGACAAACTCATCTACACCTACGTGCCGGACCTCATCGAGTACTACCTGGGCGAACGGCCGGTGCTGCCGAATGTGGACTCCTACCGCTGCTGGGAGGAATCCGAATGCGACGAGGTGCTCGACCGCATCGCGGAACTGGTGGTGAAACCGGTCGAGGGTTCCGGCGGCTACGGCATCGTCATCGGACCCGACGCCACCGCCAAGGAGCTGGAGGGCGCGCGCCGCAAGATCCGCGCCGATCCGCGCGGCTGGATCGCGCAGCCGGTGGTGCAGCTGTCCACGGTCCCCGCCAAGATCGGCGACCAGCTGCTGCCGCGGCACGTGGACCTGCGCCCCTTCGCGGTCAACGACGGTGACGACATCTGGGTGCTGCCGGGCGGATTGACGCGGGTGGCGCTGCCGGACGGCTCCCTGGTGGTGAACTCCAGCCAGGGCGGCGGCAGCAAGGACACCTGGGTGCTGGCCCCGCGCACCTCCGGGGAACAACGCGAGCTCGCGGGCACCGAGCTGGTGGGTGAGCTGGCCATCGACCGCGAGCGCGACCAGTCCCCCGAGACCGCGCCGGTGCGCAATCAGCAACAGCAGCAACAACAGCAGGCACAGCGGATGCGCCCGTCCCCAGCGCCGCGGGCGGCGCACCGAAACGAAGGGCGACTACCGAATACGTGAGGTGATTCGGAACATGTTGGCGCGCAATGCCGAATCCCTGTACTGGATCGGCCGCTACGTCGAGCGCGCGGATTACACCGCGCGCATTCTCGACGTCACGGTCCATCAACTGCTCGAGGACGCGACCGTGGACCCGGACCGCACCTCGCGAGTTCTCCTGCGGGTCTTGGGGATCGAGTTGCCCGAGAACGAACTCGACGTGTGGTCGGTGACCGAGTTGGTCGCGTTCGACCGCGACAACGACGGGTCGATCGTCGACTCGATCGCACGGGCTCGCGCGAATGCCCGTGGGGCGCGGGAGGTCACCTCCACCGAGATGTGGGAGTGCCTCAACGCCACCTACAACGGCCTGGCGACGGCCGAACGCGCCGCCCGGTCGCTGGGGCCGCACGAGTTCTGCCGCTACATCACCGACCGCGCCGCCATGTTCGGCGGGCTGTCGGACTCCACCCTCAGCCGCGACGACGGCTACCGGTTCCTGCTGCTCGGCCGTTCCATCGAGCGCGTGGATATGACGGTGCGGCTGTTGCTGTCCCGCGCCGGCGACCGCACCTCCTCTCCGGCCTGGGTGACGGTGCTGCGTTCGGTCGGCGCGCACGACCCGTACCTGCGCACCCACCGTGGCGTCATCGACGCCACCCTCATCGCCGAATTCATCCTGCTGGACCGGCTCTTCCCGCGCTCGGTCTTCCATTCGCTGCGGGTGGCCGAAACCTGTCTGAAGGAACTGGATCAGCGCCCGGGCAGTCGTTTCGCCGCGCGCTACGAGGCACACCGGCTGCTCGGCCGGGCACGCAGCGAACTGGAATTCCTGCCCTCGGGCGTGCTGCTGGAGGATCTGCACCACCGGCTGCTGTGGTTGCAGCAGTCCTGCCGGGACGTGGGGGAGGCGGTGGCGCTGCAGTACTTCCACGCCGAATCGTGGGTGGCGTGGACGGGGCTGCACGGGCATCGCGACCGGATGATCGAGGAGGCGCTGTGAGTTGGCGGATGCGGGTGGTGCACACCACCGGATACGTGTACGACGCCCCGGTCATGCGGTCGTTCAACGAGGCCCGGCTGACCCCGCGCGCCGACAGCCGGCAGAACGTCATCCTCAATCGCGTGGAGACGGTGCCCTCCACCCGCTCCTACCGCTATGTCGACTACTGGGGCACCACCGTCACCGCCTTCGATCTGCATGCCCCGCATACGGAATTGGAGGTCACCGGCTCCTCGGTGGTGGAGACCGAACCGTTCGCGAGCCCGGAGGAGGAACTGCCCTGGGAGCGGTTGCGGTCCGAACCCGTCGTCGACCGCTACGACGAACTGCTCACCGCCACCGGATATGTGCCGCGCGACCGGCGGCTCGGCACGGTGGCGCGGCAGCTGACCCGCGGCGTCGCGCCCGCCAAAGCCGTTGTGCGCGCGGCCGAATGGGTGCACCGCGAAATGTCCTACCTGGCCGGGACCACCTCCGTGCACACCAGTGCGGTGGAGGCGTTCGCCGAACGTCGCGGCGTCTGCCAGGACTACGCGCATCTGACCCTGCTGCTGTTGCGCGGCATGGGCATTCCCAGCCGCTACGTGTCGGGCTATCTGCATCCCGATCCGGCCGGTGCGGTGGGGCGGACGGTCGCCGGGCAGATGCACGCCTGGGTGGAGGCGTGGACCGGGCAGTGGTGGGGCTACGACCCGACCAACAACATTCCGGTCACCGAGCAACACGTCGCGATCGGGGTGGGTCGTGATTACGCCGATGTGCCGCCGCTCAAAGGTATCTTCTCCGGTAGTGGTTCGACCGATCTCGAGGTCGTGGTGGAGATCACCCGCCTCGCCTGATGCCTGATGTACGTGGTGCCTGATGTAGCGGAACACAGGAGTTCTCCGCGACCGGCGGGGACGATCCGGGAAGGTGGCTGATGTCTCCCACAGCGCAGGAAGTCGTCGAGGATCTCACGGAATTCGAGGAAGTGTCGCTCGGGCGCAAGCTGTTCGCCGAGGCGTTCGGCACCTTCGTCCTGGTCTTGGGCGGTGTCGGCACCGCGGTCTTCGCGGGCAGCCGGGTCGGCGCGCTCGGAGTGGCGCTGGCGTTCGGATTCACCCTGCTGTTCCTGGTCTACGCCATCGGACCCATCTCCGGGTGCCATGTGAATCCGGCGGTCACCGTCGGGCAGTTCCTGCTCGGCCGGGTCACCGCCCTGGTCGCGGGCGCGTACATGCTGGTGCAGGTCATCGGCGGTCTCATCGCCGGTGCGGTCATCTACGCCATCGCCCAGAACCTACCCTCCTACGATCGCGCCGAGGACGGTCTCGGGGCGAACGGCTGGGGCCCGCACAGCCCCTCGGCCACGGAGCTGGCGGGTATCACCCTCAACGGTTACGGCCTGGCGGCCGCCATCACCGTCGAGGTCATCCTGACCGCCCTGCTGGTCTTCGTCGTGCTGGCCTCCACCGACCAGATCTCCGATGTCCCGCTGGCGGGCCTGTCGATCGGCATCACCCTCGCGGTCATCCACCTCATCTCGATCCCCATCGACAACACCTCGGTCAACCCGGCCCGCAGCCTCGCGGTGGCCTTCTACCAGGACGGCGCGGCCGCCCAGGTCTGGGTGTTCATCGTCTTCCCGCTGGTCGGTGGCGTACTCGGCGCACTGGTCTACGGCCTGATCTTCGGCCGCTCCCGCAATCCGCTGAGCTGAGACCGCCCGTACCGTCCTAGATGATCGTGCGGGCGTTCACCAGCAGCGCGTACTGCGCGGCGGCGCGCTGCTTGACCGTTGGTTCGTCGGCTGCCGAGACGATGGCCCAGTAGCGCCCGTCCAGAACGAAGCAGTAGTAGCGGCTCTCGCGCTGGGCGTCGGTCACGGCGGGATTGCGGAAGCACGCGCTGTCGGGCACCCCGCTCGGCGGCGTCACCGCCTCGTGCTGGCTCGTGTTCGTCAGGCGCACGTTCATTGCGCGCGCCCGTGCCGGATCGGACAGCCGAAGCAGCCACCGGCTGCCGATGAACGCGGCCCGCTCGACCCCGGCGCCCGGACTGTCGCGGCCTTCGGGACTGCGGCCGAGCAGGTGGCTCACCCCGCGCGGCCCGTAGACGACGCCACTGCCCCAGCCCTCGTCCGGCCAGGACGAGTCGTCCTGCGCGGTGCCGTTCGCGTCGGCGAGAGGATACGGCCAACGGTCTTCGTCCGGGTGCAGCATGCGACGCAGCATGGCGTCGTCGTCGAACGGCATGGTGGACAGTTTGTCCGGCGGGGTCGGTTCGAAGGCGTCCAGCAGGGGCAGTTCAGCGGTGAGCGCATTCGCGGTGAGCGTGGTCAGCGCCGCCTCGTCGCGCGTCCGATCCGCCGCCAAGACCACGATGACAAAGGACCGGTACGCGAGTGTGGTGAACAGGATCGGGGATCGATCCCGCCAATGCGCGTACGCCCCGGCGTGTCCCGGCACGTGGACGCGCACGGCATCGGGGGTGCGCGCGATATCGGCCTCGTCTATTCGCCCCGCGACCATCCGCGCGATGTCGTCGTCGCGGAAGCTCAGCACCGTGAACCGCATGGCCTTTGCTTCGCCCACCCGTGGTTCCTGGCCGGTGACATCACTGCCGGTCACGGTGTATCCGGCGATCATTCCGAAGTTCGCGATCGGCTCGATGGCTATCTCGGGGGCCAGCACCGAGACGCGCCCGGGCGTCGGCAACAGCGTGGACGTGCCGTAGATCAGCGCCGGATCGATATCAGGCGGGTTGATCACGGCCTCCGACAGACGGGCGGATTCGAGCACGCGCCCGTGCGTGTCGTTGTCATTGGACGGCACCGTGACCGGATGGGTGCGCAGTTCGCCCACATCGAGCGTGCTCAGATCCGGCGTGGCGATCCGTTCGGTGCCGGTGACGGTCTCCGCGCAGCCGCCGAGCAGCCCGGACAGCAGCACGGCCGCCGTGACCGCCGTCCGCGCGCACAGCCGCGTGCGCCCACCGGGCTCACTGACCTCGTTCATCCACCGTCCTCGCTAGATCGGGGCCGTCGGCCACCATCGGTCGTACAGCTCGCGTCCCGAGCCCGCCCCGGTTGTTCACAGCTTGCAGAATTCGCGGTCGTCGTCGTCGAACCAGATGTCGAGACGACCGCGTTCGACTCCGTCGGTGGTGAGGTCCGACCAGATGAGGTGCCCGGATCCGGACGCCCGCGACCAGGATTCGCGGCCGATCACCCGGGCCGGCGGATCCTCGATGGGCATGGGCGATCGGTCGCGCCGGCAGCTCACCCACAGGGCGGACACGCGCCCGGTGCAGACGATTCGCGGCTGCTCCAGCACGACGTCGGCGGCTACCGCCTGGTTGGCGTCGTCGGCGGCGGTACAGCGCAAGTCGTCGTGGCCGCGATCGGATGGGGTTGCGGGCAGTAGACCGGGGAAGGCGTCGACGATGAACCCGGCCGTACCCCACGGGGAAACGGCGGCGGTGATTGGGGGCGTGGCCACGGGTTTCTCATGGGAACCACCGACGCGCTGGGCGACTACGACCGCGCCGGATATCACGATCAGCGCGGCGGCACCGACGGCGGCGATCGCGAACGCGCGCCGGTTGCGTCGGCGGGTTAGGGGTGACGCCACGAGTTCGCCGCGCAACGCGGCCGCCGCGGCGGCCGCCAGTTCGCCGCAACTGCTGTAGCGCTCCTGAGGATTCGTCGCCATCGCCCGTGCGATGACGATGTCCAGGCCGCTCGGCAGATCAAGGACGATATCGGTCGGTCGTGGACGGGGCGCGGTGAGATGCGCGTTCATCACCGCCGCCGCCGTCTCGCGCGGAAACGGCACCGAGCCGGTGAGCAACTGGTACAGCGTGCAGCCCAGGGCGTAGACATCGGTGCGCGGGTCGAGGTCACCGCCGTTGATTTGTTCCGGCGCGGCGAAAGCCAGTGTGGCCAGTAGTCTGCCTGCGGCCGTGCGAGCATCCGTTTCCGTTGTCGCCCTGGCGATTCCGAAATCGGTGACCAATACCCGCTCCGCCCCGGGTGCGCCGCGCTCGACCAGGATGTTGGCGGGCTTCACGTCCCGGTGCAACAGACCGGCACGATGCGCGTGATCGAGGCCGCGTGCGGCGCCGGTCACGATGGCGACCGCACGCTCCGCGGGCAGGCCGCCGCGATGACGGCGTACCAATTCCGCGGCATCCGAGCCGTCGACGTATTGCATGGCGATCCAGAGCATGTCGCCCTCGCCGCCACAATCGTAGATGGCCACGATATTGGGATGGTCGAGGCGACCCGCCAGATCGGCCTCGCGCAGGAAGCGGGCACGGAATTCCGGATCCGCGCCCCGCGACAGCACTTTCACCGCGTCGTGGCGCGGGAGCCGGGGATGCCGGGCCAGATGGACGCTGCCGGTTCCGCCGGTACCGAGGCGTCGCTCGATGCGATACCCGGCCACCACCGCCCCCGGAGTCACTGCGCGCATCGGGGCTCCTACCGGTTCCGAACCAATAGTGCGTACTGGGCGGCGGCCATCTGATGCACGGACTTTTCGTCCATGGCGCGCACCATCGCGACATAGCGGCCGTCCCGAACGACGCAGTAGTAGGTGGGTACGATGCCCTCCGCTCGCAAACAGGCCGTGTCGGGAATGCGAGGCGGCGCCATCGGGGTCTGGCGGGCGGAGGGCTCGGACTCCCGCGCGGCGGCTCGGCGCGCGGCGGCAGCATCCCGGAAGCGGATCAGCCAGCGTCGATCCACCACCGCCAGACTCTCGATCTCGGTGCGTTGGACGCCGTAGGTCCGTGGATCCACCGACATCCAGTGGTTGGCTCCGGTACCGGCGTAGACCACGCCACTGGACTCGCGATACGCGCCCGCCCCCGCCTCTCGATCGCCGTGCATCCGAGTGGTGTAGGGATAGGGCCACTCGCCGGGTTCGGTGGGCACCATGCGCCGCAGCATCCCGTCGGTGTCGAGCGCGAGGTCGGACAGCGCGGCCGCTGGAGTGGGCTGGAACCGGTCCAGCACCGGCAGT
This sequence comes from Nocardia otitidiscaviarum NBRC 14405, assembly GCF_000308635.1. Lineage (GTDB taxonomy): Bacteria > Actinomycetota > Actinomycetes > Mycobacteriales > Mycobacteriaceae > Nocardia > Nocardia otitidiscaviarum. The sequence continues at coordinate 6,410 of NZ_BAGD01000048.1, read as the reverse complement.
TCCGCCTTCAGCGTGGCGGTGGCCAGGCCGGTCAGCGCGGCCAGGTCCGGGCTCGGGTGGGTGACGAACAGCGCGACGAGGAAACTCTCGTGCGGTACGACGATGCCGAGCGTGGGTACCGTCGGTCGCCAGTGTCCTTGGGCAGCCGGGTATTCCGGCAGTGTGACCGCGGTGTTCTCGGGGTTGACGGCGAAGTCGGCTGCTTCGATCGCGGTCGCTGCGGCGCGGGCAGCCGACCCGTCCGGCATCCGCAGGACCGTCACCCGCACCGATCGACTCGCATCGCGGCAGTGCTCGCCTTGGCAGTCGGGGCGCCCCATCACCGTGTAACCGGCCAGCATGCCGTGCTCGACCAGGATCGGGCGGGCGACGTCGGCGAGAAAGCCGATGGTGTCCTTCGGCTTCGGCAGCAGGCTCGGCTGATAGGGATACAGGTCGGCATCGATGTCGCGAGGATCGACGACGGCTTCGGCCATGCGTGCCGATTCGATGATGCGGCCGTATCGGTCGTTGTCGTTGCCGGGCTCGGTCAGGGATTCGTCGCGCAGATCGCCGAAATCCAGTGTGGCCAGATCGATGTCGGCGGTGGTCGGCGTTCCCTCGACGGTACGCGCGCCCCACAGGAGTCCGGCCGCCAGCACGGCGACCGCGCACAGCGCCGTCACACCGGCGAGACGATGGTCAGAGCGGAGCATTCGCCCACCAGCCATCGCGCAGTTGCCGCCCCGACGCGCCCGCGGCGAAGAGCGTTATCGCGCAGAAGGTTCGATCGGAGTCGTCGAAGCTGATGCGCAGCTGTCCCTGGGATGCTTCGCCGGGTGCCGGAACCGCGTCGCCTCACTCGATGCGGCCGGTGCCGGAGGGGCGCGTCCAGACTTCTTCGCCGGCTTTGGTGGCCCTGTCCCAGGGACGTTCGGGCCAGGGCAGGCGGTTGGCCAGGCAGCTCACCCACACTGTGTCGAGGGGATCACCATCGCCGGTGCACATCAGGTTGACCTGGGGTGTTCGTACGTCCAAGGGTATTTGCCGGAAGTCCGCACTCAGCACGTCGCACCACAGTCCTCGATAACCGCTGCTCACGGGGGAGCGCGGCAGTAGGTCGGGAAAGGCGGCGACCACGAATTCCGCTGTGCCCCAGGGGCCGGAGCCGTCGACCGGAGGTGCCCCGGCAGCCGTGGTCACGGAGTCTGTCTGGTCTCGTCCCGCGCCGTCGGTGCCCAGCACGAAGGCGGTGGTGCCGATCAGGAGTGCCAGCACGGCCGCGACGACCGCGGCGACGGTGCGCCCGGCGGGCCGACGTGCGCCGGTGACGCTCAGCACGGGCTCGCCGCGCAGTACCGCATTGGCAGCGGCGGCCAGATCGCCGCAGCTCTGGTATCGCTGCGCCGGATCCTTCGCCATGGCCCGGGCGATCACGCGATCCAATCGGTGCGGCACGGCCGAATTCACGGTGCTGGGGCGCGGCGGGGGTTCCGTCAGATGCGCGTGCATGACCGCGGCAGCGGTGGCTCGTGGGAACGGCTTGGTGCCGGTGAGCAATTCGCACAGTGTCGCGCCCAGCGCATAGACATCGACGCGGTGGTCGAGGGGTTCGCCGCGCAACTGTTCCGGCGCCGCGTAGGCCACGGTCGCCAGCACATCACCGGCGGCGGTGAGGATGGTGTTCTCGTCCAGCGCCCGCGCGATGCCGAAGTCGGTGACCAGCACGCGGTCCGGGCCATCGGTGGACGGGGAGACGAGGATATTGGCGGGCTTCACATCGCGGTGCAGCAGACCCGCGTCGTGGGCCGCGTCGAGACCGCGCGCCGCCTCGGTGACGATGTGGACCGCGCGCTGCGGTGGCATACCGCCCGGGAATCCGCGCAGCAGGCGGGCGGCGTCCGTGCCGTCGACGTACTGCATGGCGATCCACAGCGACTCCCCGAAGACTCCGCGGTCGAGGATCGCCACGACATTGGGATGTGCCAGGCGCGAGGCCAGTTCCGCCTCCCGCAGGAAGCGGGCCCGGAACTCGTCGTCGGAGCCGGTGTTGTCGGAGAGGATCTTGAGCGCGGTCAGGCGCGTCAGGCGGGGATGTCGGGCCAGGTAGACCGATCCCATTCCCCCCGCGCCCAGCTTGCGTTCCACGCGATAGCCCGCAAACACCTCTCCCGCCCGCACTCAGTGAGTGTCGGCGGCGATGCGGGAACCGTCAAGACCATTCGGCCTGAGCCGTGGTTGCCGCGACCGGCCTCAGTGCCAATGGAATTCGGCGCAGAGGCGGTGTGCCACCCGGTCGAAGGTCTTGCGGGGCAGGATCGCGCCCTCGCGGCGGATGCCCGCCTCGGGGACGTCGAGGACGCGGTCGAGGCGGACCCAGCTGTCGCGGCCGGCGTGGTCCCAGGGTCCGGAGCCGATGCCAACCCAGTTGTGGTGGCGGTCGTGGTCGGCGTTGGAGGAGAGCATGAGGCCCAGCAGGGTGTCGCGTTCGCGGCCGACCACCAGGACGGGGCGGTCCTTGCCGTTGTCGGGGTCCTCCTCGTAGGGGACCCAGGTCCAGACGATCTCGCCGGGGTCGGCGCGGCCGTCCAGCTGGGGGCTGTAGACGATGCGCCGCGCGCGTTCGGTGCTCGGCACCCCCACCGAGGCCGTCGGCCGCACCGCCACGCCCGGGGCCTTGCGGGTGCCGCCGAGGGACTGGATCGTCCGCGACAGCACCGACGACCGCTGTACCCGTCCGATGAGCTTCGGCCCCTGCCGCTTGACGATCTGAGAGCCCTGCTCTTTCGCGATCAGACCCAGCTGCTTTCCGAGAGCGTTCCACGTGCCCGCCATGTCGGCAGCTTAACGGGGGCGGGCCGGGTTCTCATCCGGGCAGGATGCGGCGGTGGACCGGCCGGACCGGACCGGGGCACGGTCACATCGGCCGACCATGGGACGATGGACGGCAGTTCACCGATCACCTGAGGAGTGGAGTGCCAAGCTTCGCGGACACGACGTTCACCGATCCCGCGCGGATCCGGAACTTCTGCATCATCGCGCATATCGACCACGGCAAGTCCACGCTGGCCGACCGCATGCTGCAACTCACCGGGGTGGTCGAGGAGCGGCAGATGCGCGCCCAGTACCTGGACCGGATGGATATCGAGCGCGAGCGCGGTATCACCATCAAGGCCCAGAACGTGCGCCTGCCCTGGCAGGTCGACGGGGAGGACTACGTCCTGCACCTCATCGACACGCCGGGACACGTGGACTTCACCTACGAGGTGTCGCGGGCGCTGGAAGCCTGTGAGGGCGCGATCCTGCTCGTCGACGCCGCGCAGGGCATCGAGGCGCAGACCCTCGCCAATCTCTATCTGGCGCTGGACAAGGACCTGACCATCATCCCGGTCCTGAACAAGATCGACCTCCCGGCCGCCGATCCGGACCGCTACGCCGCCGAGCTCGCCCATATCGTGGGCTGCGAGCCGGAGGAGGTGCTGCGCGTCTCGGGCAAGACCGGGGTGGGCGTGACCGAGCTGTTGAACAAGGTGATCGCGGAGGTGCCGCCGCCGGTGGGGGTGGCCGACGCGCCCGCGCGGGCGCTCATCTTCGACTCCGTGTACGACACCTATCGCGGCGTCGTCACCTACGTGCGTGTGGTGGACGGCAAGCTCACCCCGCGCACCAAGATCAAGATGATGTCCACCGGCGCGACCCACGAATTGCTGGAGATCGGCATCGTGTCGCCCGAACCCAAACCGACCCAGGGCCTGGGTGTCGGCGAGGTGGGCTACCTCATCACCGGCGTGAAGGACGTCCGCCAGTCGAAGGTCGGCGATACCGTCACCACCGCGCGCGACGGGGCCGCCGAGGCGCTCACCGGCTATCGCGAACCGCGGCCGATGGTGTACTCCGGCCTCTACCCGCTCGACGGTTCCGACTATCCGGATCTGCGTGACGCACTGGACAAGTTGCAGCTCAACGATGCCGCCCTGACCTACGTCCCGGAGACCTCGGTGGCGCTGGGCTTCGGCTTCCGCTGCGGCTTCCTGGGCCTGCTGCACATGGAGATCACCCGCGAGCGGTTGCAGCGCGAGTTCGGGCTCGACCTCATCTCCACCGCGCCCAACGTGATCTACCGCGTGATCATGGAGGACGGAGCCGAGCACGTCGTCACCAACCCGTCCTTCTGGCCGGAAGGCAAGGTGCGCGAGATCTACGAGCCGGTCACCAAGGTCACCATCATCGCGCCCAGCGAGTTCATCGGCACCATCATGGAGCTGTGCCAGAGTCGGCGCGGTGAACTGCTCGGCATGGACTACCTGTCCGAGACCCGTGTGGAGATGCGGTACACGCTGCCCATGGCCGAGATCATCTTCGACTTCTTCGATTCGCTGAAGTCGCGCACCCGCGGCTACGCCTCGCTCGACTACGAGGAGGCCGGTGAGCAGCAGGCCGCGCTGGTGAAGGTCGACATCCTGCTCCAGGGCGAGGCGGTGGACGCCTTCTCCGCCATCGTGCACAAGGACGCCGCCCAGGCGTACGGGCACAAGATGACCACCAAACTGCGCGAACTCATTCCGCGCCAGCAGTTCGAGGTGCCCATCCAGGCCGCCATCGGCTCCAAGGTCATCGCCCGCGAGAACATCCGCGCCATCCGCAAGGACGTGCTGGCCAAGTGCTATGGCGGCGACATCTCGCGCAAGCGCAAACTGCTCGAGAAGCAGAAGGAGGGCAAGAAGCGCATGAAGACCATCGGCCGGGTCGACGTGCCGCAGGAAGCCTTCGTGGCGGCGCTGTCCACCGAGTCGACCTCGGACAAGCCGAAGAAGTAGCGCGTCCGACGCGGTAGTGCGAACTCGCGGTGCCCCGCTGCCCATGGGTGGCGGGGCACCGGCGTTTCCGGGGGTTGCGTGTTCCGCCGCCGGGGTACAGGGTGTGGGCAGCCCGCGCCCCTGTCTTAAACCTTCGTAAGGTTCGAAAGCAGGCGAAAACTGGGGCTTGGCGTCCGTATAGGGCGGATGACAAGCTATCCGGTGCATCGGTGTGCACACCTCACCTGACCTGGAGGATGTGACAGGCCGGTTTGCGAGAAATAAGGTGTGAAACGATCCGATTTTCGGCGGGCGCTCCGGAGCCGCCGGAACACCCGAGAGCGGAGCCTGTATGACGCGTGACCAGTCCTTCGACGACGAGGCCGGTCCGGGCGAGGACGCGGACACCGCGTATCGCTTGGCCACCGGGATCTCGCGCGTGGCTAGGGCCGGAGCGTACGTCACCGGCGGCGCGCTCATCGCCGCCAACGGCAGCCCCGACCGCACCGGCGACGCCCACGACAGCCGCAATGTCGGCTGGGCCCAACCCGACGATCCGGAACCCGACGCACCCAGTCCCGTCATCACCTTCCCCGAACTGGACCCGGAGTCGGTGCCCCCGCTGCTCGGCGGTATCGAGCCGGTCGCCGAACAGCTCGGCACCGACGCGGGCCTGTTCCCGACCGATTTCGGCCAGCACGGCGTGCCGGGATACGGGCACAACCCCACCGCCGACTGGGATCCCTCGGCGACACTGCGGCAGCCGACCGGATTCGATCCGTCCGCCGGGCTCGGGCAGTCGGCCTACGACCCGTCCGCGGGGATCGGGCAGCCGCCGAGCGCCTTCGACCCCGCCACCGGGCCGGGCCGGCCCGCCGAGGCATTCGACCCGTCCGCGGGTCTCCAGCGTCCGGCCGGATTCGACCCGTCGGCCGGACTCGGACAGCCGGACGGCGATCACGGCTTCGGGATGCCCGGTATCGACGAACCGCAGCAGCTGTGGAACCAGTTCGGGCAGGGGCTGAAGCTGCCCGGCACCGAGGGGCTCAACCTGCCCGGGATGAACGGCGGCGGCTTCGGCCCCGTGAATTCCGGAAACGGTGTGGACAGCGGTGTTTTCGATGGCATCGGCGAGAACTTCGGTGTGGTCGTCACGACCGATACCGGCTTCTCGATGCACGTCGGCCTCGACGGGGTGTGGGTCGACTCGCATATGAACATCGAGATCGGCGTCGGTGATGTCGGCGATCAGCTCGACCGGTTCAACCAGTCGGTCGAGGATGCGCTGTCCGATCCGTCCAAGATCAACCCGGCGGCCACGCAGGGCTCCGGGGCGGTCGACCAGTCCGTCGGCGGGCTGTCCGGGCTGCGCGGACAGGGCGCGAATTCGCCTGGCACGGGCGCCAATCCGGTACCCGGCACGGCGCCGAGCGCGACCGGACCGACCCCGGTCGGCACTCCGGCCGCCCCCGCACCCGTGGCTCCTGCGGTCGCGCCCGCCGTCGCCCCGGTGTCGGTGGCCCCGGTGGCTCCGGCCGCCCCCATCGCGCCGGTCGCTCCGGCCCCGGTCGCCGCGACCCCGGTCGCGCCCGCCGCGCCCATCCCGGTGCCGGTCGCGCCCGCGCCGGTCGCTCC
>NZ_BAGD01000049.1 GCF_000308635.1 Nocardia otitidiscaviarum NBRC 14405 | reverse complement strand
GCGGCGACGCCACGGGCGCGGCAGGACGACGGGGTGGCCGGATCGCGGGCGAGTGGGTGGCGCGGACCCGAGAGTGCCGCAGGGCGGGCGGCGAGCGGGCGGCGTGGACCGGAGGGATCCGGGGCGGGGCGGCGGAGCACGGCCGCGGTGACGGCCGCGGGTCTGGCGCTGATGTGTTCGTTCCTCGCGCTGCTGTGCGTGGTGCGGCTCGCCGCGCAGATCGGCGGGTTGCGCTATATCCCCGACGCGTTCCGCGATGTCGGCTATCCGGGCTACCCCTACCTCGCCGTGGGGTTGGGGTTCGCCGGTGCCGTCGCCGCCCTGCTGGCCGGGGGTGCGCTGCTGCTGCCGCTGTCCAGGCGGATCGGGCGGCGTTGGATCGTGCTCGGCAGTCTCGGCTTCATGGCCGGGACGGCGGGCAGCCAGCTGTACGTGCACTACGTGGGCCGCAATATCCACGCGCTCACCATGTACTACCCGTTGCAGGAACCCGTGGGAGTGGCGGCCAGCGGCATCGGCTTCCTGCTGGCCCTGGGAGCCCTGGTCCGCGCGCTCGCCATCCGCCGCTAGCCACACGGCGGCAGGTCGCTGCGGCCCCGCGCGGTGTGGGCCGACGCCTGGCGAACTGGCCGATCATGCGATTCTGTAGCGGAGACGGCTTCATCCCGACCATCCACCACAGCAGGTAGGGAGCGACGATCATGCAGGTTCTCGCAGCTAGAGTCGGCTCGGTGGCCGCGGCGGCCGCCCTGCTCTGCGGCATACAGACCACGCTCACGGCTCCGCGAGCCGACGCGGATGTCGTCGGTATCGCGGTCATGAACACCGGCAGTCGCGGTCCGGCGATGGGGTGCGCGCACACCATCGCCGTGGGGTTGACGAGTCCGGTGCTGAACCCGACCCCGGAGTTCTACGTCGACGATGTCGCGATCGGGCCGGTCACCCCGTACACGCCCGCCGACGGTGCTCGGGTGCGCTGGACGCCCACCCGGATGGGCTGGCACACCATCAAGGTGGTGCAGACCCAGCCGGACCGCCCCGTGTCGGTCGGCTACCTGGACATCGAGGTGCGGCGGGCCGGGATCGACACCGGCAGTTCCTGTTTCGTCGACGGCGTCTTCGAGACCTGGTGACCGCCCGGGTGGTGCGCCGCGCTGTCGGCGCACCACGGTCGGGGGAACGGCCGCCTAGTCCTCCTCCACCACCGGCGGAGTCTCGAGAATGTCGAGCAGCCATTCCTCGGTGGCGGACTCGGCGTCGTCCTCATCGGGCCGGATCCGGTTCGTCAGTCGTACGCCCAGGCCGAGCAGCTGGGCGGCCTTCACCATCTCGATGGCCTCGTCGGGGCCGCAGTAGTGGGTTGCGATGAGCCGCGGCTCGTCGTCGTACTCCACTTCGAGGAGCTGTTCCAGTTCCACACCCTCATCGGTTGTCATGGGGCCGGAGCGTACGCGAACCAGGTGACACTCCGCGCGGGAACCCGGTGGCGACCGTGTGACATTCGCTCAGCGGGTGAAGAACCAGGCGATGACGACCAGGACCAGCAGGGCGATCAGGGCGAGCTGGACACGAGAGCGAGGCATCAGGCTGCTTCCTTGGACGAGACGCGGCGCGGCGCGGGGGTGGTGACGGCGGCTTCTCGCGCGGCGGCGCGGTCGCGGCCCAGTACGCGCATGGCGATGCGCAGCGCCCGGTCGAGCAGGTAGGCGATGCCGAAGCAGACCGGCACCATGGCGGCCAGCACGACGGCGAACTGGGGTACGAATGGCAGTCCGGCCACCCAGAGCTCTACGCCGTCCCACCAATCTGCGATCCGATGCACGGCTCCAGCCTAGGCCGACGCCGTGGCGGTGGACGAGCTGGGCCGGGTGCACCCATGATGAGGGTATGGCGTCCTACGACGAACCGGAGCCCGACAGCAACCTACGCGCCGGGTACGGCGACCTTCCGGACCCGCCCGGCGACGAATCGAACGGCGGTCCGGCGGTCCCGCCCCGCGACGGCCTCGGCGACCCGCCCGACGTCCCCGACGACTATCTTCCCTCCTCGTCGGGCCCGAGCCACCGCTCCATCTTCCCGCCCATCGACGACTACGCGTTCCTCTCCGACTGCGAGACCAACTGCCTGATCGCCCGCAATGGCTCGGTGGAGTGGCTGTGCCTGCCGCGACCGGACTCCCCCAGCGTGTTCGGCGCCATGCTGGACCGCAGCGCCGGACACTTCCGCATCGGCCCGTACGGCCGCAATGTGCCCGCCGCCCGCCGCTATCTGCCCGGCGGCTTGATCGTGGAGACCACCTGGCAAACCGAGACCGGCTGGCTCATCGTGCGCGACGCGCTGGTGCTCGGCCCCTGGCACAACACCACCCAGCGCAGCCGCACCCACCGCCGCACCCCGATGGACTGGGACGCCGAGCATATGCTGCTGCGCACCGTGAAGTGCGTGAACGGCGTCGTCGAACTGGAGATGAGCTGCGAACCGGCCTTCGAGTACCACGGCGCCCCGGCCCGATGGGAGTACACCGGGGAGGTGTACGAGCAGGCCACCGCTCGCGGCGGTGACGACTGCCCCGCGCTGACCCTCACCACCGACCTGCGGCTGGGGCTCGAGGGCCGGGAGGCCCGCGCCCGCACCCGGATGCAGGAGGGCGACCAGGTTTTCGTCGCCCTGTCCTGGTCGGAGCTGCCGCCGCCGCGCACCTTCGCCGACGCGGCGGAGAAGATGTGGCAGACCACCGAGTGCTGGCGGCAGTGGATCACCCTGGGACGCTTCCCGGATCATCCGTGGCGCGGATATCTGCAACGCAGCGCGCTCACGCTGAAGGGCCTCACCTACGCGCCGACCGGCGCGCTGCTCGCGGCGGCCACCACGTCCCTACCGGAAACCCCGGGCGGGGAACGCAATTGGGACTACCGCTACACCTGGGTCCGGGACTCCACCTTCGCCCTGTGGGGCTTGTACACGCTGGGCCTGGACCGCGAAGCCGACGACTTCTTCGCCTTCCTGCACGATGTGTGCCGCGACGACAACGGGGATCCGGTTGCGCTGCAAGTGCTCTACGGCATCGGCGGAGAGCGTGAGATCCGCGAGTACGAACTGCCGAACCTGTCCGGCTACGACGGCGCGCGCCCGGTGCGCATCGGCAATGCCGCCTATCAGCAGGACCAGCACGATATCTGGGGCACGCTGCTGGATTCGGTGTACCTGCACGTGAAGTCGCGCCAACAGGTGCCGGAGACGTTGTGGCCCATGCTGGAACGGCAGGTGCAGGCGGCGATCGAGAACTGGCGCAAGCCCGATCGCGGCATCTGGGAGGTGCGCGGCGAGCCGCAGCATTTCACCTCGTCCAAGGTGATGTGCTGGGTGGCGTTGGATCGCGGCGCGAAACTCGCCGAACTGCACGGGGAGTACGACTACGCCAAGAAGTGGCGCGACATCGCCGACGAGATCCACGCCGATGTGCTGGAGCACGGTGTCGACTCGCGCGGCGTGTTCACCCAGACCTACGGCAACGACGCCCTGGACGCCTCCCTGCTGCTGGTGGTGCTCAACCGCTTCCTGCCGCCGGACGACCACCGGGTGCGCGCTACCGTGCTGGCCATCGCCGACGAACTCACCGAAAACGGCCTGGTGCTGCGCTACCGAACCGAAACCACCGACGACGGACTGTCCGGCGCGGAGGGCTCCTTCACCATCTGCTCGTTCTGGCTGGTGTCGGCGCTGGTCGAGATCGGCGAACTACAGCGGGCCCGGCACCTGTGCGAGCGGCTGCTCGGCTACGCCAGCCCGCTCAAGCTCTACGCCGAGGAGATCGACACCCGCACCGGACGGCATCTGGGCAATTTCCCGCAGGCGTTCACGCATCTGGCGCTCATCAACGCGGTCATGCACGTGATCCGCGCGGAGGAGTCGCACGGCGCGGGACAGTTCAACCCGGCACATCCGGGACGCTGAGCGGCGGTGTGGAGCGCTGCCGGGCGGCGCTTCTATGCCCAACGCCCCGGGGCGCGTATCAGCTCTCCTGGGCCTCGCCCAGTGCGTCGGCGTACTCGCGTAGTTCGCGCAGGCGCACCAGCGCCGACTCGATCTCGGTGAGACGGCGCTCCCGGCGCTCCCCCGAGTGCACCGCCACCGCCTCCTCCGCCGCGCGCAGCGATTCGTCGGCCGAACGCAGGGTGGCGCTGGCGATCTCGGTGAAGTGATCGCGCAGGGTGCGCTGCATGCCGCGCAGCCGGTTGCGGGATTCCTTACTCACCTGGAAGATCACGTCGTCCATCAGCCGCGCCACCGCCACCTTGGCCTCGGCCTGCCGCCGCTGGCTGCGCGTCTTGCGGTCGTCCCACAGCGCGTTCACGCCCAGCAGCACACCCGCGCCCGCCGAATACCAGTTCACCAGCGACATGCCGAGCAGGCTGGTGGCCAGGCCGACCATCAGGATGCCGCCGTAGGAGCCGCGCAGGGCGCTCAGGGCCTGTTGGGTCACACCGGCTTTGGCGCTGTCGAGCGGTTCGAGCGCGGCGACCGGTTCCAGTACCTCGCTCGGGCTCTCCAACCGCAGGTCGGCCTTGGGCAGGGAGCCGTCCGGGAACTTCTCCGCCACCTGCTCGGCCAGTTCCACCGACCGGTAGTGGGCGATGACGAAGTTCTCCTCCACCGCCTCGCAGATCTTGGCGTCCAGGTCGGCGCCGAAGTCCTTCCAGTGCTTGGCCGGATCCCGCTTGCCGATCTCGGCCTCGGCGTCGCGGATCAGGCTGCGCAGCCGATGCCGCAGATCGTGTTCGATATCGGCCATCAGCTCGGCCGCGCCGTCGGCCAGCGCGACCTGCCAGTTGGCGGTGCGCTGACGCAACTGGTCGGCCTCCTCGCGGACCCGGCGCAGCTGTTCGGTGATCTCACCGAAACGCCTTGGGTCACGCAGCGTTTCGGCCTCGCTGCGCAGCGCCAGCGCCAAATGGTCGGTGATGAGCCGGATATCGCGCACCGCGGCCTCCTGGGCCACGGCGTCGGCGCGCCCGAGCACATACCCGCGCAGGTGGTCGAGCAGTTGCGGCACACCGGATTCCAGATCACGCTGCTGATCCCCGGTGGCGGCGGCGTGTTCGTGCAGTTGCGCCGAGGCGGGCGCGACCGCGAAGCCGAGTCCGGCGGCGTCGAGCAATTGCCGGTCCTGCTGCTGCACCTGCGGCCAGTGCGAGTAGCGGTCGATCTTGTTGAGTACGCAGACCACCATGGGGCAGACCTGCTGGATGCGGCCCAGCAGGGTGATCTGCTCGGGCGTGAACGGCGCACCGGCGTCGGCCACGTACAGCACCGCGTCGGCGGCGGCCAGCAGCGACCAGGACGCCGGGGTGTCGGCCAGCGATCCGGGAGCCTCCAGCACCACGAACCCCTCGGCCAGCAGCGGGCTGGGTTCGGCCAGCTCGGCGCGGACGACGCCGTCGGCGGCCAGTGCCTGCACCCGCTCGGCGGGATCGATCACCCGCCGCTCGACCCGACCGCCCGCGCCCTGGCGCACCACGGTCACCCGGGACAGCGGTCCGTATTCCACGATCACCGGCACTCGGCCGCCGACCGCACTGACCTCCGCCCCGACCAGGCCGTTGACCAGAGTGGTCGCCCCGCTGCCCGGTTCGCCGACCACGACCAGGCGGACCCGGGAATCGGCGACCCGTGCCCGCGCCAGATTCAGCCGCCCGGTGAGATCGGCGCGGGCGGCGGCACGGGTCAGCTCGAGCAGCTCGTCGAGCAGCTCGAGCAACGGGGCCATCGCATCCGGATGCTTCACGACGGCGAGACTATCGCCGTCGATCACAACAGCGTGATGTCGTGGGAGCCGGATACCGGGTGGTGGCTCTCCGCGAGGGTTGCCTCGGGCATGAGCTGCGTGGACAGCGCGCCGCCGGGGTAGGCGAGCGAACTGCCGTAGGCGAAATCGTCGTGGCCGCCGTACAGCGCGGCGTGGTACCCGCCGTCCTGTACGTCCGCGATGGGCTTCGCGGGCTGCGGCGCGATGGACGGTTTGACCAATGTCGGCGCGGGCTGCGGCATGGGCTCGGGAGTGACCACGCCGGGTCCGGTGCCGAGACCGCCATCCGTGCCGAGATCCGGTGCGGGCGTGGGCGCTACGGTCGGCACGTCCAGATCCGGGGTGTTGCCGTCGGGCAGGTCGACGCTCGGCTGCGGGGCACTGATGGACGGCACCTGCGTCGGGCCCGTATCGATATCGTCCGGCTGGGTCGGGGCGACGTCGATCCCGGTGCCGGGGGACGGGACCGGAGGCGTGGTGGTCGGCACGTTCCCGGTCGGGGTGCCGGAGCCGCCGTCGGTTCCCGGCGCGGTGGTGCCGCCGTCGGCGCTCGGTGCGGTGGTGGTGCCGCCATCGGTGCCCGGCACGGTGGTCGTGCCGCCATCGACACCCGGCTTGGTCGTGGCCGCGCCGCCGGGGCCCGGCACGGTGGTGGACGCACCGTCGGTGACGCCGGGGAGTTCGGTGGTCGCGGTGTCGGTGCGGCCCGGCAGTGTGGTGGGCGCGCCCGGGGTGGGGGTGAGCAGCCCACCCGCGTCGGTGGTGTTCGGGGTGCTGACCTGTGGTCCGGTCGTCGGCGTCGACGCGCCGCCGGTGGGCGTGGTCGGCTGGGCGATCACGGTGGCCGTCGGCTGCTGCGGGGTGGTGGTCTCCGTGGGCCGGGTGGTGTCGAGCAGCG
>NZ_BAGD01000050.1 GCF_000308635.1 Nocardia otitidiscaviarum NBRC 14405 | reverse complement strand
GTGTTGAACACCGGCCGAGCTGACACACGACTCCCAGACAGTGAAAGTCTGATGTGTTGAGAATCTGTCGCGACAAGATGTTGAACCGTCACGGGTTGGGGGCCGCTTCTTCCTAGTGGAAGATGGTTCCCATCATGACGAAGCGTTACCCGCCCGGGGTTCGCGAGCAGGCCGTCCGTCTGGTCTTGGAGCGTCTCGATGAGTTCGAGTCCCCGTATGCCGCCGCCCGCGCGATCGGCACGTTGGTGGACGTACATTACGAGACGTTGCGGGTGTGGGTGAAGAAGGCGCTCGCCCAAGGTGCCTCGCCGGCCGGCAAGGCCGGTGCGGGGTTGTCGGCGGCCGAGCGTGAGGAGCTGACGCGGCTGCGTAAAGAGGTCCGAGATCTCAAGCAGGCCAACGACATTCTGAAAGCTGCCTCGGCTTTTTCGCGCGGGAACTCGACCCGCGACACCGTTGATCGTCGGGTTCATCGACGAATACCGTCAGGTCTTCGGTGTCGAGTCGATCTGCCGTGCGCTCTCGGCGCACGGAATCCAGATCGCGCTGCGGACCTATCGCAAGGCCCGACGCCGACCGGCGGCAATGCGTGATATCGCAGATGCGCACCTGGAGAACGCATTACGCGATCTGAAGGGCAAGCCCGAGGAAATGTATGGCCGCAGGAAAATGACCCGCTACCTGCGCCGCCACGGCCACGACGTCGCGTTCTGCACTGTGGACAGGGTCATGCGCGAGCTCGGCATGAACGGGATCGTGCGCGGCCGCAAGCTGCGTACCACGATCCCGGCCAAGGACGGGATCCGCGCCGGTGACAAGCTCAATCACGACTTCACCGCCGCCGTACCGAATCTGGGTCGCCGATTTCACCTACGTGTCGACCTGGACCGGATGGGCGTATGTGGCGTTCGTGTTCGACGCCTACTCCCGTGCCATCGTCGGCTGGACCACCGCCGCGACGAAAACGACGTCGCTGGTGTCCAAGGCCCTCAACATGGCCGTGTGGCGGCGTGATCATTACGGGCATCCGATCGAGCCCGGACTGATCCACCACAGCGATGCCGGGTCGCAATACACGTCGGTGAAGTTCACTGAATCACTTGCTATGCAAGGACTCTCAGCGTCGATAGGCTCGGTCGGTGATGCCTACGACAACGCTCTGGCTGAATCGATCATCGGGTTGTTCAAGACCGAGGTCGCGAATCGGCACGGCCCGTTCAAGACGCTCACCGAGGTCGAGTTCGCGCTCATGGAATGGGCCGACTGGTACAACAACGCCCGCCTGCACTCGCGGCTGGGCTACCTCAGTCCGGCCGAATACGAAGCCGCGTACTACTCTCAACAATCGCCACGCCGACCGGCGCTGGTCTGAATCCGAAGCCGGTCCCTTATCCGTGACGGTTCACCATGCCGTTCCAACTTCTCGAGGATGGTGCCAGTGTTCTTCACTCGGCTCGTTGGCGTCCATCCCAGTTCCACCTGCACTCGATCGACGACAGCTCCGAGAACTTCGCCGTAGCAGAGGAGCAGATCCTGCAGCATCGTGAGGTCAGCGGGCGTCGGCCCACCGACAGTTAACAGCCACTGCCCGAGCTTTTCGATCTGTGACTTGGAGTATGGCAAGGTCACCTGGTGGTTTTACCATGCTTATCGAACCAGAGCATCCGCGTTTTCGTTCAGATGGCGTCTAGGCGTGTGGCCCCGCCACTCACTCTGTCTCTGGTCCCGATCACCCCCGACGTCCAGGGCAGCCCCATCGGCTATTGCATAGCTAGCAACTGCTGCTACACGTATGCCAACACGAATCGAGCACTAGATCGAAGCTGATACACGAAACCCAGGCATGGCCTGGGTTTTCGAGGGTGGGCGCAGAGGGGTTCGAACCCCCGACCGCTGGTGTGTAAAACCAGTGCTCTACCACTGAGCTATACGCCCTCGGGGCGCCGGTGGACCGGCGCGACGGTTTATGAATCTAGCGCGGCGAGCGCTTTCTCCCAAGCTGCCTGGTCACGGGGCTCTCCGGGGCCGTTCATTTCGGAGAATTGGATGATGCCGTCCTTGTCTACGACGAAGGTGCCGCGGTTGGGGTAGCCGGACTTCTCGTTGAAGACGCCGTAGGACTGGGCTACGGCGCCGTGGGGCCAGAAGTCGGAGAGGAGGGGGAAGGTGTAGCCTTGCTCGGCGGCCCAGATCTTGTGGGTGGGCGGGGGGCCTACCGAGATGGCGAGGATTTCGGCGTTGTCGTTCTGGAACTTCGGCAGTTCGTCGCGGACCTTGCAGAGTTCGCCCTGGCAGATGCCGGTGAAGGCGAGAGGGTAGAAGACGATGAGGACGTTCTTCTCGCCTCGGTAGCTCGACAGGGTGACTTCCTGGTTGTTCTGGTCCTTCAGGGTGAAGTCCGGGGCGAGCGTACCGACCTCTAGCGGCATACGGTGAACCTCCATCGGATTCGGGCTTACGGCGGGCGGGCACGGTCGCCCGCCCGATCGAAAACCTTAGCGAAGGCAGGGATCAGCGCTGCTTCGAGGGCGTCTTGGGTTGGGTCAGCTTGGTGCCGGTCCAACTACCCAGGCTGACCGGGGTGGTCGAATTCAGGCCCGCAGACGGTGCGGACTCGGCGATCTCACTGGGATCGACGTGGCCGGGCTGGCCGGTCTTGGGGGTGAGCACCCAGACGATGCCGTCGTCGGCCAGGGGGGTGATCACATTGAGCAGTTCGTCGACCAGGTCTCCGTCACCGTCCCGCCACCAGAGCAGCACGACCTCGACCACCTCGTCGGTGTCCTCGTCGAGGAGCTCCGAACCGATGGTCTCCTCGATCGAGTTCCGCAGCGTGTCGTCGGTATCTTCGTCCCAGCCCAGTTCCTGTACCACCATGCCGTGCGAGATGCCAAGCTTCTGAGCGTAATTCTGCGCGTCCGCCGCGGCGACCACGGTGGTGTCCTCCTCGAGTCCCGACAATAGGTAGTTGCAAGCGAACATGGTTAAGAGCCTCAGCGCAAGCCGATCGGCCGAAATCGCCGAGGAAATTGTCGCGAGTGTTATCGGGCCGGGCAGGCGTCGCGGACCGCGTTGAGGGCGTCGTTGACCTTCTTGCTGGCGTCGTTGAGCGCCGCGACCGGGGAGGTGTAGGTCATGACGCGGGCCTGGGCGGCAAGCTCTCGAGCAGCGTTCACGTAATCGGTGAGCTTCTGCGCGAGGTCCGGGGGCAGCGCCTCGCCCGCCTCCTGCACGCGCGTCTCGACGGTCCGCGCGGCATCCTCGATCGTGTTCGCGGCGGTGTCTCGTTTGGCCGCGTAGTCCGGCGCATTTGCGTCATGGGCATCGACGAACTCGTTGTAGCGCGTCACCGCGGGACCGGTGGTGTCCCGGAACGGATCGCAGTTGTCGGCGATCGCCTTGGCCTGTGCGGCCGCCCGGCGCGACGAGGTGGCCGCCGCCGAACTCGACGACGCCTCAGCGCGATACGACGTAACCTGGGCCTCGTTGGCCGTCGGTGTGCCCTCGATGCGATCGGCACATCCCGCGACCGCTAGACCAGCGGTTACCGCCAGGCTCGCACAGACCAGACCGAACCCCCGCGGGTTCAGCAGCTTCATCGATCCTCCCGGTTCGACTGCCATGACGGTTCCCTACCGAACCGTACTGGATTTCCGGCTGACATGATGATCCAGGACGCATCGTGCACGAGGATGTGAGATGCGCCCTAGAAACCATCGTGAACGGGTACCCGCCGACCAGCGGTCACCCGGGGTAATGACGCCACGCTTGTCCCACCCCATGTACGAGGAGCAAATGTCTTGACCGACCTGATGCACCCCATTTCTTCGTCGAGTCCTACAAACGGGCCGGCACGCAATCGCCCGGCGGGGGGCCGGGTCCGAGTGATCCGCGAGGGGGTGGCGTCATACCTGCCGGACATCGATCCGGAAGAGACCAGCGAATGGCTCGAGTCCTTCGACGAGATGCTCGAGCGCGAAGGACCTGGCCGGGCGCGCTACCTGATGCTGCGGCTGCTCGAACGCGCCGGTGAACGCCGTGTCGCGATTCCCGCACTGACCTCCACCGACTACGTCAACACCATCCCCACCGAGAACGAGCCCTGGTTCCCCGGCGACGAAGAGGTCGAACGCCGCTACCGGGCCTGGATCCGCTGGAACGCGGCCGTCATGGTGCACCGCGCGCAGCGGCCCGGAATCGGTGTCGGCGGCCATATCTCGACCTACGCCTCCTCCGCCGCGCTCTACGAAGTCGGCTTCAACCACTTCTTCCGCGGCAAGGACCATCCCGGCGGCGGCGACCAGGTGTTCATCCAGGGGCACGCCTCCCCCGGCATCTACGCCCGCGCCTACCTCGAGGGACGGCTGTCCGAGGATCAGCTCGACGGCTTCCGCCAGGAGTACTCGCACGGCGGCCCGGGCCGCGGCCTGTCGTCGTACCCGCATCCGCGGCTCATGCCGGACTTCTGGGAATTCCCCACGGTGTCCATGGGCCTGGGCCCGATGAACGCCATCTACCAGGCGCGGTTCAACCACTACCTGAACGACCGCGGTATCAAGGACACCTCCGATCAGCACGTGTGGGCGTTCCTGGGCGACGGCGAGATGGACGAGCCGGAATCGCGCGGCCTCATCCAGGTGGCGGCCAACGAGGGCCTGGACAACCTGACCTTCGTGATCAACTGCAACCTGCAGCGCCTGGACGGCCCGGTGCGCGGCAACGGCAAGATCATTCAGGAGCTGGAGTCGTTCTTCCGCGGCGCCGGCTGGAACGTCATCAAGGTCGTGTGGGGCCGCGAGTGGGACTCCCTGCTCCAGGCCGACCGCGACGGCGCGCTGGTGAACCTGATGAACTCCACGCCCGACGGCGACTACCAGACCTACAAGGCCAATGACGGCGCGTACGTGCGCGAGCACTTCTTCGGGCGCGATCCGCGCACCAAGGAGCTGGTGAAGGGGCTGTCCGACAGCGATATCTGGAACCTCAAGCGCGGCGGCCACGACTACCGCAAGATCTACGCGGCCTATGCGGCGGCCATGGCCCACAAGGGGCAGCCGACGGTCATCCTGGCCAAGACCATCAAGGGCTACGGTCTGGGCAAGCACTTCGAGGCGCGCAACGCCACGCACCAGATGAAGAAGATGACCCTGGACGATCTGAAGGCGTTCCGCGACGTGCAGCGCATTCCGATCACCGACGCCGAACTCGAGGCCAACCCGTACCTGCCGCCGTACTACCACCCCGGCCAGGACGATCCGGCCATCCAGTACATGATGGACCGCCGCAACTCCCTCGGCGGTTTCGTGCCCGAGCGCCGCACCAAGGCCAAGCCGCTGCAGCTGCCGGGCGATGAGCCGTACCGCTCCATCCGCAAGGGCTCCGGCAAGCAGAACGTGGCCACCACCATGGCTTTCGTGCGCCTGATGAAGGAACTGCTGCGCGACAAGGAGATCGGCAAGCGGATCGTGCCGATCATTCCCGACGAGGCCCGCACCTTCGGTATGGACTCGTGGTTCCCGTCGTTGAAGATCTACAACCGCAACGGCCAGCTGTACACGTCGGTCGACGCGGAACTGATGCTCGCCTACAAGGAGTCGAGCGTCGGGCAGATCCTGCACGAGGGCATCAACGAGGCCGGTTCGACCTCGTCGTTCACGGCGGTGGGCACCTCGTACGCCACCCAGGGCGAGCCGATGATCCCGCTCTACATCTTCTACTCGATGTTCGGATTCCAGCGCACCGGCGACGGCCTGTGGGCGGCGGCGGACCAGATGGCGCGCGGATTCGTCCTCGGGGCGACCGCCGGGCGGACCACGCTGACCGGTGAGGGACTACAGCACAACGACGGTCACTCGCTGCTGCTGGCGTCCACCAACCCGGCCTGCGTGCCGTACGACCCCGCCTTCGCCTACGAGATCGCCCACATCGTGCGCGACGGCCTGCGCCGCATGTACGGCGGCGGTGTCTCCTCGGGCTACCAGGAGGCGCTGCCGGGCACCGACCCGGAGACGCACTCGCGCCACCACGAGTTCGGCGGCGAGGACATCTTCTACTACATCACCCTGTACAACGAGCCGCAGTCGCAGCCCGCGGAGCCCGACGACCTGGATGTGGAGGGCCTGCTCAAGGGCATCTACCTCTACAAGAAGGGCGGTGCGGGTGATGTTCGCGCGCAGATCCTGGTGGCGGGTGTGACCATGCCCGACGGCCTGCGCGCCCAGGAGATCCTGGCGGAGGAGTGGGGCGTACAGGCCGACGTGTGGTCGGTGACCTCGTGGGGTGAACTCCGCAAGGAGGCGCTCGCAGGCGAGATCGCCAAGCTGCACAACCCGACCGCCGAGCCGACCGTGCCCTATGTGACCAAGGTGCTGTCGCAGGCCGAGGGCCCGTTCGTGGCCGCCTCGGACTGGATGCGGGCGGTGCCGGATCAGATCCGCCAGTGGGTTCCGGGCGATTACATCACCCTCGGCACCGACGGTTTCGGCTTCTCCGACACCCGCCCGGCCGCGCGCCGCGTATTCAACGTGGACGCGCAGTCGATCGTGGTGGCAGCGCTGTCGGGGCTGGCGAAGGCCGGGAAGATCGATGCGGGCAAGGTCGCCGAGGCGGCCGCGCGCTACCGCATCGACGACGTGAACGCCGCGCCGAAGGCGGCACCGGGTACCGAGGGCGGCGACGCATAACGGACGATAGGCATCGTGGAACGTAAACCGCCGAGGCCGCGCCGGATTTCCGAGAGCACCTCCTCCCACGAGGTGTATCTACCCACCGGCGCGCTCTCCCCGAATCGGCAGACCCGCGACCCGCTCCCGGACACGCTCCTCAAGCGGGTGAAGCAGTTCTCCGGTCGACTCTCGACCGAGGCCGTGGCGTCCATGCAGGATCGGCTGCCGTTCTTCGCCAATCTGGACGCCGCCCAGCGGGCCGGGGTGCAGATGCTGGTGCAGACGGCGGTGGTGAACTTCCTCGAATGGCTACAGGACCCGGAAAGCGATATCCGGTTCAGTCTGGACGCTTTCCAGGTCATCCCGGACGATCTGGCGCGGCGGCTCACGCTGCGCCAGACCGTCGACATGGTCCGGGTGGCCATGGAGTTCTTCGAACAGTGGCTGCCCGCGCTGGCGCGCAACGACCGGCAGCTGGTGGCGCTCACCGAGGCGGTGCTGCGATACGGGCGTGAGCTCGGTTTCGCGGCCGCCTCGGTGTACGCCAGCGCCGCGGAATCGCGGGGCGCGTGGGACACCCGGCTGGAGGCCCTGGTGGTCGACGCCGTGGTGCGCGGCGATACCGGGCCCGAAATGCTCTCGCGCGCGGCCACATTGAACTGGGACGCCACCGCGCCCGCCACGGTGCTGGTGGGCACGCCCCCGAACGACCAGATGACCGTGGTGGGTTCGGTGCACGGCATCGCCGCCCGGCACGGTCGCGCGGCGCTGGCCGTGGTGCAGGGTTCGCGGCTGGTGATGGTGGTGAGCGGACATCTGGGCGACACCATGTATCCCTCGCCGTTCCTGGCGGACCTGCTCACCGAGGTGTTCTCCGAGGGCCCGGTGGTGATCGGACCGACCACGCGCACCCTGTCCGCGGCGCATGTGAGCGCGGTGGAGGCGATGGCCGGTATGGAGGCCGTGGTGGGCTGGCGGGGTGCGCCACGCCCGGTGCACGCGTCCGAACTCCTGCCGGAACGGGCACTGCTCGGCGATCGGGCCGCCGTGGACGCCCTGAACGAGAGTCTTGTGCTACCGTTGGCCGCCGCCGGGGCAGCGCTGTCCGACACCTTGGACGCCTACCTGGACTGCGGTGGAGCCGTCGAGACCTGCGCCCGCCAGCTGTACGTTCATCCAAATACCGTCCGCTATCGGTTGAAGCGAATCGCCGATATCACGGGACGGGATCCGATGAATCCGCGGGACGCCTATGTGCTCCGGATCGCCGCCACCATAGGTCGGCTGACACGAACCCGTAACGAATCGCCTACTTCAGCCTCAGAAGCGACTCCCGTCACAGATCCGAAAGATGGGATGTAACGCGATCCGGGAATCGGGCGATCCGGACAACTCACTTGCGCTTTTGTAGAGTCCACACAAAAGCACCCGCCAAGCTTCATTCGCGCCGACATCTCTGGAGACCCGCCTCACAGTGTTCTCTTAGAGGCGTGATCGCGTTGTTCGCCCCAGGACAGGGCTCTCAGACACCCGGCATGCTCTCCCCGTGGCTCGAACTGCCCGGTGCGGCCGACCGCATCGAGCTGTGGTCGAAAGCCTCGGGGCTGGACCTGCTGCGATTGGGCACCACGGCGACCGCCGAGGAGATCACCGATACGGCGGTGACTCAGCCGTTGGTCGTCGCGGCCGCCCTGTTGGCTTTCGCGGAAATCCCGCAGGACTCGCTTCCCGCGGATACGATCGTCGCCGGTCATTCGGTCGGCGAACTCGCCGCCGCTGCCGTCGCCGGAGTCATCTCCGCCGATGACGCGGTGGCCCTGGCCGCCATCCGCGGTGCGGAGATGGCCAAAGCTTGCGCACTCGAACCGACCGGCATGTCGGCGGTGCTCGGCGGTGACGAAGCCGCCGTGCTCGCCCGGCTCGACGAGCTGGACCTCGTTCCGGCCAACCGCAACGCGGTGGGCCAGATCGTGGCGGCGGGCCGGTTGGACGCCCTCGCGGAACTCGCGGCGAATCCCCCGGAGAAGGCCCGGATTCGCGCGCTGCCCGTGGCGGGCGCCTTCCACACCGCGTTCATGGCTCCGGCCCAGGACGCCGTGACGAAGGCCATTTCCACGATCACCCCGGGTGAACCGACCCGGGTGCTGCTGTCGAACTTCGACGGCAAACCGGTCGCCTCCGGTCAGGACGCGATCGACAAGCTCGCCGCCCAGGTCACCCGACCCGTGCGGTGGGACCTGTGTAACGAAACCGTGCGCGCGAGCGGTGTATCCGCGGTAGCGGAGCTGCCGCCCGCGGGCACCCTGGTGGGTATCGCCAAGCGGGAGCTGAAGGGTACGCCGAATCTGGCGCTCAAAACCCCGGCCGACCTCCCCGCGCTGGCCGAACTCACGACCAAGGACTAGCTTGGCCTGCGGCCTCCGGCCCGATCGTCAACGGCGACATCGGTGTACAGCCGCAAACCGGAAGAACACCACCAATCCCACAACAAGAATCACGAAGGGAGCCACGAAGTGGCCGCTCTGACCCAGGAACAGATCGTCGAAGAGCTCGGCAAGATCATCGAAGAGGTGACCGGTATCGAGCCCTCCGAGGTGACGATCGAGAAGTCCTTCGTCGATGACCTGGACATCGACTCCCTGTCGATGGTCGAGATCGCGGTGCAGACCGAGGACAAGTACGGCGTCAAGATCCCGGACGAGGATCTGGCCAGCCTGAAGACCGTCGGCGACGCCGTGGCTTACATCCAGAAGCTCGAGGCCGAGAACAGCGAAGCGGCCGCGGAGCTCAAGGCGAAGTTCGGTAGCGAGTAAAGGCCGACATCGTGACCACTCCTTCCACCCGGAACGGGAATTTCCCCAACGTCGTCGTCACCAGCATGGCGGCGACCACATCGATCGCAGGCGACGTTGATGCGACCTGGAAGGGCCTGCTCAACGGCGAAAGCGGCATCGATGTCCTCGAGGACGATTTCGTCGCCGAGTACGACCTTCCGGTCCGCATCGGCGGCCACCTGAAGGTTTCGCCGGACACCCTGCTCAGCCGGGTCGAGATTCGCCGGATGGCGTATGTCGAGCGGCTGGCGACCGTACTCGGTCGCGAGGTGTGGAAGAACGCCGGTTCCCCCGAGGTCGACCCGCTGCGGCTGGGTGTGGCCATCGGTACCGGTCTCGGCGGCGGTGACGCGCTGATCGATTCGGTGGACAAGCTGAAGAACGGCGGCTATCGCAAGATCTCGCCGCTGGCCGTTCAGATGGTCATGCCGAACGGCCCGTCCGCCGTCGTCGGTCTCGAACTCCAGGCCAGGGCAGGAGTGGTCACTCCGGTCTCGGCGTGTTCGTCGGGTTCGGAGGCCATCGCGAACGCGTGGCGCATGATCGTCATGGGTGATGCCGACATGGTCGTCACCGGTGGTGTCGAGGGCTTCATCGACTCGGTGCCGATCGCCGCCTTCTCGATGATGCGGGCCATGTCGACCCGCAACGACGACCCGAAGGGTGCCTCGCGTCCGTTCGACTCCGAACGCGACGGTTTCGTCTTCGGTGAGGCCGGTGCGCTCATGGTCATCGAGACCGAGGAGCACGCCAAGGCTCGTGGAGCCACCATCCACGCCCGACTGCTGGGCGCGGGTATCACCTCCGACGGCTTCCACCTGGTCGCCCCGGATCCGGAAGGTTCCGGTGCGGCGCGTGCGATGCAGCGTGCCATGCAGACCGCCGGTCTGTCCGCACAGGACATCACCCATGTCAACGCCCACGCGACCGCCACCCCTATCGGTGACACCGCGGAGGCCAAGGCGATTCACAAGGCGGGCGTCCAGCACGCCTCGGTGTACGCACCCAAGTCCGCCCTGGGCCACTCGATCGGCGCCGTGGGCGCGCTCGAGTCGGTGCTCACGGTCCTCAGCATCCGGGACGGCATCGTCCCCCCGACGCTGAACCTGGAGAACCAGGATCCGGAGATCGACCTGGATGTCGTGAAGGGCGAGGCTCGCCGTCAGGACATCGAGTACGCGATCAACAACTCGTTCGGTTTCGGTGGGCACAATGTCGCGCTCGCCTTCGGCCGGTACTGACGACACCGGTCGTTAGCCAAGCGGTCCCGGCGGGGTCTCGGCAAGAGATCCCGCCGCCGAAACCACCGCCGGGACTTCGACATTCGCAGCCGCTCTCAGCGACCGCGCTTCCTTTCACAGGAGTTCGCGATGACCATCATGGCTCCCGCGCATGCGGATACCACCACGACCGATCCCCGCGATCCGCTGGGCCGGTTGCAGCGCTTCTTCGATCCCGGAACCGTGCTGCCCCTGCACCCCCGCGACAAGTCCGGCGTGCTCGCCGCCATCGGTGAGGTCGACGGCGTGCGCACGGTGGCCTACTGCTCGGACGCCACCGTCATGGGCGGTGCGATGGGCGTCGAGGGCTGCAAACACATCGTCGATGCGATCGACACCGCCATCGACTCCAAGATTCCCGTTGTCGGCCTGTGGCATTCGGGTGGCGCCCGCCTCGCGGAAGGGGTGGAGGCGCTGCACGCGGTCGGCCTGGTCTTCGAGGCCATGGTCCGCGCGTCCGGACAGGTCCCCCAGATTTCCGTGGTGCTCGGCTTCGCCGCCGGTGGCGCCGCCTACGGTCCCGCGCTGACCGATATCGTGATCATGGCTCCCGAAGGGCGCGTCTTCGTCACCGGCCCGGATGTGGTCCGCAGTGTGACCGGCGAGAATGTGGACATGGCGACCCTGGGCGGTCCGATCACCCACGGCAAGAAGTCCGGCGTCTGCCATATCGTCGCCGACGACGAGTCCGATGCCATGCACCGCGCCCGCCGCCTGGTCTCGATGTTCGCCGAGCAGGGCGAGTTCGATATGACCGCGGCCGCGCACGGCGACGTCGACCTCAAGGCCATGCTGCCGGAGTCGGCCAAGCGCGCCTACGACGTCAAGCCACTCATCCACGAACTGCTCGACAATGTGGACGGCGAAAGCTCCTTCGAGGAATTGCAGGGCGGTTACGCCCGCTCCATCGTCACCGGTCTGGGTCGCCTCGGCGGTCGCACCGTGGGCGTGCTGGCCAACAACCCGATTCGCATGGGCGGCTGCCTCAACTCCGAAAGCGCCGAGAAGGCAGCGCGTTTCGTGCGCCTGTGCAACGCCTTCGGCATTCCGATGGTCGTCGTGACCGATGTGCCCGGCTACCTGCCCGGCGTGAGCATGGAGTGGGAGGGCGTGGTGCGCCGCGGCGCGAAGCTGCTGCACGCCTTCGCCGAGGCCCGCGTCCCGCGCGTCACCCTGGTGACCCGCAAGATCTACGGCGGCGCGTACATCGCCATGAACGCCCGCTCGCTCGGCGCCACCGCGGTCTATGCCTGGCCCGGCTCCGAGGTCGCGGTCATGGGCGCCAAGGCCGCCGTCGGCATCCTGCACAAGAAGGCGCTCGCCGCGGCTCCCGAGGAGGAGCGCGAGGCCCTGCTCGAGCGCCTGACCGCCGAACACGAGGCCATTGCCGGCGGTGTCGGCCGCGCGCTGTCCATCGGCGTGGTGGACGAGGTCATCGACCCGGCCAAGACCCGATCGACCATCGCGGCGGCCCTGGCCGCGGCCCCGTCCCGGCCGCAGCACAACAAGAACATCCCGCTGTAAACGGAACGGCGAACCCGGAACGGGGCGGTCTCATCCGAGGCCGCCCCGTTCCGCATTCCCCGGGCAAATCGTCGGATGTTCTTCATAACTGGCAACAGCGGCGATACGGCGCCGATACACGGTGCCCCTAGCGTGCACGCATGTCCGCAACCCTGGAGAGAACCGACGAATCCGCTCCCGCCGCCCGATCGCCCTGGTACTCCTCGCTGTTCGTACAGCTGCTGGTGGCCGTGGTCGCCGGAATCACCGTCGGCGCGCTGTGGCCGGATCTCGGCGCCGATCTGAAACCGCTGGGCGACGGATTCATCAAGCTCATCAAGATGGTGATCGCGCCCATCGTGTTCTGCACGGTGGTGCTCGGCATCGCCCACATCGGGAATCTGAAGTCGGTGGGGCGCATCGGCATCAAAGCGCTGATCTACTTCGAGGCGGTCACCACCTTCGCGCTGATCTTCGGGCTGGTGGTGGGCAATCTGGTGCGGCCGGGCGCGGGGTTCAGCATCGACCCGGAGACGCTCGCCACCGGCGCCGAGGCGGTGGCGCAGAAGACCGGTGACGGGGAGCTGCCGCATACGGTCGAATTCCTGCTCAACATCATCCCGGCCTCGCTGGTGTCGGCCTTCGCGGAGAACCAACTGCTCCAAGTGCTGTTCATCGCTGTGCTGTTCGGGTTGGCGCTGGCCAAGTTCGGCGAGAACGGGCCGCCGGTGGTACTGGAGCTGATCGACCACGTCAGCCGCATCCTGTTCATCGTGATCGGTTGGATCATGCGGCTGTCCCCGCTGGGCGCGTTCGGCGCGATGGCCTACATCATCGGGCAGTACGGGCTGCGGTCACTGGGCAGCTATGCCAAGCTGATCGCCTGCTGCTACGGGGCTGCCGCGCTGTTTCTGCTGGTGCTGGCGGTGATCACCCGGGTGTTCGCCGGGGTGAGCTTCTGGAAGCTGTTGCGCTACATCAAGGATGAGCTGTTCGTGGCTCTGGGCACCGCGTCCACCGAGGTGGTGCTGCCCCGCATCATGACCAAGCTCATCGACGCCGGGGCCTCCCGGGCGACCACGGGTCTCGTTGTCCCGACCGGATATTCGTTCAATCTGGACGGTGCGACGCTGTATCTGGCCATCTGCGTGCTGTTCCTGTCGCAGGCGGTCGGCGTGGATCTGACGCTGGGTGAGCAGATCACCGCGCTGCTGGTGCTCATGCTGACCTCGAAGGGGATGGCGGGGGTGCCGGGCTCGTCCTTCCTGGCGCTGTCGGCCACCATCAGCGCCATCGGGCACGGCTCCATTCCCGTTGCGGCCGTGGCGATTCTGCTCGGCGCGGACCGCATCATGGATTCCATGCGGGTGTCGGTGAACCTGCTCGGCAATTGCGTCGCCACCTTGGTGGTCGCCAACTGGGAAGGGCAACTCGACCGCGAGCGGCTCGCCCTGGTGCTGGACGGCAAGGAAGTGCCGCCGCTGGACGAGCCGGATCCCATGGCCTCCCGGCGGGACTAGCCTCCCTCACTCCCGGTCCAGGACGGCGTGCAGGAATTCACGGGTGCGCGGGTGGTCGGGCTCGCTGAAGATCTTCTCCGGCGCGCCGTCCTCGATGATGCGGCCGGAGTCGAGCACCATGACGCGGTCGGAGCTGGTTCGGGCGAAACGCATTTCGTGGGTGACACACAGGAAGGTGATGTCGGTGTCGGCGGCGATGTCGGCGAGCAGGCCGAGTACGCCGGTGACCAGTTCGGGGTCGAGAGCGGAGGTGACCTCGTCCAGCAGCAGCACCTTGGGGTCCATGGCCAGGGCGCGGGCGATGGCGACACGCTGCTGCTGACCGCCGGAGAGCTGGGTGGGGTGTGCCTTCACCTTGTCGGCCAGCCCGACCATGCCCAGCAACTCCACGGCGCGCGCCTCGGCCTCCTCTTTCGAACGGCCCAGGCTTCGGATCTGGCCCTCGGTGATATTGCGCAGCACGTTCATATTCGGGAACAGGTTGAACTGCTGGAACACCATGCCGATGTGGCGGCGCGCGTGCCGCAGATGCTTCTCGTCGGCGGGCACCAGTTTCCCGCGCCGCTCCATATGGCTGAGCGGTTCCCCGGCGACCTCGATGGTGCCGGAGGTGACCCGCTCCAGGGTCATGAGCAGGCGCAGCACCGTCGTCTTGCCGGAGCCCGACGGTCCGATGAGGGTGACGAATTCCCCCGGCGCGACCGCGAAGTCGAGCGCCTCCAGGCACCTCACCTCGCCGTAGCGCTTCACCACGTCGTTGAAGCGGATCATGGGCTCGGAGCCGCCGCCCACGACGGCGACGGCGGATTCAGACGCTAGGGATTCAGATGCTTCCGACACGGCGTTCCAGCTTTCGTACCAGGAGGGAGCAGGGATAGCTCAGCATGAGGAAGGTGAGGCCGACCGCGAACCACGCCTCCGGTCCGGCACCGCCGGTGTTGGCGGCGTAGACGGTCTTCACCTGATAGACCATGTCGAGCACGACGATAGAGGACAGCAGCGGCACCTCTTTGAACATGGCGATGGTGTAGTTGCCGAGCGCGGGCAACACCCGCGGAATCGCCTGCGGCAGCACCACATCGGTCCAGGTGCGGGTGCGCGGCAGATTCAGCGCCGTGGCCGCCTCCCATTGGGCGCGCGGCACCGCGTCGATACCGGCGCGGTACACCTCGGAGGTGTAGCAGGCGTAGTGCACGCCCAGGGCGGCCACACCCACCAGCAGGCGCTGGGTCTCGATCGGCAGCTCGCCCAGCAACGGCGGGCGAACCACCCAGTACAGCACGAAGATCTGCACCAGCAGCGGTGTGCTGCGCACGAATTCGATGAACAGCCAGAGCGCCTGGGTGACCACGGGGATGCCCAGGCGGCCGATGACGGCGAAGAGCAACCCCAGCGTGTAGGCGACCAACGAACCCAGCAGGGTGAACTGGATGGTGACCTTCAGGCCGTCGAGAATGTAGGGGAAGGCGTCGAAGAACCGGTCCCACTGCCACTTTTCCATCAGACCGCCACCGTCCGCACGCCACGCCACGTCGCCTGGCGACCGACTCGCCGGGCCGCCAGCATCTCCACCACACGCATGATCGCCGTGACCGCCACCGCGATCAGCAGATAGAACACCAGCTCGATGGCATAGATCAGGCCGAGTTCCTGCGAGAACTCCGGTACCGCGCGCAGTTCATCGGTCTTCTTGAAGATCTCGGGTGCGGCGATGAAGCTCAGCAGGGCCGTACTCTTCACCAGTTGGATGAACAGCGTATTGAACGAGGGCACCATCTCGACCACGGCCTGCGGCAGCACTACCCGCCACATGCGTTGCCACGGAGACAGATTCAGTGCCACCGAGGCGTCGATCTGCCCGCGCGGCACGGATTGGATGGCGCCGCGCACGATTTCGGCACCGTAGGCGCCGTGGTTGAGCCCGAGCACCATGATGCCGATGTACAGCAGCCCTTCGGCCGTCGCACCGAGCGCCACCCCGAGGAAGATGGGCAGCGCGACCGCGAAGAAGAACAGCTGCACGACCTCGGAACTGCCGCGGAACCCCTCCACGTAGACCCGCGTCACGAAGCGCACCGAGCGCCGCGGCGAGAGCAACGCGATACCCGCCGTGAATGACAGCACGATGGTGAGCGCGATGCCGCCGACCGTCGCCCACAGCGTTAACGGCAGACCGGCGAGCATCCGCTCCAGGTAGATCGAGATATTGTCGGACACGGAATTATCAGGCCGTGCAGTACGACTCGGTGGTCATGGCGGGATCGGGCTCATTGGCGGCGGTCAGGCCGTACGGCTCCACCAATTGCAGCCACTCCCCGCTCTCGTGCAGGGCACGCAGTTCGCGGTTGAAGTCCTCGCGGAACTCGTCGTCGTCCAGGCGGAAGTTGAAGGTGCCGACGTCCGGGCGGTCGCTGAAGTTGAAGGACGGGGTGACCTCCAGTCCCGCACCGGGGTTGTTCTTCACCAGCCAGGAGGCGGTGACGTCGAGGATGGCGGCGCCGTAGACGTCGCCGTTGTCGACGGCACGCAGGATGTCGTCCTGCTTCGCCATGGGCTCGATCAGGTTGCCGGGCACACCGGCCTGTTCGGCGTAGCCGTTCTCCACCGCTCCACCGAGGGTGGCGACGCGGACGTTCTCCCGGGTGATGTCCTCGAACCGGGTGATATTGCGGGGGTTGCCCTCCGGCACCATGAAGGCCGAGCCGACCTGGTAGTCCGGGATGGCGAAGTCGGAGTTCTCGCAGCGCTCCGGGTTGATGAACATACCGGCGGCGACGAAAGCGTAGTTCTGGGCGCGCAGGCCGTCGATGAGACCGCCGAAGTCGGTGACCACGCCCTCGACCTCGTCGATGCCGAGCCTCTTCAGCACGGCGCGGGCGACGGTCGGCGCGTAGCCGGTCAGCTCACCGTTCTCGTCGAGGTAGGCCCAGGGGGCCTCGTTGGCGAATCCGACCTTGATGCGGCCGGAGGACTTGGCATCGGCGTAGGTGGTGGCGGCCGCGTCGTCGCCGCCGACACCGCAGCCCGTGACGGCGAGCAGCGCCGCGGCGGTGAGAGCCAGGATCGGGCGCAGGCGGCCGCGCGGTCGCCCGCTCGTCGGCGATGTCCGCACCGTCCGTCGGGATGGAATGGCCCATTGTATGAATCGTGTCCGCATAGACAGTCGAGCCTTGCGCATCGACTTTGCGATCAGACCGTCGATTGATTTGCGGCTGTGTGACGGACGACACGCGGCCGTCGTCTACGAGTAGAGGTGGATCTGGTCGGCGGACTCGTTCTGGCTGCCGCACTCCTGGTACGGATTGGGATCGCCCTGCCGTTCGGCGCAGACCCAGCGGATATTGTCGACGGTGACGGCGATATCCCCTTCGGGCTGGGAATCGCGTTGTGCCGCATACTCGTTCACTACCTCGAGGGCCATGGCGCAGAAGTCCGGACCCTTGGTGGTGTAGACGACGACCGACAGGCCCCAGGGGCCGGTTCCGCACTGTACGGGTTCGCCGGGCAGCGGGGTGGCGGGCCTGGTCGACGTGGCGGAGGTTGTTGTCGAACTCGTGACGGACGACTCCGAGGTGGAATCGTCACCGCAGCCCGTCACCGCGACCAGGGCGACGGCCAGACCGGCCAGCGCCGATGCTCCGACGCCTCGCATACGCACTCCTCTCTCTCGAACTGCTCCCTATCGAGCGTCCAGCAGCAGGCGTTCAGCCGACATCGCGGCGCAGCCAGGTGACCTCCGCGCCCTCACCGCCGAGGCGGAAGGGCTCGAGCGCGTCGTCCCAGGCGGTGCCGAGCGCGCGGTCGATATCGGCGGCGATGTCGGCGGCGGTGTGGCGACCCGCGCCGCGGGCCTGTTCGACAATGGCGCGCAGGCGCATCTCGCCGACCACCACATCGCCGCTGGCGGACGTCGCGCCGTTCCAGAGGCCGAGGCCGGGAACGAAGCAGTAGCGTTCGCCGTCGACGCCCTCACTGGGGTTCTCGGTGACCTCGAAATAGAGTACCGGCCAATCCCGCAATGCCCTGGCTAATCTACTGGCGGTGCCGACCGGTCCGTACCAGTCGATGGTCGCCCGCAATTGCCCGTCGGCCGCGGGCTGCGCCGTCCAGCGCAGTTTGGCGGGAGCCTTGAGGGTGGAGGTGAGCGTCCATTCGATGTGCGGGCACAGCGCGGCCGGCGACGAGTGGATGTAGACGACACCCGACGTCGCGTCGGCGAACTGACTCGATGCGCGCACCACTAACACCTCCGGCTTCGACGGGGACGTCTTCCCCAACGACCCTCCGAGCCGGCGTTGCCCGAGTTTACTGGAGTGCCCGGTGTTACGGGTGTTACTTATCCGACGTGTCGCGAGTCCGCGCGTGTCCGATGCGGCAACCAGGCAGACCCGCGCGACGCCTAGCCGAACTCGGCGATGACGGCATCACTGAGGGTCGGCCACGCCGCACGGGCCCAGTCACCGAAATTCTCATCCGCCAGCGCGAGACACGCCATACCGATAGCCGGATCGACCCACAGGAACGTGCCCGACTGCCCGAAATGCCCATAGGTACGAGGCGAATTCGCGCCTCCGGTCCAGTGCGGGGCCTTGTGGTCGCGGATTTCGAACCCGAGCCCCCAGTCGTTGGGACGCTGCGAGCCGTAGCCGGGAAGAATCCCATTGCGATCCGGGAATTGCACTGTGTTTGCTTCGCCGAGCAATTCCGCACTTACCAGACGCGGGTTCAGCAATTCCTCAGCGAAGCGCAGCAGATCTGCTACCGAGGACCGTGCGGCATGCCCGGCCGCACCGGCCAGCACCGACGAGCGCATACCCAGCGGCTCGAAGACCGCCTCGTGCAGGTAGCGGTCGAACGCAATCCCGGACTGTTCGGCCACGAATTCGGCCAGCACCTCGAACCCCGCGCTCGAATAGATCCGCCGCGCCCCCGGCTGCGCCACCACCTGCGTGGTGTCGAACGCATACCCCGAGGTGTGCGCCAGCAGATGCCGCACCGTCGACCCCTCCGGCCCGGCGGGCTGATCGAGTTCGACGGCCCCCTCCTCCACCCCCACCAGAACCGCGTACGCCACAAGCGGTTTGGTCACCGAAGCGAGCGCGAACACCCGATCCGCATCCCCTTCCCGGTCCACCACCCCCTTGCCGTTCACGACCACACCCGCGGCCGCATGCCGGACCGGCCACTGTCGAATCTGTTCCAGCGCTCGCACCCCTCGAGCCTACGAGTTCCACACCGGCGCGGGGGCGCACGGGTGCGGATTCAGTGTCGATCGTGCGCCGCGTCGTGGTGTCGGGCCAGCAGGGAACGCCGGCGTGCGAGGGTGGCGATCTCGTCGTCGAGGCGAGCGAGGCCGTCGCGGATGACCGCGCGGGAGTGGTCGCAGTGGGCGAAGCCGGTCTCGGTGACGCAGGGCAGCAGGGCGTGGATGGCGGCGGTGTTCAGGCCCGCGTCGAGGAGTTCGCGAATACGCGCCACCCGGGCGACGGCGGTCTCGGGGTAGACGCGGTAACCGTTGGCGTCCCGGCGGGCGACCAGCAGCCCCTGCTCCTCGTAGTAGCGCAGCAGCCGGGGACTCACGCCGGTGGCGCGCGACAGTTCACCGATCAGCACGTCGGCCCGCCGTGGGTGCGGCGCGGTGGTTCCGAGTGCTGTGTTCCCGAGCGCTGTGTTCCCGAGCACCGGGGCTTGACCCTCACATCCATGTCAATCCCTAACGTCGCCGCCATGACGACGATTCCACTCACCACCACCGTGACCGGCTCCGGACCCGCCATCGTGCTCGCGCACGGTGCCAGCGGCGGCATCGAGGCCAATTTCGGATCACTGATCCCCTTGCTCGCGACCGACCACATGGTCATCGGGTCGGACTACCCGGACGACGACACCCCGTTGGAACTCGACGCGCTGGCCGACGCACTGGTCGCCGCGGCCGTCGAGGCCGGAGCCGAGGAGTTCGCGATCATCGCCTATTCGCTCGGGACCGCGGTGGCCGTGCGAGCGGCGATACGGCATCCGGAGCGGGTGCGCGGGCTGGTGCTGGCCGCCGGATTCGCCCGCGCCGACCATCGGGCGGTGCTCACCATGCACCAGTGGCGGCAGACCCTGGCGGCCGGGGATACAGACGCCTTCGCGCGGATCGCGCTGCTGGGCGGATTCGCCGCCGACTTCGTCAATTCCCTCTCCCCCGAGCAGCTCTCGGCCGTGCTCGAGCAGACCGCCGCGCGGGTACCGGGAGGCACCGCCGCCCAGGCGGACCTGGTGACGCGGGTGGACACCACCGCCGACCTCCCCCGCGTCCGGGTGCCGACACTGTCCATCGGCGCGCGCGACGATCTGCTGATCGATCCGGCGGGCGCACGCCGGTTGGCCGCCGAGATTCCCGGAGCCGAGTACCTCGAAGTGCCCGCCGGGCATGTGCTGATGGTGGAGCGGCCCGATGCCTGGCACAGTGCCGTACTCGACTTCGTGCGGCACCGGATCCCGGTGCGCGCCTGAGATTCTCGTCTGCGCGCCTCAGATTGTCGTCGCGACTACGGCCGCGCGACGGTCGGGTCGTGGGTGGCAGCGACCGTCAGCCGGGAGCGGCGGCGGCCGTAGCCGAAGTAGACGAACAGGCCGAAGGCGGTCCACAGGGTGAACGCCAGCCAGGTGACGCCGGGCAGGCGCAGCAGCAGCCAGGCGCACATGCCGATGCCGAGAACCGGGACCAGCGGCACCAGGGTCCGGAAGGTGCGAGGCAGGTCGGGCTTGGTGCGGCGCAGCACCAGCACGCCGATGTTGACCAAGCCGAAGGAGACCAGGGTGCCGATATTGGTGGCGTTCACCAGTTCTCCGAGCGGAACCAGTGCGGCCAGCACCGACACCACGCCGCCGACGATGAGGATATTGAGGGTCGGCACCCGCTTGCCGCCGACCCGCGACAGCACCCGCGGCATGAGCCCGTCGCGGGACATGGAGACCAGGATGCGGGTCTGCCCGTAGAGCACGGTCAGCACCACCGAGGCGATGGCGATCACCGCACCGGCCGCCAGCACGGTCGCGGGCCAGCCCGCACCGGTCACCCGCTCCAGCACGGTGGCCAGCGAGGCCCCCGAACCGCTCACCTCGTCCACTCCGACCGCGCCGACCGCGGTCAGCGCCACCAGCACGTACACCACGGTGACGATGCCGAGTGAGATCACGATGGCGCGCGGCAGATCCCGCTGCGGATTCTTGGCCTCCTCACCGGCGGTGGAGGCGGCGTCGAAACCGATGAAGGAGAAGAACACCATGGACGCCGCCGAGGTGATGCCCGCGATCCCGGCCGGGGCGAAGGGCGCGAGATTGCCGGAGTCGAAGGCCGTGACCGCGACGACCACGAAGAAGACCAGCACGGCGATCTTGAGCAGTGTGGTGAAGGTGGTGACGCGGGCGCTCTCCTTGATGCCGTCCAACAACACGGCGGTGGCGATCAACACCACGACCGCGGCGGGCAGGTTCACGATCCCACCCTCGCTGGGCGCGGCGGCCAGCGCGTCGGGAATGCGCCAGCCGATGGTGCCCGCGAGGAATTCGTTCAGATACGCACCCCAGCCGACCGCGACGGCCGCCACCGAGACGCCGTACTCCAGCAGCAGGCACCAGCCGCACACCCAGGCGACGATCTCGCCGAGGGTGGCGTAGGTGTAGGAGTAGGCCGAACCCGAGACCGGCACCGCACCGGCCAGCTCCGCATACGACAGCGCCGAGAACAGCGCCGCCAGCGCGGCGAGCGCGAAGGACACCACTACGGCCGGTCCCGCCAGCGGTGCGGCCTCCCCCAAGACGACGAAGATGCCGGTGCCCAGTGTCGCGCCGACCGACAGCGCGATGAGCGAGATCAGCCCGAGGCTGCGCCGCAGCTGAGAGTGCTCGCCGTCGGCGGCCAGCTGTTCGACGGGTTTGGTGCGCAGCAACGATGCGGTGAATCGACTGAGTCCGGGCACGTGCGGCCACGCTACCCGGTGATAACCGGCCGGTTACCATCGGTTGCACCATGAGTGAGATTCCCCAGATCCACGGCGAGGTGGACACCGGCTTCGGCCCCGTCGCCGACGCCTTTCGGCGCAACTTCACCCGGCACGGCGAGATCGGGGCGGCGGTGGCCGTGTACGCCGGTGACCGACCGGTGGTGGATCTGTGGGCGGGGCATCGGGATCGCCGGCGCTCGGTGCCGTGGGAGCGCGACACCATGGCCCCGGTGTTCTCCTCCACCAAGGGCATGGCGGCCTTCGTCGTCGCCGCGGCGGTCTCGCGGGGATGGCTCGACTACGAGACGCCGGTGGCCGAGTACTGGCCGGAGTTCGCCGCGCACGGCAAGGAGTCCATCACCGTCCGGCAGCTGATCGACCACCAGGCCGGGCTGGCGGCGCTGGACCGCACGGTGCGGCTGCGGGAGCTGGACGACCTCGATCGGCTGGCCGAGATCCTGGCGGAGCAGAAACCGTTGTGGCGGCCCGGAACCCGGCACGGCTACCACCCGATCACGGCCGGGCTCTACCAGACGGAGCTGATCCGCCGGGTGGATCCGCGGGGGCGCACCCTGGGCAAGGTGTTCGCCGAGGACTTCGCCGCGCCACTGGGTCTGGACTTCCACATCGGGCTGCCCGAGCAGGTGTCGATGGACGGCATCGCGACGCTGTCGGGTACCCGGGGCCTGGACGTGCTGCGCTACGAACGCGATCTGCCGGTGC
The DNA here is from genome assembly GCF_000308635.1 of Nocardia otitidiscaviarum NBRC 14405. Taxonomy (GTDB): domain Bacteria; phylum Actinomycetota; class Actinomycetes; order Mycobacteriales; family Mycobacteriaceae; genus Nocardia; species Nocardia otitidiscaviarum. The sequence continues at coordinate 88,774 of NZ_BAGD01000050.1, read as the reverse complement.
GCATCGGCATACAGCTGGCGGTGCAGCGCGGCCTGTCGTATCGGGCGCTGAGCAGCCCCCGCACCGGCGCTCCGGAGCGCGCGGCCCGCCGGGAGTTCCTGTCCAAGGAACTGCCCGGTTCCAGCGGTGTCGGCACCGCCCGCTCGCTGGCCCGCGTCTACGGTGCGGCGGCGGCCCGCACCGGAGAGCTCCCGATCGACCAGGACCTCATCGACCGGCTCGGCGCCGCCGACACCGCCGACGACGTACCGGCCGACGACCTGATCCTGCTCACCCGCAGCCGCTACCACCTCGGCTTCCGGAAATCTTGCGGCGCTTTCCGTTTCGGCACCGACAAGCGCGCCTACGGCACCACCGGCCTCGGCGGCTCATTCGGTTTCGCCGATCCGGCAACGGGTCTCGGCTTCGGCTACGCCATGAACCGGCTCGGCCTGGCGGTGCTCGACGACGCGCGCGCCCGCAATCTGCGCACGGCGCTGCGGGCCTGCGTCGCCTGATTCCGGCTCAGGCGCGCACGTCGTGGACGTGGTGGACCAGGTCGTGCAGGAAGTAGCGGCCCAGGGTGTCGACGGTGAACTGGGAGCCGTTGCTGCGGCGGGCCACCCGCGCGCGCTGGTCGGCGGGCACGGATTCGTAGGCGCGGGCCGCTGATTCGGCGGCGGCGCCGAGTTCGGCGGCGACGGCGGCGGGACTCTGGGCCGCGTAATCGTCGGCCTCGGCGGTGATGTCCTGATCCCAGTTGGCGAACATCGGAACGCCCGCGTCGACGGTGACGCTCGGATCGTAACCGGAGATGACCGGGCCGGGGACGGCGGCCGCCGCCAGTGTGATGCCGAGGCGGTGGGTCATGATGCGGCACACGTCGCGCACATGGGCGGCGTATTCCAGGGTGGACCAGGTCGATTCGTCCGGGCGGACCCGGACGTCCGGGCGTTCGAGCGCCGCGGCGATGCGGACGGCGCTCGCCCGCACCAGGCCCGGAACGGCCTCGTAGGGGGTGGCGGCGGGGTCGAATCCACAGTCGACGCAGGCGCGTTCGAGGACCCAGGTCCAGTCCTTGGTATCGGGAACGATCGGCATGCCGAAAACTTATCCTGGCAAAAGTTTTTCGGCCACCAATTTCCTGCCACCCCTCGGCAAGATTCCGACAGTGCCGGTCACTCCATCAGCCGGTGCGCCTTCTCGAACAGCTCCAGGGTGATGGCGTGCAGGAAATCGCCGACCTGTTTGGGCGCCTTCCCAGCGAAGGCGCGGGCGTGGGTGCCCTCCAGCACGATGCCGAGCTTGAAGCAGGCCAGCACCGTGTACCAGGTGACATCGCTCAGGTCGCGGTCGGAGAACCGGCCGTAGTGGGCGGTCATCTCCTCCGGCGTGGGGAGGCCGCCGACCGCGCCCAGGCTGCCGACCAGGGCCGCGCCCGTGGTGCCGGGTTCGGGGCGGGTGGCGATCTGCCAGCCCAGGTCCAGCAGCGGGTCGCCGATGGTGGACATCTCCCAGTCGACCATGGCCACCACCTCGGGACCATCGAAGGAGAACATCATATTGGCGAGGTGGCAGTCGCCGTGCAGGATGCCGGGCCGCCACCGAGCGGGACGGTTGCGGTCGAGCCAGTCCCCGACGCGCTCCACGCCCGGGATCTCCGGCCCCGGGTAGCCCGCATTGGCGCTGTAGGAGTCGAGCTCCTTCAGCCAGCGCGGCACCTGACGTTCCAGGAAGCCCTCCGGCTTGCCGTAGTCGCTCAGCCCGAGCGCCTCATGGTCGAGGGAGCCGAGGCGGGCAATGGCCTCCACCGCCGACAGACCCATCTGCCGCCGCACCTCGGGATCACCCGCGTGCAGCTCGGGCAGTTCATTCTGCGGGTTGAAGCCGACGACCGGCTCCATGAGGTAAAAGGACGCACCGAGCACGGAGTCGTCGGGGCAGGCGGCGATCACCCGGGGTGCGCGGATACCGGTGCCGTCGAGCGCGCCGAGAATGCGCGATTCGCGATTGATGACGGAATTGCTGGCCGCTCGCAGATGCTTGGGACCGCGCCGCAGCACATAGTCGCGGTCGCCGCGACGGAAGCGCAGCATGATGTTCTGGGTGCCGCCGCCGAGCGGTCGCACATCCTCGAATTCCCCGCCGGGCAAGCCCTGCTCATCCATCCACTTCCCGATGATCGCGAAGTCGACGACATCTCGATCCACTGCGACCGGCTGCACTTCAGACATGCCCCACATTGTGCCGCAGCCGTCCAGCACAACTGAAGGCATATGCCAGCAGAAGTGGCGGTGGCCATGTTCACGCAGGTCGAAGTGCGATGTTCGGCACCGGGCGGCGTAGTCTGCCAGGCAAATGCGCACGCTCCTGATCGACAACTACGACTCGTTCACCTACAACCTGTATCAGCTGATCAGTGAGGTGAACGGGATCGAACCCGTGGTCGTGCGCAATGACGAGGTCGACGATCCGGCCGAGCTGAAACTGGAAGCCTTCGACAACATCGTCATCTCCCCCGGACCGGGCCGACCGGATGTGCCGCGCGATGTCGGCATCTCGGCGGCGCTCATCGCCTGCGGCGAGTTACCGCTGCTGGGTGTTTGCCTGGGCCACCAGGGCATCGTGCTCGCGGCGGGCGGGGTGGTGACGAGGGCTCCCGAACCCCGGCACGGTTATCCCGATCGCGTCACCCACGACGGGCGAGATCTGTTCGCGGGTGTACCGCAGGACTTCACGGCCGTGCGGTACCACTCGCTGTGCGCGGCGCGGCCGCTGCCGGAGGCCCTGGAGGTCACGGCGACCACGCCGGACGGAGTGATCATGGGGGTGCGGCATCGCGGCCGACCGCAGTGGGGGGTGCAGTTCCACCCGGAGTCCATCGCGAGTGAATACGGGCGCACGCTGCTGCGGAACTTCGCGCGGCTGACGGAGGCGGCCGGTGCCCGGACCCCCGGCCGGAGCGGGAGCGCGAGCCCTGACGCGGCACGGCCCGGATCCGGTCGTCGACTCGGCGGACACGGCGCTGCTTTCGGCCCGCGCGCGGAGGCCGCATCGGAAGGCCACGACGTCGCGACACCGGAGAACCGTGCCGCACAGCCCCTATCGGAGACGCACGCGGCGACCGTCGAGTACCGGGTCGAGCGCACGACCATCGAGCGTGCCCTGGACGCCGAGGCGGTATTCCTGCGGCTGTACCGGAATTCGGCGACGGCGTTCTGGCTCGACAGCGAACATGTGGAGCCCGGGTTGGACCGGTTCTCCTTCCTCGGGGACGCCTCGGGACCGCTGGCCGAGGTGGTGCGCTACCGGGTCGGCGCGGGCAGCGTGGAGGTGGAGTCGGCGGGCGGCCGACGACAGGTCGCGGGCGGGGTGCTGGACTATCTGTCCCGGGAGCTACGTCGTCGCCGCATCGAATTCCCGCCGGTGCCTTTCGATTTCGTCGGCGGCTACGTGGGGTACCTCGGCTACGAGATGAAGGCGGACTGCGGTGCGGCCGCCGCGCACCGCGCGCCCGCCCCGGACGCGCAGTGGATGTTCGCCGACCGGCTGATCGTCGTCGACCACGAGGCGGGCCGCACCCATCTGCTGGCGCTGGCCGAGTCGGGCGCGGAATCGGTTCGGGTCGCGCGGGATTGGCTCACCGCCACGCGCGCCGTCGTGGCCGCGCTGCCCACCTGGGAGAACCCGCCCGCCCTGGACCTGGTCGCGGAGGAGCGGACGGTCGCGCCGCTGCTGACCCGGGGGCGGGAGCGGTATCTCGCCGATGTCGCGGCCTGCCGGGAGCAGTTGCGCGCGGGCGAGTCGTACGAGATCTGCATTACCGACAGCGCCTATCTCCCCGCCGATTCCGACGGGCTCGACGTCTACCGCACCCTGCGCCGCAGCAATCCCGCCCCGTACGCGGCCTTCCTGCGCTTCCCGGGGCTGGAGGTGGCCTGCTCCTCCCCCGAGCGCTTCCTCAAGATCGACCGCACGCGCACGGTGGAGTCCAAGCCCATCAAGGGCACCGCGCCACGCGGCCTCACCGCCGCCGAGGACGAACAACTGGCGGCGGAACTGGCCAGCAGCCCGAAGACCCGCGCGGAGAACCTCATGATCGTGGATCTACTGCGCAACGATCTGGGCCGGGTGTGCGAGATCGGCACCGTGCACGTGCCCAAGCTGATGGCGGTCGAGACGTATACCACCCTGCACCAGCTGGTTTCGACCGTTCGCGGCACCCTGCGCGCCGACCACGACGTGATCGACTGCGTCCGCGCCTGCTTTCCCGGCGGGTCCATGACCGGAGCCCCGAAGCTGCGCACCATGGAGATCATCGACGGCCTCGAGACCGAGGCCCGCGGCGTCTACTCGGGCACCATCGGCTTCCTCGGTCTCGGCGGCACCGCCGATCTGAATATCGTCATCCGCACCGCGGTGCGCCAGCACGGCCGCTGGCGCGTGGGCGCGGGCGGGGCCGTCGTCCTGGACTCCGATCCCGAGGCCGAGTACCACGAGATGGTCTGGAAGGCCGCCGCCGCGCTGCGCGCCCTGCCGGGTATCGGCGTCGCACCGCGTGCACCCCTGCCCTCGGCCTGACCGCAGGCGGCTATTTCCGGCGATCGCGGCGCGACTTCGGTTCGGGCGGGGCGGGCTCGGCTTCCTCGCGGGGAACGGTGAAGCGACCCAGCAGGGATACGCCGGGGAGTCTGGACAGCCGGGTGAACACGTCCTCGCCGAACGCGATCATGGCCTCGAGCCGCGGGAGCAGGCGGTCGTAGGCGGCGAAGGCCGGATCGGCCAGTGCCAGCGTCCGGTCGAGACGGTCGATGGTGGCATTGAGCCGGTCGATGGCGGTGGCGAGGTTCTCGATGAGGTCGGGGAGCTGGGCGGCCAGTTGCACGGAGGCCGGTGGGAGGCGCACCGCGGTGTCGAAGGCGGTACCGGCGGTGAGCTGGGCGGCGTCGAGGACTTGGCCCGCGGCGTGCTGGGCCGCCTCCACCGCGGACTGGGCGGCGGCGATGAGGTCGCCGGGGCTGGCGGCGCGCTGCTGGCCCTTGCGGCCGGACCCCTTCGGGTTGCTGCCGGGGCCCTTCGGAGTGGTCATGCCTCCACTGTGCCGGAGCGGCGGCCAAAGTACATGTAAGACCGCCCGGTTCTATTCGGCCGGGTGGCGTGTCGGAGCGACATGGCATAGTTCGATCACGATGAAACTGATCAGGGGTGGCCATGCGCCGGTGCCGACATCGCTTCTGACCGTTGTCCTTTCGTGGCAGTCGGAACACGAGGTGGACGCGCACGCCCTGTTACTCGCCGACGGCGGCCGGGTGCGCTCCGACCGGGACTTCGTCTTCTTCAACGCGCCCCGCCACATATCCCAGGCGGTCACCCTGGATCAGGCGCCCGCCCCCGGCACCGCGCGCCTGTCGGTCTCCCTCCCGCGCACCGAATCCGACGTCACACGCATCGTCCTCACCGGCTCGGTGGACGCCGACTCCTTCACCGAGATCCCGGGTCTCGTCCTGACCGTGTTCGATCACAGCCGCCCGGTGGCCTGGTTCGAGATCGACGCCGGGGAATCGGTGCGGGCCATGATGTTCGGCGAGTTCTACCGCCGCGACGGGCAGTGGCGTTTCCGCGCCATCGCGCAGGGCTGGGCCAGCGGGCTGGCGGGCATCGTCACCGAATTCGGCGTCGAGGTCGACGACGAGGAAGCCCCGGAGCGCACGGATGCCGACCACGAGATGGCGGGAACGCGGGCGGGGGGCTCCGCGCCGTGGGAGCGGCGGATGCGGCCGGGATTGTCGTTGGAGCGGGAAGCCCGGGAGATTCCATCGCTGCTGCTGCCACCGCCGCATCCAGAGCGGGCGGACTGGCACGTGGATCCGGAGGACCCCGCACGCCTGCGCTGGTGGGACGCGGCGCAGTGGACCAGTTCCGTGCGACCGGTGCCGTCCACCGACGCCCGGCACTGCCCGCGATGCGGGCGGGCGCGGCGCTGGCGGTTGTTCGGGCGGCCCGCCCCGTGCCGGGAGTGCTCGGACCGGATCGAGGAGTATCTCGAGGGCTGGGTGCAGCGCGCCGCGCGGGTACTGCGGACGACCGGGACACACGGTGCGGACTGGGAGGCGCTGTGGACGGCACTGCGCTATCAGCGCATCGATCAGGCGCTGGGGCTGGAGCGGTTGCGGCCAGTCGGGCACGACCATGTGGAACGCCTGGTGGCGTTCGCCTTCGCCGACGGGGTCATCGAGCAGGCCGAACGCGACGCCTTCGACGCGGCGGTCGGCGAACTGGCCCTGACCGGTCCGCTCATCGAGGATCTGCGGCGGCGCATGCAGCGCGGGCATACGCTGTCCCGGCTGCGGGCCGGGGACCTGCCGGTGGTGCGGGCGGTGGGCCTGCACCTCGATCCGGAGGAGAAGGTGCACCTGGATGTGCCCGCCATCCACATCCGCCAGCTGTCGCGCGGACCCAAGCACAGCGAGGGCAGGCTCATCTGCAGCAATAAGAAGCTGCGTTTCGTCGGCATCGACACCGGCATCGAAATGCCCTGGGCGCGCGTGGTCTCGGTGATCTCGGAGAACGGTCGCGTGGTGCTGGCCGCGACCTCGGCACGCGGCGGGGCGACCTTCGACGTGGCCGATCCGGACTACACGGCCGCCAGCCTGGAGGGCGCGCTGCGGGTGGCCAAGCGCCTCGCACTCACCCCGGGGCAGCGTGATACCCGCAGCATTCCCCAAGAGGTCAAGGCGGAGGTGTGGCAGCGCGACGGCGGCAAGTGCGTGGAGTGCGGCGACAGCCACTATCTGGAGTTCGACCACATCATCCCGCTCAGCCGGGGTGGGGCGACCAGCGCGGCGAATCTGCAGATCCTGTGCCGCGCCTGTAATCGCTCCAAGGGCGCTCGTATCTAGTTGTGCTCGGCGGTCCCGGCAACCGCCCATAACCAACCGGTTGGATCGTTAGACGGTCGCGCCCCATTGCGCTGGCCTCGACGTCATCGGCGAGGCGGTGGTCCTCCGATTCCGGCGGCCACGTCGGCGGTATGCCGAGGAAGCCTGTTCTGTTGTGATGTCCATCCTCATCCACGCGCGGATGAGGTCACATCCGGGGAATTACCGAATCCAGCCCGGATATTCAGCCCCGGAGAATACGTAGTACCACCGGTTCGGTACAGAACCGTTCCCGTGCCTCCACCAGCGAGGGCAGCTCGGTGTCCGACAATCCGCCCTCGTCCACCACGGTGCACGTGCTGTCGGTGACGCGAGTGCCGTCGGTGTCCAGGCGCACCCGGGCGGTGACGAGGGGGGTCAACACATCGTCCGCGAAGCGCCAGAACCCGACCGACCAGCTCAGCTGGGCGTCGCGGGCGGTGGACGCCACATAGCCGTCGGCGGTGGTGTCGATGGCGACGCCGGTGAGTTCACCGGCCCGCCGCAGTTCGGTGGCCGCTCCCGACGCGTGATAGACGGCGTAGCGGGTATTCGGCGTGGTGAGGTGGAGCGGGACGATCAGCTCCTCACGACCGTCACCGTCGATATCGCGCAGGCTCGGATCGGAGGGATGCCGGATATCGCGCTCGGCGAGTGTCTGCGTGGCGGCGCCGTCGGGCCCGGCGACCTCGATGGTCGCGTCGGTCCGCCCGTCCACGGTGGTCCGCCGGACCGTGAAGGCGAGGCCGACCGGATCGCGGGAGCGCAGGCGGCAGTCCGGCGAGTCGGCGGGCACACCGAGATCGCCGCACGCGGGCGGCCCGTCGGGTTCGGGCGCACGGGAGACCGTCCGCGGCTGCCGCACCTCGGCGACCCCCGAGCGCTCCGAGACCGGTTGGGCCGTATCGGATTCGGCGCAGCCCGCGAGGACGGAGGCGGTCAGGGCGATCAGGTAGCCGACCGCGGAGATCCTCCCCATACGGCGAGGATAGGGCGTCCCACCGTCGCACCGAGCGATATCGCACCGACCCGCGCGGCGGCAGCACTACCCGGCACAACATGACATCATGTGCACAACTGCGCACTTATTGGCTTATAGTGGGCGGCGTGATGGAGGTTCTGCGGCACCGGCGATTCCGCCGGCTGTTCACCGCGCAGGTGGTGGCGCTGATCGGCACCGGCCTGCTCACGGTCGCCCTCGGCCTGCTGGCCTACGACATCGCGGGCAGTCGGGCCGGCGCGGTGCTCGGCACCGCGCTGGCCATCAAAATGGTGGCGTATGTCTTTGTCGCCCCGGTGATCTCGGCCGTGGCCGAACGGGTGCCGCGCAAGCTGCTGTTGCTCTCGGCGGATGCCGTGCGGGCCGCAGTCGCGGTGCTGCTGCCGTTCGTGACGCAGGTGTGGCAGATCTACGCGCTAATCTTCGTCCTGCAGGCCGCCTCGGCGACCTTCACGCCAGCCTTCCAGGCCGTGATCCCCGCGATCCTGGTCGAGGAGCGGCAGTACACGCGCGCGCTGTCGCTGTCTCGGGTGGCCTATGACCTGGAGTCGCTGCTGAGTCCGGCGCTGGCCGCCGCCCTACTGACCGTGCTGGGCTACCACCTGCTGTTCCTCGGCACGGCAGCGGGTTTCGCGGTATCGGCCGCCATGGTGGTAGGCACCGCGCTCCCCCGGCTCACCGCGGTGCCGACGGCAGAGTCGCTGCCGCGCCGCATCACCGCGGGCGCACGGGCCATGCTGGCCCTGCCCGCGCTACGCGCCCTGCTGGTCATGAATCTCGCGGTGGCGGCCGCGACGGCGCTGGTGGTGGTGAACACCGTCGTGTACGTGCGGGAACTGCTGCACGGCACGGCGACCGGGGTGGCGGTGGCCTTGGGCTGCTTCGGATTCGGCTCCCTGACGGTGGCCCTGGCCACGCCCCGCCTGCTGGCGGCACTCGGTGACCGGCGGCTCATGCTCACGGGGACGCGGTTGCTCGCCGCCGGATCGACCGCCGCGGCCGCGCTGACACCGTTGCTCGACTGGCCGCTGCTGGCCTGCACCTGGATGGCGCTGGGAGCGGGCACTTCCCTGGTGAATACACCGGCAGCCCGGCTGCTGCGGGCAGGATCCCCACCCGGCGACCGGACGGCCGTGTTCACCGCTCAGTTCTCACTGTCGCACGCGGCGTTCCTGCTCACCTACCCCATCGCGGGGTGGGCGGGCGCGCTGGCGGGGCGGGCGGATCCGGCCGGCGGACTGTTCGTGGCAGCGGCCGTACTGGCGGCGATCGCTACACTTGCGGCTATGGCGGCCGCCCGGTTGTGGCCGGTGTCCGCACCGGCGGGCACGGGAGGGCCGGTCTCGGTAGGAAGGTGAGCTGATGGCGCGCAAAGGTATTCCGGCCGCGGAATCCGCTGCCAGCCTCAGCCATCCGATCGCCCCGGACCAGGCCCGCCTCGATGCCGCGACCTCGACCTTCCGCATGCTCTCCGATTCCACCCGGCTGCACATCCTGTGGATTCTGGCCGCGTCCGAGGCTGATGTGACGGCGCTGACCGAGGCGGTCGGGGCCAATCGCACCGCGGTCAGCCAACATCTGGCCAAACTGCGCTTCAGCGGCATGGTGGACACCCGCCGCGAGGGGCGGCGGATCATCTACCGGCTGCGGGACGGGCATCTGGCGCGACTGGTGCGCGAGGGGCTCAATCACGCCGATCACGTGGTGACCGGCGAACCGCCGCACGAGTAGCGGGTCCGCGCTCCTGATCAGTGGGACGAAGGGTCGCGGCGCCGCGCTCACCCGCTCGACCATATGCCTATTCGAAATACTCGAGACGAATGGGCGAGAGGGCGAGCATGCACTCCAACAGCGAGGCGGACGGCCGGTACGACGTGGTGATCGTCGGGGCGGGGTTCGCGGGCCTCTACGGGGTCCACCATGCGGTGCGGGCGGGTCTGACCGTGCTCGGCATCGAGGCGGGCGACGATGTGGGCGGCACCTGGTACTGGAACCGCTATCCGGGCGCACGCTGCGATGTGGAGAGCGTGGACTACTCGTACTCCTTCGATCCGGAATTGCAGCAGACCTGGACGTGGACCGAGCGTTTCGCGGCGCAACCGGAGATCCACGCCTACCTGCGACATGTGGCCGAACGCTACGAACTGCGACGGCACTACCGGTTCGGCACCCGCGTCACCGCCGCGGAATTCGACGAGCCCACCGCCACCTGGGCGGTGCGCACCGATCGCGGCGACACCGTCACCGCCCGCTTCGTCATCTTCGCCACCGGCTGCCTGTCCGAACCCATCCGCCCGAATATCCCGGGGGCCGGCACCTTTCGGGGCGTCGAGCTGTTCACCGCCCGCTGGCCGGAGACGGGCGCGGACCTCACCGGCAAGCGGGTCGCCGTGATCGGCACCGGCTCCTCCGGCATCCAGGTCTCGCCGCTGCTGGCGCGCGAGGCCGCCGCCCTCACCGTCTTCCAGCGCTCGCCGAACTACAGCGTGCCCATGCCGAACCGGCCGTGGACCGAGGACGAACAGCGCGGCATCCGCGCGAGCTACGCCGAACGCCGCGCGAAGTCCTACTACGCCCCGGCCGCCACCCCGCACACCGGTATCCAGACCAAGGCACTGGAGCTGAGCGAACCCGAACGCCTGGCGGCCATGGAACAGCGCTGGAACGAGGGCGGCGTGCTGTTCAACAAGGTCTTCCCGGACCAGAACAGCGATCTGGCCGCCAATGACATCGTGCGGGAGTTCGCCGAGGCCAAGATTCGCGCCAAGGTCGCCGACGCCGCCGTCGCCGCCGATCTCATTCCCACCGACCACCCCATCGGCACCAAGCGCATCTGCACCGACGTCGGCTACTACGAGATGTTCAACGAGCCGCACGTCGACCTGGTGAATCTGCGCCGCGAGCCCATCGAGGAGATCACCGCCACCGGCATCCGCACCGGCGAACGGTTCCTGGAGTTCGACGCCATCGTCTACGCCACCGGGTTCGACGCCATGACCGGCGCGCTGCTGCGGGTGAATCCACGGGGCGCGAACGGTGTTCGGCTGCACGACGCCTTCGCCGACGGCCCGACCACCTATCTCGGCTTCGGAATTCCGGGCTTTCCCAACATGTTCAGCGTCAACAGCGTCGGAACCCCGTCGGTGATGGCGAATATGGCGCTGCACTCCGAACAGCAACTGGACTGGGTGCTCGCGCTCATCGACCACTGCCGCGCCACCGGTGTCACCCGGGTGGAAGCCCGCCCGGAGGCCGCCGCGGAGTGGACCGCCCACCTCACCGAGGTGGCGGAGGGCACCCTGTTCGTGCGCGCCAATTCCTGGTACATCGGTGCCAATGTGGATGGTAAGAAGCGGGTGTTCATGCCCTACATCGGCGGCTTCGGCAACTATCGCCGCCGCTGTGACACCGAGCGCGAGCACGGCTACCCGGGCTTCGCGCTGAGCCGCTAGCGGTCAGCCGGACAAGGGCAGCCGAAGTTCCACCGACGTCCCCGTACTGCCGGTCTCCAGCCGGACCTCCGGAACCAGAGCCCGGACCAGTCGCAGGCCGCGGCCGCGCACCTCGCCCGGATCCGGTCGCGGTGGTCTCCACCGGCCGTGGTCGGTCACCACGAGGTGCACCGCGGACCGGGTCGCCCAGCCCTCGACGTGCACGGTGCCCGGACGGTCCCGATAGCCGTGTTCGATGGCATTGGAGCACACCTCGGTCACCGCCAGCACCACATCGTCCACCCGTTCCGACGCCATTCCCGTGGTCGGCAGCCAGTCGCGCAGCGCCCGGCGCACCATCACCAGGTTGCGGGGCTCGGCGGGCAGCCGGACGCGCAGGGGCGTCGATGGTTGCGCTTGCCGCGGTCGCTGGATCATCATCGACACGCCGCCTCCTGTTCCGCCGTTGCCGGCGAGTCGCACCATCTGTCCTAGTCGCTCCTTGGTAGCAATACCCGTGCAACTCACGGCTATTCGACCCGTTGTGGGAGGATTGAACACACGGCGGATGGGTACGCACGCAATGGCGCGCGGCCAGGAACCGGCCGCCCGCACAGTACCTGGGCAGCCCTGGAGAAAGGACTCGACGGTGACCGAGAGCGGGACGTCCCGAACACTGTCCGTGGCGGTCCACGAGCACGATGGCACGCTCGTGGTGACCGCGAACGGTGAGATCGACATCGCCTCGGTCCCCGAGCTGCGGTCGGTGCTCGAGGAGACCCTGGCCACCGGGCGCGTGCCGGTGCTGGACATGTCGGGGGTGGGTTTCATGGGCTCGGTGGGGCTGAGCGCCCTGCTGGTGGCGGCCGAGGCGGCCAAACCGGCCCGGCTGCGTGTGGCAGCCAGCCCGCAGGTGCGCCGCCCCATCGACGTGACGGGGCTGGACGAGGTGGTGGCGCTGTTCGACACCCTGGACGAGGCCCTCGCCGCCGGGGAGCTCGATCTCTCGGTGTGATCGGGCCGCCCCGGCCGGTCAGTGCCGGGGCAGCCGGACCACCTGGACGAAGAATTCGTCGATCTGCTTGATCGCGGCCATGAACTGGTCCAGATCCACCGGTTTGGTCACGTACGCGTTGGCGTGCAGCTGGTAGCTGCGCAGGATGTCCTCCTCCGCCGCCGAGGTGGTCAGCACGACCACCGGAATGTGCGCCAGCTCGGGATCGGTCTTGACCTTGCCGAGTACCTCCCGCCCGTCGTATCTGGGCAGGTTGAGGTCGAGCAGGATGAGGTCGGGGCGCGGGGCGTCGGCGTGCTCGCCCTGACGGTAGAGGAAGTCCAGTGCCTCCTGCCCGTCCCGCGCGACGTGCATGGTGTTGCCGATCTTGTTGTCCTCGAACGCCTCTCGCGTCATCAGCTCGTCGGCGGGGTCGTCCTCCACCAGCAGGATATCGATCGGACGGACGACCTCGTTCATGGCGATGCTCCTTCTTCGGCGGTGATCGGCCGGTCGACGGTGGATTCGACCGCCGCGACCAGCGTGAAACGGAACCGGGTGCCACCGGTGTAGTCGGTGTCGATCCCCATGTGACCACCGTGGTACTCGACGATTTTCTTGCAGATGGCCAAACCGATTCCGGTACCGCCGTATTCACCGCGCGGATGCAACCGCTGGAAGATGACGAACACCTTGTCGGCGAACTCCGGCTCGATGCCGATGCCGTTGTCGGTCACCGTGAACGACCAGCCGCCGTCCGCATCCGCCACGCAGGTGATCTCGACGACCGGTGCGCGATCGGCGGCACGGAACTTGATGGCGTTCCCGATCAGGTTCTGCCACAGCATGGTCAGCAGCACGGGTTCACCGACCAGCTCGGGCAGCCGGTCCGGGCGGACGACACGCGCCCCGCTCTCCTCGATGGCGGCGGACAGATTGGCCAGCGCGCGGTCGAGCGGCTCGTCCAACCCGATGGGTTCGGTGCCGGTGATCACCCGACCCACGCGGGAGAAGGCCAGCAGATCGTTGATCAGCACCTGCATGCGCTTGGCCCCGTCCACCGCGTAGTGGATGTACTGCTTGCCGCGCTCGTCCAGTTCGCTGCCGTAGCGCTTCTCGATCAGCTGACAGAACGAGGCGACCTTGCGCAGCGGTTCCTGCAGGTCGTGGGAGGCGACGTAGGCGAACTGCTCGAGTTCGGCATTGGAGCGGCGCAGTTCCAGGGTCTGGCTGTCCAGGAAGGCACGCTGCTCCTCCACCCGCGCCTGCTGTTCCCGGGAGGACTCCAATTCGGCGAGGATGCGGCGGCGCATATCGTCGACCGCGGTCGCCACCGCCGCCACGTCGGCTGGACCGCGGCCGTCGATGCGGTGGGTGAAGTCGCCGCCCGCCACCCGCTGCGACGATTCGGTGAGTTCCCGCATGGGCCGCACGATCAGCCGCCGGACCAGGACGATCATGGCGATACCGGTCAGCAGGCAGACCCCGACCATGACACCGAGGATCGCGTTGCGCACGGTCCGGGTCCGCGCCAGCGCCGCGGAATCGGTCGCCGCCATCTCGTTCAGATGCTCCTCCTGGGTGGTGAAGCGATCGCGGAGCTGGTCGAAGATGTCTTTGCCCTGCGCGGCCGTGACATCCCCCAGATCGCGCACCGCCGCTGCGGAGCCCGCCGAGATCAGCGGTTCGGCGTAGGAACCGCGCCAGCCCGCCGCGGCCTGTTCGACGGCGGCCAGATCCGCGATCGCCACCGGCCGATCGCCCACCAGCTCCCGAAGCCGCTGGGCCGCTCGGCCTTCCTCCAATCTGCCGTCGTAGTAGGGCTGGAGGAAGCGTGGATCGCCGGTGATGGCGTAGCCGCGGATACCGGTCTCCTGGCTGATGAGCGCGTTCTGCAGGCGAATGGCCTCGTTCTGCGCGGGCAGTGCGCTCGCCACCAGCCGGTCGGTCACCTCCGTGGTCTCGGCGACCACCTGGGCGACGGCCAGCGCCGCCAGTGCCACCACGAACAGCAGACTCGCCAGGACCACGTGCAGCCATGCCTGTGCCGTCAGCTTCCCCACCGGTCCGGAGGGTCGCTCGGATGCCATCAGTCGCGGTTCTCCCTGTCGTCGGCCCAGTGCAGATACAGCATGGCCACATCGTCGTCGAGTCCGCCCGATGCGGCGGCCAGCGACTCGACCTGGCCGATCAGCGCGTCCAGGAAGGCGTCGGGGCTGTCGGCGCGGATGCGGCGGGCCAGGTCGAGCAGGCCGTCCTCGCCGAGCCGGTCGCCGTGCTCGTTCACGCAGCCTTCGAACAGGCCGTCGGTGAGCAGGGCGAGACCGCAGTCGGCGGGCAGGGCCACCGTGTGTTCCGGCCAGTCGGCCCGACCGGGCAGGAAGCCGAGCGCCGGACCACCGGGCGTCTCCAGCCAGGAGACCTCGTCGCCGCAGCGCAGCAGCATGCCGGGATGACCCGCGCGCAGCACCCGCACGGTGCCGTCGTCGGGACGCAGCTCCAGGCTGGTGGCGGTGGCGAAGGTGGACGGCGCGGTGCGTTCGGCCAGCAGCACCTGTTCCAGCAGCCGCAGCTGTCGCGTGCCGGTGACGCCGCTGAGAATCAAGGTGCGCCAGGCCAAGCGCAGCGCCACCCCGGCGGCGGCCGCGTCCGGGCCGTGGCCGGAGACATCGCCGATCACCGCGTGCACGATGCCGTCGGCATCGGCGACCACATCATAGAAATCACCGCCGAGCAGTGCGTGTGCCCGACCGGGCCGGTAGCGCGGGACGGCGGTCACGGCACTGCGCGCGGGCAGCAGCGGCGTGGGCAGCAGTCCGCGTTCCAGCCGGGCGTTCTCCTGCGCCCGCATCTGACTGGCCTGGAGGGCGGCGCTGGTGTGCTCGGTCTGTTTGCGCTGAATCGCGTATCGCACCGCGCGCCCGAACAATTCGGGTTCGACCCGGCCCTTGACGAGATAGTCCTGCGCCCCGGCGGCGACGGCGGCCAGGCCGGTGTGCTCCTCGTCGAGCCCGGTGAGCACCACCACCGCCACATCGGTGCGGCCGCGCACCCGCGACAGCGCCTCCAGGCCGTTGGCGTCGGGCAGGTGCAGGTCGAGCAGCACGCAATTGGCCGTGCCCGCACGCAATTCCGGATCCGCCTCGGCCAGCGAGCGCACCCACCGCAGGGTGCATCCGGGCGCGCCCTCGGTGACCAACTCCTCCACCAGGAGGGCGTCGGCGGGGTCGTCCTCGATCAGGAGAACCCGGGGCTGGGGCCACACCCGGTCGGCGACCAGGCTTTCGAAGGGCTCACGCCGCACGGGCACCGCCGACGGGTATGGGGACGGGGCGGGTGCGCCGGGTGGTGCGGCGTCCGGTGGTGCGGCGGAACAAGATCATTGCCTCCGATCGACCCCTGCGGGCAGGGTGGGCATGCGTCATCGACGCCACGGCCGGTTTCTGGACCGAACGGCCCTCGAATCGTAGCCGATCCAGCAGATCCACGGCAGCGACGCAGGTGAGCACCGGCGCGGCGGCATTACCTCGAAGGTAATCGACCCGCGCACCCGCGTCCGGCACGCTCGAGGTCATGACCACAACGATCGACACCGCCGGCACCGCCCTCTTCCACCGGTCCATGCCGTTCACCGAACGGCTCGGCGTGGAGGTGCTCGACAGTCGCGCCGATCTGGTGCGCAGCCGTCTGGCGTGGGACGAATCCCTGTGCACCCTGGGCGGTGTGCTGCACGGCGGCGTGCTGATGGCCCTGGCCGACTCGACCGGCGCCGTCTGCGCGTATCTGAATCTCCCCGAGGGCAAGGCCGGTACGACCACGGTCGAGTCCAAGACGAATTTCCTGCGCGCCGTCCGCTCCGGTTACGCCACCGCCACCGCGCGCCCCCTGCACGCCGGTCGCGCCTTCATCGTGGTCGAGACCGAGATCCACGACGACGCGGGCGATCTCGTCGCCAAGGTCACCCAGACCCAGGCCGTGCGCTAGGCGCTGCGGCGGCCGTGCAGACCGTAGCGCTCGCGCGCCGCGGCGGGGGTGACCACGGTCGGATTCGCCGGGACGCCCGCCTCGAGGTGCTCACGGTACAGCCGCGCGGTCATCGGGCCGATGGCCGAGCGCAGCACGGCCAGTTTGGCCCGGTCGCCGCTGACCGCCGCCACGGCGAGTCGGGCGGCGGGTCGGATACCCGCGTCCACCACACGCGGGTGGTCGAAGCCGCCGGTCTCCCGCATCCACCTCGGGAGTGTGGCGATGACGGCCGGGGCGATGAGGCGGCTGCCGAAACCGAGCCGGAAGCCGCGGTCGAACGGGGTGTGCAACAGGTAGTGCATGGCGCGGTGGGCGCGGTCGGAGCTGCACAGGCGCGGCTTGACGGCAGCGAAGTAGTCGCGCACCTCCGCTCGCGAGCGCGGTACGTCCGCCGGTTTGCAGGTTTGCAGTTCGGCGGCGACGGCGCATTCGGCCCAGTACCGCCGCTCCTCGGCGGGCGACAGCGGTCCGGGTCCGTACTGCTCGTAGCACTTGAGCACCGAATGCCAGCCGGTGACGTGGATCCACAGCTGCGAGTCGGGATTGTTGGCGCTGTAGCGCTTTCCGGTGATGGGCTCGATACCGGTTGCCTTGGCGTGCACCTTCATGAGGTGATCGGCGGATTCGACGGCCATGCGGCTGTCGCCCACCGCGGCGATGAGGAAGTAGGCGAAGGTGTGGTCGAGCCGGCCGCGCGGATCGCTGTAGATGCCGCCGACGTCCGCGACCGCGGCGGTCAGATCCGGATCGAAATGCTCGAGCGTGACCGAACGCTGGAATCCCAGCACCGCGGTCGGCGCGGTCCACACCTTCCAGGTGGGTGAATCGGGTCCGAAGAAGCCGTAGTCGACCTCTCGGATCTTGCGGGTGGGCGCGTTGAACTGCGGACGCTCGGTCTGTGTGGTCATCGCGTGCTCCTTTGCACAACTTCGCTGCCGAAAACCAGCCGACCAAATTTATACACGAGCGTAGCATTTTCGTCGAAGCAGCCGCCAGACCCGCCGCTACCTGGCGAAACCCGGTGGCGTCAGATGTATCGACACATCGTTCACGGTCACCTCGGGAGCCGTCAGGCGCGCCCGGACGTACCCGCCGGTCGCGTCGTCGGTGGTCCAGACGCTCACGCTCGGCCCGCACCAGGGCAGCGCGGTGCGCTCGATCGCCTCCTCCACATCGGCGACCCGCATGACCGGCAGCAGCGGTCCGAGCGTCTGCTGCGTCATCACCGCCATGGCCGGATCGGCGTCGGCGAGGACCGTCGGCTCGAAACGATTGCCCGTCCCCGCCCCGCCGATGCGCACCGACGCACCCTTCGTCACCGCGTCCTCGACCTGACCGGCCACGAATCGGACGTGGGCCGCGGAGGTCATGACGTAGGGGTCGGTGTCCTCGGGATCCTCGGCCCCGAAGGCCGCCACCTCGGTGCCGAGTTTGTCCAGAAACGCCTCGTAGACCGCGGATTCGACGAAGACGCGCTCGATGCTGTGATACCCCTGCCCGCATTCGGCGAGACCGCCCAGGGCCACCGCCGCGGCGGCGCGATCGAGATCGGCGTCGGCGAGCACGATCGCCGTGGATTTGCCGCCCAGCCCGAGTCGGCACGGGATCAGCCGGCTCGCGGCCCGCAGCGCCACCACCTTGCCGGTATCGGCCGAGCCGGTGAAGTGCACGTGGTCGACGGTGTCGAGGACGGCGGGTCCGGCCTCCGGACCGAGCGCGGCGGTGAGCACCGCCGGTGCGCCGACGCGCGCCCAGCCCGACACCACCTCGTTGACGGTCAACGGCGTCACACTCGACGGTTTGACGATCACCGAGCAGCCCGACAGCAGCGCCGGAACGGCGTCGAAGAGGCTGAGCGCCAGCGGATAGGTCCAGGGCGCGATCACCCCCACCACCGCGCAGCGGCGGTAGGAGATCGACAGGTGCACCCCCAGCGTCGGCATGCTGTGCGCCCGGGGGCGTTGTACGCCAAGGAATTCCGCGCCGTGGCTGCGGTGGTAGTCGATGGCCTCGACGGCCAGGTCGAATTCCCGCCGCGCCGCCGACACCGACTTTCCGGTTTCGCTCGCCAGCAGATCGGTGATGGCGTCGTCACTGTCCAGTAGCCATTCGCGGAATTGCGTCAGCCAGTGCAGGCGGCCGATGACACCCATTGCACGCCAGGGAATCTGGGCGGCCCGGAGGCGATTCACCGCGGTGTTCACCTGCTCGGGCGAATCCACCCAAACAGTTCCGACCGGTCGGCCATCATCCGGGGAATAAACGGTGATCGAAGATTCCCGGACGGTTTTCGTATGCGGCATTCCAGCTCACTTCAGACGAATCGGGAATGGAAGTGCCGCACCGCGATCGGGTGAGTCGGGGGCACACTGGGCGACTACCGGGGCGGATGACCGCCGCTCGCGGTGCGGCATAAAGTCACCGTACGTTCGCCGGGTACGCCCGAACAGCACACAATGGGCCAGGAACCGGCGAATATCGGCCGCACCGGCGACCGAATCGTCACCGAATCCGAACCACCGGCAGGGCGGATTCTGAGACGATTTCACCATGGACACGGACAGGGCGGACCAACCTACTCGATTGCGCTCCATCGTCGGTGCGGCCCTGTTGGCGGACTTCGCGAGCACCCGGGGGCTCGGTCTGCCCGAGGTGCTGCGCGATACCGGCATCCGGGAGAGCGATCTGAACGAACCCACTGCCGAGATCACCCTCGGCCAGGAGGTCGCACTCATGCGCAATGTGGTGCGCGGGGTGGGCGACGAACCCGGTCAGGGTTTGCTGGCCGGACTGCTGTGCCATCCGCCGAGTATGGGTGTGCTGGGCTTCGCGCTCATGACCTGTCCGACCTTCGGGCACGCGGTGGATATCGCCACCCGCTACGCCGACCTGTCGTTCACCGCCGCCCGGTTGTCCACCCGCCGGATCGGCGACGAGTTCTGGGTGCTGCGCGACGATCAGGCGCTGCCGTCCGATATCCGCACCTTCGCGCTGGAGCGGGACCTGGCCGCCGTGGCGACTGTGCAGCAGGATCTGCTGTCCACCAAACTCCCCGTCATGCGCGTGGAGGTCACCGTCGCCCCGCATCCCATCTACGAGATGTTCGGGGCCATCTTCGGCGTGGACGACATCCGCTTCGACGCCGAAACCAGCTACCTGGTGATTCCGTCGAGCACACTGGATATGCCTCTCCCCCAGGCGAATACCGCCACCGCCCGCTACTACGAGCAGCAGTGCGCCGACCTCATGGAGCGCCGCCGCAGCCGCGTCGGCGTCAGCGGCCAGGTCCGCAAACTGCTCATCCGCCGCGGCGGCGTCGCCGACCAGGCCCATGTCGCCGCCGATCTCGACATCAGCGTCCGCACCCTGCGCCGCCGCCTCGCCGACGAAGGCACCACCTTCCGCGAACTGAGCAACGAGACGGTCGGCATGCTCGCCGAGGAACTCCTCGTAGCCGGCCTCACGGTGGAGCAGGTCGCCGACCGCCTCGGCTACTCCAGCGTCTCCGCCTTCGGCTCGGCCTTCCGCTCCTGGAAAGGCCAGTCCCCCGGCCACTTCGCCCGCATCAACCGCGGCCGGGCGACAGTCCGGGTGGGCGCCTGATCGAGCAGCCGGACGACAGCGACCGCGAGTGCGGGAAGTGGGCCTGGCCACCGCCCGTCAGGCGGATATGAGTGGGGCGGGCGGGGCTCGAACCCGCGACCAATGGATTATGAGTCCACGGCTCTAACCGACTGAGCTACCGCCCCTGACCGCCGCATTCCTGCGCGGGCTCGGGTGATGTTATCGCTTCGGGCGCGTTGATGCCTACTCCGCCCCGCCCAGGGCGCTGATACCCGCCGATCGGGTGCTCCACGGCGGGCGAGTGTCGTGGAAGACTCGGGCTGGACCGGACAGGCGGTTGCTCACGGTCCGGTACCGACCCAGTGCAGGAGGATTCGATGGCCAATCTGTTCACGAGGGTGTTGCGGGCCCATCAGTGGCTCTACGAGAAGAGTGGTGGGGTGGTGGGGCATCGGCTGTTGTTCGGCAACCCCACGTTGCTGCTGCGGACGGTGGGGCGGAAGACGGGGGTGGAGCGGACGAATGCGTTGACCTATGCGCGGGATGGGAAGGATTATCTGGTGACCGCGTCGAATGGTGGGTCGCCGCGGCCGCCGGGGTGGTTGGCGAATGTGAAGGCCAAGGGGGACTGTGAGATTCAGGTGGGGACCACGCGGATTCCGGTGACGGCGCGGGCCACGTATCCGGAGGATCCGGAGTACGCGCGGCGGTGGGCGCTGGTGGACGAGGTCAACAAGGGCAGGTACACGGCGTATCAGAAGCAGACGTCGCGGCCGATCGCGGTGGTGGTGCTCAGCCCCCGCTGATCGGACAAATTGGACACGAGGCTATGGGGCGGCTATCCTCGGCCGCGAGGGGAGTACTTCCCAAGCATCACTCCGGTCAGTACGGATCGCGCCGTCGCGATCCCCGGATGATCACCCGCGGCTCTCGCGGGTGAAGGAGACCTCGGCTGGTTATCCATGTCCGAGGAGTCTCTGTGTCCAATGTCTCTGTGCTCGCCGCCGCCACGAGTGTCGAATCCGTTGGTACGCCCGGTTTGTGGGCGTTGACCATTGTCGGCGTACTCGGCCTGCTGGTGCTCGATTTCGTGCTGACGCGGCGACCGCACGAGGTGTCCATGCGGGAGGCGATGGGATGGACCATCTTCTACATCGCCCTGCCCGTGGCCTTCGGCGTATACCTGTGGGCGAGTAGGGGTTCCACGCCGGGCGTGGAGTTCTTCACCGGCTATCTGCTCGAGAAATCGCTGTCGGTCGACAACCTGTTCGTCTTCATGCTGCTGTTGACGGCGTTCGCCGTGCCCGCGGCACTGGCGCAGCGGGTGCTGTTGTTCGGCATCGCGGGTGCGCTGGTACTGCGCGGCATCTTCATCGCGCTGGGCGCGGCGGCGCTGGCCACGCTGGACTGGGCATTCCTGCTGTTCGGGCTGATCCTGCTGGTCACCGCGATCAAGCTGATCCTCGACGCCATCGGCGGCGGCGAGACCGAGATCGACGTGAACTCCATGAAGTCGGTCCGGCTGATGCGCCGGTTCATGCCGGTGACCGACGGCTACCGAGGCACCCGGCTGACCATCGTGGAGCACGGCAAGCGCGCCCTGACCCCGCTGGCGCTGGTGGTCGCCGCCGTCATGGCCACCGATCTGGTGTTCGCGGTGGACTCGGTGCCCGCCGTCTACGGCGTCACGGGTGACCCGTACCTGGTGTTCGCCACCAACGCGTTCGCGCTACTCGGTTTGCGCGCACTGTATTTCGTGCTGCACGCGGCGCTGACGCGCCTGGTGCACCTAGTCTACGGTCTGGCGATCATTCTCGCCTTCATCGGCGTGAAGCTGGTGCTGCACTGGGCGCACGACATCTGGAGCGGCGTGCCGACCATCCCGACCCTGGCGTCGCTGGGCGTGATCGTGGCGGTGCTGACGACCGTGACGCTCACCAGCCTGTACGCCACTCGCGACCGCGCGGGCGACAAGGCCGAGCTGGCCGGTTGACGAGCGCCGGGTGCGGGACGGCCCGCGGCCGCCCCGGGAATTCCCGTGTGGTGCCCCGTCGCCGCGCCGTCGTACGGTGAATCGTGTTGCGTGGACTCGGTAATCGCCCTCGAATCGACCGGATCAACAGCGCGGTGGACGCACTGGAGTTGCGGGACGCGATCTTCAAGACCTGTCCGTGGCAGCCGCGTGAGCTGGTGGAGACCGGTCTGCGGCAGTGGCTGCGGTGCTGCGGCGCGGCGCTGCGGGACGACCAGGTGATCGGCATGCCGTCCCATGCCGTGGACGAGGCGTGGCACGGGTTCATCCTGTGCACGCTGCGCTATCAGCGCTTCTGCGACACCGCGTACGGGCGGTTCCTGCACCACTTTCCGGAGGGCGAGGGCTCCCGGGGCGCGGTCGTCGACCCCATGGCGGAGCAGCTCGGCCGGACCGTGGTGGCCTGGTCGATGGTCGCCCGGCCCGGCGAGAGCTGCGTGCTGTGGGATCTGGATTCCCGGGTGGGCGTCGCGCGGCCGTGGGGTATTCCCGCCGAGCGCGTCGCCCTGATCGAGGAATCGCTACGGCCGGATTCGCGGTAGCGGCACGGCTGACGGTTCAGCTGCCGCCGCCCCCGCAACCGCCGCCCCCGCCGCAGCCGGAGCTACCGCTGCTCCCGGAATCGCCTCCACCCCAATCGCTGCCGCCGTAACCGCTCCCGCCCCCGTACCCGCTGCCACCCGTGTAGCCGCCGCCCGCGTACCCGCCACCCGCGTACCCGCCTGAGCGTCGATACCTGCCCGCTCGCGCGCTCCCTTGGCTGTATCGCTGCTGCCGTGCCTTCTCCGAGTTCCGCTTGCTGGACCGGATGAACAACCCGATCACCGAGCCCACCAGCAGCACTGCCACCAGAAATATGAACAGATCCATATCGTTCCCCTCCCCCGGGTGCCGACACCTTCGATTGTCGGATAGCGAAACGCTACCAGTCCCGGCCGACACCGCGCAGACCCATTTTCGGGGTGATTGAACCGCGAGGGCTCCGGGTACGGCGGGGCTATTCACCACCTCCGCCCCCGCCCCCTCCTCCCCCGCCGCAACCCGAGCCGCCATCACTCTCGGACCCGCCGATATAGCCGCCGTCCTTCCCACCGACGGCACGGCCTCCCTCCCACCTACTCCGGCGTCGCCTCCGCTCCGGCAGCGCCCCGGAGGTCCGCCCGAGCCACGCGATGAACAGCCCTACAGCCACCAGCAGCACAAGCACCGCTATCAATACGTCCATGCCCGAACGCTAAGGCGTGACCGTCTGTGCCGCTATCGTTTTCGGCTCAGCGCGACAACGGCCGGTCCGCAGACGCGGACCGGCCGTCTCCCGGACACCCACCGGGAGTTCGTGCGCTTCGCGGCTAGGTCAGCTTGACCCGGGCCGCGAAGAAGCGGGCGATGGCCGGGGCGAACCGGTTGAAGCGGTATTGCAGGTGCGCCTCGGGGGTCACCGGGACCACGGCACGTCCCTTCTCGACGGCCTTGACGATCTGGGCGGCGACCTTCTCCGGGCCGTAGCGCCGGGCCGCGTAGAGCTTGTCGTAGCGCTGCTGCTTGGCGGCTTCCTCCTCGGCGGAGACACCCGAGAAGCGGGTGGTGGCAACGATATTGGTGTGCACGATGCCGGGGCAGATGGTGTGCACGCCGATGCCCTTGCCCGCCAGCTCCGCGCGCAGGCAGTCGGAGAACATGAAGACGGCCGACTTGCTGGTGGAGTAGGCGCTGAAGCCGCGCTGCGGGGTGTAGGCGGCCATGGAGGACAGGTTCACGATATGTCCGCCGAGTCCGCGCTCGGCCATGGCCTTGCCGAAGGCGCGGCAGCCGTTGACGACGCCGTGCAGGTTGATGTTCAGCACCCGGTCGAATTCCGCCGCGGGCGTGTCGAAGAAGTCCCCGGCCTGGCCCACCCCGGCATTGTTGATCAGGATGTCGGGCACCCCGTGCGCGGCGATCACGGCGGCGGCGTGTTCGGCGACGGCCGCCTCATCCGCTACGTCCAGTTGGTAGGCGTGTGCCGTACCTCCTTCGCGCGCAATGAGTTCCGCGGTCTCCTTGGCGGCGTCGAGGTTGATGTCGGAGAGCACCACCTCGGCTCCCTTGCGGGCGAAGGCGAGCGCGGTCTCCCGGCCGATGCCGCTGCCGCCGCCGGTGATGACCAGCAGTTGATCCTCGAATTCGCGCTGCTGCCTGCCGACTTCGGCGCGTCGCAGCCCGCGGACGGCCTCCCCGGTCCGCAGTGATTCGATCATCTCGGTGGTGGCGGTGGCCAACAGTTCGGGGTGGGAGAACGGCAGCCAGTGCCCGCCGCCGACCTCGCGGCGGAACAGGGTGGGGGCCCAGTCCTGCTCGTTGTCGTAGCCGGCGGGCCGCACCGCCACATCGCGGCGCGCGATGATCAGCTGCACCGGCACCTCGGTGCGGCGCTCCCGCGGATCGGCCAGGCGGCGCGGGATGTTCGCGCGGTAGATGCGCATTCCGTCGAAGAAGTCGCGCCGGAACTCGGGGCCGAGCGTGATGTTCGCGGGTGAGGTCTCGTTCATCAGCCCGACGAAGCGAGACCACATCTTCTCGGTCCCCAGCGGCTTGAGCACCACGCGCGGCACCCCGGGGGTCATGAAGAGTCCCGTGTAGAGCGAGGACAGCAGCTGCGTGAACGGCCCCCACACCTTGCCGCGCGAGAGTTCCCCGCGCACCCACGCGCCCAGGTGATCGAGGTTGGGGCCGGACACCGAGGTGAAGGAGGCCACGCGCGCGGCGGCCCGCGGCTCGCACACCGCCTCCCACACCTGGACCGAACCCCAGTCGTGGGCGAGGACGTGGACGGGCCGGTCCGGGCTCACCGCGTCGGCGACGGCGAAGAAGTCGGACGCGAACCGCTCCAGGCGGTAGTCCTCGGTGCGGTCGGTGCGGGTGGAACGCCCGTGGCCGCGGGTGTCGTAGGTGACCACGTGGAAGCGGTCGGCCAGCAGCGGCACCACGCGATCCCACAGGTGGTTGTCGTCGGGCCAGCCGTGCACGAGCAGCACGGTCTCGTTCGACGGCTCCCCGTATTCGTAGACGGCGATGTCGAAGTCGTCATTGCGTACCAGCCGCTGGGACGCCGGGGTGATGGTCGGTTGATCGGTCACGATCGTCTCCTGGGGTGGGGTGCTAGAGGTCCAGCACCAGTCGTTCACCGCCGCAGCGGGATACACAGATCAGCATGTCGCCCGCCGCGCGCTCGGCGTCGGTGAGCACGGTGTCGCGGTGGTCGACGTCGGTGGACAGCGCCGTCACCCGGCAGGTGCGGCAGAAGCCCTGGCGGCACGAATACGCCAGGTCGGGGCGGACTTTCAGTACTTGTTCGAGCACCGATTTGTCGGCGGGCACGTCGACGACCGTGCCGCTGCGGGCCAGCTCGACCCGGAAGGCGGTGCCGTTCACCACCGGCGGCGCGGAGAAACGTTCGGAGTACAGTTCCACGCCCGGCCGCTGCGCGACCGCCTCGGCGATGACGCGGGTCATCACCACCGGTCCACAGCAGTACACCGAGGTGTCGGCTCCCGCTCCGTGCAAAAGGTCGGCGGCCGTGGGCAATCCGTGCTCGTCATCGGTGCGGACCGTGACCCGGGAGCCGAAGGACTCCACCTCGTCGAGGAAGGGGATGGTGTCGCGGGAACGTCCGACGTACACCATGCTCCAGTCCACGCCGAGCCGCTGCGCCATCCGCACCATGGGCAGGATCGGGGTGATGCCGATGCCGCCCGCCACGAAATGCACTCGGCTGGCGGAGGATCCGTATCCGGGCAGGACGAAGGGGAAGGCATTGCGTGGCCCGCGCACGGTCACCGGCGTGCCGACGGGCAGCGCCTCGTGCACCTCCCGTGAACCGCCGAGCCCGTCGGGGATGCGCCGCACCGCGATGCGGTAGCTGTGCCGGTCGGCGGGGTCGCCGCACAGCGAGTACTGCCGAACTTTGCCGGAGGGCAGTTCCAGGTCCAGATGCGCGCCCGGCCGCCAGGCGGGCAGCGCACGACCGTCGGGGGCGGTGAACATGATGCTGACGACGTCGTTGTCCCGCGCCTCGACGCGGCGTTCGGTGACGATCAACGGCGTGCGCCGGTCGTCCACCCGGCCCTGCGGAGCCTTCCGGTTGACCACCGTGGTCCAGCGCAGCCGGGTTTCGGCGATCAGGTCCAGCACCCGGGTGGCGCGGTCGCTGCGGGGTTTGCCGAAGAGGTCGAGCGGCGCGGCGGTGGGCACCGGACGCGATGCCGTCACGACGCCGCCCGGCGCGCCGCCGGGGATTGCGCCAGATAGGCGATGGCCTGCGCGGTGGAGCCGACCGTCTCCGGGCTGTATCCCGGTTTGAAGGTGGACAGCGCGCTCACCAGCAGCGACGGCACACCGGGCAGCGCACCCCGCCACATGGCGGCGAAGATGCGCCCGACCAGCCGCGGGTAGCGATGGTTGGGCAGCGACTCGTCCTGGTGCACAAGGTATTTGGTACCGCGCAGCAGCAGCGCGATGAAGATCGGGAAGACCATCAGCATGAGCGCGCCGCGTCGCACGTAGCCGACCTCGAAGTATTCGGCCACGTCGTGGGCGACCATGCGGTGTTCGACCTCTTCGGCCCCGTGCCAGCGGAACAGGTCCAGCATCTGCGGGTCGGCGTCGAACCGCTCCAGCTCGGCGTTGATCACCCAGTCGCCCAGGAACGCGAAGAAGTGCTCGAGGGCCGCGATCACGCCGAGCCGCTCCACCAGATGCTGGCGGGCGGCGGCCTCGGTGTCGAACTCGCGTGGGCCGAGCGTCTTGCGGAAGAGGTATTCCGCCTGCCGCACATACGGTTCCACGTCGATGCCGTGCGTCTTCAGTACGTTTTCGAGTACGCCGTTGTGGCTTTCGGCGTGCATGGATTCCTGGCCGATGAAGCCGATCATGGCCTCGCGCAGCTTCTCGTCCCGCACCAGCGGAAGGGCCTCGCCGAAGGTGACCAGGAACATGCGCTCCCCCTCGGGCAGCAGCATGCTCAGGGCATTGAGCACGTGGGAGGCGACCGGCTCGCGCCGCATCCAGACGGGCTCGGTCGCGGCCCAGTCGAACTGCACGTTGCGTGCGTTGAGGGCTACCTCACCGGGATCGGTCGTCGCCGTGCGGCGGCCCATATTCGGAAGTAGCTTCATCGATACTCCTGGTCATCGTCGTACCCGCGACCGGGGGTGATGCCCGCGGCCGCCGTTGCTACGTGAGCGTAGCAACAGTCTAGCCGTTTATGCGACTGCGAGTAACAGCTAGTTTTCTCCGGCGCGATGACCAGGGCACGACGATACCGGCACTAGGGTTCGAATCATGACCGCGCAAGCCCCGCAGATCGTGGTAATGGGAGTGGCGGGCTCCGGGAAGACGACCGTCGGAACCCTGCTCGCCCACGCGCTGGGCGTCGAGTACGGCGAGGGCGACGATTTCCACCCCGAAGCCAATGTGGCCAAGATGGCGTCCGGCGTACCGCTGAACGATACCGATCGCGCACCGTGGCTCGATGCACTGGCCGGGTGGCTGGCCGACCGACGCAGCACGGGCGCGGTACTGACCTGCTCGGCGCTCAAACAGAGCTACCGCGATCGACTGCGCGCGGCCGCGCCCGACCTGTTCTTCGTGCACCTGGCCGCGCCCCGGGACGAACTGGAGCGCCGCCTCACCTCCCGCAAGGGCCATTTCATGGGGGCGCGGATGCTCGACTCCCAACTCGCCGTCCTGCGGCCGCTGACCGACGACGAATCCGGGATCACCCTGGACGCCACGCTGCCGCCGGCCGACCTGGTCGAGCAGATCCGCACGGCCCTTCCCACGACGGTCGCATAGGTCCCGGCGAGGTGGGTAGCTCCTCGGTGACCCCCGAGGAAGGAGACCCCCGTGCAACAGCCCGTGATGACCACACTCGACACCGAGCAGCAGCGGATCGCCGGTGAGGCACTGAGCGGCACCGTGGTGGACCTCATCGACCTGACGCTCATCGCCAAGCAGGCGCACTGGAACGTGACCGGCCGCAACTTCCGCCCGCTGCACCTGGCGCTCGACGAACTGGTCGCCTCCGCACGGACATTCACCGACGATGCCGCCGAGCGCGCCACCGCCATCGGCGTCAGCCCGGACGGCCGCGCCCGCACCGTGGCCGAGCAGGCCGGAACCACCGGCTTCCCGGCGGGATGGGTGCGCGACGCCGACGTGATCGACAAGATCACCGACAACCTGACCGAGGTGATCGGCCGCCTCCGCCAGCGCGTCGACGCCACCGAGAAGGCCGACCCGGTCACCCAGGACGTGCTGATCGACATCACCGCCCGGCTGGAGCAGTTGCACTGGATGTGGCAGGTGCAGCGGGAGGAGTGAGGCGCTCGGCGCTTCACACGGTCAGCACGGTCCGCCCCACCGCCGTGCGCGCTTCGATCGCCGCGTGCGCCGCCGATGCCCGGTCGAGCGGGAAGGTCTGGCCGACCACGACCTCCAGCCGTCCGGCCGCCACCGACGCGAGGGCACGGCCGAGGGCTGGTTCCCAATCGATGTCGGACTTGGTGAGTTCCAGCAGGCCCACGATGGTGATGTCGCGCGCGGCCGCGTCCTCGTGATCGAAGTCCGCGAAACCGCCTGCGGCATTGCCGAATCCGATGATCCGCGCGCCGCGCGCCATGGTAGCCAGCGCGCGGCTGCCGAGATCGCCTCCCGCGCCGTCGAAGACGATGTCGACACCCGCCCCACCCAACGCGGACCGCACGCGGTCGGTCCAGTCCGGCTCGCTGTAGTCGACCACGGCGTCAGCACCCAACCGTTGCGCCAGTTGGAGTTTGGCGCGGCCGCGAGCCGCGGCGACGACGGTCGCCCCGGCCGCCTTGGCAACCTGGACCAGCAGGGTTCCGACACCGCCACCGGCCGCGGTGATCAGCACCCGCGAGTCCGGCCCGATTCCCGCCACCTCCGCCACGGTGAGGGCGGTGCGCCCGTCGTGCACCAGCGCGGCCGCCTGGGTGAAGTCCACCCCCTCCGGAATCACGGTCAGCGCCTCGGCCTTGGCCAGCGCCCGTTCCGCGTAGCCGCCGACCGGTTTGCCACCGCCGACGGCGCTGGCCGCGGTAGCGGTGGCGACCCGACGCCCGATCCAGCTCGCATCGACGCCCGCGCCGACCGCGCGCACCACGCCCGCGACCGCGCCACCCGGCACATACGGCGGCGTGACCGGAAAGAAGTCCACTCCCGAGCCGCTGCGCAACACCACATCGAGGAACATCACATCGGCTGCCGCCACCTCGACCACCACCTCGCCCGGACCGGCCGTCGGATCGGCGACCTCGGTCACCGTCAGTACCTCGGGACCACCGAACGCCTTCGCCTCGACTGCTCGCATTGCCATGCCTCCCTGCCGTTTCGAACATCCGCAACGGCCTCCATCCTCAAACCTCGAGATACGTTCAGGTCAAGGCCATCGCGCCGATTTCGCATTGGGCGAACGATCGGTTAAGCTAGCGGAGCTTCCGAGATCGAGAGATCGAAGGACAGTCCTGGCCCCGTCGTCTAGCGGCCTAGGACGCCGCCCTCTCAAGGCGGTAGCGCGGGTTCAAATCCCGTCGGGGCTACTACGAAGGCTCCCGGTCGAATCAGACCGGGAGCCTTCTGCTTTCCGGCGACCTGCTGTCCGGGCCACCTTCTTTCCGCCGGAAGGTCACGAAAGCCGCTCGAATCGTCCACCGCCGCCCCCGGTACGTACAGGCGCAAGCGACGTTCGCATCGGCCCCTCCCCCGAGGTACACCGGAATCGGGAGGACACACCATGGGCACCAACCGATCCTGGGACACCATAACCGGCGCGCTCGACCGGGTCAGCGGCCCCGGCCGCGCCAGCGGCGAGTGGACCCGCTACCTGTGTCCGGTGCACGAGGGTGACGGACGCCGCCACCACCCCTCGCTCGGGGTCGTCTACGACCGGAAGAAGGGACGAACCGTCGTCCGCTGCTTCGCCGGATGTCCGGACGAGCGGGTCCTGGAACGGCTCGGACTGCGGGTGCGCGATCTGTTCGACCGACCGCTCCCGCACGCCGCGCGCACGCCGCGACCGCGCCCGGAACCCTCCATCGCCGATCGCGCCCTGCTGGCCGCCGGGCTGCCGCTCGCCACGCCCACCCGCGATCTGGGACGCCCACTCGGCGCGCCCCGTCGGGTCGCCGTCTATGTGTACGAACGGCTCGACGGGCGGCCGGTGGGTCGCGTCCACCGCATGCACATTCCCCATGAGCGCGGCCGGGCGAAAACCTTCTGGCAGCAGCGCATGACCGACAGTGGTTGGCGGCGCGGCGGATTCGCGCGCATCCCCTTCCAGCTGCCGACGATCGTGCCCGCGGTGCGCGCGGGCGCCGACATCTTCGTCTGCGAGGGCGAACGGGATGTGCTCACCGCCCGCCACTGCGGGGTGTACGCCACCTGCAATGCGGGCGGCGCGCTCGGCTGGCACCCCGAACACGCGACCTGGCTGCGCGGGGCGCGGCGGGTGATCATCGTCGCGGACCGGGACGCGCCGGGCTACCGGCGGGCCGTCCGGGTGGCGACCACACTGGTGGGTTCGGTCGCGCAGCTCCGCGTGGTCGAGGCACGGGACGGCAAGGACCTCACCGATCACTGCGATGCCGGACATCAGATCAGCGAACTCGATCCGGTCCCGCTGCTGGACGCCCACTATCGACGACGCCGCTAGCTATTGCTCACCCGGAATGGCCGCGAGGATCAGCACCAGCAGCGGCGGTGCCGCCGCGAGCGCCACACAGACCGTCAGATAGAACCATTTGTGCTCGAAGAGGATGCCGACGAACTCGCGCAGCACCGCGCTCGGCAGGTAGTACAGCGCGGTCGGTGATCCGACCACCGCGGCGTCCAAGCCCATTCGACGCGCCAGGATCGCGGTACGCAGGGCGTGGAAATTGCTCGTCACCAACAACATTCGGGTACTGATTCCACGCTCGGCGAGCAGTTGCCGGGTGAACAGCAGGTTCTCGCGCGTCGTCGCGGAACGGTTCTCCCGCAGGATGGCGGCGTCGGGCAGTCCGCGGTCGATGAGGTAGCCCGCCATGGCGTCGGCCTCGGCCAACTCCTCGTCGGAGCCCTTGCCGCCGCTGGTGACCAGCAGTGGCCGATACCCGGAGGCGACCTCGGCCGCGTACACCTCGAGTGCCTTGTCCAGACGGCTGGCCAGCAGCGGCGGCACCCGGGAGCCGATCAGCCCCGAACCGTGCACCACGATCGCGCCCGCACCGCGCGCGGCGGGCAGGCGCAGATAGACGAACGAGTACAGCAGGAAGGCCAGCAGCAGGAAGCCGATGAAGCTGACCACCAGCGTGCCCGAGGCCAGCACCACCGCCAGCCACAGATTCCCGCTGACGAGCGCCACCACGAACAGCACATACGGTGCGGCGAGGGCGATACCGAGTCCGAGGGACAGCAGGTTCGCCACCCGCCGACCCTCCCGACGCGCCATGTGCACGCCGTTCGCCATGAGCAGACCGGCGAGTACGAGCACCAGCAGCGGCGACAGCATCACCAGCAACGCGGCGAGAACGGCGAGCATGCTCTCGGAGTCGTAGTCCACCACGCCGATCACACCGAAGATGAGCGCGGCGAGCAGCACCACCCCGTTGACCAGCCGCCGCGGCTCCCGGACGACCAGGACAACGAATACCCCCAGCAGAGCGAGACCGAGCAGCAGCGCTATCACTCCGCCACGGTAGCCGCGCCGCAGCTCGCCGCCCCGGCTCGGCGCGCCGCATACGGAACGGTCACCGGAAATTCGCACGGCCGCATACCCGGCAATAACGGAGCGTAAGCCGCATAGCGGACAACATATTCCAACTCGACCGAAGAAAACCGGAATCCGACCTAGGCTCGATTCCAGCAACCCCGAGTGTGCTGGTCATTTGCTATGCGCTCGTACAGGGATCGGCTATCGTCGGGGAGGCCGGTCGGGAATGGTGTCGACCGGTAGCGGTCAGGAGGTGCTGTGGTCACGATCATCGGCGGCGGAATCGCCGGAACAGTACTGGCTGGAGCGCTGGCCTGCCACGAAAGGACGGCCCGGGTATTCGAGCGGCGCACGCCGGGCGGCGACGGGTCATTCCTTGTTCTGGACCGGCATGCTCATGATGTGCTGGCGGAACTCGAAGTACCGTCGGCCGCACTGATGGCGGCGTCGTATCCGGTCTCCGGGTTCCGCTTCCACTACCTGGCACCGGGCCGGGGCGAACTGAACAGTCGCGGGCATCGGCTGTATCGGCGACCCGAACTCATGCGCGCGCTCACCGAATTCGCCCGCGGCGCGGGCGCTGATCTGCATTTCGACACACCGGTCACCGATATCGATCCGACCAGCGGCACCGTGCGCAGCGGCAATCATGTCGTCGCCATCGACGATCTGGTGATCGCCGCCGACGGCGTCGACTCCGTGGGGCGCACCCGCCTGGAGCCGGAACGCACCCCCGAATACGCCGGGCAGGTCATCTTCTACGGCACCACGATCACACCCGTCCGCCTGTCGACCGAACCGTCGGTACTGCACTTCGACGGCCGCCTCGGCGCGGGCATCCTGCCGACCAGCAGTTTCGGACACCTCTGGAACGACGAGGCCGCCTTCTGGTTCGCGCGCCTGACCCGACCGCCGATACCTCAGCGGGAGACCGGATTCCATCCGGTCTCGGTCTGGGCCGAGCACATTCGCGCCGCCGCACCCGATACCGACATCATCGACCAACTGCTCGATCACACCGAGACCCTGCACGTCTCCAATGCTCGAACGGTCCCCTTCGACACCGCGAAGCCGCCGCAGCCGCCGCTGATCCTGTGCGGTGACGCCGACCACGCCATCACCCCTGCCGCCGGGCGCGGAGCATGCGAGGCCATCGACGATGCGGACGCACTGCATCGCGCCCTCCTGACCGGCTCGGATCCGGCCGCGGCCATGGTGGTGCGGCGGCGGCGCATCGCGGCCGAGCGGGAGGAGGCGCAGCGGCTGTACGCGCGGGCGCGCTCGTAGGGAGCGGGGCGTACGTTCTCCCGGTGGAGAGGAGTCGGTCGTGCGGGTACTGGTGACGGGGGCCGAAGGCTATGTAGGGCGGGCGGTCGTCGCGGCATTGCGGAGCAGCGGATACCAACCGGTCGCGATGGTACGCAGGCCGACTTCCACCTTGGAAGCGGTGCGCGAGCTGCCGACGGAGTGGGCGGATATCCGGATCGCCGAGCTGCTCGACGCGGCCGCGGTACGGGAGGCCGTGGAGAGCGTCGATGCCGTCTGCCATCTGGCCGGGCTGGGGCGCGCCCGCGAGTCACTGACCGATCCGCTGCGATATTTCCGAGTCAACACCGGGGGAACGGTCACCCTGCTGGAGGCCATGGCCGGTGCCGGTGTGCGCCGAATCGTGCTTGCCTCGACGGCTTCCATCTATGGGTCACCGGAGCTGCAACCCATGGGCGAGGCCCTGCCGGACGCACCGCCGCACCCGTACGCGAGCAGTAAGCTGGCGGCCGAACTCGCCGTCGAAGCGCAGGCGAGCACCGGTCGGCTCGGCGCGGCCGTACTGCGGCTGTCGAATATCGCGGGCGGTGCGGATCCGGACCCGACCAGGCTGATTCCGCGCGCCCTCGCCGCCGCTCTCGACGGCACTCCCCTGACGGTCAACGGTGACGGCACCGCGGTCCGCGACTACCTCCATGTGCGCGATGCCGCAACGGCTTTCGTGGCCGCGCTCGAGCAACTGCCGCCCCAGGGATCGTCACGCCGCTACAACATCGGCAGCGGGAAGGGCTCGAGCGTTCTCGATGTAGCCGCCGCCGTCGAGCGCGTCACCGGACGCCGCGTCCCCCTGGTCCATGGCCCGGCCGTTCCCGAACCGCGCACGCTGATCATCGACCCGGGCCGCGCTGTGGGTGAACTCGACTGGGCACCAAGTGCTTCCGATCTCGACGCGCTCGTGCAGGACTGCTGGGCACACCGTCGGAAGTAGGCCGCTGCCTCGTGTGGCCGCCACGGCGGCGCCGCTGGCTCTGTGGCCGCCACGGCGGCTCAGTGCCGTCGGCCGCCCCACAGCCGATGCCACCAGCGCGTCGGCGCATCGGTCCGGTCGCGGCTGGATTCGTCGGAGTCGGCGCGGACGGCTCCGATGGCCGTTTCAGTCGCCGTCAACCGGCCGCTTCGCCATCGCGCGACCACCTCGTCCGCATCCACGGGCCGGATCGGCACGGCCGGTCCGACCGGCATCCGCAGCCACTCCACAATGCGCCGATTGAGTTCTCCGACCGTTTCGCGCACCTGGGCCTCCGAGTTCGCGTCGCGCACGCTCTCGTCGATCCGCTCGATATCCCGCCGCAGCAGCAGCGCGGGCGGCAGCAGCGCGTCCCCCGACACTCCCTCCCGTTTCAGATACCCGTGCAACCACCAGTTCTCGTCGACCGGCGTCCCCTCCCCCGGGATCGGCTTCCCCGCCCCTTCCAGATCGTCGAACTCACCGCGTTCGGTCGCCTCCCGAATCTGCCGATCGATCCAGGATTCGAACCCCATCCCCGCCGGTTTCCGCTCAACCATGCGAACCTCCCGCTCAGGCGCGCTGCATTCGTGCCCTCACCTCGGGCCGCCGCAACGGCGGCACGGTCTTGGGCGGCACCCGCCGCTCCGGCAGCGCGTCCAACAGCCGCTCGGTGGCCGCCGCGATCTCCGCCACCGCGGCGTCCACCGCCGCCCGATTGGTGTCGGACACGCTCGACAGCCCGCCGACCTTCCGCACATATTGCAGCGCGGCCGCATTGATCTCCTCCGGCGTAGCCGCCGGTTCCAGCCCTCGCAGGGCGGTGATATTTCGGCACATAATCCGAGGCTAGCGCGCCGCACCGACACCCGGCAGCCCGTGATTCGAGCTGCTCGGTGCCGGTCGGCGCGGCCTTCGCTATTCGAGTGCGACCCGCGCACCCCCGGAGAACATCGAGTCATGGAACTCGATGGCAGTGATCCGGGAGCCGACCGGGATATCGAAGATGATCGTCTTCGATATCGTCAGGCCAGGGTTGAGTTCCTTGGGTCCGGAATCGATGGTCAATTCCGCCATCGTGTCATTGGTGAATTCCCGGCCCTGGTCGTCGATCGCCTTCTGGTTCTCACCGAAGTAGCTGCGCGGCTCGCCGCCGGTATTCGTGATATCGACATAGACGAGCAGGTATTCACCCTGGGCCGTCTCGGCCAGGTAACCCTCGCCGACCGTCGGTGTGCGCTCGGTGCCCGTCACCACGAATTCGAACTGCCCGTCCCGAACGGGCGAACCGGCGGGCGCGGCCGAGGTGCGGCGCTCCTCGCTCTTGGCCACTTCGTTGGCTGTTGTGCTGAAGAGTGCCACGCAGCCGCCGACGAGGGCGACGAAGGCCAGAAATACGGCGAGCAGCACCCACGGCCAGACCTTGCGTTTCCGCGGTGGCATCGGGTACGGCGCGCCAGCAGGTTGCTGTGCCGGGATGGGATAGCCCGGAGGCGGTGTGGTCATTGTTTCCCCACATGGTCGGGGCAGAAGGAGATCCTTCTGCGAAAAATCTGTACGGCGGGTTTGCCGTACCGGTGCTGAGACATCCGCCCGGACCGGAGCAGTCGTTATCCACGTCCGAGCGGCTGGCACAGGACGTCAGTGCAAACGACGCGGAATAGTGAATTCCTGGCTCAGGAAGTCAGCAGAGTTTTGTACTGAACACGATGTGTGACCTGTTTGCCCATTTGTGTCCCGACATATCGAAGACGAGATATGTAACGGGTCCTCGACCACCGTCGAAACCCATTGCACCGCAGTCGAAATTCGAAGGGTGAAACGGTGACGTCAGCAATGCTGTCCAAAGGTCAGAATCTGCCCCTGCCCGAGGATGTGGAACGCATCGATGTCGTCATCGGATGGACGGAATCGGAGATCGACGTCGACGCGTCGGCGCTATTGCTCGGCACCGACCGGAAGGTACGCGGCGACAGCGACTTCATCTTCTACAACCAACCCGAATCGGCGGACGGCTCGGTTCGCATGCTGGGCACGAGCGCGACCGAGGAGGGCGCGCAGACCCGCATCACGATCGATCTGACCGCCGTTCCGGAGGACGTCCACACGGTGGCGCTGGCGGGCAGTCTCACCACCGGCGCCTTCGGCGATCTGGGCAAGATCGCGTTCCGCATCGTGGACGGCACCGGGCATCCGGTGGCCGAGTACCTGTCGGGTGATGCCTCGTCGGAATCGGCGTTCCTGTTCGGCGAGGTGTACCGCCGCGCCGACACCTGGAAGGTGCGCGCGGTGGGACAGGGTTGGGATTCCGGGCTCGCCGGTCTGGCAACGGATTTCGGCGTCACCATCGACGACGATCAGGAACCGGAAGCACCGGTCGACGCGGCGGCTCCCTCGGTTGCGTGCGCGCCGTCCGGCGAAGCGGCCGCGCCATCCGACGAAGCGGTCACGCCGGAGGTCGGTTCCGCAGCCGCCGACGCGGTCTCGAAGCCGACGCGAACCCGGGGCGTGCGCACCGCCAAACGGGTCGCCAAGAAGGCCAAGCCGATCGAATTCCGGCTCGCCGAGAGCGATACCTGGCAACCGGCCCGACTGTTCTCGGTCGTCGGCGTCGGTGCGAGCGAGGAGCAGGAGCGCCGCGCCACCTCCGCCCTGATCGCCACCATGCAGGCGGTTCGCCCCTTCGCACGCGCGCTCAGCGCCCGGATGGGCGCTCCCGCAGGGGCTTTCGAAGGCTATGTCGAAGTGCAGTACGAGCGGGGTGATTCCAAGGTCATCCCCGACGCGGTTCTCAAGGTCGTACGCGGCAACCGAGTGTGGACGGGCCTGCTGGAGGTGAAGACCGGCACCGGCAAACTCAAGCGTGATCAACTGGAGAGCTACCTCGATGTGGCACGCCGGAAGAGGTACGACGCGGTCGTGAGCCTCTCCAACGATGTTCCCGCGGGCCCCGGCGAACTGCCGGTCGAGGTGGACCGCCGCAAACTCGCCAAGGTGGACCTGCGGCACCTGTCCTGGGCCGAGATCGCCCACGAAGCGCGCATGCTGCTGTCCCACGGCGGCATCGACGACGAACTGCGAACCTGGATCCTCGGCGAATTCCTGCGCTACCTCGAACATCCCCGTTCCGGAGCCACCGAATTCACCGATATGGGCCGCCATTGGGTCGCCGTGCGTGACGCCGTCACCGCGGGCACCCTGCGCGCCGGCGACCAGAAGGCGCTGACCGTCGCCGAACGCTGGGTGTCCCTGTCCCGCCACCTGGCCCTGCGCCTGACCGCCGAACTCGGCGTGGAGGTCAAACATCAGCTGCCGCGTCGGCACCGCACCGATCCCGCCGCCCGCAACACCGCCGTCGCCGAACGCCTGGCATCCGACGGCACTTTCGAAGCGACCCTGCGTATCCCCGACACCGCGGGCGACCTGATCGTCGTCGCCGACATCCGCACCAACAAGATCCGCTGCCGCACCACCCTGGAAGCCCCCAACGAAGGCACCGCCGGCCGCCGCCTCTCCTGGTTGCTCCGCCAACTCGCTGATGCCCCCGGCCAAGTCCAAGTCGAAGCGGTGTTCTCCGAGAAGGGTATGGAGACCTGCGAACACCTCGACACCATCCGCGCGAACCCGAAGATCCTGACCGACGGCCGTGCCGGAGAGATCGTCTCCTTCTCCCTGGAACAAACCTTCCCTCTCGGCAACCGCCGCTCCGGCACCGCGGCCAGTTTCATCACCAGCGTGACGACGGCGACCGATGCCTTCTACGGAGCGGTGGTGCAGCCGCTGCGGGAGTGGGTGCCCGCGGCCCCGAAGCAGTCGGACCAGCCGCAGGGCGACGGGCCGGACTTGACGTGAGGCACGCCGATGCCGCCGGTTCTCACCCCGGCGGTTCAAGCGGCCGTCACGGCTTGGGCAGTGCGTCCTTGACAGGCTTGTCCTGGACGTAATCCGACAGGCACAGCAGGTCCGCCAACGACACCTGATCATCGTTCTTAGCGGGATCGTCCCCGAAGATCGCCTGAATGACCTGCAACTGAGCCGCCTTGTCCAACTTCGTGAACTGCCCGCACGTCACACTCAGCGGATCGTCCACCGTCGCGGGCGGCGCCGCCTGCGCGGACATCTTCGCGGTGGTCGTGGTTGTACTGGTCGCGGCCACAGCGGTAGATGTCGAAGTCGATGCGGACGCAGGCGTCGCCTCATCCGTTGAACAGCCCCCCACCACGATCACCGCGAGAACCATCGCGGACAGGGCACATGCCGAACGTGCTGATTTCATGCGGCTCATCTTGCCCGAGGCGCGGGCGGCTTGCCGTCCGGGCCGGCAGGCTCGACTGTCTCCGCGAGTACCGGATTCATGAGTGCTGAATGGTTGCTACAGCAGTTCTACCAGCCATCGCCACGCACCCTGACCAGCGCCGCAGCAATCCGCACCTACCGACTATCCCTCGAGAGCCATGCTGGAAACGCCTGGAGAGGAGTCGCCGTGGCCATGTTCGAAGCTGATATCGAGCAGATCAACGGGCTTGCGCGCACTCTCGACGTGGTTGCCGCCACGATTGACGCCATAGACGTCCGCACCTCGGCGCAGTCAGTTGCCGTGGCATTGCCGGGAACTCCACTCGGTGCGGCCTGCGAGTTGGCAACCGAATACACCGAAGGTGCGTGGCTACGCGTCTCGCAGCGAATCGCGCAGATCTCGGCAGCGATGACACAGGTCGCGAATGACGTCGCGGCCACCGATGACGCGTTCCGCCGACGGTTGGAAGCGATGGGTTTCCACACCGGGGGCCGCTGATGAGCGGATGTACAGCTATGACCCCAAGTATCGCGAGGTCCCTCCAGAAATCCGGGTCGTGCGGATCAATCCGGTAGAAGGCCAGGGGCTGGTCCGGACCTCGCACTTCATCGAATAGCGCGATGTCAGCAATCCGCAATGGAACAACCCTGGTGGCAATCCCTTCGCACCGGGGTTGGCCGCGGACCCACCGATACTCGATGGCGACGGTACGACGGTCAACCTCGACGACCACAAAATGACCGTCAACGGCGACCTGGTCTTCACGCCCGGCCGCGACGGGGTCACACTCGCGGGCACCCGCACCGATTACCCGTCACTGGAGGCCCACCAGGATCTGCCCTCCGGCGCGACGCGCACCATCGCCATCGATCCCGCGGCTACCGGCCGATCGTGGGGTCCGGCTGTCAACCTGCCCTTCCACCACGACATCGGTAATCCCGACACCGTGTTTCCCAGGTTCCACGACTGGAACTACGAATATGACGTGCCAGGAAATCCGACACAGTCGACACCGTTCGGACCCGTCGACACCCCACCTCACGTACCACTGCCGAAGGGAATGAACTGATGGGGCACAGCGCAACTGGTTCCGATCACCGGTATTGGACGGCGGCGACGTGGAGTGTCGCCGGGTGGTTCGTCGTGAACACATTGGTTCTGCTCATCGCCGGGCGGCTCATCGACTCCGAGGCCACGGAGATTCCATTGGGAGCCTTCGTCATTGCCGCAGCGGTGTCGGCGGGATACGCGGCAGTGCTGTGGTGGTGGGGATCGGGATCCGTTCGCGCCGTCGCCACAGCCGCCGTGGTAGCTGCATCTGCTTGGAGTGCGGCTACGGTACTTATTGCGCTGCTCTACTTTTCGGCAAAGTAGGACAGGGGCCGCCGCAATGGTGAATATCGATCGCCCCAACTCGGGAGTGACTGCTTGGTTCGGCCCGGCGTCCGTGTCCACAGCGACGATCACCTTGACGATCAACCTGTTCCCGGTAACGATCGTCCCCTCGCTCGTCTTCCTCCTCGCTTTCCTCTACGTCGCCGAACTCGTCGCCGCGGCCATCCTTTGCTTGTCGGGCGGCCGTGCACGGCATACAGGAGCCGGCCTGCTCGTCGCCGTGATCGGCACACTGCTGTGCTTCGCGGCAGCAACGGTGATCAGTCAACTCTGGTGAGCTGTTGGCAGGCACAGCAGGAACCCGCTCGCAGGTTCTCGTCGAAGCCCGCTCCGACATTGAATGGATCGGCTTCGCGAACAACCAGTGGTGCGTCCGCCAGCACCAGTACCGCCAACGCTGTTGGACGACTTGGCCGGACTTCGACAGGACCGGTCGACGAAACATTCGGCGGTGAATTCTCGAGGCTTCTTGGTGCGGGTCCGATCAGTGGACCAAACGAATAAGGCCCCTGACCATGCCTACTGGTCAGGGGCCTATTCCTGCTCCCCCATCTGGACTCGAACCAGAAACCTGCCGATTAACAGTCGGCTGCTCTGCCAATTGAGCTATAGGGGATTGTTTCCCGTTCCGGCCTGGCGGGCCGAACGGATTGAAACTTTAGCGTACGTTCGCCGAAGTTCCCAAATCGCCCCTCTACCTGCGGACATGTGGTGGGTTGGGGGTGGGGTGCCGGATCGACAGGGGGTGGGGGGTTCGGGCAGGATGTAGGCGCGGACTGGCCTACGGGAGGAGCACTTCTCAATGCTGCGGTTGATCATCGGCGTCGCTGCCGGGTATGTGTTGGGCGCGAAGGCCGGGC
The DNA here is from genome assembly GCF_000308635.1 of Nocardia otitidiscaviarum NBRC 14405. Taxonomy (GTDB): domain Bacteria; phylum Actinomycetota; class Actinomycetes; order Mycobacteriales; family Mycobacteriaceae; genus Nocardia; species Nocardia otitidiscaviarum. The sequence continues at coordinate 48,259 of NZ_BAGD01000050.1, read as the reverse complement.
GGGCTCGGTATGAGCAGATCAGCAAGACGGCGCGGGCGATCAATGAGAGTCCGGTCACGCGGAAGCTGGTGCTGGTGAGTCGGCAGAAGCTGGCGGACAAGTTGAGCACCCAGCCGAAGCTGGAGCCGATGGTGCCGCTGGACGAGCGCACCACCGTGATGGTGCCGCAGGATCAGCTGCGCCGCTGACGCGGGCTCGGGCAGGTTCAGCTGCCGATGGCGAAGTCGTCGGAGTTGCCCATGGCCTGGGTGAGCAGGCTCTTGCGGTATTGCTCCAGGGCTACCAGGTCGCCGAAGAGTTCCAGGTAGGCGTCGGTCTGCTCGGTGGAGGAGATGCGCTGGAGTTTGGACTTGAGCTGGGCGATCTGGCGGCCGACCCAGGCTTCCTGGGTGCGAGCCAGGACGCCGGTGATGACGCGGGGGACGTCGTCGGCGGATTTGACCGGGAGGGGTTCGGCGGCCAGTTCGGAGACCAGGGCGCGCAGCGTCAGGTCAGGGGTGTTGTCGGCGACCAGGGCGACCCATTCGGAGCCGCCGATACCGCTGGAGACACCGCCGGCGGCGGTGATGGCGGTGCGGACGGCGATGTAGGCGGGGTGGGTGAAGGCCTCCGGGTCGAGAGTGTCGAAGAGCGGACCCGCCAGGGCCGGGTATTGCAGTGCGGCGGCCAGGGATTGGCGCTGCGGGAGCAGGGTTGGGTCGTTGGGGTTGGGGCGGGCGGCGGGGTGCGCCATGACCTCCTGCGCCGCTTCGCGTCCCGGGATGCCGGGGCGCGCGCCGCCGCGGGCGATCTTGCGGGCCTCCTCGCCGACGCGGCGGACGACGAGCTGGATATCGTCCCAGCCGACCCAGCCCGCGAGTTTGGTGGCGTACGCCTTGCGTAGGGCGTTGTCCTTGATCTGGGCGACCACGGGGACGGCGCGGCGCAGGGCATCGACCTGGCCCTCGGGGGAATCCAGGTTGTGTTCGGCGAGCAGGCCGCGAATCACGAACTCGTACAGGGGGACTCGGCGGGCCACCAGGTCGCGGACCGCGCCGTCGCCGGAGCGCTGGCGCAGCTCGCACGGATCCATGCCGTCGGGGGCCACGGCGATATAGGTCTGCCCGGCGAGCTTCTGGTCGCCGCTGAACGCCTTGAGGGCGGCGGCCTGCCCGGCCGCGTCGCCGTCGAAGGTGTAGATGATCTCGCCGCGCCAGAAGTTGTCGTCCATGAGCAGGCGGCGCAGCACGGCGAGATGTTCCTCACCGAAGGCCGTACCGCAGGACGCCACCGCGGTTTTCACGCCCGCCAGGTGCATGGCCATCACATCGGTGTAGCCCTCGACCACCACCGCCTGATGTGCCTTGGCGATGTCGCGTTTGGCCAGATCGAGGCCGAACAACACCTGGGACTTCTTGTACAGCGTCGTTTCCGGGGTGTTGATGTACTTGGCGGTCATCTGGTCGTCGTCGTAGAGCCGACGCGCGCCGAAGCCGATCACATCACCGCTGAGATTGCGGATGGGCCACAGCAGTCTGCGGTGGAAACGGTCGATGGGGCCCTGGCGACCCTGCTTGGACAGGCCCGCGGCCTCCAGCTCCTTGAACTCGAAGCCGCGGCGCAGCATATGTTTGGTGAGTGCGTCCCAGCCGCCGGGAGCGTAGCCGCAGCCGAACTGGCGGGCGGCGTCCGCGTCGAAATTGCGGTCGGTGAGGTACTTGCGGGCGGCCTCGGCTCCGGGCTCGCCCAGCTGCGCCATGTAGAACTCGTGGGCGGCCTGATTGGCTGCCACCAGGCGGCTGCGGGTGCCGCGGTCGCGCTGCACCGAGGTGCCGCCGCCCTCGTAATTGATCTTGTAGCCGATCCGGTCGGCCAACTGTTCCACGGCCTCGACGAATCCGACGTGCTCGATCTTCTGCAGGAAGGCGAAGACGTCGCCGCCCTCACCGCAGCCGAAGCAGTGGAAGTGACCGTGCTGCGGACGCACGTGGAACGACGGGGACTTCTCGTCGTGGAATGGGCACAGGCCCTTCATCGAGAGCGGACCGGCCGCCTTCAGGGCGACGTATTCGCCGACGACATCCTCGATCCGGACTCGTTCACGAATCGCTGCGATATCACGATCAGGGAGTCGTCCGGCCACGCCGCGAGTCTAGCCGCGCCACGGCGACACGCGAGACCCGGACGCACCCGGAGATCGGCCCCGGCCCCCGCACCTCGGGAAAGGGTGGGCCGCATGCCACCATCTAGCGGTGCTCAGCCTCTATCACGACGCCCGGACGCCGGTGCATGCCGTGCCCGCCGGAGCGAAGCTGATCGTTTTGGCGACCACGGGCACCGCCCTGTTCTTCGTCACCTCGCCGGTGTGGCTGGCGGTGGCGCTGGGCGTCGTGCTGGCCCTGTACGCGCTGGCACGAATTCCCTGGCGAGCGACCGGACGGCAGGTGCTGGCCATCGCCCCGTTCCTGGTCCTGATCGCCATCGCCCAGCTGATGTTCACCGGCTGGGTGAGCGCCGTACTGGTGAGCGAACGGATCCTGGCGCTGGTGCTGCTGGCGAATCTGGTGACGCTCACCACGCGCACCTCGGCCATGATCGACACCATCGAACGGGTATTGAGTCCGCTGCGACCGGTCGGCGTGCGCCCCGAGCGGGTGGGCCTGCTGGTGGCCATGACCATCCGCTTCATTCCGGTCATCCGCGAACAGGCCGAGCTGGTGCGGGCGGCGCAGCGGGCGCGCGGCATCGAGCGCAGCACCGCCTTCCTCATTCCACTGCTCATCCGCACCCTGCGCATGGCGGACAATCTCGGCGAGGCCCTCGACGCCCGCGGGCTGCAGTAGCGCCGCGGCAAGCGAGACCGCCGTACCAGATCACACCCGTCCCTCCCCTACGATGCTCCGGTGCGTAGTAGGGATTTGGCGCAGGTGGCGCTGTTCACGGCGATCATGGTGGTGCTCGGGTTCTTCCCGCTCATCCAACTGCCGGGGGCGTTCGCGCCGTTCACCTCGCAAACCCTGGGCGTGATCCTGGCGGGATCGATCCTCGGCGCGAAACGCGGCGCCCTGGCGATGCTGTTGTTCGTCGTGCTGGTCCTGGTGGGCCTGCCGGTACTGCCGGGCGGACGCGGCGGACTGTCGGTGATCCTCGGTCCGACGGGCGGCTTCGTCCTCGCCTATCCGGTCGGCGCGCTGGTCATCGGTCTGCTGACCGAGCGACTGTGGCGGCGCTACAACCTGCCCGTCGCGCTGGCGATCAACTTCTTCGGCGGGGCGATCGTGTTGTACGCCATCGGCATTCCGTGGATGGCCGTCGCGGCCGACATCCCGCTCGGCAAGGCCATCGTCACCTCCGCGGCCTTCCTCCCGGGTGATGCGGTGAAGACGGTGATCGGCTCGCTGGCCGCGGTCGCCGTGCGCCGGGCCTACCCCCTCATCCCGGCCCGCGCATGATCGAACTCGAGGGTGTCGGCCATCGTTTCGGTGAGCGCGAGGTGCTGCGCGAGCTGAATCTGACGCTGAGCGAGCACCGCATCGGCGTCATCGGCTCCAATGGCTCGGGCAAATCCACCTTCGCCCGGTTGCTCAACGGCTTGCAGATCCCGACCGAGGGCCGGGTGCGAGTGGACGGGCTGGATACCCGCAAGCGGGGCCGCGAGGTGCGCAAACGGGTCGGCTTCGTCTTCCAGGACCCCGATGTGCAGATCGTCATGCCGACCGTGGCCGAAGACCTGGCGTTCGGGTTGAAACACCACGGGCTGGCCAAGCCGGAGATCGCCGCCCGCGTCACCGAGGTGCTCGCCGAGTACGGATTGAGCGACTACCGCGACCATCCCGCCCATCTGCTCAGCGGCGGACAGAAACAGCTGCTCGCCATTGCGGCGGTACTCGCGGTGCGACCCGACCACGTCGTGTTCGACGAGCCGACCACGCTGCTGGACCTGCGCAACAAGCGCCGCATCACTCGCTTGCTGCACACCCTGCCGCAGCGCGTGGTGGTTGTCTCCCACGATCTGGATCTGCTCGCCGACTTCGACCGTGTCCTGGTGTTCGACGAGGGCCGCGTCGTCGCCGACGGGCCGCCCGCCGACAGCGTCGCCCACTACCTCGCCATGCACCCGTAGCCGAACTCGCGCGTCAGCCGTGCGAGTTGGCGGCGAACCGCGGTGGCGCGGATCGGAATTCGACGGTCGATTCGACCGCCATGGTGACGGCGACCCGGCCCTTGGCGGCATGCGGGGACCACAGCCGATGCGCGGCGGCGCGCACCCGCCCCGCGGTCGCGGCCTCGGCCGCACCACCGACCGTCAGCAGCACCGAATTCTCCCGGGGCGGCACCTCCCGCCAGTGTCCGGCGGAGTCCTCGACCAGCAGGCCGCACAGCAGGTCCGGCAGCAGGAAGGTCAGGAAGCCGGTGTCGCCGTGGACGGCGGTATCCGGCGTGCGGCGCCGGTCCGGCTCCGGGCGGACGTGCACGAGCTGCGGGCGCACCGCCGTCACTCGCCCGACCCAGCGGTCGAAGTGATCCTCCGGATACCCCAGTGCCGAGGCGAGCGCGGCGAGCAGATCCGGTGACAGTGCCGCGAGGCCGCGCGCCCAGTCCGATACCGACTGGCGCAGCTGGGCGGTCGCGACATCGTCGGGCAGGTGCGCGACATCGATCACCCCCGAGGCGGCGGCGTGCGCGCAGAATTGCCTGGCCGCCGCGAGGACGTCGACGAGCGGGAGCTGCCTAATCTCGACGCCGATCAGATAACAGACACCGGTGTCCGCCAATGCGTCTCGGAGCCGGGTGCCGAAATCGGCCCGGTCCATTCGCAAACCGGCCACATCGAGCGTTGGTACGCGGAATCTATCGCCCACGGCGATCAGCCCCCCTCTGAATGCAGCGCACCCGAAAAACCAACTGGAACGAATCATTCGCGGGGGAATGATTCCGGGTGCAGAATGACACAGCCGAATGACACTCGACAAATCCTCGTCCCACGATTCGAGACCTCATGGTCGACCCTCCGCACCGAACCGGCGCCGACGGGCTTCCTCACCGAGGGTACGCCCGGGACGGGAATGGAAATCCATGGTCGCGCTCACGCGGGGCACCGGTCCCCGGCTCGGCGTCACCCGGTGCACCGACAGCCTGCCCGCGTGCAGCATCAGCGCACCGGGCAGGGTGGGCAGCACTCGCACCGAATGTCGGCGCGGACCCGCGATGAGCTGGGCCGGAAACGATTCCCCGGTCGCCCAGGGCAGCGGCACGTACTCGAACATGCCGCCGTACTCCGGGGCCAGGACATGCAGGGTGAGCGTGTAGTCAGCGGCATCGAAATGCCAGTTCTCGTCGGCGGGTTCGTGACCGTGCACCGTCACCGCCGCGCGGTCGTCCGCGGACCGGTAGGCATGCTCGCCGACCACACCGGAGACGAAATCGAGCAGTGGTTCCCAGCGGTAGAGAAGTTTCAGTGGCGAGGATTCGGGTATTCGGTCATAGGTCAGCGTGGTGACACTGACGGTCGAGTCCGCCACGGAATCGTCCGATTCCACGACCATCTCGGCTATTTCGATAATGGCTCCCCTTTTCAAGAAGTCGCGCAGCAGCACCGTGCCCGTGGATTCGAATTCCGCGCGCCACTGTGCCATCAGGGTTTTCAGGACCGCGGGGTCACGGCGGTCCAACGGATACCGATCCAGGTCGACGGCTGATTCGAGTCCCATCGGCATCGTGTCCCCTGCTCGCCGAATTACCGCCGCGGGAACGATTGGGCGCGACGGTCTCTCACCTTCCAGGGTGACATATCGTCCGGCGGCGGTTCGAGGTTTCGCGACCGGTTAGGGGTGCGCTAGGGGATCGCGGCCGCGACGCGCTCCAACCGGCTCTCGGTGTAGGACGCGATCTGATCCACGATGACGCGCACCCGGGCTGCGTCGTCGGCGGCGACCTCCCACCAGGGCAGCAGTACCGGATCCAGCCCGCGCGGCGCGGTGGCGAGCAGGTGGTCGGCGACCGACAGGATGCGTTCGCGCTGGTCACGCTGGCGATCCTGGTGGCCACGGTCGGACATGACGTAGCGCAGGGCGACCGTCTTCAGCACGGCGACCTCGGCGGCGACGATCGGGGGGACCGCCAGGTCGGCGGCGTAGCGGCACAGTCGGCGACCGCCCCACGCCTCCCGGGTGGCCTCCACCGCGGCGGTGGCGAAGCGGCCGACCAATTCACTGGTGAGGCGTTTGAGCGCCACCGAGGCCGCCAGCGACGCGTCGTAGTCGCAGGCGGCGGCCACCACCGGCAGCTCGGACAGGCGCTGCGCCGCGGCCACGAGCTCGTCCGGATCGAGTGAACGGTGCTGTGCCGCACCGAGTTCGGCGAGGGCGGCCTGCTCCACCGGATCGCCCAGGGCGCGCAGATCGATGCGGCCCGCGATCACACCGTCCTCCACATCGTGCACGGAGTACGCCACATCGTCGGACCAGTCCATGATCTGGGACTCCAGGCACTGGCGGCGCTCCGGGGCATTCCGGCGCACCCACTCCAGCCGCTCCATGTCCACGTCGTACGCGCCGAACTTGCCGCCGGGAGCGGTTCTCCCCCACGGGTACTTGATCACCGCGTCGAGGGCGGCGCGGGTGAGGTTCAGACCCGCGCTCACCCCGTGCTCGTCGACGACCTTCGGTTCCAGGCGGGTGAGAATCCGCAGGTTCTGGGCATTGCCCTCGAATCCACCGTAGGCGTCGGCGAACTGGTCGAGGGCGTGCTCACCATTGTGGCCGTACGGCGGATGGCCGATATCGTGGGCCATTCCGGCCAGATCGACCAGATCCGGATCGCAGCCCAACCCGTCGGCGATACTGCGGCCGATCTGCGCGACCTCGAGCGAATGGGTGAGCCGGGTGCGCGGGGTGTCGCCCTCGCGCGGACCCATGACCTGTGTCTTGTCCGCCAGTCGCCGCAACGCGGCGGAATGCAGCACTCGCGCGCGGTCGCGAGAGAAATCGGTGCGGCGCGCCGGCGTCGACGACCAGCTGAGCCCGGCCGTCTTGGCGGATTCGGTGACCAGGCGGGCCCGGTCGTCGTCGGTGTACGGATCGGCGCTCATGGCTCACTGCTCCGCGGTGTACTCGAAATCGGCCGAGTAGTGCGTGATCCGGTACCAGATCAGGGCGAAGGTCTCCCGGAAGATGCCGTGCGCCTGCGACTCCCGGGTGTAGACGGCCGGACCGGTGCGCGTGGGTGCGGTCCACGCCTCCAGCCCCGCGTCGCGGGCCATGGTGCGGGTACGCAGCGAGTGCCACGGATCGCTCACCAGCACCGTCGACGTCTTGTCCCGGGCCCGGAGGGCCTTGGCGACGGCCTCCACGCTCTGCAGGGTGTCCGAACCGGTTTCCACGGCCAGGATGCTGTCGGCCGGGACACCGCGGGACTTCAGGTAATTCTTGCCCGAGGCGGCCTCGGTGTAGTTGTCGCCCAGCTGTTTTCCGCCCACGGTGACGATCAGCGGGGCCACGCCGCGCTGGAACAACCGGTACGCCTGGTCCAGGCGCGCCTCGAAGACCGTGGACGGGGTGCCGTCGTATTGGGCCGCGCCCAGCACCACGATGGCGTCGGCCTTCGAGTAGTCGCTGATCCGGGCGACCTGCCAGACCCGCACGGCCGTCCCGCCGACCACGACCAGCCCGGCCAGCACCGCCCCCATCAGTAGCCGCGCGGTCCAGCGCCAGATGCCGCGCGCGCAGCCGCCCCGCTCGTCGGCGGCCGCCCGCCGCATCGGGTCGGGGTAGCCGCGCTGCTGGATGTTCACCAACCGCGTCGCCGCCACTCGGGCAACTGCGGACGCTCCGCGCCGAGCGTGGTGTCGTCGCCGTGGCCCGGGTAGACGACCGTGTCGTCACCGAAGCGGGCGAACAGCTTGGACTCGACATCGCCGAGCAGGGAGGTGAAATCCTCGGGGGTACCGGTCTTGCCGACACCGCCCGGGAAGAGCGAGTCGCCGGTGAAAAGGTGGGTGCGCCCCGCGCCGTCGGTGAGGGCCAGCGCGACCGATCCGGGGGTGTGGCCGCGCAGATGGATCACCTCGAGGTCGAGTTCGCCGATGCGCACCGTCTCGCCGTCGGCGAGCAGCCGGTCCGGGGGCACGGGCAGGGCGGGGGCGTCGAGTTCGTGGGCGGCGGTGGGGATCTCGGTGGTCGACGCCACCTCCTTCAGCGCCCACCAGTGGTCCGGGTGCTGATGCGTGGTGATGATGAGCTCGACCCGGCCGGGGGCCTCCTGCTCGATGAGTTCCAGCAGGCGTTCGGCCTCGTTGGCGGCGTCGATCAGCAGGGTCGCGCCGGTGGCGGTACACCGCACCAGATAGACGTTGTTGTCCATCTGGCCGACCGACATCTTCACGATGCGCGCGCCCGGAACCTCCCGCTGCTGCGGATTGCTGCCGGGGGCGACATGGCCCGTATAGGTCGAATCGATCGTGATCACACTGCCGATGGTAGTCATGGCCGCCGACACGGGTGGTAGGAAGAAAACTCACGCACCCCTTCCCTGCGGATAGATTCGAGACCATGGCGCTACCGAAGCCACTGATCCTGGTCCTGACCGGCTTTCTGCTGGCCTTCACACTGCTGACCGCTCAGCCCGCTGCGGTGCGGGCCGAGCAGCCGACGCGGCTGCCCGGGTACGTCACCGACACCGCGCAGGTGTTGAGCGACGCGCAGGAGGCCGAGGTCGCGGCGGCCGTGGAGGAGCTGTACGGCGCCGAACGCGAACGGCTGTGGGTCGTCTATGTGCGCGACTTCGCCGGGATGGACCCCCGGGAGTGGGGTGAGCGCACGGCGGCGGCCTCCAATTTCGGGGATCGGGATGTGCTGCTGTCCGTCGCCGTGGACGACCGCGCCTACGCGTTCACCGGCAGCCTTCCCCAGGATGTCGGCGAGAGCGACCTGGACCGCATGCTCACCGATGACGTGGAACCCAGACTGCGCGCCGAGGACTGGGCCGGGGCCGCGGTGGCGACCGCGCACGGGCTGGCGGCGGCCATGAATCCGCCCGGGATCAATCCGCTGCCGCTGCTGATCGTCGCGGCGGTGGTGGTGCTGCTGGTGGCGGGGCTGTGGTGGTGGTCGCGGTCCCGGCGGGCCGAGCGGGAGCGGCGGGAACTGGAACGGGTGCGGGAGATCGACCCGACCGACACCGGCGCGCTGACCGCACTGCCGCTGCCGACCCTGGACACGCGCTCGCGGGAACTGCTCGTGGACATCGACAACGCGATCCGCACCAGCACCGAGGAATTGCGTTTGGCCACCGACGAATTCGGCAACACCACCACCGCACCCTTCGCCGCCGCGCTGGAGGCCGCGAAACACGCATTGGCCACAGCGTTCTCGATCCGCCAGCAGCTCGACGACGCGATCCCGGAGTCCCCGGATCAGCGCCGCGGCATGCTGGTGGACCTCATCGCCACCTGCGGGCGCGCCGACCGGGAACTCGACGCCAAGGTCGACGAATTCGACGCCATGCGCAATCTGCTCATCAATGCCGGAGACCGGCTGGACGCGCTGACCCGGAGCCTGGTGGAGCTGACGGCGCGGATGCCGGGCGCGGAGACGACGCTGGACACGCTGGTGCGGGAGCATCCGGCATCGGTGATCGCGCCCATTCGCGACAATGTGAACATGGCGCGCGAGCGAATCGCGTTCGCGGAGCACAATATCGAGCAGGGCCGGGCTGCGGCTGCCCGGCCGGTGGGTGAGCAGGGCGCCGCGGTCGGAGCCATCCGCGCCGCCGAATCGGCGGTGGACGCGGCGCGCACGCTGCTGGACGCCGTGGACACCGCCGCCACCGATATCGCCGCCGCGCGATCCGGACTGGCCGCGATGGTGGCGGAGCTGCGGCGCGATCTCGCCACGGCCGAAACCCTGGGCGCCCATGGGGGAACCGAACTGCCCGCGGCGACCGCCGCGGCGCGCGACGCCCTGAACGACGCCACCGCCAACGGCGACGCCAACCCGCTCGGGGTCTTCCAGCGGGCGGTGGCCGCGGACACCGCCCTGGACAAGGCGATCGCCGCCGCCACCGACCGCAAGCTGGCCGCCGACGATCTGGCGCGACGGCTCGATCAGGCCATGACGGCCGCGCGGGGACGCATCAATGCCGCGGCCGATTTCATCAGCACCCGGCGCGGCGGCGTGGACGCCGAACCCCGCACCCGATTGGCCGAGGCCCAACGTCATCTGGACCGGGCGCAGGAACTCGCCACCACGAACCCCGGCGAGGCGCTGCAATCGGCCCAGCGCGCAGTGGAACTCGGTGCCAGCGCCCTGCACACCGCCGAGGCGAACGTGCGGTCCTGGCAGGCCAGCCACACACCCACCGGCGGCTCGCAGACCGGCGCGGTGCTGGGCGGCATTCTCATCGACGGCATGCTGCGCGGGATGGGCACCGGGTACCGGCGCGGCGGTGGGTTCGGCGGCGGATTCAGCCGTGGTGGCGGCCGCGGGATGGGGCCCGGATCCTTCGGCGGGTCGCAGGGTTCGCGGCGCATCAGCCGCGGCGGGCGTTTCTGACGTCGGCTCCGACTTGCGGGCATGCGCACCGTTTCGCAACCGGAGATCGGAGACGCGGACTAGCGTGGGTTCATGACAGCCGAGCATGGTTACGCCAAGTTCGAGCACGGATTTCCGCTACCCGCACATGCCAGCCCGGCCGCGATCCGGTCCTGTCTGGATCCGGCGGATGTGCAGCGCTTCGATCGCGAATACTCCGACGCCCTCGACGTGGCGCGCGAAAGTCTCGACCTCACGGGATTGTTCGACACCCTGGCCACCTGGCGGCACACCGCCGATCGCGCGCTGCTGCCCGACGGCCGGGTGCCGGTGCGCTGCGTGCTGCTCTTCGGCGACGAGGCCCGTCTCGTCACCCCCTGGCATCTGGGCCGGGATCTGCTGCGCCTGCCCGCCTCGGTGATCGCCCGCGCCTGCGATATGCCCGCCAACGAACTACCGGGGCGCTACTTCACCGCCACCGGGGACCGCGACAACCTGCACGACTTCCGCCTGGTCAACGATCCGCGGCTGTGATCCGCCGCGGGCCGTCCGGCTCAGGCGTCGACCGTGACCCGGTGCAGACCGCCCGGGCCGAGCGGATACGGCGGGCGCACGTCGGCGTCCTGGACCTCGCCGGAGCGGCTGGTGACGCGGGCCTCCACGGTGTGCGGGCCGGGTGGGAGGTCGACGACGGTGCGCCAGCGCCGCCACGCGGCCGGGGCGAGTTCGGCGCCGAGTTCGGCCGGGAGCCATTCGGTTTCGTCGATGCGGATCTCGACGCCCGCCACGCCGTGCGGCGGCGCCCAGGCGACGCCCGCGACGGTGCATTTGCCGGAGCCGGGGCTGCCGACCGAGGCGACGTCGATGCGGGCCTGCGGGCGCACCCACAGCGGCTCACTGGTCCAGCCGCGCTTCCACCAGTAGTCCAGGTGGCTGTCGTCGGTGAGTTCCAGTTCGGTGAGCCATTTCGCGCCGGTGTACTGACCGTACAGGCCGGGCACGAAAACCCGGGCCGGGAAACCGTGTTCGGGGCTGAGCGGTTCGCCGTTCATACCGATGACCAGGTACCCGGGCCACTCGCCCGTGCGCAGCGGGGCCAGCGGCAGGGAGATGGTGAATCCGTCGCTGGCTCGGGTGACCAGGCGGGTGGCACCGGTTTCGGGCAGGGCGTGGTCGAACAACGTGGTCAGCGGCACCCCGAGCCAGCGGGCGTTCCCGGCGCGCCCGGCGGCGACGGTATTGTGCACGCACACCATGACCGCGTCGAATTCCTCGGCCTGTTCGGCCAATTCACGCAGCGACAGGCGCAGCGAGTGCGCGACCATACCGCTGATGGACAACCGCCAGTGTTCGGGATCGAGCCGGGGCGGGCGCGAATTCACGTCCGCTACATAGAACTTCGTGCTCGTTGTGATGAGCGGTGACAGTCCGGGTTCGATGCCGAGGCCGTCGTCGGGGATCGGCTGGTGGGCGCCCATGGGACCGACTCGCTGCGCGCGCTCGCGGTAGCGGCGGTCGGCCCGGCGCAACAGGGTCTCCGCACCCGCGAGGAGACCGGCACCGGCGGTGGCCCAGAGCAAGCGGGCGCCCGGCCCGCGTGGCGGACGCCGCAGTCCGGCGCCGAGCACGGCGGCCGCGGCGACGCTTCCGGCGACGGCCGACCCGGAACGGCTGGGCCGCCGCAGCGACAACGCGCCGACCCCGGCCCCGGCGGCGAGTGCGGCGGGGACGCGCAACCGTTCGGGCAGCGCTGACAGTCCAGCCGCGGCGGCGACACCGCCCAGTACGGTGCCGATGCGGGTGGTCTCCTTGTCGTGTTCACCCGACATGGCCACGGTGGCCTCGACCACGGGGGTGGGCGCGGTGTCGACCAGCAGCCGACTCACTCCGTCGATGAGCGAACCCCCGCCGCTCGCGGCGATCAGCTCACCGGCACCCAGGGCACCCAGTCCTACCGCGGCGGCCCCGAACACCCGGCGCTTCCCGTTCCTCGACACAGTCGAACCTGCTTCCCACACGATCGGTCGTCTCGGCCCATTGTTCCCCAACCCGGGGAGCGCCTCGCGAGGTTCGCCGTCATCGGCCGGAAATCCGGCGCGTGCTCAGTCTCGCCGGTGCCGACGGTGAGCGGTGGCCCGCCAGGTACGCGTCCACGCGCGGGCCGATGTCGGCCAGCGCCTCCGGTGTGATCAGCCGGTTGTGCTCGAAATCGAGCGTGACCTCGTGTATTTCGCCGTCGACATGCGGAATCCAGGTGTCCACGTTGGGTTCGGGCGGCCCGGCCGCGGCGGTGAAGAACAGCACATCGCCGTCGAATACCTCGGGGCGGTGGGCGCCGATGCGGTGGAGCAGGTGGCGTAGGTCACGGTAGAGGCGGTCGAGATCGGCGGCCGTGAGGGCGCTGGCCGCGCCGGTGGTCGAGTGCAGCAGATCGGCCGCGCGTTCGGCGGTCAGGGCGACGCCCTCCGGGACGTCCACCCCGCCGAACTCGGCGAGCAGCAGTTCGGGGGCGGGCATGCGATCGTCGGTGACCTCGACGTCGGCGCGGGCATCCATCATGATCAGCGAGGGCACCGGTGCGCCGCGGCGGCGCAACTCCACCGCCACGGCGTGGGCCAGCAGCCCGCCCGCCGAATAGCCGAGCAGATGGTAGGGGCCGTGCGGTTGGGTTCGCTGGATCTCGTCGGCGTACCGGGTGGCGAGATCGCCGACCGTGCCGCCGTCGGGAATGCCCGGTGACTGGATCCCGTGGACGGGCCGCGCCGGGTCGATGTACCGCACCAATCCCGCATAGCACCAGGCCAATCCGATGGCAGGGTGGAGGCAGAACAGCGCCGGTGCGGTACCGGTCGACCGCAGGGGCAGCAGTATGTCCGCGGCGGAATCGGGGGTGCTCTCGCTCAGGCGGCGGGCCAGTGCGGCCGGGGTGGGTGCGGCGAACACCAGGTGCAGCGGTACGGCGTTGCCCGTGCTGGCACCCAACCGCTCGGCCAGTCGAACCGCCGCCATGGAGTTGCCGCCGTGGTCGAAGAAGTTGTCGTCCACGCCGATTCGCGGATTCTCCAGCACGGCCTCGAAGGCGTCGACGACCAGTCGTTCCAGTTCGGTACGGGGTGCACGGTAGGGACGCGGCGGGACCGGTTCGGGGCGGCCGTGCACCGTCGGGACAGCGGTCGCCGTGGCCGCGCCGGACCAGCCGGTGAGTTCGGCGAGGGTGCTCTCGGGCGCGGTGGTCGCTGCCTCGATCAGGCGCTCGAGGCCATCGGCCATGGTCTGGGCGGTGGTGCGGTCGAACAGGTCGGTGGCGAAGATGAGCGAGCCGGTGATGCCGGCGGGCTCTCCGGCGGGGCCGAAGTGTTCGGCGAGCATCCATTCCAGATCGAACTTGGCGCCGGGGGCCGCGGTGTCGAGTGGTCGAATGTGCAGACCGGGCAGCGCGGTCGCCGCCGGGGGCAGGTTCTGGAATGCCAGCAGCACCTGGAACAGCGGATGATGCGCGGTGTCGCGGGTCGGTGCCAGGGCCTCGACCACCTGCTCGAAGGGGAGGTCGAGATTGCCGTAGGCGGCCAGGTCGGCGCGGCGGGTGTCGGACAGCGCGGCGGTGAAGCTCAGTGCCGGGTCGAGATGGGAACGCAGCACGACGGTATTGACGAACATGCCCACCAGATCGTCCAACTCCCCGTCGCCGCGGCCCGCGACCACCGAGCCGATGGCGATATCGGGGACACCGGACAGGCGGGCCAGCAGGACCGCGAGTGCGGTGTGCGCCACCATGAACGGGCTCGCACCGACTGCCCGGGACAGCACGTGGACGCGGTCGTGCACCTCGGCCGGAATGGTGAAGGCGATGCGGTCGCCGCTGCCCGAGGGGGTGGCCGGGCGGGGCCGGTCGGTGGGGATGGTGTGCCGTTCGGGCAGGCCGTCGAGGGTGGTGCGCCAGAACTCCAGCTGGCGGTGGGCGAGACCGGCCGGATCGTCGGCGGCGCCGAGCAGATCGTGTTGCCAGAGGGCGTAATCGGCGTATTGCAGGGGCAGCGGCGTCCACCGGGGCGGTTCACCGGACAGGCGGGATGCGTACGCGGCCAGCACATCTCGAGCCAACGGTCCCATCGACCAGCCGTCGGCGGCGATGTGGTGGACCGCCATGGCCAGCACGGCGTGTTCGGGTGCCAGACGCAGCACCCAGACGCGCAACGGGGTCTCCCGGGTGAGATCGAAGCCACGGGACAGCCGGGCCGCCAGCATGTCGTCGAGTTCGTCTGCGGCCACCTCGAGTTCGCGCACAGGGGTCATTCCCGGTGCGGGAGCCAGGATCTCCTGCCGGGGCAGGCCGTCCGCATCGACCGGGTAGCGGGTGCGCAGGATCTCGTGCCGTGCCACCACATCATCCAGCGCGGCGCGCAGCGCCGAAACATCCAGTGCCCCGGTGATGTCGAAGGCGGCGGGGATGTTGTAAGCGGGCGATTCCGGGTCGTAGCGGTTCAGGAACCACATGCGCCGCTGCGCCGCCGACAGCGGGATACGTTCCGGACGCGACCGCGGACCGGGCCGGGTGCGGCCGGACGTGGTACCGGAGGTGACGAGTTCGGCCAGCTCTGCCACCGTGGGCGCGTCGAACAGTGCCCGCACCGGTACGGCGGCGTCCAATGCCGCGCCGAGGCGGGCCACCACGCGGGTGGCGATGAGCGAATTGCCGCCGAGGGCGAAGAAGTCGTCGTCGAGCCAGACTCGCTCGACCGCCAGCACCTCCTGGAACGCGGTCGCCACCGCGCGCTCGGCGGCGGTTTCGGGGGCCCGGCGTTCGGCGGCGGTGTGCTGCGGCGCGGGCAGTGCGTCGAGGTCGAGTTTGCCGTTGGCGGTGCGTGGTAGGGAGTCGAGCGCCACGATGGCCGAGGGCACCATATAGGACGGTAGTCGCTGCGCGACAGCGCGTTTCAGCTGCGCGACATCCGGTGGTCCGGCCGCGCCCAGCACGTAGGCGACCAGCGCGTCACCGCGGCCGTCGGCACGGACGACGGCCACCGCGTGGGCGACGGCCGGGTCGGCGGTCAGCGCCGCCTCCACCTCACCGAGTTCGATGCGCAGGCCGCGCAGCTTCACCTGATTGTCGGTGCGGCCCAGGTATTCGAGCTCGGTGCCGCGCCGCCGCACCAGATCACCGGTGCGATACATGCGCTCCCCCGCGGCGCCGTACGGATCGGCGACGAAGCGGGCCGCGGTCAGGTCGCCGCGCCCGAGGTAGCCACGGGCGAGGGTGATCCCGGACAGGTACAGCTCCCCCACCACACCGTCGGGGACCGGGCGCAGCCGGGTATCGAGAATCACGGCCCGCACACCGGGTGCGGGCGTGCCGATGGTGACGGTGTCCCCCGGATGCAGTGCTGCGCTGCCGGTCGCCCACACCGTCGCCTCGGTCGGGCCGTAGTCGTTGTAGTGCGCTCGACCCGGGGCCGACCAGGCGGCCACCAGCTCCGGTGGGCAGGGCTCGCCGCCATTGATGATCACTTGCAGCGCGTCGAGTCCGGCCGGATCGACCGTGGCCAGTGCCGACGGGGTGAGCGCGATATGCGATACCCGTTCGCGCGCCAGCAGGTCCGCGAGTTCGCTGCCCGCGAAAACGGTCGGCGGGGCCACCACCAGGGTCGCCGCCGCACCCGCCGCCATGATCAACTCCAGTACCGAGGCGTCGAAACTCGGTGAGGCGACGTGCAGTACCCGCGAGTCGGAGGTCAGGTGGCACCGCTTCCGCTGTGCGGCCGCCATATTCGCCAGCCCGGCGTGGGTGACCATCACGCCCTTCGGGGCACCGGTCGAGCCGGAGGTGAACAGCACGTACGCCGGGTGCTCGGGGCGGATCCGAGGCGGGGGACGGTGCTGCTCGGCCGCGGTCGGCCCGATGTCCGCGTCGTCCGGATACCGGCTGTCCAGGTTCCACCAGTGCACGGTGGCGGGCAGGCGGTCTCGGCAGGCGGGCACGGTCAGACCGAGGCGCACCCCGGCCGTGTCGATGATGTGCGCGATCCGCTCGGGCGGATAGGACGGGTCCACGGGGACGAAGGCGGCCCCGGTGCGGGTGACGGCCCAGACGGCGAGGACCGATTCGAGCGAACGCGGAATACCTACGGCCACCACGGTTTCCGGTCCCGCGCCCGCGCGGGTCAACTGCCGGGCCAGCCGTTCGGCGCGAGCGTCGAGTTCCCGATAGGTGAGCTGGCGGTCCGCACAGCGGACGGCCACGCCGTCCGGGTTGGCGGCGACGGCCTCGGCCAGGAGATCCGCCAGCGGACGCGGCGTCGCGACGGGCGGGGTGTGCGTGCGCAGGTGGCGCAGTTCCGTCTCGGTGCACAGCTCGATATCGCCCACCGGCCGGGCCGGATCGGCCGTGACGGCGGTGAGCAGTCGCACCAGTCGCCGCAGGAGCATGCGCACGGTAGTGGCGTCGAACAGGTCGGTGGCGTAGTCGCAGCGCAGCTCCATGCCGTCCGCGCCGCCGGAGACGGTGAGGCTCAGGTCGAATCGGCTCACGGTCCGGGGCAGCTCCAGGGGTGCCACCCGCAGGCCCGGGAGGGTGAACTCCGGGTGGGTGAGGTTCTGGAACACCAGCATGACCTGGGTGATCGGGTGCCGGGCCGCGGACCGGGCCGGTGCCAGCTCCTCGACGAGGCGCTCGAAGGGCAGGTCCGCGTGGCCGAAAGCATCCAGGTCGGTGCGGCGCACGCGTTCGAGCAGTGCGCCGAAGCCCTCCTCGGCGCGGATATCGGTGCGCAGGGCAAGGGTGTTGACGAACATGCCGACGAGGTCGTCCAGTTCGCGGTCACCGCGTCCGGCGATGGGCGTGCCGATCACCACGTCGCGGGCACCGCTGAGCCGGGCCAGCAGGATCGACAGCGCGGCGTGCAGGACCATGAACGGGGTGGCGCGCCAGGTTCGGGCGCAGTGGTCCACGGCCGCCGTCAGGTCGGCGTCCAGGCGGTCGGATACCTCGGCGGCGCGATGCGAGGCGCGGGCCGGGCGAGGTCGGTCGGTGGGCAGGTCCAGCTGATCGGGTGCGTCGGCGAGGACTTCGGTCCAGTATCGAAGCTGGTGGTGCAGTAGAGATTCCGGGTCGTCGGCGGCGCCCAGGCGGGTGTGTTGCCAGAGCGCGTAATCGGCGTACTGCACGGGCAGCGGCTGCCACGCGGGTGCGGCACCGCGCACGCGTGCGGTGTAGGCGGTCACCACATCCCGGACCAGTGGTGTCATCGAATACCCGTCCAAGGCGATGTGGTGGGCGACCACCACCAGGACGAAGTCGTCGGTCCCCTCGACCCGGAACAGCCGCAGCCGCAGGGGAACCGAGGCGGTGACATCGAACCCCGTGCCGACGGCGGATGCCACCGCCGCGCCGATATCGGCCGCGCGCACGGGGATCGGGGTCAGGTCGAGTTCCACCGCCGCGGCCGCCACGATGCGCTGGCTGCCGACGCCATCGATGTCCGGATAGACGGTGCGCAGTGCTTCATGCCGTTCCAGCACGTCGGAAAGTGCGTGACGCAATGCTGTTCGATCGAGGTCGCCCGAGAGTCGCAGGGCCAGCGGGATGTTGTAGGCCGGGGATGTCGGGTCGTAACGATTGACGAACCACATGCGCTGCTGGGCCGGGGACAGCGGTATCCGGTCGGGCCGCGTGCCCCGCACCAGCGGCGGTGCGGTGGCGGCCACGGTGGCGGTGTCCAGACGGCGGGCGAGATCGGCCACCACCGGTGCCTCGAACAGGGCCCGCACCGGGATCGCGGTGCGCAGGGCCGCGCTCAGCCGGGCGGCCACCCGGGCGGCGAGCAGTGAATCGCCGCCGAGAGCGAAGAAGTCGTCGCGGGCGCCCACGCGTTCGGCGTGCAGGACCTCGGCGAAGGTAGCGGCCACGACGGCCGCGGTGCCGGTCGGAGCCACATACTCCGTGTACGGCGCTTCGGGTTCGGGCAGGGCGCGCAGGTCGACCTTGCCGCTCGCGGTGCGCGGCAGCTCGGGCAGCACGGTAATGCTCGACGGCACCAGATAGCGCGGCAGCCGCGCGGACAGCCACGCTGTCAGTTCGGTGACCGACGGCGGCACACTCGACCCAGTGCCCGACAGCGGCACACTCGACCCGGCGAACAGCGAAGGCTCGGCGGCTGTCGGGGTGCGGAAGGTGATGTAGGAGCACAGTGCGGTCGTGCCCGCGCGGGTGGGCCGGGCCACCGTGACGGCCGACTCCACCTGGGGATGCGCGGTGAGCGCGGAATCCACTTCCCCTGGCTCGACCCGGATTCCGCGCACCTTGACCTGGGAATCACCGCGCCCCACGTATTCCAGGTTGCCGGGCGTGATGTAGCGCACCAGATCACCGGTGCGGTACAGCCGTTGGCCATCCGTGAACGGGTCGGCTACGAAGCGGCTCGCGGTCAGGGCGGTGCGCCCGGCGTATCCGCGGGCCAGGCCCGGGCCGCGCACGTACAGTTCGCCGACCGTGCCCACCGGAACGGGCCGCAGCCAGCGGTCGAGCACCAGCAAGGTGGCACCCGGTACCGGCGCGCCCACGATGGCGGCGGTGTCGGGGGTCATGGGGTCGCCGAAACTCACCGCCACCGAGGTTTCGGCCGGGCCGTAGGAATTCACCAGGGCGCGAGTGGAACCCAGCCGCGCGACCAGCGCGGGCGGGCAGGGTTCACCACCGATGATCGCCGTCGCCACGCCGCGCAGCTGTTCGTCGCGCAGGGTGGCGAGGACGCCGGGCGTACAGATCAGGTGGGTCGGCGCGCCGGTTGCGATGGAGTCGGCCAGTTCACCGCCCGCACTCGCCTCGGGCGGGGCGATGACGAGCGTGGCCCCGACGGCGAAGGCGCTCAGCCACACCAGGATCGCGGCGTCGAAACTCGGGTTCAGGGCGTGCAGCAGGCGGGAATCGGGGCCGATGCGGCCGTTGGACGCCGCTGCGGCGACCAGGTTCACCAGGCCCGCGTGTGTGACCACCACGCCCTTGGGGGTTCCGGTGGAACCGGAGGTGAACACCACGTAGGCCGGATGCTCGGGCCGCAGCGGTGCGAGCCGGGCGGCGGCGTCGACGGCAGCGCCCGATACGGCAGCGGTGGCCGCGCCGGTCTCGGGATCGTCGAGTAGCAGCCAGCGCACCGAGTCCGGGAGTGCCGCATCCGCTCCCGCCGCGCTGATGCCCAGGACCGCACCGCATTCGGCGGCGATGGCGGCCGTCCGCGCGGCGGGCTGCTCGCAGTCCACCGGCACGAACGCCGCGCCGGTCTTGGCGACCGCCCACAGCGCGATCATCTGGTCGACCGAGCGCGGCAGTGCGAGCAGCACGGTTCGCTCGGGTCCGGCACCAGCCCGAATCAGCAGGCGGGCAAGGCGATTGGACAGCTCGTCGAGCTGGGCGTAGGTCACCGCCGTCGCACCGAACCCGACGCCGCCGTGAACATTCGAGCCCGGCGTCGCGTGCCCGCTCGAACCCGGCTCCGCGCCTCCGTCCCGACCGAAGTCCCCAGCGACGGGCTCGCCGCGCCGCGCGGGCACGGTCGGCTTCGGGGTGGTCATGGTCGCGGCGAGGGCGTCCGGTGAACCGGTGGCGGTCAGGAGATCCGGTAGGAGACGTGGCGGAAGTGCGGGAGAGCCGGACCATTCCGTGTGTCCGCGATCGGCTGTGCCGCGTATCTCGGCGGTGCGGAGGTTGTCGCCGTCGGCCAAGGTGGTGAGGATGCGGGACAGGGCGCGGGCCATCGACTCGGCCTCGTCGGCGTCGAAGTGGCGGGGTGAGCGGCTGAGGACCAGGCGCAGGCCGTCACCGGCGTAGGTGGCCAGGGCCAGCGGGTAGTGGGTGCCGTCGTGACCGCGGATGCCGGTGACGCGCAGGCGGGCCTGGCGGGTCGCGGCGGTGAGGGCCGCGGCGTCGACCGGATAGGACTCGAAGACCGTCGCCGTATCGAAGAGCGGGCCGATCCCGGCCAGCGCCTGGATCTCGTCCAGCCCCAGCGTGTGATGTTCGGCCAGGGCGCTCTGCTCGGCTCGGACGCGGGTGAGCAGGTCGGTCACGGATTCGGCGGGTCGCAGGGTGATGCGCACCGGGACGGTGTTGACCAGCATGCCGATCATGCGATCGGAGCCGGGCAGCTCCGGCGGGCGGCCGGAAACCGTTGCGCCGAAGACGATATCGGTGTCACCGGTCAGCTCGGCGAGCAGCAGCGCCCACGCCACCTGCACCAGGGTGTTCACGGTGACCTCGCGGTCGGCGGCGGCGCGGCGCAGCCTCGCCGCACAGCCCTCGGGCAGCGGCACCTCGTGGGCGACGGGCGCAGTGGCCGCCTCGCCCCGGGGCGCGGACGGTGCGGCCAAGGTGGGGCCGTCCAGTCCGGCCAGGGCCGAGGTCCAGGCGGCGCGAGCCGGGTCGCGCGGACGGGCGGCGAGCCATTCCAGATAGTGGCGCGGCGCGGGCGGCTCCGTGAATCCGGTGTCGCTGCCACCCGTTTCGTAGAGGGCGACGAGGTCACCGAACAGCAGCGGCATGGACCAGCCGTCGAGAATCAGGTGGTGGTTGGTGATGACGAGCCGGAACCGGTTCGGGGCCAGCGCGATACAGGCGAAGCGCAGCAGCGGTGGGCGATCCACCTCGAACGGGATGCGCAACTGCCGTGCCGCGAGCTCGTCGAGTTCGGGGTCGGTGGCACCGTGCGCGTCCAGTTCGGTCCAGGGCACCTCCACGTCCGAGACGATCACCTGCACAGCCGTTTCCGCGGTCTGCACGAAGGCCGCCCGCAGGGCCGGATGGCGACGCACCAGGGCGGCGGCCGCGGCGGTCAGCCGATCACGATCGAGTTCGGCCTCGATATCGATGACGGCCTGCACCGAATAGCCGTCCAGCCCGTCCGGGGCGAGCTGAGCTTGGAACAGCAGGCCGCGTTGCAGCGGCGTCAGCGGCCACACATCGTCCAGGTGTCCGAAACGCGCCTCCCAGGAATCGATCTCGGCCTGCGTGGTGGCGATCAGCGAAAGGTCGCTCGGCGTGCGGCCGCCCGCCTCCGGCTCGGTCAGCCGCCGCGCGATCTCGGTCACCGCCGCCAGCCAGTCATGGGCGAGTTCGTCGGCGGCCTCGTGGTCGATGGCCACGCAGGCGTACTGCCAGACGGCGTGCAGCCGGGTGCCCCGCTCGGTCACCAGGGCGGCGGCGTCCACCGACACCACCGCGGCCAGCGGCATATCCGGATGCGCGTGCCCGCCCAGCCGATCCGTCATCCCCACCGGCATCCAGTCGGCCTCGACTGCGGCACCGGGTATCTGACCGAGATAGTTGAAGCCGATTTGCGGCTCCGGCAGCGCGGCGAGGTCGCCCCCGGCCGGGTTCAGATAGCGCAGCAGACCGTAGCCGACACCGCCCGCGGGTACCGAGCGCACCTGCTCCTTGACGGTCTTCACCACCGCCGCAACGGTTTCCGCGGCGGGCCCGATCCGCAGCGGCACCTGCCGGGTGAACCAGCCGACCGTCCGCGACAGCTCCGCGCCGGGAGCGACGGCCTCGTCCCGGCCGTGCCGCTCCACGGTCACCACGGTCTCGGCATCGGGCCGCCCGCGGCGCGCGCGGAACCGCGCCAGCGCCAGCACCAGTCCCGCCAGCAGCGCCTCCTCCACGCCGCAGCGGTAGGCCGCCGCCACCCGCGTGAGCAGCACCTCGGTCTCGGCCTCGGGCAACTCCACGCGAATCCGGCCCGCCGTCCGATGCGTATCCACGGCCGGGTCGAGCCGGCGGCGACCGAGCACCGGGTCCGGGGCCAGGACGGCACGCCAGTGCTCGAGGCCGCCGAACCGGTCGGCGAAACCCTCCGGCAGCCCGTCCGCGTCCTCATCGACGGCCAGGGCATGCAGGACATGCGCCCAGGTGCGTACGGACGTTCCCGTCCCCGGCAGGTCGGCGGCATGTCCGGTGCAGGTTCGCGACCACGCGGTCATGAGATCCGGCAGCAGGATGCGCCAGGAGACGGCGTCGCAGGCGAGATGGTGAGCGGCGACGATCAGGCGTCCCGACGCCGCCGGCCCCGGATCCAGCCAGGTCAGGGCGAGCATCCGGCCGCCACGGGGATCGAGCCGCCGCACGGCCTCGGCGAGTTCGCAGTCGACGCGCAGGTCGGGATCACCGCACGGCACCCGGGTCAGCAGCCGTTCCGCGTCGGCGACCTGCGGCGGCGGCACTTCGAGCACCGGTCCCGTCACCGATTCCACCACCCGGGCGCGCAGCATATCGTGGCGATCCAGCAGTCCCTGCACCCTGCGGGCCAGGGCCGCGGGTTCGATGCCGATGGGTAGCCGCACCACCATGGACTGGGCGAAGCGCTCCCAGCCCGGACGCGCCAGCAGCCAGGCGGCGATGGGGGTGAGCGGCATGCGACCCACTCCCCCACCCGGCAGCTCCGGGAGGCGGCGCGGCCCATCGGACGTCCGGTGCGCGGCGGCGGCCAGGGCGGCCGGGGTGCGGCGTTCGAACACGTCGCGCGCGGAGAACACCAGCCCGGCGGCGCGGGCGCGCGACACCAGGCCGATGGCCATGATGGAATCGCCGCCCAGGGCGAAGAAGGAGGACTCGGGGTCCACCGGCCCGGAACCCAGTACCTCACCGAACAATTCGCACAGCAGACGCTCGGCCTCGGTGGCCGCCGCGCGCCGCCGCACCGGCGACGCCACCACCGGTTCCGGCAGGGCCGCGCGGTCTACCTTGCCGTTGCCGGTGAGCGGCAGCGCACCCAGCACCGTCACGGTGGCGGGCACCATGTACGGGGGCAGCCGCCGGGCGGCGTGCTCGAGCAGTTCCGGCTCACCGATCCGGGCGCCCGCCACCGGTACCACATAGGACGCCAGGGCCGTCCCGGCGCCGACCGGACGCGCCACCGTCACCGCGATCTCCACACCGGGGTGGGCATCCAGCACGGCGTCGATCTCACCGAGTTCGATCCGCATCCCGCGCAGCTTCACCTGGAAGTCGCCGCGGCCCACGTATTCCAGGACACCGGGGGCGGTCCAGCGCACCAGATCGCCGGTGCGGTAGACGCGTTCGCCCGATGGCGCGGCCACGAAACGCTGCGCGGTGAGTCCGGGCCGCCCGGCATAACCGCGCGCCACGCCCGCACCGGCCACGTACAGTTCGCCGACCACGCCGATCGGGACCGGGCGCAGCAGTCGGTCCAATACCAGCACTCCCACGCCGGGGATCGGATTCCCCAGGCCCGCGGGAACTCCCGGCAGCAGCGCGTCGGTGTAGGTGACGGCCACCGTGGTCTCACTGGGGCCGTAGGAATTCAACAACCGCCGCCCGGGACCGAAGCGGGCCACCAGCTCGGGCGGGCACGGCTCCCCACCGGTGGATACCGCCCGCACCCCGTCCAGCGCACCGGGATCCAGGGTGGCCAGCACGGCGGGTGTCGAACACACCTGTGTCACACCGTATTCGCGCACGATACGGGCCATGTCGCCACCGAGCACCGGGTCGGCGTCGGCGACCACGAGCGTCGCTCCGGCCGCGAACGCCTGTAGCCATTCGAGGACGGCGGCGTCGAAACTCGGGTTGAGAGATTGCAGTACACGTGAGCCGGGGGTGACGTCGTAGGCATCGACGATCGCGGCGGCCAGGCCAGCCAGTCCGCGGTGGGTCACGACGACGCCCTTGGGCACGCCGGTCGACCCGGAGGTGAACACGAGATAGGCGGGATTGTCGATGCGGGCGTGGGGCAGCGGCCACGGCGACTCCACCCCCCGCGGCCCCCGGCTCTGCGGCTCCGGGCCATCCCCTGCGACCTCGACTGGTTCGCCGGAATCGGCTTCCAGCACGAGCCAGCCGACCGAACCCGGCAGTCCCGGAAGCGTTTCCGCGACCGTCAGACCCAGGCGCGCATCGCACTCCCCGGCGATCCGCAGCACGCGATCACCGGGTAGCGCGGTGCCCAGCGGCACGAAGGCGGCCCCGGTCTTGGTGACCGCCCAGACGGCGACCACTGCGGCCACCGAGCGTGGGAGGGCCAGCAGCACAGGTGTTTCCGGACCCACCCGCACCCCGGTCGCGGCACCCGCGGCGATCAGCCGGTGCGCCAGGCGGTCCGAGCGCGCGTCGAGTTCGCCGTAGGTGAGCCGACGGTTCCCCGACACCACCGCCACGGCGTCGCGCCCGGCGCGACGCAGACCGTCCCGCAGGATGTCCGGCAGCAGCCGCGGCCGCGGCGGTCGCGGACCGAACGCGCCCCGCGATACCGCCTCGTCGGCCGGACCGCGGTAGGCCAGCTCCGACAGCGGTGTCGCCGGAGCCGTGTCGAGCAGCGATTCCAGCAGTGTCAGGAAGCGGCCGTGGTGGCGGCCGAGCGAATCCTCGTCGTAGAGGCGGGGATTCGCGGCGAAATCCACATGGATCGGCGCGTCGGCGCCGTGCTGGTAGAAGTTGACGAACAGATCCTCGATGGGTCCGGAGGTGAGCACGTGCAGGCTCGACTCCACCCCCTCGAAGTCGATCCCGCGCGGGAACAGCATGATGTTGACGACCGGGCCGACCAGACCCCGACCGAACTCGGGCTGATCCTCCGCGCCGTCGCGCATATCCTCGTGCCGGAAGCGCTGATGGCGCAGCGCACCCGACGCCGCCACCCGCAACGCCTCCATGACCTCACCGACGGTGCCGCGGTCGGGGACCGGGACCCGCAGCGGCACCACATTGGCGATCATGCCGCCCGACCGCCGCAGCAGCGCGGTGGTACGACCGGAGACCGGCAGGCTGATGACCACCTCGTCCATGGCGGTCAGCCGCGCGTAGTACAGCGCCAGCGCCGCCATCACCAGGGTGGCGGAGCTGGTGTCGAAGCGGCGGGCCGCGGCCTCGAGCCGCGCGGCCGTCTCCGGCGACAGTTCACCGCGCTGCTCCCGGGCCAGCGCGCAGGCCGGTGCGGTCGCCGAGACCAGCGAGCAGCGGTCGGGCATACCCGCCACGATCTCGCGCCAGTACCGCTGATCGGCGCGGTAGCGGCTCGAATTCCGGTACGCGACTTCGGCTTCGTGCACCTCGAGCAGCGAGGCGGCGCTGCTCGGCGGCGCCGACTCCCCGCGCGTCGCCGCGTTGTACAGCTCGGCCACCCGATACAGCATGCTCACCGAGCCGAAGCCGTCGATGAGGATGTGGTGCGCCCGCGAGTACCAGAGGTGATGGTCGGCGCCGACCTTCAACACCACCGTCATCCCGACCCGGTCACCCAGCAGGTCGATGGGCTCGGCCACCTCGGCGCGCATCCACTCCAGTGCCGCCGCCATGGGATCCGGCCGCCCGCTGAGGTCGAGGTATCCGACCGCGGTCTCCAGGCCGGGGTCGACCACCTGGTGCGGCTCTCCGTCGATCTCGACGAGACGCAGCACCCCCGAACCGAATTCGCGAGCGGCGGTGATCGCGGCCGTGCGCAGCCGCTCCCGATCCAGTGGTCCGCGCATCTCGATGTACTGGGCCTCCGAGAGCGGAACGCTCGGGTCCAGCTGCTGTGCGTACCACATGCCGGACTGGGCCGGGGACAGCGGAAATACCGTGGCGGTCGCCTGCGCCGTGACTTCGCGCGTCATGGCCGGTCACCGGGCGGGCAGCGGGCAGGCGGAATCCTCCGGCTGCACCTCGTAGGCGGGTACCGGTGCGTCGGCGCGGGAGGTCAGGCGTCCCACCACCACCGATCGCACATGCGCCGGAATCATGGGCGCGAACTTGCGGACGTAGGCGTCCATCCATTCCGTACGGTCGAGTAGGAATGGGAAATCGGTGGTCATCATGGTGCGCACCACCAGCATGGGCAGCGGTGCGTCCAGGGGCCGAAATTCCTTGTTCCACAATCCCGGTTGATCACAGCCGGGATAGAACTGTCCCAGCATGAATCCGCGTTCCACGAAGCTGCTCTTGAATTCCGCGTGCAGATCGTCGATCAGCGAATAGTCCCCGAGGTTCGGGAACACCGTGATCAGTCCGCGCAGCACCGAGGTGGAACTACCGTTCCCGGTGGGTAATTCGGGATAGATTTCCAGGGCGTCCTCGATGATCGTGCGCATCCAGCTCAGCCGCGGCCGGACGGCCGGGACCTGTCCCAGCCAGAGCAGATCACGCCGGGTGGAGGGCCGGACGTACGGACATACCGGTCCGTCCCGACCCAGGTCGTCGCAGGGCTGGGTCAGAAAACGATCCGCCCAGGATTTGAATGAAGTTACAGTGGACCGCGCCGCGGTACACATGGATAATGACTTGTCCCCCAATGAGACCCATTGCAGGCCCGAGCGGGGACCGATTACTCGCTCGCTCATGACTCACCTCAGGCAGATAGAGCTACAGCGTCAGGCGCCGATGCCCACACACATAAATAGTGCGACGGTCATGGGTTGTTAACACGAGTAGTCGCATACCCGAATTTCTGCGTATGCCCCGAATTCTTGGGGCAGAAAGCAAAAAGAAAGGACCGGTCGATTTCGACCGATCCTTTCCTGTGATCTTATTCAGGCACCCAGCAGCCGCGTGGCCAGGTAGTTCTCCACTTGATCGAGGCCGATCCGCTCCTGCGCCATGGAATCCCGTTCCCGAACCGTTACCGCCTGGTCCTCCAAGGTATCGAAATCGACAGTGATACAGAACGGGGTACCGATCTCGTCCTGGCGGCGGTAGCGGCGACCGATGGCCTGGGCGTCGTCGAACTCGACATTCCAGTTCTTGCGCAGCCGCGCCGCGAGATCCTTCGCCTTGGGCGAGAGGTCGGCATTGCGCGACAGCGGCAGCACCGCCGCCTTCACCGGCGCGAGGCGGCGATCGAGCCGCAGCACGGTGCGCTTCTCCATCACGCCCTTGGCATTGGGCGCCTCGTCCTCGCTGTAGGCGTCGATGAGGAAGGCCATGAGCGAACGGGTCAGGCCCGCCGCGGGTTCGATGACGTACGGGGTGTAGCGCTCACCGGTGGCCTGGTCGAAGTAGTTCAGATCGTTGCCGGAATGCTCGGAGTGGGTCTTCAGGTCGAAGTCCGTGCGGTTGGCGACGCCCTCCAGTTCACCCCACTCGCTACCGGCGAAGTGGAAGCGGTACTCGATGTCGACCGTGCGGGTCGAGTAGTGCGAGAGCTTTTCCTTCGGGTGCTCGTAGAGTCGCAGGTTCTCCGGGGCGATGCCCAGATCGGTGTACCAGGCCAGCCGGGTGTCGATCCAGTACTGGTGCCACTCCTCGTCCTCGCCCGGCTTGACGAAGAACTCCATCTCCATCTGCTCGAACTCGCGCGTGCGGAAGATGAAGTTGCCCGGGGTGATCTCGTTGCGGAAGCTCTTGCCCATCTGGGCGATGCCGAACGGCGGCTTCTTGCGCGCGGTGGTCATGACGTTCGCGAAGTTCACGAAGATGCCCTGCGCGGTCTCCGGCCGCAGGTAGTGCAGGCCCTCCTCGGACTCGATCGGGCCCAGGTAGGTCTTGAGCATCATGTTGAAGTCGCGCGGCTCGGTCCACTTGCCGACGGTGCCGCAGTCCGGGCACGCGATGACCTCCATGGACACGCTGTCCGGATCGTCGATGCCCTTCTTCTCCGCGTAGCCCTCCTGCAGGTGGTCCTGCCGGTGCCGCTTGTGGCAGTTGAGGCATTCCACCAGCGGGTCGTTGAAGACCGCGACGTGACCGGAGGCGACCCACACCTGCCGCGGCAGGATGATCGAGGAGTCGAGGCCGACCACATCCTCGCGGCTGGTGACCATGGAACGCCACCACTGCTTCTTGATGTTCTCCTTGAGCTCGACTCCCAGCGGGCCGTAATCCCACGCCGACCTGGTGCCGCCATAGATCTCACCCGACGGGTACACCAGGCCCCGGCGCTTGGCCAGGTTGGCGACGGTGTCCACCTTCGACTTGGGTGCCACTCGAGATTTCTCCATCCGGTCCGGAAGATTGCAAGGGATTGGCTCCAGACTATCGGCACCGACCAAGCGGATTTGCACCCACTCGCCTCCGATGTCGCGGCCCCCACATATCCTGCCGGTGCCGACTCTCCGCGCGCCTGTTTGACATGCGCACCTGTGCATACCAATAATGGCAGTGGTTTCCAATAAGGAGTTGGTTCGATGACCGCCGACAGCGGCGCCCCCACGCGGCGATCCCGCGTGGACACCGAAGCGCCGACCGCGATCCCACACGACCCGTACCCGTACCGGTCGCCCACCCCACCTGCCGTCCCACCGCGCGGCATCCTCGACAATGCCGGGGAACTGCTGCGCGCACTGGCCGCACCCGTGCGCATCGCCATCGTGCTGCAACTGCGCGAATCGCCGCGCTGCGTGCACGAACTGGTCGACACCCTGGGTGTCACCCAGCCACTCATCAGCCAGCACCTGCGGATTCTCAAGTCCGCGGGCGTCGTGCGCGGTGAGCGGACCGGGCGCGAAGTGATCTACGAACTCGTCGACGAGCATCTGGCGCATATCGTGGTCGATGCCGTGGCGCATGCGGAGGAAGGGTGATCGTGGCGGGAAAGTCGGAAGCCAAGACGGTCGGGGTCCGCAGCACCCGTCAGCGCAGCGCCATCTCGGCGCTGCTGTCCGATATCGAGGAGTTCCGGTCGGCGCAGGAACTGCACGACGAACTGCGCAAACGAGGCGAGGGCATCGGGCTGACCACCGTCTACCGGACGCTGCAGTCACTCGCCGACGCCGGGCACGTGGACGTACTGCGTACCGACTCCGGCGAATCGGTGTACCGGCAGTGCTCCAAGGGCCACCACCACCATCTGGTCTGCCGCCACTGCGGGCGCACGGTCGAGGTGGAGGGGCCGACCGTGGAGGCGTGGGCCGACACCGTCGCGGCCGAACACGGATTCAGCGATATCAGCCATACGGTGGAGATCTTCGGCTGCTGCCGCGCGTGCGCCAACGGCAAGCGCTGAGCGCGATCGGCGACAGCCGCCACGCCGCAAGGTCGACGCACAGCACGCGACGGCGCAGCGCCCGCTCCCGAAGGAGCGGGCGCTGCGCCGATTTCGCCGGGTGATGCCTCAGGCGGCGACCGGGACCGGGGCACCGGCCGGGGCCTCGACCCGGCGGGCACGCACGGCACCCAGTCCGAGCAGGGCCAGGGCCGCGGCGGCCCAGACCAGCAGGACGGTCAGCGGTGCCGCCGCACCGGCACCGTCGAAGAACGCCACCGAGCGGAGCAGGCTGGCCGCCGCGCCCGGCGGCAGCAGCTGACCGAGGGCGCCCCAGGGCTGCGGCAGGAGTTCGGGAGCGGAGGTGGCCCCGGAGAAGGGGTTGCCGATCAGCAGCAGGGTGAGCGCGGCCAGCCCGATACCCGCGCGGCCGACGGCGGTGGCCAGTCCGACCACGGTTCCGGCGACGGTGAAGGAGACCAGACCGGCGATGGCGGCGAGTGTCCAGTAGGACCCGGGCAGGATCGACAGCCAGCCCTGCACGATGGCCATGCTCAGCAGTCCACCGGTGACGGCGAAGCCGAACAGTCCCGCGACGCGTCCGCCGACCGCGGGAATCAGCAGGGACAGCAGCACCCCGGCGGCGAGACCGGACATCACCAGGGGCAGCACCATCGCGCCGAATCCGGCACCGCGCGGATCATCGGGATCGGCGGCCACCACATCCTCGACGGGAGCGGCGGGGGTGCCGGCGAGCTGCTGACCGATGGCCGTGAGCTGTTGCGCCACCGCGGGACTCGCGCCGGAGGCGATCAGCACCCGGGGTTGTCCGTCCCCGGTCACGATGGCGCCGTACACCTCGCGCTCGTCGATGGCGGTGCGGGCGGCGGATTCGTCCGCGACGGTGGTGATCTCGAAGGCGTCCGCGTCGCGCTGGGTGAGTTTGTCGGCCACCACGGCCGATTGCGGTCCGGTCACGGCGATGGGCAGCTCCCGCGCCCCGATATTGACGGCGGGCCAGGCGAAGGCGATAAGCATGACGGCCTGGATGAGGGCGGCGGCGATCCCGAGGGCGATGGCGCGCTGGGTGGTGTTCATCAGGTGGCTCCCAAGAAAATCGGAGGCTCGTTCTCTTTGATGGGACAACCCTGACATCCGGTTGTCAGCTTGTCAAGAACGGATATTCGTTTTACTTTTGAACCATGCCCAGAGTCAGCGAAGAACACCTGGAACGCCGCAGGCAGCAGATCCTCGAAGCCGCCCAGACCTGCTTTGCCCGCAAGGGCCTGCACACCGCCACCATGCAGGACGTCTTCGCCGAGGCCGGACTCTCCGCGGGGGCCGTCTACCGCTACTTCAAGAGCAAGGACGACATCGTCGCCGCGCTCATCTACCAGGCCAGCGGCGGACTGCGCGAGTCGCTCACCGAGGCGGTGCACCGCGATCCACTGCCCACTCCACCGGAGCTGGTTCGCCTCATGGCAGAGACGATCACGCAGCAGGCCCAACCCGGCGGTCCGGTGCGACTGCTCCCCCAGGCGTGGTCGCTGGCGCTCACCAATCCCCATATCGCCGACTTCGTGCGCACCAATATCGGCAGTATCCGCGGGCTCTGGATGGAGTACGCCCGCCGGATGCGCGAGGTCGGCTGGCTACCCGAGAACGCTGACATCGAGGCCGTCGCCAAGACGCTCATGGGCATCCTGCCCGGCTACATCCTGCAGCACCTCATCATCGGCGACACCACGCCGGAAGACATCGCCCGCGGCACCGAACTGCTGTTCCCGCAGTACCGGGCCGACGAAATCGCTCCCGCCTGAACGAGATTCGCGGCGGTGCGCTCAGTCCGCGGGCTCGTCCGGCCGCAGCATGGGCACCAGGAAGCGCCGCGCGATCTCGGCCAGCCGCTCGTCGTCGTCCAGATCGACGATCCGGCTCGGGATCGCCAGGAACGACGCGCAGGTGCGCACCATGAGTTCGGCCACCAGATCGACCTGAACCGCCTCCGACACCGTGCCCGCCCGCTGCTCCTGACGCAACTGACCGGCCACGAATTGGCTCACCATGGCCACGGTGCGCCCGTCGTCGCCGATGAGCGAACTCACCAGGTGATTCGGCTCCGCGGCGATCAGGCCGCCGATCAGCGGGTTGTTCCGGATGGTGCGCAGGGAACTCACGAATCCGAGCACCACACGGTCGGCCGCGGACTCGGCGGGCGCGATATCCAGGAAGAACTGACGGAAGTACCGGCGGAACTCACGCAGTATCACCTGTTCGACCAGCAGGTCCTTGGTGGCGAAGCGGCGGTAGAGGGTGATGCGGGAGACCCCGGCGCGCCGCGCCACATCCTCCATGGTCGAGCGCTGGATGCCCAGCCAGCAGAACTGCTCGAAGGCCGCGTCGAGCAGTTTCGCCCGGGTGGGATCGGGGTCGTCGACGCGCGCGACGACCTGCTGATAGGCGCGTTCGAGCAGCGTCTCCGCATTCGGGTCCGGATTGTGAACGGGCAGCGCAGATTCCACGTGTCCTCCTGAGAGAGACAATGGTACACAGATGCGGCAGCTGTTTCATTACGTCACGGCCGCCGTATCCGAATCGCTACGGCAGCAGTCCCTGCCGGGCGCGCCCCGCCCCCGACAGCACCAGCAACAGCATGGTCGCCAGCGCCTCATCGTCCAACCCGGCCGCCGGGAAGGTGTAGCGCAGGATGACATCGGCCTGCTTGTCGTGGCCGATGACCGTGATGGAACCGAACTGGAGCCCGGCATTGCGCTCGGCGACGCGCTTGTGCAGCTGCGGTTTCAGCGGCCGGTCCCAGGCCAGCACGCAGGTCAGGGTGAGCACGTCCAGGCCAGGAGCGAGGTTCACCCCGCGCAGTGAACAGAGCGCGCCGTCGTATTGGAAGCCCAGACCGCCATCCTCCACCTGCACCGGGACGTCGTAGCGCTCGAGGCACGCACCGGCGCGGGCCTGGAGTTCCTCGGCGGTGGTCGTCTCGCTCACTTCACCCCACCGAACCGGCGGTCGCGCTTGGCGTATTCCAGGCATGCGGCCCACAGATTGCGGCGGTCGAAATCCGGGAAAAGCGTGTCCTGGAAGACGTATTCGGCGTATGCGGACTGCCACAGCAGGAAGTTGGAGCTGCGGAACTCACCCGAGGGACGCAGGAACAGGTCCACGTCCGGCATATCCGGCTCGTCCAGGAACCGGGCGAAGGTATCTTCGTTGATCTTCTCCGGATCGATCTCACCCGCCTGCACCCGGCGCGCGATTTCCCTTGCCGCATCGGCGATCTCGGCGCGACCGCCGTAGTTCACGCACATGGTCAGGGTCATCACCGTATTGTCCCTGGTGAGTTCCTCGGCGACCTCGAGTTCCTTGATCACGCTGCGCCACAGCCGCGGTCGCCGCCCCGCCCAGCGCACCCGCACCCCCATCTCGTGCATCTCGTCGCGCCGCCGCCGGATCACATCCCGATTGAAGCCCATGAGGAAGCGCACTTCATCGGGGCTGCGCCGCCAGTTCTCGGTGGAGAACGCGTACGCCGACAGCCACTTGACCCCGATCTCGATACAGCCCTCGACGGTATCCATGAGCACGGCCTCACCCCGCTCGTGCCCCGCGGTCCGCGGCAAACCCCGCTCCTGCGCCCACCGACCGTTGCCATCCATCACCAGCGCCACATGCCGGGGCACGAACTCGGCCGGAATCTTGGGCGGCGTCGCCCCCGACGGATGCGGCGACGGCGGACGCACGGCAGGCATGGCTACGGAGGACTTGCGATTACCGATCACGCCCCCAATCCTGCACCACGCCGCACAGCGCCCGACCGAGACCGTCGCTATCGCCGCCAACTCTCCACAAGTCGGCCGCGCTGCTCGCGGTCCGGAGTGCTGGCGGACACCGGGGTCGAAGATCAACCCACCTGGGAGGGGGCCGAGGCTTCGAGGGGTTCGTGGGGGCGGGTGCGTTCGATGAGGGGGAGGGTGCGGAGCTGGCGTTCCAGGTGCCATTGCAGGTGGGCGGCGATGAGGCCGGTGGCCTGGCGGCGCAGGTGGTCGGGGACGGTGTCGACCACCGACCAGTCACCGCGCTCGAGGGCGTGCATGTGGTCGAGGACGCCGAGGGCGGGGGTGGCGGCGCCGGGTGGGCGGCAGTGCACGCAGACCGCGCCGCCGGCGGCGACGTGGAAGGCGCGGTGCGGGCCGGGGGTGGCGCAGCGGGCGCAGTCGGTGAGGGCGGGGGCCCAGCCCGCGAAACCCATGGCGCGCAGCAGGAAGGCGTCCAGGATGAGTTCGTGCGGGCGGTGGGCGGCGGCGATGGCGCGCAGGGCGCCCGCGGTGAGGGTGTGCAGGCGGGGGGCGGGGGCGCGTTCCTCGCCCGCCAGCCGCTCGGCGGTCTCGAGCACCGCGCAGGCGGCGGTGTAGCGGCCGTAGTCGGCGACGATATCGGCGGCGAACGCCTCCACCGTGTGCACCTGGGTGATGGTGTCGAGGGTGCGGCCGGGATACAGCTGCACGTCCACGTAGGCGAACGGCTCCAGCCGCGCCCCGAACTTGGACCGGGTGCGCCGGGCACCCTTGGCGACCGCGCGCACCAGCCCGTGCTGGCGGGTCAGGAGCGTGACGATGCGATCGGCCTCGCCCAGCTTGTGCTGGCGCACCACCACGGCATGGTCCCGATACAAACGCACGCGGGTAAGTCTCCCACGTCGCCCCGACGAATCGCGATGTCGGCCGGAGGCGGGTCGCGACGCGGGCGGGATGGACAGCGCGGCGGAACCGGACCTGCCGACTGCGGGCGCCGGCTGGGTTCGTTCGCGGCAGCGGATCGGGCGGGGGTTCCGGACGGGCACCGCGGCACGGCGATCGTGATCACGGGGCGGCGGGGTATGGCCGGATAACGAGGCGAATTCGCTCCGGCAACGCGGAGCCGCCGTCATTCGGCCCACCGTCCGCCGGGATCTCACCCAAGGGAACGACATGTCTTATTTCCGCCAGTCATGCGGTTGCCGGGGCGGCAGAGTCGATGGGGAACGACGAGTGAGAGGAGACGGTCATGACCGTCTACACGACAATGGACAGCCCGCTCGGCGAGCTGCTGCTGGTTGGAGAGCCGGTGCCCGGGGGTGTCGCGCTCGCCTCGGTGTCGGTGCCGGGGCAGAAGGGCGGGGCGATCGTGCTGCCCGAGTGGACCCCGGACGCGGCGGCGTTCAGTACGGTCGCCACGCAGCTGCGGGAGTACTTCGACGGGACGCGCACCCGGTTCGAGCTCGAATTCGGCGGCGGTGGCAGCGAGTTCCAGCGGCGGGTGTGGCGGGCCGTCGAGGAGATCCCGTACGGCTCCACCGCCACCTACGGCGAGATCGCGGCGCGGGCGGGGGAACGGCGGCAGCGGGTACGGGTGGTCGCCGCGGCCGTCGGGGCGAACCCGCTGCTCATCGTGCGCCCATGCCACCGGGTGATCGCCGCGAACGGGGCGTTGACCGGGTACTCCGGTGGGCTACAGCGCAAGCAGCGGCTGCTGGCGCTCGAGCACGTGCTGCTACCGGCATGACCGCGGCCCGGCTCGATACCGCCGCGCAGCGGGAATACGCGGTGGCACAGCAGGATTGGGCCGGTATCGCGGCCGAACTCGACGCGTACGGCAGCGCGCTCACCGGGCCGCTGCTGGACGTCGACGAATGCCGGGCACTCACCGGCCTGTACGAGTGCGACGAACTGTTCCGCACCACCGTGAACATGCAGCGGCACCGGTTCGGTTCGGGCGAGTACCGGTACTTCACCCACGACCTGCCCGCGGTGGTGCGGGAGCTGCGGGAAGCGCTGTATCCGAGACTGCTCCCCATCGCCCGGGAGTGGGCGCGGCGGCTGGAACTGCCCGCGCCCTGGCCGGATTCGCTGCCGGAGTGGATCGCGATGTGCCACCGCGCGGAACAGTCGCGGTCGGCGCAGATCCTGCTGCGCTACGGGCCCGGCGATTGGAACGCCCTGCACCGAGACGTCTTCGGCGACATGGTGTTCCCGCTCCAGGTGGTGATCGGCCTGGACCGCCCCGGCGTGGACTACACCGGCGGCGAATTCCTCATGGTCGAACAGCGCCCGCGCGCCCAGTCCCGCGGTTCGGCGACCGCCCTGCCGCAGGGCCACGGACTGGTGTTCACCACCCGCGACCGGCCGGTGCGCTCCAGCCGGGGGTGGTCGATCGGCCCCATGCGCCACGGCGTGAGCACCGTGCGCTCGGGCCGCCGCCACACTCTCGGCCTGGTGTTCCATGACGCGGCCTAGCGGTGCATCGCCCGCCCGTGACCGCGTCCCGGCGGCTGACCGGTTGGCATACATCCTCGTAGGCGCGGACGGGCAGCCATACCCGAGCACCACCCCCGGAACACTCGGCGGACATCGCCGTGCGCGGATCTACGGCCGCCTCGACTGCCCGTCCGCCCTGCGCGCTCTGGCCCACGGGAACTATCGACGGCATCGCGTCTTCTTCGCCGACGATCACACCGCCGTCGCCGCTGGATACCGCCCCTGCGCCCGCTGTCTGCCCGCCGCCTACCGGCGCTGGAAGATCGCGCACCGTTAACAGCACCCCGGCGAGTCGCGCTCCTGTTCGCGAGGGGGAACTGGTGGCGGGACCTTCTTGCGCGATGCCGCCACCGGTTCCCCCTCGGCGCGCGGGACGGGAGGGCGGACACATTGGACGTGTGACCAGAATCGCGCTACCTTGCGAATGGGATATCAGGGAGACGGGAATCACATGACGATGGCGGCCGTGGGCGAATTGGGCTTGGCGGAACTCGCGGCGGCGCTGGCCGCCGGACAGATCGGCTCGGTCGAGGCGACCACGGCCGCGCTGGATCGGATCGAGGCCAGCCAGCCCACGCTCAACGCGTTCCGGGTGGTGGTGCGCGAGCGGGCGCTCGCCGACGCGGCGGCGGCGGATCGGCGGCTGGCCGCCGGGGAGCGGCTGCCGCTGCTCGGTGTGCCCATCGCCATCAAGGACGACACCGATCTCGCCGGTACCCCAACGGCTTTCGGCTGCGGCGGCGACTTTCCCGCCAAGACCGAGGACGCCGAATCGGTGCGGCGACTGCGCGCGGCCGGAGCGGTGATCGTCGGCAAGACCAATACCTGCGAACTCGGACAGCTCCCGTTCACCAGCGGAGACGCCTTCGGGCACACCAGGAATCCGTGGAGCGCCGAGCATACGCCGGGCGGCTCCTCCGGTGGTTCCGCCGCGGCGGTGGCGGCCGGATTGGTTCCCGCCGCACTCGGTTCCGACGGCGCGGGTTCGGTGCGCATCCCCTCGGCCTGGAACAACCTGGTGGGCATCAAACCGCAGCGCGGACGCATCTCCACCTGGCCGCTGGCCGAGGCGTTCGAGGGGCTCACCGTGAACGGCCCCCTCGCCCGCACCGTCGCCGACGCGGCGCTGCTGCTCGATGCGGCCGCCGGGCCGCATCCGGGCGACAAGCACGTCCCGCGCGCCCTGCGCGTCTCCGAGGCCGTGGGCCGCGATCCCGGCCGCCTGCGCATCGCGCTGTCCCTGCGCATCCCCTTCACCGCGACCAGGACCGCACTCGATCCGGAGGTGGCGGCGCGCGTCCATGCCCTGGCGGACACCCTGCGCGGCCTCGGCCACGAGGTGACGACGGCCGATGTGGATTACGGCGTACTCCTGGGCGCGAGCTTCCTGCCCCGCTCCATGGTGGGTATCCGGCACGCGCTCGACCGACTGCCGGGCGCGGCCGTCGACCCGCGCACCAGGCACAATGCCCTGCTCGGCCGCGTGCTCGGCCCGGCCCTGTTCGCCGCCCGCGCCGCCGAACCCCTGCTGCGCATGCGCATCGGCGCCATATACGACAGGTTCGACGTGGTGCTCTCCCCCACCACCGCCACCCCACCCCCGGGCGTCACCGAGATCGACGGCATCGGCACCATGGCGACCGACGCCCTCATCACCGCCGCCTGCCCGTACACCTGGCCGTGGAATGTGCTGGGCTGGCCCAGCGTCAACGTCCCCGCGGGCTTCACCGCCGCCGGACTGCCGGTGGGTGCGCAGCTCATGGGTCCGGCCAACTCCGAGGAGCTGCTGGTTTCGGTTGCGGCCCAACTGGAGTCGGAGCTGAAGTGGTACGAGCAGCGGCCCGCGCCGTGGTGGCTGGAGCATCCGGCGGCGTGAGCACCGACAGGCGGTAATCGGCCGGGATCGTCGATTTCCGGCCGTGTCGACGATGCTGAGGCCATTCGGCACCGCCGAAGCCACGCCGCCACATCGACGGCGCGCCCGCACCCGCTGGGCCGCGCCGAGGCGGCGTGCCTGCGGGGTGACCAATGCCGCGCCCGGTAGCATCCGCACGACCGGGCGCCCGACCGGAACCCAGATCCCTGACCCCCATCCCTGGTGAGCCGCTCGGTCCGGGTGTCTGAGACCGGATCGCTGGGAGCGAGTCCCCGACTTCGAGGAGGCCGTCGTGCTGGCAGTCGTACAGATCCTGGCCGCGCTCGCGGGTCTGGTGCATGTGGCGATCTTCTACATGGAGGCGGTGCGGTTCACCGACCCGAAGGTGCACCGCGGCATCTTCGGCGTCGCCGAGGACGAGGTGGCGGCCACGCAGCCGTGGGCGTTCAACCAGGGGTTCTACAACCTGTTCCTCGCCGTCGGCGCATTCGTCGGCGTGGCCCTGGTCCGCGCCGACGCCTCGGCCGGTTGGGCGCTGATCCTGATGAGCTGCGGCTCCATGCTCGCCGCGGCCGTGGTGCTGGTCGCCCGCTACCGCGACAAGGCGAACGCGGCCGCCAAGCAGGCTCTCTTCCCGGCCCTGACGCTGCTGGCCGCGCTCACTCAGCTGTAGGCCCGGCCGTCAGCCGGTGCAGCGCGGCCCGGCTCTCCTCGTCGGCGGCGCGATAGATCACCAGGCACTGATCCGGATCCTGCAATGGCATGAGCTGCTCGTAGCGCACGGTGAGCACGCCGAGTTCGGGGTGGTGGAACACCTTGTGGCCGCGACCGTTCACCCGCACATCCCGCTGCGTCCACCAGTGTTCGAACTCCGCACTCCCGGAACGGAATTCCTCGATCCGTTCGACCAGCACCGCATCATCGGGATGCGCGGCCCAGGCCGCGCGCAGCCCCGCGATGCCCTCGCGCATGGCGCGCTCCCGGTCACCGAAGAACTCCCGCAGGTCCGGGTGGAGCACGCACAGCCACATGGTGTTGCGCTGTCGCGGCGGCAGGGCGTCGAAATCGAGCAGCAGCAGCGACATCTCGCGGTTCCAGGCGAGGATGTCGTAGCGATGGTTGACCACCATGGCCGGTAGCGGCGACAGATCCGCCACCAGCAGCGCCAGCTCCGGAGCCGCCGTGGTGGCGGATTTGCCGTCGTCGGGACGCCGCTGCCGGGCCAGGTCGAACAGGTAGTCGCGCTCCACCTCGTCCAGACGCAGCGCGCGGGCCAGCGCCTCCAGCACCTCCGGGGACGGCCGCAGGCCGCGGCCCTGCTCCAGCCGCACCACGTAGTCCGTGCTCACTCCGGCCAGTTCGGCGACCTCCTCGCGCCGCAGGCCGGGGGTGCGCCGGTGCTGTCGCCGCGGCGGCAGACCGAGATCACGCGGGTCGAGACGTTCGCGCCGGGATCGCAGGAAGGCGGCGAGTTCCCGGGTCGTATCCACGGTGCCAGTCATCGCCCTCGATCCTACGGCCAGGGTAGGACGGGCGTTCCCAGGAAGACTCCTCCCTTACCGCCCGGTGGCCACCGCCGCAGACTCGTTGTCGACCACGACCGACGAGCACAGGAGGACCGATGACCCTCACCCTCGACACCTACCGGACGCTGGGCCGCTCCGGACTGCGGGTTTCCCCGCTCGCCCTGGGCACCATGACCTTCGGTTCGGACTGGGGCTGGGGCGCGGAGGCGAGCGAGGCGCGCAAACTGCTCGACATCTACACCGAGCGGGGCGGCAACTTCATCGACACCGCCAGCATGTACACCGGCGGCAGCTCCGAGCGGCTGCTCGGCGAGTTCACTCGCGACAACCGCGAAAGTCTGGTGCTGGCAACCAAATACACCATGCTGCGGCGGCCGGGCGACCCGAATTCCGGCGGCAATCACCGCAAGAGCATGTTCGCGTCGGTGGAGGCCAGCCTGCGCAACCTGCGGACCGACTACCTCGACCTGCTGTACCTGCACGCCTGGGACTTCCTGACCCCGGTCGAGGAGATCCTGCGCGGCATGGACGATCTGGTGCGCCACGGCAAGGTGCTGTACGTGGCCATCTCCGACGCCCCGGCCTGGCAGGTGTCACGCATGCAGACCATCGCCGACCTGCGCGGCTGGTCCCCGCTGGTGGCGTTGCAGATCGAGTACAGCCTCATCGAGCGCACGGTGGAGCGCGATCTCATCCCGATGGCCCGCGAGCTGGGCCTGGGCGTGATCCCGTGGTCGCCGCTGGGCAGCGGCGTGCTCAGCGGTAAATACAGCCGAGCCGATCTGGGTGCACCGGGTGTGGGTTCGCCCGAGGGCACCCGCAAGAACGTCGCCCTCGCCAGTGGCGCGCTCACCGAACGCGGGCTCGCCATCGCCGAGGTGGTGAAGGAGGTGGCGGCGCAGCTGGGCCGCACCCCGGCGCAGGTCGCGCTGGCCTGGACGCTGCGTAACCCTGCCGTCACCGCGCCGATCATCGGCGCGCGGACGCCCGAACAGCTCGAGGACAATCTCGGGGCGCTGACCGTGGAGTTCGATGCCGGGCAGGTGGCGCGACTGGAGGCGGCGAGCGCCGTCGACCTGGGCTTCCCGCACGAGTTCCTGACCCGCGAGATGACGCGCACCGTGACGACCGGCGGACTGACCGTCCAAGCGCGGCGGTGAGACCGCCGCGCGACCGGCTCAGAAGCCCAACTTGCCCAACTGTTTCGGGTCTCGCTGCCAATCCTTGGCGACCTTGACGTGCAGGTGCAGGTAGATACGGGTGCCGAGGATGTGCTCGATCTGCTTGCGCGCGTTGGTGCCGACCTCTTTGAGGCGGGCGCCGCCCTTGCCGATGATGATCGCCTTCTGGCTGGGGCGTTCGACGTAGAGGAGGGCGTGCACGTCGAGCATGTCCTTGGCGGACTTGGCATTCGGGTCGTCGGCGTCCACCTCGCGGGGCAGGATCTCCTCGATGACCACGGCCAGGGAGTGTGGGAGTTCGTCGCGCACGCCTTCGAGGGCGGCCTCGCGGATGAGCTCGGCCATGAGGGTTTCCTCGGGCTCGTCGGTGAGCTCGCCGTCGGGGTAGAAGGCCGGACCCTCGGGCATCTTCGAGGCGATCACATCGACGAGGGTTTCCACCTGCTCGCCCTTGACCGCCGATACCGGCACCACGTCGGCGTCGGGTCCGAGCAGTTCCGAAACCGCGACCAGTTGGTGGGCGATCTGGTCGCGGCTCACCTTGTCGATCTTGGTGACTACGCCGAGCAGGGTGGTCTTGGGGGCCATGAGCTTGATCTGCTCGATGATCCAGCGGTCGCCGGGGCCGATCTTCTCGTCGGCCGGAACGCACATGGCGATCACGTCGACCTCGGAGTAGGTGTCGCGCACCAGGTCGTTGAGCCGCTGCCCGAGCAGGGTGCGGGGCCGGTGCAGGCCGGGGGTGTCCACCAGGATCAGCTGGGCGTGCTCGCGGTGCACGATACCGCGAATGGTGTGCCGGGTGGTCTGCGGCCGCGAGGAGGTGATGGCGATCTTCTGCCCCACCATGGCATTGGTGAGCGTGGACTTGCCGGTATTCGGCCGTCCCACGAAACAGACGAAACCCGAACGGAATTCACTCATTCGAACACCTCGGATCCGGTATGTGCGTCGGAGCTCTCCGGTACGCCGGAGCGCTGGGCGGGATCGCCCTCCACGGGCCCGTCGACAATGTCGAAGACCTTGCCCTTGGCATCGGAGAAGATGATCCTCGCCGTCTCCGACACCTCGCGTACGGCGGCCACCCCCCGGTCGGAGAACGGGCTGCCGACCACCACCGCCGCCTCGAAACCCTCGGCGCCACTGGAGATCGCGGCCGCGACGGCGGCCTGCAGCGCGGTCAGCCGCAGGGCGTGCAGCGATACCTCACCGGCGGCGTAGGTGCGCCCGTCGGTGTCCCGGATCGCCGCCCCGCCGGACCACCCGGTGCGGCCCATGGCCCCGCGCGCCAGGATCAGCAGCTTGTTGTCCTCGGCATCCAGTTCAATCATCGGCCTCTCCATCCTCATTCGCGCCGGACCCGCCGACGCCGTTCACTCCGGCCGATTCGCCGTCGACCCGTTCCGATGTGGACCTACCGGCATCGGATTTCTCGGCACCGGTCTTCTCGGCGGCCCGCTTCACCACGACCGTGTGCACCCGCACCCGGCCGCGGGCGTCGGATCCGCCCTCCCCCTTCAGCACCAGTCCGTGCGCCACCGCTTTCGAACCCGGCAGCGGCACGCGTCCCAATTCGTGTGCGAGCAGCCCGCCGACGGTGTCGACGTCCTCCTCCTCGATCGCCATACCGAACAGCTCGCCCAGGTCCTCGACCGACAGTCGGGCGGAGACGCGGTATTTGCCGTTGCCGAGGTCCTCGACGTCGGGCACCTCGTTCTGGTCGTACTCGTCCACGATCTCGCCGACGATCTCCTCGAGCACGTCCTCGATGGTGACCAGTCCGGCGATGCCGCCGTATTCGTCCACCAGCACCGCCATGTGATTGCGGCGGCGCTGCATCTCGTCGAGCAGATCGTCGAGCGGTTTGGAATCCGGTACGAAGACGGCCGCGCGCATCACCTCGTGCACGCGGACCTTCCGGCTGCGATCCGCGTAGGGCACCATATCCTTCAGGTACACCACGCCGACGATGTCGTCGACGTTCTCGCCGATCACCGGAATCCGGGAGTGCCCGGACCGCACCGCCAGCGACATCGCCTGCGCCACGGTCTTCTCCGACTCGATCCACACCATTTCGGTGCGCGGCACCATGACCGCGCGGGCCGCGGTGTCGCCGAGTTCGAAGACCGACTGGATCATGCGGCGTTCGTCGTCGGCCACCACGCCGCGCTCACCGGCGAGGTCGACCACCTCGCGCAGTTCGATCTCGGAGGCGAAGGGGCCGTTGCGGAATCCCTTACCGGGGGTGATGGCATTGCCGATGAGAATGAGCAGCCGGCTCACCGGACCGAGCAGGGTGCCGATCGCCTGCAACGGCAAGGACGCCGCCAGCGCGAGCGAATACGCGTGCTGACGACCCAGTGTGCGCGGCCCGACCCCGATCA
This sequence comes from Nocardia otitidiscaviarum NBRC 14405, assembly GCF_000308635.1. Classification (GTDB taxonomy): domain Bacteria; phylum Actinomycetota; class Actinomycetes; order Mycobacteriales; family Mycobacteriaceae; genus Nocardia; species Nocardia otitidiscaviarum. Next base: position 5,577 of record NZ_BAGD01000050.1, on the reverse strand, counting down.
CCAGGTAGTCCACCAGCACCATGACGGCGGCGGTGACGACCAGCGCCCACAGCTGATCCATCCAGTCCAGCAGGACCGCGGCCAGCAGGACCGTCGCGGTGATCTCGCACAGCACCCGCAGCAGCACCATGAGGTTCACATAGCGGGGCCGATCGGTGATGATGTGTGCCAGCCGCGCCGCGCCGGGCCGCTCGGCCCGCACCATATCGTCCACCCGGGCCGCCGAAATGGTGTTCAGCGAGGAGTCGAGCGCCGCGAAAATACCACCCAATGGCACCAGCACGATCGCCAGCGCCAGCAGAAACAGTGAATTCACGCCGGGTCCAAGGGATCTCCGGGCGCGGTGAAGCCGGTCTTGCCGAGCAGCCGCGCATCCCGCTCGGCCAGTTCGGCGCGCCGCTGGGCCTCGCGCACACTCTCGTACCAGCCCTCCAGCAGCGACGCCTGCAGGGCGAACATCTCCTTCTCCTCCTCCGGCTCCGCGTGGTCGTAGCCGAGCAGGTGCAGGACGCCGTGCACGGTCAGCAGCGCCAACTCGTGGTCGACGGAATGTCCGGCCTTGGTGGCCTGCTGGGCCGCGAATTCGGGGCACAGCACGATATCGCCCAGCATGGAGGGGCCGGGCTCACCGGCGTCGGGACGCCCGCCCGGCTCCAGTTCGTCCATGGGGAACGACATGACGTCGGTGGGACCGGGCAGGTCCATCCAGCGCATGTGCAGATCGGCCATGGTGTCGAGATCGACCAGCACCATCGACAGTTCGGCCGCCGGATGCACGTCCATCTGGCCGATCACGAAACGCGCGACACTGACCAGCTCCTCTTCGGATACGTCCATACCCGATTCATTGGCGATCTCGATGCTCACCCGCTCAGCCTATCGGCCGAGTTCAGCGCCGCTCCGCTCGGCTCGCGGCACGCCGCTGCGCGCGATTGCCCGGATAGTGCGCCGTCACCTGCGGGCGCGTCTCCGCCTCGAACCGGTCGTAGGCGTCCACGATCTGCCCGACCAGCCGGTGGCGGACCACATCCGCGCTGGTGAGCTCGGAGATATGGATGTCCTCGATGCCGTCGAGGATCTCCGTCGCCGCCCGCAGCCCCGACCGCGCACCACTGGGCAGATCGACCTGGGTGATGTCACCGGTCACCACGATCTTGGAACCGAAGCCCAACCGGGTGAGGAACATCTTCATCTGCTCGGCCGTGGTGTTCTGCGCCTCGTCCAAGATGATGAAGGAATCATTCAGCGTTCTACCACGCATGTACGCCAGCGGCGCGACCTCGATGACGCCCGCGGCCATGAGCTTGGGAATGGCCTCGGGATCCATCATGTCGTGCAGGGCGTCGTAGAGCGGGCGCAGGTACGGGTCGATCTTCTCGTTGAGCGTGCCCGGCAGGAAGCCCAGCCGCTCCCCCGCCTCGACCGCGGGCCGGGTCAGGATGATGCGGTTGACCTGTTTGGTCTGCAATGCCTGCACGGCCTTGGCCATGGCGAGGTAGGTCTTGCCGGTACCGGCCGGACCCACGCCGAACACGATGGTGTGCTCGTCGATGGCGTCGACGTAGCGCTTCTGATTGAGCGTCTTGGGCCGGATGGTCTTGCCGCGCCGGGACAGGATGTCCAGGCTCAGCACCTCCGCCGGGGAATCCGAGGAACCCTCGGTGAGCATGGAGTACGTGTGCCGGACCGCCTCGGGGGTCACCACCCGGTTGCGCGCGGTGAGCGCCACCAGCTGGGCGATGACGCGCTCCGCGAGAGCCACGTCGGCCGGTTTGCCGGTGAGAGTGACGGAATTGCCGCGGACATGGATGTCGGCGTCGAGCAGGCGTTCGAGTTCACGCAGGTTCTCATCCGCCGAACCCAGGAATCCGAACACCGATTCCGGTGCGAGTTCGATGCTCGAACGTACGGTCCGCCCCGCCGGTCCGGACCCGTTGCCGCCGGCCCCGATGCCCGCGACGGGAGTGGTCTGGTCGCCGTTTTCGCCTGGTGTTCTCAAAAGTGGCTATAGCCTGCTTTCCGGTCTCGAACGTCACCTTCGTTGATGAAAGTTTAGCGCCGTCCACCGACAGCGCCCAGTGAATATGCTGCTACCGGCAGTGCCGCTGCGAGACCGTCACCCGGTCGAGGCGGGCTGGTGACCGGGGCGCGCCGCCGCCCAGTCGAGGGTGAAATCGCGGAACCGCCGCACCGCCTCCGACGGCGCGGCGCCGGGCACCCAGATCATGCCGACGGTTCGCAGGGCATTCGAATCGGTCAGCGGCAGCAACGTCAGCCCCGGCTGGAGGCCGGTGATACGCGGGTCCTCGAGCGGCAGCAGCGCCACCCCGAGACCCACCGCGACCAGACCCGCGATGGTGCCGAGATTGCTGCATTCGAAGCCGATGCGGGGGCGGAAGTCGGCGGCGGCGCACAGGTCGTCGAGCACCCGACGCATGCCGAAACCCGGGTGCATGGCAATGAATTCGGCATCGGCGGCATCGGCCAGGCCGACCTGTCGCCGCCCGGCGAGCCGATGGTCGGCGGGCACCGCCAACGCCAGCTGCTGGCGCAGCAGCGGCCGCCAGCCCAGTCCGGGCGCGGCCGGTTTGGGCGAGACCAGGCCCAGATCGGCGCGGCCGTCGAGCACCGCCGCGGTCACCACATCGGCCGCGTCCTGGCTCAGGGTGAAGGTGATGCGCCCGGTGCGGCGACGGAAGCCCGCGATCAGTTCGGGGACCAGACGCGCGCCCAGAGAATGCTGAAAGGCCAACCGCACCACGCCTTTGGCGGGGTGCGCGAGGTCGGCGAGTTCCCGCTCCGCGGCCTCGAGTTCGGCGCGGGCGCGTCGTGCGTGCTCGTAGTAGACGCGCCCGAAGTCGTTGAGCGTGAGGCGTTTTCCGTGCCGGTCGAACAGGTGCACACCGAGGCGGCGCTCCAGGCGGGCCAGCATGCGCGACAGGGTCGGCTGGGTCAGGTGCAGGCGTTCGGCGGCCGCGCCCACCCGCTCGAGTTCGGCGAGCGTGATGAACCAGTGCAGATCGTCACTGCCCATACTCGTCCCTCCGCCGATTAGCTGCACAAATACCGATTCAGCATCAACTTCCGATTCATTATGCATTTCCTTTGTCATGCCCGGTGTGCGCATGGTGGGCAACATGAGCATCGCGGCGGCCACCGAGACCGCGTCCCGGGACAAGCGCATCATCCTCGCCCTGTTCGCGGCGGGTTTGACCACCTTCGCGTCGATGTACAGCGCCCAGGCGCTGCTGCCCAGCCTGTCGGCGGCGTTCGGGGCGGCTCCGGCGCATGCGGCGCTGGCGGTCTCGCTCACCACGGGACTGCTGGCGCTGGCGATCGTGCCGGTGAGCGTGCTGTCGAACCGATTCGGGCGCACCCGGGTGATGCGGGCGTCGGCGGTGGCGAGTTGCGCGATCGGGCTGCTGCTGCCCTTCGCGCCGACGCTCGACGTGCTGTTGGTCGGGCGCGCGCTCCAGGGGCTCGCGCTGGCCGGGGTGCCCGCCGTGGCCATGGCGTATCTGGCCGAGGAGATCGGCGGGGCCGGATTGGGCGCGGCCATGGGCGTGTACGTGTCCGGGACCAGCGTGGGCGGTCTGGCCGGGCGGCTGATTCCGGCGGTGACCCTGGAGGCGGCCTCGTGGCGCTGGGCGGGGGCGATGCTGGCGGTGGCGGCGGCGCTGTGCACGGCGTGGTTCGTGCGGGTGCTGCCACCCTCGCGGCACTTCACCCCGGTCGCCACCGATATCCGCACGCTCGCAGCGGATCTCGCGGGCCATCTGCGCCACCGCACCCTGCTTCCGCTGTTCGGCACGGCCTTCGTGCTGGCGGGCGGATTCACCGCCATGTACAACTTCCTGGGGTTCCGCCTCACCCGACCGCCGTTCGAATTGTCCGAGTCCGTGGCGGGTTCGGTCTTCGCCATGTATCTGGCGGGCACCGCGGCGGCCACCCTCGCGGGCCGCTGGGCCGACCGCCACGGTCGGCACCGCGTCCTGGTCGCGGCGATCCTGGCGATGGCGGTCGGCGTCGCATTCACCCTGCCCGACCGGCTGCCGCTGCTCCTGCTCGGCGTATTGCTCTGCACCGCGGGCTTCTTCGGCGCGCACGCGGTGGCCAGCGGCTGGGTGGGCACGGCCGCCGCCGGCAACCGCGCCGCCGCGTCGTCCCTCTACGTCTTCGCCTACTACCTGGGCAATTCGGTCATCGGCGGCGCGGCGGGCCTGGCATTCGGCCACCGGGGGTGGGCCGGGCTCGCCGCCTACGTGGCCGTACTCATCGGCGCGGCGGCGCTGCTGGCGGTGCCGCTGCGCGAACGCCCGTGATCCGGCTACCAGCGGGGTGTCAGCGCGCCCAGTGCGCCGAGGGCGACGGCCGCGGCGGTGGAGGTGCGCAGCACGGTGGGGCCGAGTAGGACGGTGTCCGCGCCCGCGGCGGCGAGGGCGGTCAGTTCGGTATCGTCCAGGCCGCCTTCGGGGCCGACGATGAGCACGATCTCGGGTGCGTCGGCGAAGGGCAGGCGGGTGAAGCGGCCGGTGCCGGATTCGTGCAGGGCGGCCACCACCGCGCCCGCGGCCTTGGCCGTGCGGACCAGGTCCAGCACGTCGGCGGTGCGGTGCAGGTCGGCCACGTCGGGGATGTAGGCGCGCCGGGACTGGCGGGCGGCCTGTTTGGCGGCACTGCGCCATTTCTCGACGGCCTTGTGCGCCTTGGCTTCCCAATTGGAGACGCAGCGGGCGGCCTGCCAGGGGACGATGGCGTCCGTGCCCGCCTCGGTCATGAGTTCCACGGCCAGTTCGGAGCGGTCGCTCTTGGGCAACGCCTGGACGACCGTCACCTGCGGGGTCGCCGGATCGGCGACCCGGCGGCCGAGGACCTTCAGTTCCAGCCGATCCTTCTGTGCCGCCACCACTTCCGATTCGGCGAGGACCCCGTGCCCGTCGGAGAGGGTGATGGGCTCACCCACCCGAATGCGACGCACCGTGGCGGCGTGCCGCCCCTCCGGACCGTCCAGGACGGCGGTGCCGCCCGGTTCGGGGACCTCGTCCAGGTAGAAGACGGTGGCGGCCACCGGGTCAGCGTCCGCTGAAGGAGGCGCGCAGCCGGGCGAACAGTCCGCTGTTGTGCTCGGACTGGGCCGTCAGCACCTCGGTGCGCTCGTTACCGCGCAGGCCCTTGTACTTGCGCAGCAGATCGGTCTGCTTGCCGTCCAGCTTGCTCGGGATGACGATGTCCAGGTGTGCGATCAGATCGCCGCGGGAGTTGGCACGCAGCTTGGGCATGCCGTGGCCGCGCAGCACCGACACCTCGCCGGGCTGGGTGCCCGCCGGAATGGTGAGCTCCACCGGACCGTCGAGGATGGTGTCGATGACCACCGTCGCGCCCAGCGCCGCGTCCACCATGGGTACGCGGATGGTGCAGTGCAGATCGTCGCCGTCGCGCACGAAGGTGTCGTGCGGCTGCTCCACGATCTCGACGTACAGATCACCGGCCGGGCCACCGCCGGGGCCGACCTCGCCCTGCGCGGCCAGTCGCACGCGCATACCGCTGGCCACACCCGCGGGAATGGGCGCGGCGATC
>NZ_BAGD01000051.1 GCF_000308635.1 Nocardia otitidiscaviarum NBRC 14405 | reverse complement strand
CGGGTGGACGGGAACCAGCGATCCACCTTGGAGAACTGCCGCCCGTACCGGGCGGCTTTCTCCTCCAGCATGCGAACGAACATGCCCCACCCGGCATCGTGCACCGACTTCGCCAGGCGGGTGCGAGCCAATCCTTTGATGCACAGGTCCTCGACGTACACCGCTTGGTTATCGCGGATGATCATCGTGGACTGCTTGTGTGCCCAATCCCGCCGGGTGTCGGCCACTTTCGCGTGAGCGCGAGCGACCTTGCGCCGGGCCTTCGCCCGGTTCTTGGAGCCCTTGTCCTTGCGGGACAACGCTTTCTGCGCCTTCCGTAGGCGGCGTTCGGCCTGCCGCAGGAAACGCGGGGAGGTGATCATCTTCCCGTCCGACCCGACCGCGAACGTCGACAGGCCCAGGTCGATACCGAGCTCGGAATCGACCGACGGCAACGGTCGCGGGTCCACGTCGACCACGAACGACGCGAAGTACCGGCCCGCCGCGTCCCGGATGATCGTCACCGACGACGGGGCCGACGGCAGCTCCCGCGACCAGCGGACCGGGACGTCGCCGATCTTCGGCAGGCGCAGCTTCCCCGCCGCCGTCACAACGAACCGGGCGTTGCGCGTGAACCGGATCGCTTGCCGGTTGTCCTTGCGGGACCGGAACCGTGGCGGGGCGACCTTGCCGCCCTTGCGTTTCCCGGTGACCGAGGCGAAGAAATTCCGGTAGGCGCTGTTCAAGTCGGCTAACGCCTGCTGCAACACCACCGACGAAACCTCCGACAGCCACGCACGTTCCGGAGTGTTCTTCGCCTCGGTCAACCGTGTGGACAGTTCGGCGTCGCCGATCCGCTGTCCGGACTCGAATGCCTCCCGCCGGGCACGCAGTCCGTCGTTGTACACGACCCGCGCGCACCCGAACGCCTGTCCCAGCGCGATCCGCTGGCCGGGCGTCGGGTAGACGCGGAAGTTGTACCGGAGCTGCACAATTCACACTGAACCGTATTGGTTTGTGGGCGAGTACAGTGACATACGCACAGGCAGGCATTGTGTTTTCATACTTCACGCGCATTTGGTTTTCGTGACGAAGTACCGGCATCCGGTCTTCACCGACCGGCACCTGAAACGGGCCGAGGAGATCATGCGGGCGGTGTGCTCCGACTTCGAGGTCGAGCTGGTCGAGTTCAACGGCGAGGCCAACCATGTGCACCTGCTGGTGAACTTCCCCCCGAAGGTCGCTGTGTCCAAGCTCGTGAACTCGCTCAAGGGGGTGTCTTCTCGACGGCTGCGCCAAGAGTTCCCCGACCTCGTGCGCCATTACTGGCGCGCAAACCGGTTGTGGTCGGGTTCCTACTTCGCCGGGTCGGTCGGCGGTGCGCCGCTGTCGATCGTGCGGCAGTACATCGAACAGCAGGACCGTCCGGTCTAGAGCACACTCGGGCCTCGGCGGCCCTCCCGCGTGGACCTTCACCACCGCCCTGAAGGGCGGCGCACTGGCCCACACCCGGTAGCCGA
>NZ_BAGD01000052.1 GCF_000308635.1 Nocardia otitidiscaviarum NBRC 14405 | reverse complement strand
ACGCCGCCTCCGAGCGCGGGTGCGAGCAGCTCGACGACGAACAGCGGCGGGGGCGGAAAGACTCCGGCCCGCATGTCCGGGCCGGGGAACGGCACCGTGGACGGCCCCAGACTGGGGAACCCAACCGCGCGGGCATCCGCTCCGGGGAACGGCACGGTGTGCGCGTCCGGGCCGGGAAGCGATGCCGTGCGGGTGTCCGGGCCGGGAAACGGCAGCATGGCTAGTCGGCGCTCGCCGGGTAGGTGTAGGACGGGGTCACCTTGACCTCACCGGCCGGAGACACGGTCGCGTCGGGGGTGTCGAGGATATTGAGCAGCGTCGTACCGTTCCAGCGGCACATGTGGGTGTAGGTGCCCGCGTTGACGGTGAATACGAGCTGTGAGCCGGTGACGACGCCGCCGGCCGCTGCGCCCCAGGTGGTTGTTTGGCGGGCGTAGCCGCCGCCGCTGGCTTCGTTCGCGGTGCCGTCGACACCAGGGTCGGCGGTGTGCAGGCTGTAGCTCGCGCCGAGGGATGCCCAGTTGTTGGCTTGAGCGTTCTTGACGGCGGTTGTGCTGGACATGGTGAATCTCCTTGCGGCTCATGACCGGCGGGCTACGCCCTTGATCCATGGGTAATCGTCGGTGGTGCTGGTGAGTGTGTTCGGGTAGTGAATCCAGAGCACGAATTTTGTTCCGGCGGGGACGAG
>NZ_BAGD01000053.1 GCF_000308635.1 Nocardia otitidiscaviarum NBRC 14405 | reverse complement strand
CGATCAGGTCGCGGTCGACGAGCCGCTGCTCGAGGTCTCCACCGACAAGGTCGACACCGAGATCCCCTCGCCCGTCGCGGGCACCCTGCTCGAGATCACCGCGCAGGAAGACGATGTGGTCAATGTCGGCGGCCAACTCGGCGTGATCGGCAGTGGCGCACCGGCTTCCGCGCCCGCCCCGGCCCCGGCTCCCGCCCCGGCCCCCGAGCCGAAGCCGGAACCCAAGCCCGAGCCCGCTCCGCAGCCCGCCGCCGCGGCGCCCAAGCCCGCCCCAGCGCCCGCCCCCGAGCAGAAGCCCGCCCCGGTCCCCGCCGGTGCGACCCCGGCCGAGGAGCCCTCCAGCAACGGTGGCGGCGGACCCTACGTCACCCCGCTGGTGCGCAAGCTCGCCGCCGAGCACGGCGTCGACCTCGCCTCCGTGAACGGCTCCGGTGTCGGCGGCCGCATCCGCAAGCAGGATGTGCTCGCCGCCGCCGAGGCCAAGAAGGCCCCGGCCCCGGCCGCCGCCGCCCCGTCGGCTCCCGCTGCCGCCGCGCCCGCCGCCACCGCGGCCCCGCGCCCGCAGCTGGCCCACCTTCCGGGCACCACCCAGAAGGCCAGCCGCATCCGGCAGATCACCGCCACCAAGACCCTGGAGTCGCTGCAGACCACCGCGCAGCTCACCCAGGTGCACGAGGCCGACCTCACCAAGATCGCGGCGCTGCGGGCCAAGGCCAAGAACTCCTTCCAGCAGCGCGAGGGCGTCAAGCTCACGTTCCTGCCGTTCTTCGCCAAGGCCGCCATCGAGGCACTGGGCGTGCACCCGAACGTGAACGCCTCCTACGACCCGGAGAAGAAGGAGATCACCTACCACTCGGTGGTCAACCTCGGCATCGCGGTCGACACCGAGCAGGGTCTGCTGTCCCCGGTCATCCACAACGCCAACGACCTGTCCCTCGCGGGACTGGCCCGGGCCATCGCCGATATCGCCAACCGGGCGCGCACCGGCGGCCTCAAGCCGGACGAGCTGTCGGGCGGCACCTTCACCATCACCAACATCGGTTCGCAGGGTGCGCTGTTCGACACCCCGATCCTGGTGCCGCCGCAGGCCGCCATGCTGGGCACCGGCGCGATCGTCAAGCGCCCCATGGTGATCAGCGACAACGGCAGTGAGGCCATCGGCATCCGCTCCATGGCGTACCTGCCGCTGACCTACGACCACCGGCTCATCGACGGCGCCGACGCCGGCCGCTTCCTCACCACCATCCGACACCGGCTGGAAGAGGCGGCCTTCGAGGGCGATCTCGGCCTGTAGTCATGAAGGTCGTGGTGGCCGGGTCCTCCGGGCTGATCGGGACGGCACTGGTCGCGGCACTGCGCCGCGACGGGCACGAGGTGGCGCGCCTCGTGCGCCGTCCCGTGCGCGCCCGCGACGAGTTCTCCTGGGACCCGGCCCGCGCCGACCTGGACCAGCGCGCGCTGCGCGATGCCGACGCCGTGGTGAACCTCTGCGGCGCCAGCATCGGGCGGCGGCGCTGGACCGGCAGCTTCAAGCAGGAGCTGCGCGACAGCCGCATCATCCCCACCGATGTGCTGGCCTCGGCGGTCGCCGCCGCCGGGGTGCCGACGCTGGTCAACGCCAGTGCCATCGGCTACTACGGCATGGATACCGGTGACCGGGTGCTCACCGAGAGCGACCCGGCCGGAACGGGATTCCTGGCGGCGCTGTGCCGGGACTGGGAGGCCGCGACGCAACCGGCCGTGGACGCCGGAACGCGTACCGTGCTGCTGCGCAGTGCGGTGGTCATGTCCGCGCACGGCGGCATGCTCGGCATGCTGCGGCCGCTGTACTCCCTCGGACTGGGCGGCCGTATCGGCAACGGTCGTCAGTACATGCCGTGGATCTCGCTCGACGACGAGATCGGCGGCATCGTGCACGCCCTCACCCGACCGGCCGTCTCCGGGCCGGTGAACATGGTCGGCCCCGCTCCGGTCACCAATGCCGAGTTCAACCGGGCGCTGGGGCGCGCGCTGCACCGGCCCGCCCCGTTCGTGGTCCCCGGCTTCGCCTTGCGCCTGGCCCTCGGCGAGTTCGCGGACGAGGCCGTCCTGCACGGCCAGCGTGCGATTCCCGCCGTCCTCGAGGAGAGCGGCTACACCTTCACGCACCCCACCATCGGCGCGGCGCTCGCCGCCCTCGGCGACCGCTGACCGCGACCGCTGACCCTGACCGGTGCCACCACTGGGGCGTGCCCTGTTTCGCGCGGCTATAGCCGGGTAACCCGTCAGTAGCTACCATGGATAACCCCACGTAAGACCCGTTGCTGCAGGTAAGCGGGCCGCCGAGCGAGACGGGCGTGACCGCCATGTTCAAAACCATTGATTTCAAGTTGATCGCCGGCGAATTGGTCCTCACTCTCGCCATCCTCACCGCCGGGTATTCGATTCCGGACTTCGACAACCCGTTCCAGTGCGTGCCGCGGCTGGGCGATACCACCGAATTCCTCGCCTGCCTGGACCGATAGCCGGGCGAGAGCGGCGTCACAGCACGGCGCTGGCTACCGTGAACGGGTGAGCGACGCCCCATCCCCCGCCGTGCTCGCACCGGCCGACCTGCTGGTGCGCGACGCCCGCCCGAGCGATCTGCCGGAAATCCTGGTGATCCACAACCACGCCATCGCCGAGACCACAGCCATCTGGGATACCGAACTCGCCGATCTCGGCGAGCGCACGGCCTGGTTCCAGGCCCGCACCGATGCCGGATGCCCCATCCTGGTCGCCGAGATCGACGGCGCGGTCGCCGGATACGCCAGCTATGGACAGTTCCGGCCCAAGTCGGGATACCGCTTCTCCGTGGAGAACTCGGTCTACGTCTCCGACCGGTTCCACCGGCGCGGCGTGGCCACCGCGCTGATGAGCGAACTGCTGGCGCGGGCTCGCCGGGGCGGCGTGCACGCCATGATCGCCGCCATCGAATCCGGCAACACCACCTCCATCGCCCTGCACGAGAAGTTCGGCTTCGCGATCGTCGGACAACTACCCGAGGTCGGGCACAAGTTCGGCCGCTGGATGGATCTGACACTCATGCAACTCGTCCTCGGCGATGGCGTAACGTCACAGTCGTGAGCGAGCGCACCACCCCCGCCCCGAGCACCCCCGCCGCAACCCCGGCCACCGGCGTCTCGGCCCGCTACGACAGCACGCCGCTGCTGGTCGAGGATCTGGGTCTGATCGACTACACCCTCGCCTGGGACCGCCAGCGCGCGATCGCCGCCGAACGCGCCGAGGGCATCGGCCAGGATCGGCTGCTGCTGCTCGAACATCCGTCGGTCTTCACCGCGGGCCGCCGCACCGAACCCGAGGACATGCCGATCGACGGCAGCCCGGTGATCGAGGTGGACCGGGGCGGCAAGATCACCTGGCACGGGCCCGGGCAGCTGGTCGGCTATCCGATCGTCCGCCTGGCCGAACCCGTCGACGTGGTCGCCTACGTGCGACGGCTCGAGGAGGCCATCATCCACGTGTGCGGGCAGCTGGGACTGCACGCCGGTCGCGTGGAGGGCCGTTCGGGAGTGTGGGTGCCCGCGAACGACTTCCAGCCCGAACGCAAGATCTCCGCCATCGGGGTGCGGGTGCAGCGCGGCGTCACCCTGCACGGGGTGTCGTTCAACTGCAATTCGGCGCTGGACGGCTTCCAGACGATAGTGCCGTGCGGAATCCGCGATGCCGGGGTGACCACGCTGACCCGGGAACTGGGGCGCGAGGTGACCGTGGCCGAGGTGCGACCGCTGGTGGCCGAGGCCATCGCGCGGGCCCTCGACGGGGAGCTGCCGGTGAGCGAGCACGTCGTCGCCCGTGAGACCGCCAAGGTGGCCGAGCCGCGGCCGGAGGCGGCGTCGGGGTCGAAGTCCGAGGCGAGCGGTCCGGCGAAAGTCGAGGCCTGAGGGCCCTCCACGAGCCGAAGATCACGAGCGTAGAGTCGAAGAAGTGACCTCCGTCGACACCCCGACATCGAACAACCCGACCGCGGCCGACCCTGCGGCGGGCTCCACGGCACCCGCCGCGTCCGAGCGCGCCGCCGCACCCGCGGGCCGCAAGCTGCTCCGCATCGAGGCGCGCAACGCCGAGACCCCGATCGAGCGCAAGCCCAAATGGATTCGCACCCGCGCCACCATGGGTCCGGAGTACTCCGAACTCAAGGGCCTGGTGAAACGCGAAGGGCTGCACACGGTCTGCGAGGAAGCGGGCTGTCCCAACATCTTCGAGTGCTGGGAAGACCGCGAGGCCACCTTCCTGATCGGCGGTGACCAGTGCACCCGCCGCTGCGACTTCTGCCAGATCGACACCGGTAAGCCCAAGGCGCTGGACCGCGACGAACCGCGCCGCGTGGCCGAGAGCGTGCAGGCCATGGGGCTGCGCTACTCGACCGTCACCGGTGTGGCCCGCGACGACCTGGACGACGGCGGCGCGTGGCTGTACGCCGAAACCGTGCGCGCCATCAAGCGGCTCAACCCGCACACCGGCGTGGAGCTGCTCATCCCCGACTTCAACGCCGACCCGGACCAGCTGGCCGAGGTGTTCTCCAGCCGTCCCGAGGTGCTCGCCCACAATGTGGAGACGGTGCCGCGCGTATTCAAGCGCATCCGCCCCGCCTTCCGCTACGAGCGCTCCCTGGCCGTGATCACCGCCGCCCGCGAGGCCGGGCTGGTCACCAAGTCCAACCTCATCCTGGGTATGGGCGAGAACCCGGACGAGGTCACCCAGGCCATGCGCGACCTGCACGAGGCGGGCTGCGACATCCTCACCATCACCCAGTACCTGCGCCCGTCGCCGCGCCACCACCCGGTGGACCGCTGGGTCAAGCCGGAGGAGTTCGTCGAGCACTCCCGCACGGCCGAGGAGATCGGCTTCGCCGGTGTCATGGCGGGCCCGCTGGTCCGCTCCTCCTACCGCGCGGGTCGCCTCTACGCCCAGGCCATGCGGCACCACGGCCGCGAGATCGCGCCCGAGATGGCGCATCTCGCCGAGGAGGGCACCGCCTCGCAGGAGGCCACCTCGGTGCTGGCCCGCTTCGGTTCCTGAGCCGCGGCACAGACCTGTCGACGATGGCCCGGACAGTGTCCGGGCCATCGTCGTATCCAACGCAAGAAGGCGTATCGGCCGATTCGTGGACGCGATCCGCTCCCTGGTGGGAAGCTCGAAGTACCGCACGTGGCGACCAGGGGAGCGAGCCAGATGGTCGAGAAGACGAGTGCGTCGGCAGGCGCGAACGGTAGGGCAGTGACGGCCGACCGGCCGGAGGACATACGCAATGTGGTGCTGGTCGGGCACAGCGGGTCCGGGAAGACCACGCTGGTGGAGGCGCTGGCGGTGGCCACGGGGGCGGTGCCCAGATGTGGTCGGGTCGAGGACGGGACCGCGGTGTCCGACTACGACGACATCGAACAGCGACAACACCGGTCGGTACAACTGTCGGTGGTGCCGATGGGGTGGGAGCAGTACAAGATCAACCTATTGGACACCCCCGGCTACGCGGACTTCGTCGGGGAATTGCGGGCCGGTCTGCGCGCGGCGGACGCGGCCCTTTTCGTGCTCTCGGCCGCCGCCGGGGTGGAGGGGGTGAGCGGGCCGACGCTCGCGCTGTGGGAGGAATGCGCCAGAGTGGGCATGCCGCGCGCCATCGTGCTCACCCACCTCGACACCGCGCGCGCGGACTTCGACGAGATGACCGAGACCTGTCGCGACATCCTGGGCGGCGGAGCCGCGGAATCCATACTGCCGCTGCACCTCCCGGTCTACGGGGGGAAGGCCGCCGACGGCCACCGGCCGGTGCTGGGGCTGATCGATCTGCTCTCCCAGCACGTCTACGACTACTCCGCCGGTGCGCACACCGAAACACCCGCCACCCCGGACCAGGTGGCGCAGCTCGAGGAGGCGCGCAACCGGCTCATCGAGGGCATCATCGCCGAGAGCGAGGACGAGACCCTCATGGACCGCTACATCGGTGGCGAGGACATCGACCTCGCCACCCTGGAAGCCGATCTCGAAAAGGCCGTCGCACGAGGCAGTTTCCATCCCGTGCTGATCGCCGCGCCGCCACCGGAGGGGGCGCGGCAGGGGCTGGGCACCATGGAGATCCTGGAGCTGATCACGCGCGGATTCCCCACGCCCGCCGAACATCCCGTCTCCGCGACGGGAACCACCGGGGGCACGCCCGAACCGCTGGTCTGCGATCCGATGGGGCCTCTGGCCGCCGAAGTGATCCGCACCTCCTCCGATCCGTATGTCGGCCGGATGTCGCTGGTGCGGGTGTTCTCCGGCACGCTGCGCACCGACGACACCGTGCACGTGTGCGGGCACGGGCCGTCCGAGACCACCACTCACGACGCCGATGAGCGGGTGGGGGCCGTCTCCGCACCGTTCGGCAAGCAGCAGCGACCGCTCGGTCAAGCCATCGCGGGCGATATCGCCTGTGTCACCAAACTGTCGCGCGCGGAAACCGGCGACACCCTCTCGGCCAAGGACGCTCCGCTGCTCATCGAGCCGTGGGCGCTGCCCGATCCGCTGCTGCCGGTGGCCATCGCGGCGCATTCCAAGGCCGATGAGGACAAACTCTCCCAGGGCCTGAGCCGTCTGGTGGCCGAGGATCCGACGGTGCGGCTGGAACAGAATCCCGATACCCGGCAGCTGGTGCTGTGGTGTCTGGGTGAGGCGCACCGCGAGGTGGCGCTCGAGCGGCTGCGCACCCGGTTCGGCGTACAGGTCGATGTGGTCGAGCACAGGGTGGCGCTGCGGGAGACCTTCGCCGGCGCCGCCACCGGCCGCGGGCGGCATGTGAAACAGTCGGGCGGCCACGGTCAGTACGCCATCTGCGAGATCGAGGTGCAGCCGCTGCCGGAGGGCTCCGGTATCGAGTTCGTGGACAAGGTGGTGGGCGGAGTCGTGCCGCGCCAGTTCATTCCCTCGGTGGAGAAGGGTGTGCGGGCGCAGGCCGCGCGCGGCGTGGTGACGGGCTACCCGCTGGTCGACGTGCGAGTGACGTTGTACGACGGCAAGGCCCACTCCGTCGACTCCTCCGACGCGGCCTTCCAGACCGCGGGCGCGCTCGCCCTGCGCGAGGCCGCCGCCGCGGCCCGCATCAACCTGCTCGAGCCCATAGCCGAAGTGCTGGTGGTGGTTTCGGACGACTACGTGGGGCCGGTGCTCGGTGACCTGTCGAGCCGGCGAGGGCGGGTGCTCGGCACCGAACCGATCGGGCGCGGCGGCCGCACCGCGATCAAGGCCGAGGTCCCCGAACTCGAATTGAGCCGCTACGCCATCGATCTGCGCTCACTGGCCCGCGGCGCGGCCGACTTCACCCGCCGCTACGTGCGGCACGAACCGGTACCCGCGCAGCTCGCAAACGGCATCCGCGATCAGGCCGCATCCTCCGCATGACCGTCAGCAGGCGTCGAGAACACGCGTCATGGCGTCCTTCTCGGCCCGGGTCACCCAGAGTGCGTAGGCCGCTTTGACGTCTGGGCGGGCCCGGGCGGGGCGGTCTGGATCGTCATTCCGGCGCAGCCCGTCGACAGGGCGGTGGCGGCGAGTACGGCGACCAGAGTCGGACGGGTACGGCGGGCGGCACGGTCGAGTGCGGCGCGATGGTAGTGCTGGCGCTACCACCGGGCGGGTGTGTACCGGAGGTCGACTTCGGGTGTGTGCGGCACTGACGTGACCGGTGCGGATTCCTAACCTCGGAAGGGTGAGCGGGCGCATCGGTTCCCGCTTCCGACCAGGAGGAATCATAGTGCGCAATAGGGCATTTCGGTGTCGCACCGGACGGGTGGCGCCGGCGGGGGCGCTCGCGGGCACGGCGGAGCTCGACACGCCGGTCGAGCGGCCGGGCACGGCCGATCCGGTGGCGCACAATCAGCCGATGCGACCGGTGCGTGCGGTATGAGCTTCGGTAAATGGTTCGCGGCGCTGTGTCTGGTACTTCCCTTCGGAATCGGCTGTGCCACCGCGGACACCGCCGCCAGGCCCGAGCTGGACCGCTTCCACCACCAGCGGGTGGACTGGCGGCCCTGCGATCAGGAACGTCTCGACGAGGCCGGGGCGCAGTGCACCGACGTCACCGTTCCGCTCGACTACGGCCGGCCGGACGGGCAGACGACGACCGTCGCCATCTCGCGCATCGCCGCCCATCCGGAGCGCAAACGCGGTGTCATGCTGTCGAATCCCGGCGGTCCGGGTGGCAGCGGGCTGGACTTCATGGTGGATGTCGGGGCAGCCATGACGCCCGAGGTGAAGGCGAGCTACGACCTGATCGGTATGGATCCGCGCGGAGTCGGACGCTCCGCGCCGGTCCGGTGTGACTGGCCGCGCGGCATCGGGCTGCAGGCGGCGGGTCCGGACGCGGCGAGCTTCGCAGCGTCCGTGGCGTCACAGGCCGAGCTGGCCGCGCGCTGCGCCACCGCCGAGGGAGAACGGTTGCGGCACATCACCACCCGCAATACTGCGCGGGATATGGATGTGATCCGCGCGGTGCTCGACGCCGAGCGGATCAGCTACTTCGGCACCTCGTACGGCACCTATCTGGGCGCGGTGTACACCGAGCTGTTCCCGGACCGCGTGGATCGGATGGTGCTGGACAGCGCGGTCGACCCGGAACGGTACGGGCCGGTGGACATGGTGCGGGATATGGGTCCGGCCAATGAGGCGGCGCTGGACCTGTGGGCGGACTGGACCGCCGGACACGAGCGCGACTACGGTCTCGGAGCCACCCGTGAGCAGGTGCGGGCGACCGTGCTGGAACTGCTGCGGCGCTCCGGGGAACAGCCGATCCGGATCGGCGAGTTCGCGGTGACCGCGCACGAACTGCCGCTGATGCTGTTCACCGGGCTCGACGATCCACGACAGTACGGAATGGTCGCCGAGCAGGTGGCGCTGCTACGGGACGCGGCGCGGGGCCTGCCGGTGGCGATCACGCCGGAGCTGGAGCAGGGGCTCGCCTTCGTGCTCTCCGCCGAGCCCGAGGACAATTCGGCGCAGATGGCGATCATGTGCGGCGACGTGGACGCACCGCGCGATCCGCTCTGGTACTGGAACAACCTCGAGCGGTCGCGGACCACCGCACCGGTGTTCGGGTCGTTCACCGACAACATCACGCCCTGCGCCTTCTGGGCCGCACCCGCGGAACCCCGCACGGTGGTGGGCAATTCGGTACCGGCCCTGATCGTGCAGTCGACCGGCGACACCCGCACGACCTACGCCAATGCGGAGGGCATGCACCGCGCGCTGTCGGCGTCACGACTGGTGACGCTGCGGGACGTGCCGATTCACTGGATCTTCGGCCGCTATCCGAACACGTGCGTCTACGACGCCGTGAACGCGTACTTCCGGGACGGCACCCTGCCGGAGTCGGATATCACCTGCGCCGCCGACTGACGTGCGGGCCCGAAACCCGCCCGGGTTTCGGGCCTCACGCGTTGAGGTAGGCGAGCACCGCCAGCACCCGCCGGTGCCCCGACTCGTCGGCCCCCAGCCCGAGCTTGGCGAAAATGCCCCGAATGTGTTTCAGCACAGCGCCTTCACTGACCACGAGGCGTTCGGCGATGGTGGCGTTGTCGTGGCCCTCCGCCATGAGCGCCAGCACCTCGCGCTCGCGCGGGGTGAGCGCCGCCAGCGGGTCGTCGGCCTGGCGGCGCACCAGCAGTTGGGAGATCACCTCGGGATCCATGGCCGTGCCGCCGTCGGCTACCCGGCGCAGGGAGTCCAGGAAGCGGGCGACCTTGCCGACGCGTTCCTTCAGCAGGTAACCGACACCACCGGCGCCGTCGCCGAGCAGTTCGGCGGCGTAGCTGTCCTCCACGTACGCCGAGAGCACCAGCACCGGCAGCCCGGGGTGAATCTCGCGGGCGCGCACCGCCGCTCGCAGGCCGTCGTCGGTGAAGGTCGGCGGCAGCCGCACATCCACCACCACGGCGTCGGGCCGCTCCCCCGCGAGCGCGGCCAGGAGATCGCCGGCTTGTCGACGGCCGCGATCACCTCGATCCCGGCGGTGTTCAGCAGCAGGACGAGCCCCTCCCGCAGCAGGGCATCGTCCTCGGCGATCATGACGCGCACAGCGACTCCACGACGCACACCCTACCGAGGCGTGACCGCAGCCCGGGACCGCGACGAGCCCGGGTCACAGCCGCGACGGCAGATCCACCCGCAGCACCGTCGGCCCACCCGCGGGGCTGGTCAGGGTCATGCGGCCGTCGAGTGCCTCGGCGCGACGGCGGATGCCCGCCAAGCCACCACCGTCGATCTCCCGGGCCGCGCCGATGCCGTCGTCGCGCACCCGAACCGTGAGCAGGTCGGCGTCACCGGCGATCGAGACCGTGACCGACCGCGCACCGGAATGTTTGGTCGCATTGGTAATGGCTTCCGCCACAACGAAATAGGCGGCCGCCTCGACGGCGGCAGGCCAGCGGCCGGTGGTGGCGACCTCCAGCGCGCACGGAATCGGACTGCGGGCGGCGAGGGCGGAGACGGCGCTGGCCAGACCGCGATCCGCCAGCACCGGCGGGTAGACGCTGCGCAGTACGTCGCGGAGTTCGGCGAGCGCGTCGGTCGCGGTGTCCTGGGCCTTCCGCATGAGTTCCCGGGCTCGGTCGGGGTCGCGGTCGTGCAGTTGCTCGGCCAGCCCCAGCTGCATGATCACCGCGGCGATGCGGGCCTGCGCGCCGTCGTGCAGATCGCGTTCGATGCGGCGCAGTTCCGCGCCGTGGGCGTCGAGGGCGGCGGCGCGGGTGGCGGTCAGCTCGGCGACCCGGCCCGCGAGGGCGATATCGGGCGCGGGGGCGAGGAACCAGCGGGCGACCCGTGCCTGCCCGCGCGCCATGGCGGGGATCAGCAGGGTCAGCGCGCCGATGGGAATCGCGAAGGCGAGATTGACCAGTGCGGTCGGCCACGAGGTGACGGGAAGGCCGAAGGTCGCGATCGACCCGGGCGGCAGCGCCTGCCAGTACAGCGGTATCAGCAGCTGGTTGACCGCGCTCAACGGCAGTGCGACGGCGAATGCCGCGAGCGTCGAGCCGGTGACGGCGTGCACGCACAGCCAGCCGATATCGCGCCGGTTCGCGGGATCGGTGAACACCGTGGCCACCCGCTGCCGCAGCGGTGCGGCGAAGGGCCGGTACGCCTCCGGAATCGCCTCCCCCAACCGCTCCCCCGCCCGGGTGCGCTCGAATCCGAGCAGCGGCCGGATCATTCGGACCGCATCGGGCAGCAAGGGAATTCCCACGCCCACCAGACACAGTGCGCCCGCCGCGAGCAGCGCGACCAGAACGAAGATCGACAGCAGCGACGTCGCCCCGCCGATCACCAGATACCGCACCGCCGACCGGAGCGCTCGCACCCGGTCAACCAGCACACCCCGTGTCACCCGACCACCGTAAGCGCGAGCGACGAGTCCCACCCCGTCGGCCTGCGGGTACCCGCGCACCAGCGGGCTCGGCACCACGGACCGATGCGGCCGGACGACACGGTGACCGCATGACACGGCGACCGGTGACACGGCAGCACACGCCACGGCGACCGGACCCGTGGATCGGACGACCGAGGCCCGCCGTGCCCGCTGTTTCCGAGCGACAGCGGGGGCGCGGCGGTGACGCCGCGCGAAACCTCGCGATCCCGGCGGGGATCGGCGGGTACGCGGCCATTATCCTGAGTGACATGGCAGCAGGTAAGGGCGGCAAGCCGTCGAAGGAAGCGAAGGCCGCGGCGAAGGCGGCGCGCAAGCAGGCGTCGAAGGAGCGTCGTCAGCAGCTCTGGCAGGCGTTCCAGATGCAGCGCAAGGAAGACAAGCTGCTGCTGCCGCTGATGATCGGCGCACTGGTCGGCGTGACGGCGCTGTTCCTGATCATCGGGCTGATCTTCGATCTGCAGTGGTTCCTGCTGCCGATCGGCGTGCTGCTCGGCGCGCTGGCGGCGTTCATCATCTTCGGCCGACGCGTACAGAAGAACGTCTACGCCAAGGCGGAGGGGCAGGCGGGCGCGGCCGCGTGGGTGCTGGACAACCTGCAGGGCAAATGGCGTGTCACTCCCGGTGTCGCCGCCACCACCCAGCTCGACGCCGTGCACCGCGTCATCGGTCTGCCCGGGGTGATCCTGGTGGCGGAGGGCTCACCGGGCCGAGTGAAGTCGCTGCTCGCCCAGGAGAAGAAGAAGGTCGCCCGCCTGGTCGGCGACACCCCCATCTACGACATCGTCATCGGCAATGACGAGGGCCAGGTCGCGCTGAAGGACCTGCAGCGCTTCCTCACCAAACTCCCCCGCAATATCGACGCCAAGCGCATGGAACTCATCGAGGGCCGCCTGTCCGCGCTCGCCACCCGAGGCGGCCCGGCACTGCCCAAGGGCCCCATGCCCACCGGCGCGAAGATGAAGGGTATGCAGCGCACCATCCGCCGCCGCTGACTCCCGCCCGCATCTGCTTCCCGTGCCCCGCCGCATACCGCGGCGGGGCACGGTTGTCCTGAGCCAGCGGTAGCCGACCGGCCGTGTACGTCGAATGACGTACTCCGATGGGGCGTGCGGGCCGATGTAATGGCCCCTGGCCTTCCCTACCGTCGCCCACATGCGAAAACAGTGGATCGGATTGGCCGTTCCGACGGCGTACGTGTGGATCGCGATGGTGGCGTTCGGGGGGATCGCGGTGGAGACGATCATCATCTACCCGAATGTCTTCCACGATGTGCCCGCATCGCTGGCCGAGGCGTCGGACTTCTTCGAGGTGACCGGACCCGCGGACTTCTTCCCGCCGATGGGGGCGCTCACGGTGCTGGCCGCGGTGGCGGCCACCGTGCTGGCCTGGCGGGTTCCGGGGGCACGCTGGTGGCTGCTGGGCAGTCTGGGCTCGCTGGTGCTGGGTGAGTTCCTGTTCTCGGCGCTCTACTTCTGGCCGCGCAACGAGATCATGTTCGACGAGGGCGCGGCCGTGCATTCGACGGAGGTGCTGCGGCGGACCGCGATGGAGTTCGAGAACGGGCACTGGGTGCGGCTGGCCATGAGCGGGGTGACCGCGGTGCTGGCGTTCATCGGCTTCCTGCGGGTGTACCGGCAGACGATCGGTAGCGAGGTCCGCACGGCTCGGGAGGTGGCGGCATGAGTGGACGGCGCGGGACGGTTCGAGCCCGAGGGGG
This sequence comes from Nocardia otitidiscaviarum NBRC 14405, assembly GCF_000308635.1. Classification (GTDB taxonomy): domain Bacteria; phylum Actinomycetota; class Actinomycetes; order Mycobacteriales; family Mycobacteriaceae; genus Nocardia; species Nocardia otitidiscaviarum. The sequence continues at coordinate 102,279 of NZ_BAGD01000053.1, read as the reverse complement.
CATCGGATGAGCACCGGGGAACGCATGAGGAACGCGCTCGGCCTCTCCCCGCTCGCGGTGATCGTGCTGGCGGCGCTGGGCGTGCCCCGGGTGATCGCGCACGATCTGGGGCCGGTGCCCGCGGTGGTCAACGCGGTGCTGGTGTTCGTGCCGATCGCGGTGTGGATCGGTTATGTGCTGTGGCGGCGGGTACCGAATCCCTTCCCGGCGCTGCTCGCGGTCGGCGCCTGTTACGGCCTGCTGCTGGCGCTCACCCACCAGCTGCTCTGGAACGCCGCCTTCGCCGATGATCCGCCGCGGCTGGGTGGCAATCTCGAAGGCAGGTTCTCGCCGGGCACCCAGGAGTTGGTGATGCGTGCCTTCGCCCTGGGCAGCAGTGTGCTCACCGGCGTGCTGCTCGGTGCGGCCACCGGTGCGGTGGCATGGTTGCTGGCGAGGATCACCGATCGCACTCGCTAGGCGACGGTGGCGGGCGCACGAGGGAAGCGGGGCTGGTGAGATGCATCCGAACGAGCCGCGAACCGGCCACGCCGAGACGAACCGCGCCGAGCACCGTGCGCGGCTGGTCGACCTCGCTCTGGGCATGCTGACCCTGGTGGTGGTCGGCACGGCGATCACCGCCAATGTCGGCGGGTCGGCCGCCGGGGTCGCGCCGGCCGCCTATGCCTTCGGGGCGCTGTTCGGCGCGTTGATGCTGGTGCGCCGCCGCTGGCCGGTCGGCACACTGCTGGTGTCGAGTGCGGCGCTGCTGGTCTACTACATGCTCGACTATCCGCCGATCGGGTTGGCGCTGCCGGTGGCGGCGGCCCTGTTCTCGGCGGCGGAGCGCGGGCGGCTGTGGTGGGCGGCGGGCACCGCGCTGGCCCTGCTGGCGATCTCCACCGCCGTGCGGGTGGTGCAGGGTGACAATCTGGGTTTCGTTCTCGGACTGGAACTTCCGTCCTCGGCCGGACTGATGGCGGCGGTGATCGCGCTCGGCGACAGTATTCGCTCCCGGCGCGGCTGGCGTGCCGAACTTCAGCGGCGGGAGCGGACGGCGGCGGTGGAGCGCGAGCGCGAGGCCGCGCGCCGGGTCGAGCGGCAGCGGGTGCGCATCGCCCGCGACCTGCACGATCTGCTCGCGCACACGGTGTCGGTGATCGCCCTGCACACCGATGTGGCCCGCGAATCGCTGCGGGACGATCCGAACACCGCGGAGCGCTCCCTGACCGCCGCCCGCACCGCCTGCCGGGAGGCGAGCCGGGAGTTGCGCGCCACCGTCGACGCCCTGCGCGCCCCGGATGCCGCCGAACCGCCGACCCCGGGCCTCGATCGGCTCGACGAACTGATCACGGTCACAAGGGATTCCGGTCCGGCGGTGACCTGCACCCGCTCGGGCGGTACCGCCCCGCTGCCCGCCATTGTCGAGGCCACCGCCTACCGCGTGATCCAGGAATCGCTGAGCAATGTGCTGCGCCACGCGGACGCCCGCACCGTCGACATCGAATTACGCCGCGAAGCCGCCGAATTGGTGGTGCGCATCGCCGACGACGGCCACGGATCCCGAGGCGACACGGCCGGCTGGGGAATCATCGGCATGCGCGAACGCGTGGCACTGCTCGGCGGCGATCTGCGCGCGGAGAATCGACGGCAGGGAGGGTTCATGGTGGAGGCGCGCATACCGGTGCGGAGCGCGGCATGATCCGGGTGGCGCTGGTGGACGATCAGCATCTGGTGCGAGAGGGGCTGCGGGCGCTGCTGGAGCGCGCCGACGATATCGAGGTGGTGGGCGAGGCAGCCACCGGCGCGGCCGGGGTGGAACTGGTCGCCGCCACTCGGCCCGACGTGGTGCTCATGGATATCCGCATGCCGGGCGGCGACGGACTGGCGGCGACGAAACACATTGTCGCGCAACCGGAACTGCGCGACGTCCGGGTGGTGGTGCTCACCACCTTCGACACCGACGACAATCTGCTGGAGGCCATGCGCGCCGGGGCCGCCGGATTCCTGCTCAAGGACACCGACCCGGACGGGCTGCGGGAGGCGGTGCGGATCGTGGCGCGGGGCGACGCCCTGCTCTCCCCCGCCGTCACCCGCCGCGTGATGCGGGCCGCCGCGGCCGGACCACACCCCCGAGCGGCCGAGCTCCTGGACCGGCTCACCGCCCGCGAACGCGAAGTACTGGCCGAAGTCGCTACGGGACGGTCGAATTCCGAGATCGCGGCGACGCTGCACATGAGCCCCGCCACCGCGCGGACCCATGTCGGGCGGCTGCTGACCAAACTCGACGCCCGCGACCGAGCGCAGTTGGTCGCGCTCGCCTACGAGACGGGGTTGATCACGCCCGGGAACCGACATCGGTGAACATCACGAGTTCGCTTCGGTCACAGAACCTTTCCCACGCCCTCGGCATCGGCACACCCCGACGGGCAGGTGGCTCGGCGCCAGCGCGCGGGCTCAGCCGACATGACCGCCCAGGAACCGGACCACATCCGGTGTGACGGTACGCCAGTAGTCGTCGTTGTGGCCGCCCGGCGTAATGGCGGCGATCTCCAACGGGGCGTGTGCGATGAACCGACGACAGCCCTCCACGAACCGATCTCGGTCGCCGCACCAGAGGGCCATGGGGGCCGGGCCGAGTTTGTCGATATTGCGCAGCGGGTCCAACTCTCCCCATTGGGCTTCGCTGGCGAAGGCATTGCGCCTGCTCATATCTGCCCACGAGGTGAGCAAACCCGGAGACACCGCGGCGACGGCCCGGGCGGGGTTGCCGCGTTCGGTCCGGCGGCGGGCGTAGAGCATGGCTCCGAAGCCGCCCATGGAGACACCGGTACAGGCGAAGGGGGTCTCGGCGAGGCCACGGGAAGCGAGCCAGTGCGGCACCTCGTCGAGCAGCATGGACATCGGATCGTCACCGGAATGGTTCTCGTGCCAGTAGTTGTCACCGCCGTCGACCGCGAGAAAGCCGAAGGGCGGGACCCGCCCGGCGGTCACGGCGGCGGCCAACTTCTCCGCCAGGCCCCCGACCGCCGCGGTGCGGGCGCTGCCCTTGCGACCGTGCAGCAGAATCGACATGGGAAGGCGGTCGGTCGGAACACCCCCGGGCACGATGGCGACCACGTCCACCTCACGACCGCGGGCCGCGGAGTACACGCGTTCGATCCGAACCACCGGACCCGGCAGGGTCGCCGTGATCTCCTCGGTCGCGTTGTGTACGAGTACGTGCCGGACATCGCCCGCGGGAGGGCTCACGGCGCTCATGCCGACAGCCGCCAGGCCGAGCAGACCGGTGGATGCGAACAGCGACCGGCGGCTGAGTCCACGCGCCGCGGGCCGGTAGCCCTCGCTCATGCAACCTCCGAAGTCGTCACGACTGGACGTCCGCACAGTACCGGCCGAATATGAGAGCCGGTGAATAGCCAGCTACGTTGGAATGAACATGTCCGAGGTACGCACCTTTTACATTGTGCTGGACTTGGCCAAGTCGACGCGGGAGCCACGCCGAGCCTGGTCGTCGTCGATAACCACCTCGCTCAGACCGATGCGCTGCTGAATCCGCTTCATCCAGGCAGGAGCCCACCAGCAGCGATCGCCCAGCAAACGCATGACGGCGGGGACCAGCAGCATGCGCAGCACGGTGGCGTCGATGAACAGCGCCGCGATCATGCCGTAGGCGATGTACTGCATGAGCACCAGGTCGGAGAAGGCGAACGCACCCGTCACCACCAGCAGGATCAGCGCCGCCGCGGTGATGATGCGTCCGGATTGCACGTTGCCGATCCGGATCGCCTCCTCGGTGGTCGCGCCCGCCCCGCGCGCCTCGACCATGCGCGACAGCAAGAAGACCTCGTAGTCGATGGACAGACCGTAGATGATGGCGATGATCAGCACCAGCATGTTCGCCTGACCGGGCTGCGGGGTGAAGTTCAGCAGTCCGGCTCCGTGACCGTCGATGAATATCCACGTCAGAATGCCCAGGGTGGAGCCGAGGCCGAGGCCGCTCATGAGCGCGGCCTTGATCGGCAGCACCAACGAGCCGAAGGTCAGGAACAGCAGCAGCGTGGTCACCAGCAGGACGAGGCCGATCATCCACGGAATCCGGACCAGCAGGGCGTCGATGGTGTCCTTCTGCAAAGCGGGTACCCCGCCGACCAGGACCGTCATCCCATCGGGCAGGTCCAGTGACCGGAGATATTCGATGGTGGCCCCGGCGTCGTTGATATCCACCACCGCGGCCTTGGCCCGGTAGATGTCGGGCTGCGCGGGTGAGCGCGCGGGAATGTCGAACTGCCCCACCAGTCCCGGCGCCTGATTGGCCTGATTCCACACCGGCCCCACCGCCTGGGAGTTGTCGGCGATGAAGACCAACTCGATGGGATCGGATTTGCGCAGCGGGAAGTAGTGATCGATCTCCTCCTGCGCCATGCGGGTCGGATTGTCCGGCGGCAGGTACTTCTCGCTGAAGCCGCCGAAGACGAGATTGTGCATGGGCACGATGAGCAGGACCAGCACGAGCAGAATGGGGACGGCGACCTTGCCGGGATGCCGCATCACCCACGCGGTGGTGCGTGCGAGCAGTCCGTTGTCGAGCTCCTCCGCCGATTTGGTGCGACGGAATCGCTTGAGCCCCAACAGGTCCACCCGTGGCCCGAGGACCGCGAGCACGGCCGGGAGGATGGTGATGGCGGTGACGGCGGCCAGGGTCACCGTCGCGATCGCACCGTAGGCGATGGATTTCAGGAATGCCTGCGGAAACAGCAGCAGCCCACCGAGACTCGCCACGATCATGGTGGCCGAGAAGACGACCGTGCGGCCGGCGGTCAGCACCGAACGCCGCACCGCCGTGCGGGTGTCGTTGCCGGCGGCCAACTCCTCTCGGAATCGGCTCACGATGAACAGGCCGTAGTCGATGGCGAGCCCGAGCCCGATCATCGAAACCACCGGGGAGACGAAGGAGTTCACCTCCGTGAAGTTGGCGACGAACCGCACGATGCCGAACGCGCCGAAAATGGTGAGCACCCCGGTGAGCAGCGGCAGCGCGGCGGCGACGACGCCACCGAAGATGAAGAACAACAGCAGGCCCACGAAAGGTATGGCCAACAGTTCCATGCGGTGCAGATCGTCGGCGACGGTGTCGCTGAGCGCGCCCGCGATCGGTTGCAGTCCGCCGACCCGCACCTCGACGCCTGGAATCTCGAAGACATCCTTGACCGCTCGATAGTTGCGCTGGATATCGGTGTCGTTCTCGCCGCGCAGTGCGATGGCCGCGACGGCGCGGCGCTTGTCCTTGGTGGCCGTGGCGGCGCTGATCGCACCGGTCTCGGTGCGCCAGTAGGTGCCGACGACGCGGGATATCTGCTCGGGATGCTCGCGCGGCAGGCTGTCGAGATGGTCGACGACCGTCCGGCTGAAGTCCGGGTCGTCGACCGTCCTACCCGGCGGCGCGGTGAACAGGACCACCACGTCCACATCGTGGTTGCGCCCGAAGGCGGCGTCGGCCAGCCGCCCCGCCTCCGCGGATTCCGACGAGGGATCGAACATGCCCCCCGAACTCAGATGATCGTCGAGCCCGAGCCCGTAACCCCCCAACGCCAACAGCCCCGCGACCGCCACCCCGATGACCGCGAACCGCAAGCGGCAGACCACATTTCCCCACCAAGCGAACAAGAGGCTGCATCCTTCCGCGCGGTTCCCACCGCCCCAAAGGTACATACCCCCTTTTCTCAACCAATGTCCCCGCGCTATCGCCCGAGGTGAATGGCGAGGGGGAACTGGTGGCGGGAGCTACTCGCGCGATGCCGCCACAGTTCCCCCTCGAGCGAGCTAGCGGGCGCGGACGAGGGCGGTGCCGGTGGCGCGGTCGTGCATGCCGCGGCCGTCGCCGTCGGTGAAGAGGGCGGGGACCACGAAGACGAGCAGGATCTGACGGACCAGGGCGCGGACGAAGCCGACGGGGGCGTCGGCGTCGATGCGCAGCACCCGCTCCTTCAGGAAGAACTGGCCGGGGGTGTAGCCGAAGAGGGTCACCGTGGCGACGCCGATGACGAACCACACCAGCAGCGTCGGAGTGGACAGCGAGCTGATGATGACGACCAGATCCGGCGGCGGCTGCTGCCCGGCCGGGATATCCATCTCGGCGATGAGCTTGTCCGGATTCGGGCGGAAGATGACCGCGGCCAGGCCGAGCGCCATGAACCAGTCCACCAGCAGGGCCGTGATGCGCCGCAGCATGGTGACCAGTGAGCCGACCCCTTCCTGCGGCAGTCCCAGATCCTTGCCCGGGTAGTCGCCGGGGGCGGAGCCGCCGGATTCGGCGTTCGGTCCGGACAGCCAGGAACCGGTGATACGTGCCATGCACCCAGCTTAAGGGCCCGTGCGGCGGGGATTCGCGCGGCGTGTGGCGCGAGCGTGACCGCGAGGTAACCGAAAAAGTGCTGAACCGACCGGTCCGGCGGTGAGGATTCTCACGCGTGCCCGGGTCGACGTGGTAATCCCCCTATCTTTTCAGCGTCATGCGCGGCGATTGCCGCTGTTCGATGGCAGGATGTCGGTGCTGGTCGAGCGCAGCTCAGCGCCCTGCGCGGCCGTTTGCCGAACGCCGGGACACCGACGAACCCCCGGCCAGCTGTACGTGTAACACTGGCGAAACACAGCCTTGATTGTGGGGAAACACCGCATCCATACCGTCTGGTCGCGACGAACCCATGCAATCGTGAATTGGCTGGGAACCGATCCGTAAGGAGTACTAAGTGGCGTTCAGCACGGCCGATGAGGTCATCAAGTACATCAAGGAGGAGGAGGTCGAGTACGTCGACATCCGGTTCACCGACCTCCCGGGTGTGCAGCAGCACTTCTCGATCCCTGCGAAGGCGTTCACGGCCGACCTGGCCGAAGAAGGCCTCGCGTTCGACGGCTCGTCCGTCCGCGGCTTCCAGTCGATCGACGAGTCGGACATGCTCCTGCTCCCCGACTTCAGCACCGCTCGGATCGACCCGTTCCGTGCCGCGAAGACGCTGAACCTGAACTTCTTCGTGCACGACCCGTTCACCCGTGAGGCGTACTCCCGCGACCCGCGCAACATCGCGCGCAAGGCGGAGGAGTACCTGCGGTCGACCGGTATCGCCGACACCGCGTACTTCGGTCCCGAGGCGGAGTTCTACATCTTCGACTCGATCCGCTACGACTCGGCCATGAACGGCGCCTTCTACGAGATCGAGTCGATCTCCGGTTCCTGGAACACCGGCGCGGAGTTCAACCCGGACGGCACCCTGAACCGCGGTTACAAGGTTCGCAACAAGGGCGGCTACTTCCCGGTCGCGCCGTACGACCACTACGTCGACCTGCGCGACAAGATGTCGACCGCCCTGCAGCAGGCCGGTTTCGAGCTGGAGCGCGGCCACCACGAGGTCGGCACCGCGGGCCAGGCGGAGATCAACTACCGCTTCAACACCCTGCTCGGCGCGGCCGATGACCTGATGCTGTTCAAGTACATCATCAAGAACACCGCGTGGCAGGAGAACAAGACCGTCACCTTCATGCCGAAGCCCCTCTTCGGCGACAACGGCTCGGGCATGCACGTGCACCAGTCGCTGTGGAAGGACGGCAAGCCGCTGTTCCACGACGAGGCCGGTTACGGTGGCCTGTCGGATCTGGCGCGCTGGTACATCGGCGGCATCCTGCACCACGCCCCGTCGCTGCTGGCGTTCACCAACCCGACCATCAACTCCTACCACCGTCTGGTGCCGGGCTACGAGGCCCCCATCAACCTGGTGTACTCGCAGCGCAACCGCTCCGCCGCGGTCCGCATCCCGGTCACGGGCAACAACCCGAAGGCCAAGCGCATCGAGTTCCGCGCCCCCGACTCCTCGGGCAACCCGTACCTGGCCTTCTCCGCCATGCTGATGGCCGGCCTGGACGGCATCAAGAAGAAGATCGAGCCGATGGCCCCGGTCGACAAGGACCTCTACGAGCTCCCGCCGGAGGAGGCCAAGAACATCCCCCAGGCCCCCACCAGCCTGGCCTCGGTCATCGACCGCCTCGAAGCCGACCACGACTACCTCACCGAGGGTGGCGTCTTCACCGAGGACCTGATCGAAACCTGGATCACCCTCAAGCGCGAGAACGAGATCGCCCCGGTCAACCTGCGCCCGCACCCGTACGAGTTCGAGCTGTACTACGACGTGTAAGTCGTTGTAGCGCAACTGATCTCGGGAGCCCCATCCGCTTCGGCGGGTGGGGCTTCGGGCGTTTCAGTGGCCGATGGGGTGGTCGCCGGCTTCCACCAAGCCGCTTTCGTAGGCGAAGACGACTATCTGGGTGCGGTCGCGTAGGCCCAGTTTGGTGAGGATGCTCGAGACGTGGGATTTGACGGTGGCGGGGCCGATGAAGAGTTGGTTCGCTATTTCGGGGTTGCTGGCGCCTCGGGCTATGGCGGTCATGACGTCGCGTTCGCGGTCGGTGAGGCGGGCCAGGCGGGCGGTGATGGTGGTGTCGGTGGTGAGGCGGCGGGCGAAGCGGCCGATCAGGCGGCGGGTGATGGAGGGGGCGAGGAGGGCGCCGCCGTCGGCTACGGTGCGGACGGCGGCGGCGAGTTGGTCGGCGGGCATGTCCTTGAGGACGAAGGCGCTGGCGCCGGCGCGGAGGGCGCGGTAGACGTAGTCGTCGGGGTCGAAGGTGGTGAGAATGAGGACGCGGACCTCCCAGTCGGCCTCGGCCAGCAGGCGGGAGGTGGCCTCCAGGCCGTCCATCTCGGGCATGCGGATATCCATGAGGACGATATCGGGGCGATGGCGGTGCGCGGCCTCGATGGCCGCCAAGCCGGTGCCCGCCTCGCCCACCACCTCGATGTCGTCGTGCATGCGCAGCACCATGGTGAAGCCGCTGCGCACCAGGGCCTGATCGTCGACGACGAGGACGCGGATGGTCATGCGGGGTCCTTCGAAGTTGCCGAGCGGTGGGTGTCGGCCCCGGTGGGGAGCCGGGCGGCCACCCGGAAACCGCCGCCGGGGCGGGGCTTCGCGTCGAGACTGCCCCCCAACAGTAGTGCGCGCTCGCGCATCCCGACGATGCCGTGCCCCGGGACGGCCGCGTCGGTACGGGCGGCGGCACCGCGGCCGTCGTCGAGCACTTCCAGCGTGATCTCACCCCCGGAGTTCGCAGCACGCAGGCGGATGTCGGCGTGGGTGCCGGGGCCGCTGTGCTTGAGCACATTGGTCAGCGCCTCCTGAACGATGCGGAAGGCCGACAGTTCCACACGTGCCGCCAGCGGAGTCCGGAACTCGTCGATATCCGCCGTGACGTCCAGGCCCGCCCGGCGGACCTGGACGATCAGGCGCGGCAGATCGGCCAGACCGGGCTGCGGCCCCATATCGTCGTTGTCCACGTCGGGCCGCAGCACACCCAGCAGATGCCGCAGTTCGTCCAGGGCTTCGCGGCCCGCCTCCTCCACCGCGGCCATGGCCTGGCGGGCGGCCTCGGGGTCGACGGCCGCCACCGCCTTGGCCGCGCCCGCCTGCACCGTCATCATGCTGACCCGGTGGGCGACCACATCGTGCAGCTCCCGGGCGATGCGGGTGCGCTCCTCGGTGAGCACGCGCAGATGCGCCGCGGCCCGCTCCCGGCGCGCCTGTTCGGCGCGCTGACCGCGCAACCGGATCCGGCGACCGATGTACCAGGCCAATTCCATCACCACGACACCGGCGAAGATGTCGCCGAACGCGAAGCCGTCGAGGATCACCAGCGCGATCGCACCCGCCGCACCGAGGTAGGACCAGCGGCCGTCGCGGGCGTAGCGGCCGACGGAGTACAGGGCGACGATGGCGATGCCACCCAGGCCCGAATATCCGCTGCCGACCGTCACCGCCCAGGCGAGCAGGGCCGCCCCGAGCACCGGCAGCGGGTGGCGGCGACGCAGATACAGTGCCGCGCTCGCCACCGCGAACAGAACCAGGACGACGACCGGGACCGACGACATCGGCCGCAGCACGAGCGTGTCGCCCGGCCCGTCGGCCACATGGACGGCCAGGACGAACAGCGCGGCGGCGAGTACCGCGTCCGCGGTGCGCGGCCAGCGGCGAAACGGTCCGCGAAAGCCGCGGGTGGGGGCGCTGTCGCCGTCCATCACGACGCCGGTCGTCCGATGGGGTGGCGGAACCGGCCGGGTGCGTCCCGGTGCGAACTGTCGGTGGACATCACGCAACGGTAGGTCAGCCGCCCGTAGCCGGTAACCCACCACGGGCTACCCGCGCCTCCGCCTGACGGGGGATCCTCCCCGCCTCGGCAACCCCTCCTGCGACGGAACGGAAACCTCCCGGCGGCGGGCGACCCGCACCGCCGCCGACCACGACGATGAAACCCGCTGGCCGACAAGGGAGTCGGGATCATGAACCATCATCGCCGAGGAGCACACCACCATGGACGCAATCACCCGCCGTATCGGTGACGCCAGCGCCAGGAGACCGTGGGCGGCGGGCGCCGCCTGGCTGGCCGCCGTCGCCCTCGTGCTGACCGCCGCGGGCACGCTCGGCGGTTCGCTCGTCGACGACTTCGTCGCCCCCGGCAGCCAGAGTGAACGGGCCATGGATCTGCTCGCGGAACGGTTCCCGGAGGCGGCGGGCGGCAGCGCGCTGGCGGTGTTCGCGGTGCCCGAGGGGCAGCGGCTCACCGAGCACCGGTCGCTCATCCAGGATGCGGTCGATCGCATGGACGAGGCGGAACACGTTGTGGCCGTGGCCGACCCGTTCACGGCGGGCACGGTGTCGGCGGACGGACGGATCGGATACGCGCAGCTCACCTTCGACCTGCCCGCGACCGACCTCGCCCCGGAGTCATTGGCACCGCTGAACACCGTCCTGGAGCGGGTGCGCGCATCCGGCGTCACCGCGGAACTGGGCGGTGACGCCGCGTTCATCAATGCCGAAACCCCCACCTCGGGAGCCGAGGCGGTCGGCGTGCTGGTGGCGCTGCTGGTCCTGGTCGTCGCCTTCGGCACGCTGGTGGCGGCGCTGGTGCCGATCGTGCTCGCCCTGGTGGCGGTGGCCGTCGGACTGGGCGGTATCGCGGTACTGGCCGCCACCATGGACGTGTCCACCGCCGCACCGACCATCGGCGCGATGATCGGTTTGGGTGTCGGCATCGACTACTCGCTGTTCATCGTGGCGCGTTACCGGGAGAACCGGGCCGCGGGACAACCCGATGCGCACGCGCTGTCGAACGCCATGGGCGCGTCGGGTTCGGCCGTGCTGTTCGCCGGCGGCACCATCATGCTCGCCATGGTGGCGCTGGTGTTGACCGGCGTCGGCTTCCTGATCTCGGTGGGACTCGCCACCTCGCTGGTGGTGCTGGTCGCGGTGACCACCGCACTCACCCTGCTGCCCGCGCTGCTGACACTGCTCGGCGACCGCATCGACACCGGGCGGGTACCGCGACGCGCCCGGACCCGCGTTCTCGAGCAGTCGGCGTGGTGGCGGGTCGCGCACCGGGTGGCGGGACGCCCCTGGCCGTATCTCCTCGTCGCCACGGCGGTGCTGGTCACCCTGGCCGCCCCGGCCCTGCACATGCGCACCGGATTCCCCGATGCCGGTGACGATGTCACCGCCACCAGCCACCGCCGCGCCTACGACCTGCTGGCCGAGGGTTTCGGCCCCGGCGTGAACGGACCGCTGCTGCTGGTGGTCGATCAGCGCGACCGGGCCGCCGATATCGCGGGGCTGGCCGAGCGGGTCGCCGCCGATCCGGGCATCGCCTCGGTGGGTGGCGCACGCACCTCGTCCGACGGTGACACGGTGATCCTGCCCGCCGTGCCCACCACCGCGCCCGCGGACCCCGCCACCTCGAAAACCCTGGAGCGCCTGCGTGATCTGGCCCCCGACAATGTGGCGGTCTCCGGGATGACCGCCATGACCGACGATCTCACCACCCGGCTGAACGAGGTCCTGCCGGTCTTCCTCGCCGCCATCCTGATCTCGTCGTTCCTCCTGCTGCTGATCGTCTTTCGTTCCGTGGCGATACCGCTGAAGGCGGCCGTGATGAATCTGCTGTCGATCGGCGGCGCGTACGGCATCGTGGTGGCGGTCTTCCAATGGGGTTGGGGCGCGGGCCTGCTCGGCCTGGACCGCACCTACCTGATCGCCTCCCCCATGCCGACCATGTTCTTCGCCATCCTGTTCGGCCTGTCGATGGACTACGAGGTGTTCCTGCTGTCCCGGATCCGCGAGGAGTACGACCGCACCCGTGACAACACCGAATCGGTGGCCCGGGGCATGGCGGGCACCGGGCGCGTCATCACCTCGGCTGCGCTCATCATGACCGCCGTGTTCGCCAGTTTCATCGCCAATCCGTCGCCGCTGGTCAAGATGATGGGGCTGGGTCTCGCGGCGGCCATCGTGCTGGACGCCACCGTCGTCCGCCTCGTCCTGGTCCCCGCCACCATGACGCTGCTCGGCCGGGCGAACTGGTGGCTACCGGACTGGCTGGACCGCCTCCTCCCCCGCCTGCGCACGGAGGCCCGACCCGCCCCGCGACCGGGCGTGGCGGTACCGGCCGCATATGATCCGCTACCTCGGCAAGCCGACGGGTGGTGACGTCGGTCGTCATCTCCTCGGTCGTGCGGCGACTCACCGTCCGGACGGCGGCGGTCGATATTGCCCGGAGGCCCGGGCACTGGTATCACTATTCCTAGTCCGCATATGACGGCTGGTAGCTATTGAAATGTCAACGGAGAGACTCTTTTTCGCGCCGTTGTCCAGGCTCGATCCCGGTGGGCGGGGTAGGTGTCCCAGTCGGCGGAAATGTCCGGGCGAAGTCGATATCGGAATGGGCACCGGATCTACGTTCGCGGCCATGAAAAATAGTTTCACAGGGCGGCTTCGCCTTTCACTCATCGGTATGACCACGGCCGCGGCGGCCGTGCTGGGACTCGGGGCGACGCTGGTGGCTCCCGCGGCCGTCGCGGAACCCGCGTTGGCGACGGCGACCCGGATCGAGTTGCAGGGGGCGGTGAATGTTCGGGACATCGGCGGATATTGGACCTATGACGGGTCGAAGACCAAGTCGGGGAAGGTGATTCGATCCGATGCGCTCGGAAAGCTGACCGATGCCGATGTGGCGAAATTGGGGACGCTGAATCTGAAGCAGGTGATCGATTTGCGGACCCCCGCCGAGGTGCAGGGGCTGGGAGCCGACCGGCTGCCGCCTGGAGTGCCGCTGGTGGCGCGGCCGATCGACGACACCGGCTTGTTCGTGAAGATGTTCGAGGCGATCAGTTCGCGGGATCCGGTGAAACAGGAGGAATTACTCGGCGGCGGCAAGGCCGAGCAGATCATGGGTGATGTGTACCGCAGCTTCTTCAGCGCGGATTCGCTGGCCAAGTTCGGGCAGACGGTCAAAGATCTCGCCGCGACCGACAAGGCGACGCTCGTGCACTGCACGGCGGGCAAGGACCGCACCGGCTGGCTGACCTACGTCACGCTGCGCGCCGTGGGCGTACCGGAATCGCTCGCCCGCAAGGACTACCTGCTGTCCAACCAGTACCGCGCCGCCTCCGACGCCGCCCTGCGGGAGCAACTGAAACAGGCCGGAGTGATGGAGAATCCGGACCTGCTGATCCCCCTGCAGGAGGTGCGCGACGCGTACCTGGACATCGCGTTGCAGACCATGGAGCAGAAGTACGGGGACTTCGGGAAATTCCTGACCAACGGTCTCGGACTGGATCCGATGACCATCGTGAAACTGCGGAAGAACCTCGTCGACTGACGAATCCGTGACCGTTGCCCTCCCGTGCGCCGCGCGGGAGGGCCTATCCGCCGCCGCGCCGCGCCATCGAACCGAGCACGCTCAGATCGAGATCCCCCGACGCCTCGGTCCAGCCGGTGGCCCGCAATTCCTCCGGTGAGCCGACCCCGAGCGCGTCGTGCAGACCGATGGCGACCGAGCGGGCCAAATCGACCAGCGCACTGTGCGGGATCGGCCAGAGTAGGCTGCGTCGCCAGTTTTCGATCTCGCGCTGCAACACCGGCGCATTCCAGCCGAGATCGGACAACCGCTGTGCCGCGTCATCCGAAATCGGTTCCGTCAGGTAGTAATTGCCGGTCAGTTCGGCGGACAGTTTGATGTCGAACTGCTGGAATTGCACATAGCGATTTCCGGGCGCGGCGATGATGAGGGTTGCACGGGACGGCAATTCGGCCAAACAGCGGACCAGTGCTTGGACGAATCCGTCCCATTCCGTTGTCACAACCTGCTCGCTCTGCCCCCGTATGCCCATCGTGGCCGATCATACGCCGTCAGGTCGTCTGGGTCACCGCGCTGACGAGGAAATCCACACCACGGAACCGCCTCTCCCACACCGAAATGCGCGCAGCGGCGCAAATGTGTCAGCGGTGGGACCCATGGCCGGCGGACCACGCACGCGGATATCGCACCCGGATATGGTTGCCACCCGATCGAGATGATGAGAAGATTCAGTAGTAACTCTCTCAGGCTGTCAGGGTGGTGGCACCCAGCAGCCCGTGATCAAAGGAGATCACCATGACCGCCGCCGTGGCCCCCGTCGACTCCGCGACCCCGAGAGCACACCCGCAGCGCCGCCCGTTCGGCCCCGGCACCCGCATGTGGGACGAGGTCGGCCTCATCACCTTCTCGTTCACCGCCGGGTCGGCCTTCCTGCTGCAAACCATGGAACCCACCATCTCCGCGGTGGTGGACGAACACTCCACCTTCCGCACCGACCCCATGGGCCGCGCCGTCCGCAGCATCGCCTCGGTGATGATGTGGGTCTACGGCGGCGACGAGGCCCTGGCCGAGGCCGACCGGCTGCGTGAACTGCACGCCGGACTGAACACCGAGAAGGAGGGCGTCCGCTACACCGCGCTGTCCTCCGGCCCCTGGGCCTGGGTGCTGCACACCGGCATCTTCGCCTTCACCGAAGGCAACCGGTATTTCTCCCGCACCCCGCTCACCGAGACCGACAAGGAACAGTACTACCAGGAAACCGTGCAGCTCATGCGCAACTTCATGGTGGCGCCCAAGGAGATCCCGGCCTCCTACCGGGAGTGGGAGCCCTGGTTCGAGGACATGGTCGAGAACCACCTCGTCCCCACCCGGACCGCGCACGACTATCTGCGCGTCATCCGGTCCGTCGCGCCGCCCACCTGGCTGCCCGCACCCCTGCGCCCGGTGTGGCGGGCCGCCGTCGCACCGGTGGGGCGGTTGCAGTACTTCTTCACCGTCGGCACCACCCCGGAGGTGGTGCGCCGCAAGCTCGACCTGGAATGGACCGAGAAGGACGAACGTGCCCTGCGGCGGCTGGGCTGGATTCTGGGCCGCACCGTTCCGCTACTGCCCGAACGCGTCCGCTACTTCCCCATCGCCTACGAGGCGCGCCGCCTCGAACGCGACCGCGCCCGCCTGCGCAAGGTGATCGACTTCCGCCCGCTCTGATCTTCCGGCCCCCGCTCGCCGGGGGTCGTGTTACACCCCCGGTTCCTGGGGCTGGACGGACGCCCAGGCAGACTCGATAGTCCTATGGTGCGATCGGGATTCGTGAGGTGGCGGGTGGCGGCCGTGGTTGCGGCCACGCTCGGAATGGTGTTCGGGGTGGTGCTGCCCATGCGGGCGGCGGCGGAACCGCCGTATCAGCATCGGCAGGAGTTCATCACCGCGTCCGACGGCACCCGGCTGCACGCGGACATCCTGCGGCCGGTCGGCGTGGCCGACGACGTGCGGACGCCGGTGATCATGACGGTGAGTCCGTATCGGGCACATCTGGCGTATCTGAGCCAGCCGCGGCTCGGCGGCGGGGTCTCCACCAAGGACCTCAGCGTGGAGATGTTCCTCGCCGCCGGATACACCTATGTCATCGTGGACCTGCGCGGCTTCGGCGGCTCCAACGGCTGCCCGGACTTCGGCGGACCGAACGAACGCTCCGATGTGAAGACGGCGGTGGAGTGGGCGGCCGGGCAGCCGTGGTCCACCGGGCGGGTGGGCCTGACCGGCATCTCCTACGAGGCGTGGACCGGCATCATGGGCCTCGCCGCCCAGCCCGCCGGATTGGCGGCCGTCGCGGCCTTCGCACCGGTGGTGGACCCGTACTCCTACCTCTACATGCAGGGCATCGCCTGGAAGTTCTCCGGCAAGCCGGTGACCGAATCCGGGGTGCGGCCGGGCGATCTGGCGGGCTTGGAGCATGTGCTCATCGCATCCACACCGGGCCACTGGGCGGATTCGGCGGAATACCGCGCGAATGCGTCGAACATCGACCCGGGCTGCTTCCAGCGGTATCTGAGCGAGACCGGCGATCACGATCCCGGCACCGCGTTCTGGCGCGAGCGCGACCTGGTGGAACAGGTGCGCGGCAACACCATTCCGTTGTTCCTGGGGCAGGGATTCGTCGACTACAACACCCGCGCGCACCGGGTGTTCGAGCTGTGGGACGCACTCGGTCCGGGCGAGCACAAGGCGTGGTTCGGACAGTGGGGGCATCGCAACTGCTTCGAGAAATGCGGGACGCCGTTCTTCGGCGACGAGCTGCTGGCCTTCTTCGACCGGCATGTGGCGCAGCGGGACGTGACGGTCCCCGGACCGCGCGTGACCGTCGGCCAATTCGACGGACGGTGGCGCGGCGAGCAGACCTGGCCGCCCGCCGACAGCCGCCCGGTGCGCGTGGCCGTGCGACCGGGCGCCTACACCGACCGCGGCCTGGTGCCCGGCGCCGACCGCGAGGTGTGGAGCTTCAGCCAGCCGCTCGCGCACGACCAGCACTTCTCCGGTGTCGCCACGGCCACCCTGCACCTGGACGGCCCCGCCGCGGCCACCGTGACCGTGGAGCTCTACGACGTCGCGCCCGACGGTCGGGCGACCGTCATCACCCGCGGCATCGCCCCGGTCGGCGCCACCGCGAATGTGCGCCTGCTGGCCCAGGATTGGCCGATCCCGGCCGGGCACCGCATCGGCATTCGCATCACCGATGTGATCGACGACGTGTGGGCGCATCCGCCGACCTTCGCCCGCGTCACGCTGACCGACGGGGAGGTGCGGCTGCCGCTGCTGGAGACGGTGCGCACCCCGGATATCCCCGGCGGGCTGACCGAGGGCATTCCCAAGTGGCGCGCCGAGAAGACCATCCCCCTCCCGCCCGAACTGGTGAACAATGCAACGGTGACCGTCGACTTCCCGCCCCGAGCCACCCGATGACCGCGACCGCCGCCACCGGCCCGGCCGTCGACGCGGCCACCGCCGAACGCCTGGCCGAGGCCCTGCGCTGCGTCACCATCTCCCGCGAGGACCCCGCCGAGACCGACGACAGCCAATTCGTCCGGCTCGCGGCGCATCTGGAGCGCAGCTTCCCGCTGGTGCACGAGCGGCTGGAGTTGGAGACCTTCGGCCACAGCCGGTTGTACACGTGGGCGGGGACCGAGGAGGACACGGCGGACTCCGCCGATCGCCCGCCCGCGGCGGCCATTCTGCTGGCGCATCTGGACGTGGTGCCCGTCGACGACGAGGCGGGGTGGACGCATCCGCCCTTCGCGGGCGTCGTGGACGACGAATTCATCTGGGGCCGTGGGGCCATCGACGACAAGAGCCGGGCCGTGGCGCTGCTGGAGGCGGTGGAGGCGGCATTGGCCGCGGGGGTGCGGCCGCGCCGGACGGTGTATCTGGCGCTCGGGCACGACGAGGAGGTGTTCGGCGACGGCGGGGCCGTGCGGATGGCGCGACGGCTGCGGGAACTCGGGGTGCGGGCGGACCTGCTGCTCGACGAGGGCGGAGTGATCACCCACGGTGTCGCCGACGGGGTGGACCGGCCGGTGGCCACCATCATGGTGGGCGAGAAGGGCTATGCGACGGTGCGGCTGTCGGTGTGGGCGGTGGGCGGGCACTCGTCCATGCCGGGACGGCGCACCGCGGTGGGCCGGTTGGCGCGTGCGGTGGCGCGGGTGCAGGAGCATCCGTTTCCGCTGCGCATGACGCCGGTGACGGCCGATATGCTGGCCCGTATCCGGATGTTCATGTCCGAACCGCGGCGCACCGCACTCGGCCTGAGCCGGGTGGCCGGTCCCGCCATCCTGCGGGTGCTGGCGCTGCGCCCGCAGACCGAGGCCATGGTGCGCACCACCACCGCGCCCACCGTCATCCACGGCGGCGTGAAGGCCAATGTGCTGCCGCAGCGCGCCGAGGCGCTGGTGAATTTCCGTATCCTGCCGGGTGATTCGGTGGATGCGGTACTCGCGCACTGCCGTCGGGTGATCAAGGATCGCGAGGTGGCGGTCGAGCTGGTCGGCATGTCCTCCGAACCGTCCCCGGCCCGCTCCCCCGGCCCGTGGTTCGAGACCATCGCGGAGCTGGCGCGCGCGGTGGTGCCCGGGATCGCGGTGACCTCCGGGCTGGTGCCCGGCGCGACCGACTCCCGCCATTACGACGATCTCGCCGAGACCCGCTGCAATTTCGCGCCGATCGTGCTCACCGCCGCGGATCTGGAGCGGATTCACGGCACCGACGAGCGGCTCTCGCGCGAGAACTACGGCCGCCTGCTCGAATTCAACCGCCGACTCGTCGAACACCTGGCCCGCTGATCCGCCGCCGGTCGCGGCGCAGTGGGAGAATGGCCCGGCACCCAAGCCCGGATTGTCGCGTTATGCGACCGAGGAGGAGCGATGACCACAACCGAGACCGGCGAATTCGACGGCAAGGGCGGCCGGATCTTCTGGCGAGCGTGGCTGCCCGATACCGAACCGCGTGCGGTCGCGGTGATCGTGCACGGCATCGCCGAGCATTCGGGACGCTACGAACACGTCGGTCAGCGTCTCGCCGACGCCGGTATCGCGGCCTACGCCCTGGACCACATCGGGCACGGGCAGTCCGCGGGCGGCAAGGCCAATATCGAATCGATGGAGAATACGGCCGACAATGTGGAGACCATGCTCGGGCTCGCCACCGAGCGGCATCCGGAGCTGTCGCGCTTCGTGATCGGCCACAGCATGGGCGGGCTCATCACCTCCTACCTGGCCACCCGCGCACCCCTGGACGTGACCGGCATCGTGCTGTCGGCGGCGGCCATCGAGATCGAGGCCGGGAACCCGATCCAGCGCATGCTGGGTCCGCTGGTCTCCCGATTCGCCCCGAATCTCGGGGTACTGAAACTGGATTCGACGCTCATCAGCCGTGATCCCGCGGTGGTGCACGCGTACGACACCGATCCGCTGGTGTACACCGGGCCGGTCGTGGCGCGCACCGGAGCGGAAATGCTGGAGGCCACCGTCCGGGTGAAGGAACGCCTGTCGGTGCTCACCGCGCCGCTGCTGGTGCTCCAGGGCACCGCCGACGGCCTGGTCGCGCCCACGAGCGCCGATGTGCTCGAAAAAGGCGTCGGCTCAGAGGATCTCACCGTCATCCGGTACGAGGGCCTCTACCACGAGGTGTTCAACGAGCCGGAGCAGGACAAGGTGCTCGGCGATCTGCTCGAGTGGTTGGAGGCGCGCCTGTAGCCGGGCGCGCGGAGTTCACAACCGTAGTCGGGCGATCACGGCGCGGTGGTCGGAACCGGGCACGGCCAGCGTGCGCACATCCTCGGCCTGGCCCTCGGCGACCAGCACCCGGTCGATGCCGATGACCGGGCCCCAGGACGGCTCCTCCGGCCAACTGGTGAGCCTGCCCGCACCCGCCAATTCGGCGGCGTCGGCGAAGCGGCCGGTCAGCAACTGCCGATACGCGTAGTGGTCGAAGGTGGCGTTGAAATCCGCGCCGACGATGGCGGGACCGGATGTGGCGGCGAGCAGTTCTCGAATGCGGTCCATCTCGTCGACCCAGGCCGCGAAGTTCAGCGGCGGCGGCACGGGATGGAACTGGAAGACCGTCACGGGACCGCGCTGCGGATGCAGCATGGTGGCGCGCAGGTTGGCCAGTTCGAAACCCGCCAGGGTGACGCCGTCCTGGAGCGGGTGGCGGCTGAAGATGCCGCCGCCCGCGCCGCCGCCCAGCGGGGCGAGGTACCGGTACGGCAGTTCGGCGTCCAGACCCGCCGCCTCCAGGCGCAGCAGCATCTCCGGGGTGAGTTCCTCGAGGGTCAGCAGTTCGATGTCGTTGTCGCGCACCGACCGCACCACCGCGTCGGCGTCCGCCTCGCCGAAGTACAGGTTGGACTGCATGACCGGAATCTCGACGGCGAAACTCGCCTTGCCGTCCGGCACGAACAGGGTGAGCTGGCTGAACAGCGCGGCCGCCACCACCGCACCGGCCACCAGTGCGCTGCGCCAGCCGCGGGCCAGCAGCAGCAACACCGCGCCCACCAGCGCGCCGAGCATGAGGTAGGGCGCGAAGGAGGCGGCGAGCACGATCTCCCGCTGCGACCACGGTGCGTAGTGCAGCGCGACCCCGGCGACCCCGACCAGGAGAGCCAGCCAGCCCAGCACCAGCAGCACCCGACTCCCCCAGCGCCGCACCGGTGACGGCCGCGGCACCACGACCGTATCCGCCACCGCGGTCCCCGCACTGCCCGAATACCCGGTGAACTCTTGTTTCCGCACCATGTGACACCTCCCCTTCGGCGACCACCCTACGGGAACGGCACCTGTCCGCGTCCGGGCGGCAGCGTCGGGATCGGGGCACGGCGGCGCGAATCCGTCGGTGGGGTCTGCGACCATCGGCACATGCGCGAACAGGTCGTCCCCATCCTCCGCGTCGCCGATGCGGCGACCGCGGTCCGCTGGTACGAGCGGCTCGGATTCACCCAGCGGTGGGAGCACCGTTTCGAACCCGGCCTCCCGGCCTTCGTCGAGGTGGCGCGGGGCGATATGCGGTTGTTCCTGTCCGAGCACACCGGCGACGCCCGGCCGGATACGCTCGTCTACCTCTCGGTGCGCGATGTGGACGCCGTGGCCGCGGAATTCGGGATGGCGGTCGAGGACGCGCCGTGGGCGCGGGAGATCGAACTGAGGGATCCCGACGGCAATCGACTACGGATCGGCACACCCGGCGACTGACACCCGGGGCACGTGTTCTCGGGCACCGCGCGTTGGGCTGGGCGCAGGACCCGGACTCCGAGTGGCGGCCACGATAATTCACGTGCCCGATCGGGTCGGCGCGGATACGATCCGAACGTCTCGTGGAGTAGATCAGTGGCAGATCACCCGGCTTCTCACCGGGCGGGCGCGGGTTCGAATCCCGCCTCCACGTCTGTAGCGCCCTGGTGTAGCTCAGTGGCAGAGCGCCCGGCTCGGGACCGGGAAGGCGCGGGTTCGAATCCTGCCGCCAGGTCTGGTCTTTCGGTTCAGCATGTGGGGAGATTCGGTGTCCGATCAGTCATTTCGAGACGGTCCGGCGCAGTACGCGATCGGGCAGTTGGCGCGCGCCGCCGCGGCGGCCGCACGCGCCGCCGAGGGCGTGGATCGGGACCGGGCACGTGAACGCATGCGGCGCTGGCGCGATGTGCTGGACGGCATGGCGGACGGTTCGCTGCGGGTCGGGGATCGCACGCCGGTCTCGGGGCTGCCCGCGTGGGTGACGCTCGAGGTTGCCCACGGCGGCTTCGCGACCGGGCGGGCACTGGCCGAACAGCCGCTCGGTGCGGCCGAATCCGCACTGCTCACGCGACTGCCCCGGGATGTGCCCGGTGGTACCGATCGGGAGCGGTTGAACCGCTGGTATCTCGGAGATGCCGGGCAGGCCGAACTGCTCGCCGCCCTGCGGTCCGGGCAGTATCGGATCGAGGTGCCCGAGGATGCCGCGCTGCCCGTGGTGGCGCTGCTGCTGGAGCGCGGGTTCGCCGCGGAGGCCCTGGATCTGGTGGCGGAGCTGTCACCGCTGCTGGATCGACTGCGGTTCGTACCGCCCTTCGATCCGGCGGCGCGACCCGCGGGTACGGCGGTACGGGTGGCCTCGGTCGGCGAGGTGCGCGGCGCGTTGCGCGCCGTGCGGACACCGGAGCCGCTGACCGCCATGCGCACCACCCTGGAGGTGTGGAATCCGCTGTACGACCGACTGGTAGCGCTGTGGTGCGAGACGGTGGCGGGTGAGCTGCCCACTCTCGATGAGACGGGCGCGGTGCGCGGCGGCTGGCCGTGCCGCCGACTCCCCGCGGACTGGGCGGCCGAGCGTGACCGCTGGCTGGCCGATGTGGCCGTCGCGCAGCGGGATTACGGCCTGAGCGGGCGGCACGCCCAGCCCAAGGGCAATTTCGCGCGCCTGCACGACGCGCTGCTCAGCTGCCCCGATGGCAGCGCGAATCTCACTGCCCGCCAGGTCGGGTGGATTCGCCGTGCCATCGCCAACACGGTCACCCGGCACGGTGCGCCGGGCAGCGCCGCACGCGCCCGGGTGCGCGCAGCCCAAAGGGATTCCATTGCGGCACCGCTGCATACGACGTTCGCGGCGCTGCTCACCGCGCGGCTGCGGCACTATCCGGCCGAGGGCGGCATCCCCGACCTCGCCCCGGTATCGGCTCCGGTATCCGATGACGACCGCTGCGATATCCCCTCCGGCACAGCCATTCCCCGGCATCTGCTGGACAAGGCGGCCCGCGCCCTGGAGGCGTCGGCCGACGAGCTGATCCGGCGCGGCGTCATCGGCTCCGGCGATATGCTGGCGCGGGTCCTGCCGCAGCTCACCTCGCGGCTGCTGGCCGCCGATTTCGCCGACCCGGCCGCCGCGAACCTGTACGAGCAGCTCTACACCGCCTTCCGGCGCCGCCGCGGCCTGCTGCTGCTGAACCTGCAGGGACAGGTGCGCTTCGAAGAACTGCCCTGGGTCGCCGCGATGGCGGCACTGCGTGGTGCTGCGGATACGGCCGGAATCGAGGACGCCGCGAGCGGAGTCGGAGAATTCGGCGCGATCGGGGCCGATATCGCGGCGACGGAGCCCGCGACATCGCGCCGCGCACAGCATCGAGGCGACGCGACACGGCACAGTGCGCTGGCGGCCCGGCGGTTGCTCGGGCAGATGACGCTGCTGACACTCGACGCGTTTCCGTATGCCCTGCTGCCGAATCCGCTGGTGCGGGAGTTCGGTGCGCTCGCGCGGCAGGCGGAGCTGGACTCGCCGCTGGTCGAGGAGGTGGCAGCGGATATCTTCATGGGCACCTTTACCACCAAGTGGCTCGATGCCGCAGTGGTGGCCGCGCGCACCCTGGAAGGCACGCTGTACCAGGCGTATTACGATCTGCCCTCGCCCAGGGACTGGATCGGGCACGCCGATACGACGCAGCGGTGGGGCCGGGCCACGGCCGCGGGATTCACCGAACTGTGCACGCGCCGGGCGGGCGAGGCGGGATGCGACGGCGGGTATGTCGCGCGCAACGGGGCGATTCTGGAGCAGAGCCAGATCCTCACCACCCACAACCTCGCGGTCCTCGTCGACGCGCTCGAATTGACCGCTCGCGTACGGGATTCCGCACCGGAACTCGCCCGCGACACCTTCACCTGGGTGGTGCGCCAGCTCAGCCGACCCGCGCCGAACCGGCATGCGGAGCTCATCACGGTGAAGAACGCCGCCTACGCCTGGCGTCAGGGCGTGTACCTGCTCGCCGCGTGCGACCGCGAAACCCAGCGGACCCAGGTGCTGCGCCTGATAGACGACGCGGGCGACACCCCGCTCGCGCCCGCCATCACGGGCCTGGGCCATATCGTCGAGGGCGGCCGCTTCACCCGCCAGGGCTGGGTACCCGACGGCTCCGGCCGCCGCTTCCTCGGCTGGACGGCACGACGGCACTGGCTCTTCGGCGGACCGTAGCTCCGGTGGGTACAGCTGCGGCGTGCCGTGGCGAATCGCCGGGGACATACCCGCGACCGGAACCCGGCGAGCGCTGTGCGCGTCCAATCCGTACACGACACTCGTGAACGGAGGCCGCCGATGGACCCGGAATCGCTGCATGCCGGTACCGCCGCCCGCCGCGCCCAGCGGGGTGCGGAGCGCGAGCAGCAACGCGTCTCGCACGCTGGCGTCGATCCCGACTACATCTGGCGGATGGAGCGGTTCACCGAGCTGACCCACGCCGAGATCCACGCGCGGGTGCGGGAGATGGACCCCGCCGCCATGCACGAGAGCGCCGACACCTGGGTCGGGATCGCCGACAGTCTGAGCGGAGCCGCGACGGGACTGCACATGACGGCGCAGTCCGCGCTCGCCGAGGCGTTGCGCGGGCAGATCGCCGAGGCCGCGGAGGCGGCGGCGCGGGCCTTCGTGGCGGAGGCGATGGATGTCGCGGAGGTCGCGCGCAATGCCGGGCACCGCATCACAGCCGCCGCGTATGGGGCCGAGGCGGTGCGGAGAACCGTGCCACCACCGCCCGATTCCGTCGCACCGCAGACAGATTCCGGCGCACCGACGGCCGGTGGCGGTGCGACAACGGCCTTCCCGACCGGAGCGAGCACTGTGGACCCGGCGGCGGAGCGATTCGCGGCGGAGCAGTACCAGCTCGCCCTGGCGGCATTGGAAGCGAACTACGTGCCGATCTACCCTCCGGCCGGGTCCGGCGTACCTGCCTTCGAGCCCACCCGATCACCGCTCGACAGCATCGAATCTGGTTCCGCGACAGCACTTCCCACCACAACCGTGTCCGGCGACCCATTCTCGGCCGCAGACCGCACCAATGCGACCGGGCACGGTACCCGATCCGACGAAGCACAGGACCGCGAGAATCGGTCACTCTCCGCACCCACTGAACCGACTGCCGCGGTGGGGAATTCGCCTGCCCCCGGCGACCCGAAACAGCCGTCGCATACCGACCCGAGCAGGTCCGAGCCATCGCCCCACGCCAGCCCGCACGACGCGCCGCTCACCGACCCGGTGATCGCACCGTCCGGCATGACGCCAGATCCGACGCCGCATTCCCGGGCGACCCCGAACCCGACAACAGCACCGCCCTACTCATCGACACCCGGCCCGACGGCACTGCCGGGCGCACCGGGAACACTTGCCTCTCCCCCGGCACCGAGCGACCCCGGCCGCAGCGCCCCCGGCCAACCGACCGCCCGAACCGCCCGTATGCCAACATCTTCCGACATCCCACCGCGTCATGGCGCGTCCTGGCTCCCCGGCATGTACCCGCCCATGGCGGCGGGCGGCAGCGGCCAGGACGCACCCCGCACCATCCCCGCCTGGCTCGTCTGGAACCGCGAACGAGAACTCCTCGGCGACCCGCCGCCGTGCGGACACGAGGTCATCGGCGCGAACATCCCCGCCGCCCGACCGTGCGCCGAGCCGGAATGAGCGGACAGGCCGGACCCACAACCCGGTCCGATAGCCGTAGCCACGCCGCAGCGTGTATCAGCGCGACATTGTCTCCGTCTCGCCTGGCACGAATCCACGCCATCGCGGCGGCGCCGCTGATGCTGGCGACCGGGCTCACTGCGTGACGCCGCCGCTCATTCCCGTCGCCGCAACCAATTGATCGGGTCACCATCATCGAGTTCGGTTGCACCGCCCCCGATTTCAGTGCGCAGCCAATGCCGCACCAGATACCGCCGGTGTGCCGAATAGCCGAGTACATGCGCGATCACGCTGCCGAGCACGAAACTCTCCGGCGGATCGCAGAGCGCGTCGATGAGCGTGTCCTCCCATCCGCCGCGCCGGTCGATCTCGCGCACGGTGTCGAGCCAGCGCACCGCGACCCGCTCGTGCCGGTCCACCAGTTCCGGTAGGTCGTTGCCGCGTGGGCCGGGCATATCCTCGCCGTCGATGGCGGCGAGCCAGCATTCCTTGGTCTCGACCAGATGGTCGAGTACCTCGGCGATGGAGGCTTCGGGGCCTCGGAAGGCTTCCACGGTCAGTCCGGGCATTCGTGCCCGCCGATACTGTTCCTCGGTGAGTTGCCCTGCCGCGGTGAGCAATTCGCGAGCGTCCTCGATGTCGTGGTGCAGCAGCAGCGTCGTCGGATCCATCTCGGACCGTCCCTTCGGCGCGTTCTCCACCCACAGCGACATGGGCGGATGGAAGTGGATGCCATTGGCCGCGGGCAGCCAGCGGCGCCGTTTCTCCGCGGTGGTGGCGCTGGGCGGGTGGCCGAAGGCGCGGCTGTATGCCCGGCTGAAGCCCTCCACCGAGTCGTATCCGGCCGCGAACGCCACCTCGGTCACCGATTCCCCGGTGGACAGCGCCCATGCCGCACGCTCCAGCAGCACCCGCCGTTTGAGGGCGACCGGCGATTCGCCGGTGCCGCGGGAGAACTGCCGGGTGAAGTGGAAGGGCGAGGCGTACGCGCCCGCCGCCATCTCCTCCAGTGTGGTGTTGTCCTCGTCCAGGACGGCGTCGAGCAGTTCCCGCAGTCGGTCTCGTCCGTTCTTGGGCACATCAGCAGTCTGCCAAGCCGGTGGCCGCCCGCGCTTGACCGTTCTTGCGCAGGTCGCGCGGAATCAGCCGCCGAAGACCCGCTCGACCACCGTCTTCGCCCGGCGCGTCACCCGCATGTAATGGTCCAGGAACTCACTGCCGTCGTCATTGGGCCATCCGGCGACG
The DNA here is from genome assembly GCF_000308635.1 of Nocardia otitidiscaviarum NBRC 14405. Lineage (GTDB taxonomy): Bacteria > Actinomycetota > Actinomycetes > Mycobacteriales > Mycobacteriaceae > Nocardia > Nocardia otitidiscaviarum. The sequence goes on along the minus strand of NZ_BAGD01000053.1, from coordinate 75,861 downwards.
ATCGCGATGGCCGACAGCAACCGTCCGGGACCGGGCAGCTGATCGGCGGGTTTGCCGCGCACCAGCACCAGGGCGTTGCGGGCCCGGGTGGCGGTGAGCCAGGCGTCGCGCAGCAGCGCCGCGTCGGCGGGGTCGATGAGTTCGGCGGCCTCGATGGCCTCCAGCGATTGCAGCGTCGAGGTGTTGTGCAGATCGGGCACCTCGTGCGCGTGCTGGAGTTGCAGCAGTTGCACGGTCCATTCGACGTCGGCGAGTCCGCCGCGGCCGAGTTTGGTGTGGGTGGCCGGGTTCGCGCCGCGCGGCAGCCGCTCGGCATCCACCCGGGCCTTGATGCGACGGATCTCGCGCACCCCGTCCGGGGACATGCCGCCGCTCGGATAGCGGATCGGGTCGACCGTGCGCAGGAACCGTTCGCCCAGCGTCGGATCGCCCGCCACGAAGCGGGCCCGCAGCAGCGCCTGCACCTCCCAGGACTGCGCCCACTGCCGGTAGTAGGCGGCATAGGCGGCCAGGCTGCGCACCAGCGCGCCATTGCGGCCCTCGGGGCGCAGCCCGGCGTCCACCTGGAGCGGCGGATCGGTGCTGGGCGCACCGAGCAGGCGCTGCACCTGTTCGGCGATGCCGATGGACCATTTCACGGCGACGGTCTCGTCCTCGCCGGGACGCGGGTCGCACACGAACAGCACATCGGCGTCGGAGCCGTAGCCCAACTCCAGACCGCCCAGCCGACCCATGCCGATAACGGCCATGGCGGCGGGCGCGGGTTTGCCGCGTTCCACCTCGCTGGCGCGGATGACCGCCTGCAACGCCGCCTCCAGGGTGGCGATCCACACCGAGGACAGCGCCTCGCAGACCTGCGGCACCTCCAGCATGCCCAGCACATCCGCCGAGGCGACGCGGGCCAGTTCGCGACGGCGCAGCGACCGGGCCGTGGCCACCGCCCGTTTGGGTTCGTCGTAGCGCGCCGCGCCCGCGAGGATGCCGCGCGCCACCTCGGCGGGCTGGGTGGCCAGCAGCAGCGGCCCGTTCGGGCCGTCGGCGTACATGCGGATGGTTTCCGGCGCGTTGATGAGCAGATCGGGCAGATAGGCCGAGGAGCCGAGCACGATCATGAGCCGCTGCGCGATGGCGCCCTCGTCGCGCAGTTCGCGCAGGAACCAGATCTCGCTGTCCAGCCCCTCCGAGACGCGGCGGTAGGCCAGCAGACCGGCGTCGGGATTCGGTGTGTCCCCGAGCCATTCGAGCAGCGTCGGCAGCAGCAGCGCCTGAATGCGGCCCTTGCGGCCGATCTCGCCGGTGAGGGCCTTGAGGTGGCCGAGCGCGTTCTCCGGGGCCGCGTAGCCGAGCGCGGCCAGCTGCCGCACGGCCGCCGCGGGGCTCAGCCGCAGCGCGGCGGCGTCGAGCCGCGCCACCGATTCCAGCAGTGGCCGGTAGAAGAGTTTGGCGTGCAGCCGCCGCACCCGCACGGTATTGCGTTTGATCTCGCTGCGCAGCACGCCCACGGCGTCCTGGCGGCCGTCGGGGCGCATGTGCGCGGCCCGCGCCAGCCAGCGCATGCCCTCCTCGTCGTCGGCGGCGGGCAGGGTGTGGGTGCGCTTGAGCCGCTGCAATTGCAGGCGGTGTTCGAGCAGTCGCAGGAATTCGTAGGAGGCGGTCAGATTCGCGGCGTCGTCGCGGCCGACGTAACCGCCCGCCGCCAGCGCGGTGAGCGATTCCACGGTGCCCTGCACGTGCAAGGATTCATCGGCCTTGCCGTGCACCAGTTGCAGCAGCTGCACCGCGAATTCGACATCGCGCAGCGAACCGTGCCCGAGTTTGAGTTCGCGCTCGCGCATATCGGCGGGCACCAGATCTTCGACGCGGCGGCGCATGGCCTGCACGTCGGCGACGAAGTCGGTGCGTTCCGAGGCCGTCCACACCATGGGCATGAGCGCGTCGCGGTACTGCTCGCCGAGTTCGAGATCGCCGGTGGCGGGCCGCATCTTGAGCAGGGCCTGGAATTCCCAGGTGCGCGCCCAGCGCTTGTAGTAGGCGATATGCGATTCCAGGGTGCGCACCAGCGCACCGGCCTTGCCCTCGGGGCGCAGCGCGGCGTCGACCTCGAAGAAGGCCGCGCCGCCGACGCTCATCATCTCCGCGGCCAGCCGGGTGGCGGTGGTGTCGGCGGGTTCGGCCACGAACACCACGTCCACGTCGGAGACGTAGTTCAGTTCGCGCGCACCGCATTTGCCCATGGCGATGACGGCCAGCCGCACCGGCACCGGCCGATCGGGGCACACCCGGGCCACCGCCACCGCGAGCGCGGCGGTGAGGGCGGCGTCGGCGAGGTCGGTGAGATGCCAGCCCACCTGCTGGTACGGCAGAACCGGTTCGTTCTCGACGGTGGCGGCCAGATCCACGGCCGCCAGCAGCATGAGCTGATCGCGATACCGCTTGCGCAGCAGGGCGACCGCCTCCGGTCCGGAGATCTTGGCGCGGTACAGCATCGGACCCGCCTGCGGACCGTCCTCGGGCTCCGCGGCGACGGCGTCGAGCAGTTCGGCGAGGATCTCCTCACGCCCGGGCAGATCGCGGCGGCGCAGCAGCTGCCACCCGCCCGGATCGGCCACCAGATGATCGGCGAAGGCGCTCGACGACCCGATCAGCGCGAACAGCCGACCGCGCAGCGAGGTATCGGTGCGCAGTTCGGAATCCAGTGCGGCCCAGTCATTTCCGAGCGCCTCCCGCAGGCGCATGAGCGTGAGCAACGCCAGGTCCGCATCGGGGGAACGCGACAGCGCCCACAGCAGCGGAACGCTGTCGACATTGTCCCATGCCAACTCCCGGAGGTTGTTGGCTGCCGACGGCTCGAGCAATCCGAGCCGTCCGACACCGGGGACCGCGGAACGGGCAGTCGGTGGCCGGACCATGCTCCCAAATTACCTGTCAGGCGGGGCGATCGCCGTAACGTTCCCCGCTCGGTTGTCGGACGCCGGGCTGGCTACAGCCCCAGGTACTCCTGCAGTTCGAACGGCGTCACCTGGGACCGGTAGTCGGCCCACTCGCGACGCTTGTTGCGCAGGAAGAAGTCGAAGACGTGCTCGCCCAGCGCCTCGGCGACCAGTTCGGACTTCTCCATGTTCTTCAGCGCCTCGTCCAGGCTGCCCGGCAGTTCGCGGAAGCCCATGGCGCGCCGCTCCGCCGACGTCAGCGACCACACGTCGTCCTCGGCCTCCGGCGGCAGCGTGTAGCCCTTCTCGATACCGCGCAGACCGGCGGCCAGCAGCACCGCGAAGGTCAGGTACGGGTTGCACGCGCTGTCGGGGCTGCGGATCTCGACGCGGCGCGAGGACGACTTGTTCGGCGTGTACATCGGCACGCGGACCAGCGCCGAGCGGTTGGAACGGCCCCACGACGCCGCGGTCGGGGCCTCGCCGCCGTGGATGAGGCGCTTGTAGGAGTTGACCCACTGGTTGGTGACGGCGCTGATCTCGTGGGCGTGCTCGAGAATGCCCGCGATGAAGGCGCGCGCGGTCTCCGACAGGTTGATCGGGTCGTCGGGATCGGCGAAGGCGTTCTGCTCACCCTCGAACAGCGACATGTGGGTGTGCATGGCCGAACCCGGGTGCGCGGCGAACGGCTTGGGCATGAACGTGGCGCGCACGTTCTCGTCGATCGCCACTTCCTTGATCAGGTAGCGGAAGGTCATCACATTGTCGGCCATGGACAGCGCGTCCGCGTAGCGCAGGTCGATCTCCTGCTGGCCGGGTGCGCCCTCGTGGTGGGAGAACTCCACGGAGATGCCCATGGACTCCAGCGCGTCGATGGCGTGGCGGCGGAAGTTCGGGGCCTCGTCGTGCACGGCCTGGTCGAAGAAGCCGCCGTTGTCGACCGGCACCGGCGAGGAGCCGTCGTAGGGGCCGGGCTTGATCAGGAAGAATTCGATCTCCGGGTGCACGTAGCAGCTGAAGCCCATATCCCCGGCCTTGTTCAGCTGGCGGCGCAGCACGTGGCGCGGATCGGCCCAGGACGGCGAGCCGTCGGGCATGGCGATATCGCAGAACATGCGCGCGGAGTGCTGATGCCCCTTGGAGGTGGACCACGGCAGCACTTGGAAGGTGGACGGGTCCGGCTTGGCCACCATGTCCGCCTCGGAGACGCGGGCAAACCCTTCGATGGCCGAACCGTCGAAGCCGATGCCCTCTTCGAAGGCGCCCTCGAGTTCGGCGGGAGCGATCGCCACCGACTTGAGATAGCCCAGGACATCGGTGAACCAGAGCCGTACGAAGCGGATGTCCCGCTCTTCGAGCGTCCGCAGCACGAATTCCTTCTGGCGATCCATGCTCGCGAGCGTAGGCAGTCGGAGTTAAATCCGTGTTACATGGCAGCTGCGTTGTGAAACCTTCACCGGCGAACCGGCCCGGCCGTGCGGGACTTCAGCAGGTCAGTCCCGGCGTAGGCGGCGTCAGGTCGATCAGGTAGTCGATGACGGGCGTATCGACACAGTCCGACACGCCCGACAGCGACACGGTGTGGCGGGTGCCGTTGTAGGTGATCAGCGCGGCGTCGAGCTGCCGGGCCAGGTCCACGCCCGCCTGGTACGGGGTGGCCGGGTCCTCGGTGGTCGAGACCACCACCGTCGCGGGCAGATTCGGGATCGAGACCTCGTGCGGGGTGGAGGTGTTGGGCACCGGCCAGATCGCGCACAGTTCCAGCGGGGCGGCCCCGGTGCCGCGGCCGTCGTCGAGGAAGGGGGCCACCCGGCGGTATTCGGCATCCTGTTTGGCCGCGACGGCCCGGTCCTCCACCCGCGGATCGTCCACGCAGCGAATGGCGTTGAACGCGTCCGTGATGTTGTCGTAGGTGCCGTCGTCGCGGCGGCCGTCGTAGAGGTCGGCCAGGGCCAGCAGGGTGTCGCCGCGGCCCTCCCGCAGTTCGTTGAGGCCTTTGGTGAGCGCGGGCCAGAACCGATTGGAGTACAGCGTCTGCTGCACACCGGTGATGGCGTCGCCGTAGTGCAGCCCGCGCGGGTCGTCGGTCACGGCCGGCGTGTCCCACAGCGGGTCGACCAGCTCCCGGAACCGCTTGACCGATTCCGTGGGATCGGTGCCGAGCGGGCAGGCGGCCTCGGTGGCACAGTCTGCCGCGTAGGCGTCGAATGCCTGCTGGAAGCTCTCGGCCTGCAGGACCGATTCCTCGACCGGGTCCTGCGAGGGGTCCAGCGCACCGTCGAGCACGAGTGCGCGCACCCGGTCGGGGAACTGCTCGGCGTAGGTGTAACCGAGCCGGGTGCCGTAGGAGTAGCCCACGTAGCTGAGCTTGTCGTCGCCGAGCACCGCGCGGATCACGTCCATGTCCTGGACCACCTCGCGGGTGCCGACATGGGCGAGGAACTCCGCGCCGGTGCGCTCGACGCATTTGCTCGCGTAGTCCTTGTTGTCCGCCTCGGCGGCGGCGATACCGGCAGGATCGTTGTCGAAGGGCGGCTCGGCGCGCTCGGCGTCCATCTCAGCCGGGGTCAGGCAGGTGATGGCCGGGGTGGACGCGCCGACGCCGCGGGGATCGAAGCCGATGCGGTCGAAGCGCTCCGCGAGCGCGGTGCCGTCGCCGACGGTGTTCATGGTGAGCCCGGAGACGCCCGGCCCGCCCGGGTTGAACAGCAGCGATCCGATCTTGTCGCCGGTGGCCCGCAGGCGGGAGATGGCGATCTCGGCGGTCTCACCGCCCGGGTTCTCGTAGTCGACCGGGACGCTGACGTGGGCGCATTCGAGGCCACGCGGCAGTTCGTCCGCGCTGAACTTCGCGCAGCTGCCCCATCGCACGCTCTGACCGTAGAACTGCTCCAGCCCCGCGGGCGCGGTTGCCACCGGATTCCCGGTCACCGCCTCACTGCTACACCCGGACGCCACCATCGCCACCGCCGCGACCGCGAGCACGGCGCGACCTGATCGCTTGAACCCCATGCCCACGATCGTGCCATGGCGGTTCCGGTTGCCTTCCCTTCGCCGGGAGTCCGCTCCCGGGCCGGTCGCTGTGAGGAATTGCACCGTGGGCACGACCACGCCGCGTGAGACACTGAAGGGCGTCAGTGAAACCCGGGGACCCGGTCGGGCCTCGAGGACGACGAAAGGGACGATGATGTCCGTATCCGATGCGGAAACCCCTGCCTACGGCGCTGCACCGGCACCGGCGACTCCCGCCACGCGGAAGACGCGAGTGCATCACCTGCAGCAGATGAAGGCCAATGGTGAGCGCTGGTCCATGCTCACCGCCTACGACTACTCCTCGGCGCGCATCTTCGAGGAGGCCGGTATCCCGGTCCTGCTGGTCGGCGATTCGGCCGCCAATGTGGTGTACGGCTACGACACCACCGTGCCCATCACCATCGACGAGCTGATTCCGCTGGTGCGCGGCGTGGTGCGCGGTGCGCCGCACGCGCTGGTGGTGGCGGATCTGCCGTTCGGCAGCTATGAATCCGCCCCGGAGCAGGCCCTGGCGACCGCCACCCGCTTCATGAAGGAGGGCGGCGCGCACGCGGTCAAACTGGAGGGCGGCGAACGGGTCGCCGACCACATCGCCAAGCTGACTGCCGCCGGCATCCCGGTGATGGCGCATATCGGCTTCACCCCGCAGAGCGTCAACACCCTGGGCGGTTTCCGGGTGCAGGGGCGCGGCGACGGTGCCGAGCAGCTCATCGCCGACGCCATCGCGGTGCAGGAGGCCGGCGCTTTCTCCGTGGTCATGGAGATGGTGCCCGCCGAGTTGGCCGGGCAGGTCACCCGCAAGCTGACCATTCCGACCGTCGGCATCGGGGCCGGGGTGGACTGCGACGCGCAGGTGCTGGTCTGGCAGGACATGGCGGGCTACACCAGCGGCAAGACCGCGAAGTTCGTCAAGCGCTTCGGCCGCGTCGGTGACGAACTGCGCACCGCCGCAGCGACTTTCGCCGACGAGGTGCGACGCGGCACGTTCCCGGGTCCGGAACACAGCTTCTGATCGGGCCGGGCGAGCGGGACGGCGGCCCGCCCCCGCTCGCCCATCCCCGTCGATTCATAGCCAGCGGCTCTCAGCGCTGGGCGTGGCCGAACTGTGCTGGCCCGCGGCGGGAAAACGGTGGCAGACTCGGAGCGAACGAGTTGGATCGACCAAAGGGAACACATGTCGCAGGGCCGTTGGACGAGCACGCTTCATATCCGCGGGGCAGCACTGCTACTCGCCGGCGGAGCGGCCGTCGCGCTGACCGCCGGATGCGGGAACACCACGCCCGGCTCCGGACAGCCGGAGGGCTCCGCCTCCCCGTCGACGACCTCCAGCTCGGCACCGAAGACCAGCGCGGGCACCGCCCAGGGTGACCAGCTCACGGTCTCCGACGCCGTCGGCCAGCAGCTGTGCGACATCATCGAACCGCAGCTGTCGGACTGGCGGGTGCAGGGCCCCACGCTGGGCAAGATCTCGCTCAACGGTTCCGTGCACGAGTGGGCGCTGCGCAACGGCGCCATCAACGGGCAGGTGCTCGGCGACAAGGACTCGGTGGACCGGATCATGACCGCGCAGTGCCCGGATGTGCACGCGCAGGCGGTGAGCGCGCTCGAACTGCCCAGCCTGGCGGCGGGACTGCTGTAATGCGCGACCTGTACCCGCCGCTGGAACCGCACCGCGAAGGCATGTTGGATGTCGGTGACGGACAACGGATCTACTGGGAGGAGAGCGGCAACCCGGACGGCAAGCCGGTGGTCTTCCTGCACGGCGGCCCCGGCGGCGGCACCGCCCCGCTGCACCGTCGCTTCTTCGACCCGAGGGCGTACCGGATCGTGCTGTTCGACCAGCGCGGCTGCGGTCGCTCCGCCCCGCATATCGCCGACGGGGCGGGGTTGGAGACCAACACCACCTGGCATCTGGTCGCCGACATCGAGGCGCTGCGGGAATTCCTCGGCATCGAGCGCTGGCAGGTGTTCGGCGGTTCCTGGGGTTCCACCCTGGCGCTGGCGTACGCGCAGCGGCATCCCGAGCGGGTGAGCGAACTCGTGCTGCGCGGCATCTTCCTGCTGCGGCGCAAGGAGATCGACTGGTACTACAACGGTGCGGCCGGATACGTCTACCCGGACGAGTGGGAGAAGTTCCTCGCGCCGGTGCCGGTGGACGAGCGGGACTCGGATCTGGTGGCCGTCTATCACCGGTTGCTGCACTCCCCCGATCCCGAGGTCGCCACCGCGGCGGCGATCGCCTGGTCCACCTGGGAGGGTGCGACGAGTTCGCTGCTGCCGCAACCGGATCGGGTGGCCGAGACGGCCGAGGAGCGGTTCGCGCTGGCCTTCGCCCGGATCGAGAACCACTACTTCACCAACGGCGGGTTCCTCGAGGACGGGCAGCTGCTGCGCGAGATCGACCGCATCGCCCATATTCCGGGCGTGATCGTGCAGGGCCGCCACGACATCGTCTGTCCCGCCGTCAGCGCGTGGGACCTGCACCGTGCGTGGCATAATTCGGAACTGCACATCGTGCCCGACGCCGGGCACGCCGCCAACGAGCCCGGTATCACCCACCATCTGGTGGAGGCCACAGACAAGTTCCGCTCATGACGCACACCGCCGCAGGTCACGCCGTAGTCGCCGCGGTCTCCGACGACGTCGATCGACTACTGTCGGCCGAACCCGATGTGCGCCAAGATCTTCCGGACTCGGTGCACCAGATGCGGGTGGCCACGCGGCGGCTGCGCAGTGTGCTGCGATCCTACCGGCGCGTCTTCCGCCGCCGCCCCGTCGACGAGCTGCGCGATGAATTGCGCTGGCTGGCAGGCGTATTGGGGGTGGCGCGGGATGCCGAGGTGCGCGCGGAACGCTTCGCCGCCCTGCTCGAACAACACCCGGAGCTGGCCAAGAAGAAGTTCCGTATCGGCGGAAAGGACGCTCCCGCACGGGGTTTGCGCAAGCTGCTGGTGACCGCGGAACGGGAGCGCTACGCCGCCGCGCACGCGGAGATCCTGTCCGCGCTCGACAGTGAACGCTATCGCGCCCTCACCGCCGCACTCCGGTCCCTGCTGGACGACCCGCCCCTGCGGGAAGCGTACGCACAGCGCCCGGCGGAGCGCTTCTGCCGGTCGGTGCTGCGCGACGACTTCCATCGCGTGCGCCGCCTCGTCCGGCTCGAGCCCACCCTGTCCGAGGCCGAACGCGTGGAGCACCTGCACGATATCCGCAAGGCCGCCAAGCGCCTGCGCTACTCCGCCGACGCCGCCGTCCCGCTGCTGAACGGCCCCGCGAAATCGCTGTCCGGCAATGCCAAACGCCTGCAAACCGTGCTCGGCGACCACCGCGACGCCGTCGAGGCCGAGGCCGCCATCCGCGACCGCCTGCGCGACAGCACCAACCCCGCCTGGCAGGCCCTCTGCGAGGACGAGGCCGCCGCTGCCCGAAAATCGTTGGAGCAGTATCCGGCGACGACGGAATTTCTGCGCAAGAGCTTCGACGGCTGAGACTCGACCCCCTGGGTGCATGCCGGTCCGGCCTGCCCGGGCGCGACGGTGTCCGCAGCGCGGGTCAGCGGTCGGCCGATGCGTCGCGCAGCGAACCGCGCACCGTGCCATCGTGACGCCGTGGCGATTCCGGCTCCGCGGGTCCACCGATCGGGCGGACGGTCAGGGCCCGCAGCAGCAGTGCGCCCAGGCGCAGGTAGCCGGTCGCGGCCTGGCGTGACGCGGCGACGGAGAGCACGGTGTCGGTGGTGGTGCGGTCGAGGGGTTTTCCGGCGAAGCGGGCCGCCAGCCAGTTCTCCACCAGCGGCGCGGCCAGCAGTCCGAGACCGACGTGGTCGCCGAGCAGGTCGCGGATGTAGCGCACCGGGGTGCCCGCCGCGCGATAGCGGTCCACCAGCCGGTCCACATTGCCGACCGGGATGACCAGGTCGTGTACGCCCTGCACGGTGAGCACCGGGAAGTCGGGCGGATTGTCGCCCGGCTGGATGTCGGTGAGCACCGCACGCACCTGCGGCAGGGTGCGCAGGGCCGCGAGCGCGCCGCCCTCCAGATCCTGGAGGCGAGCGCGGCTGGCGCGCAGCACCAGCGGGATGGTGGTGCTGCGCTCGGCACGATCCAGCAGTTCCAGTGACGCCGGGTCGAGCCGTTCGGCCAGGCTGGCGTGCAGTGGTGGATAGGCGCGCCGCAGCCCGGCCAGACACAGCGTCGCCAGCCCGCCGAAGCCGAACCGTGCGTCATTGAGCCGGAAGAAGGTCGACTCCAGATCACCGACCGGCGACCCGGCCGCGGCGGCCAGGATATTCAGCTCCGGCGCGTAGGCGGCGGCCATCTCCGCCGCCCACACCGTGGCCAGCCCGCCGCCGGAGTAGCCGGACAGCGCCACCGGCGTATCCACCGGGTGGCCGAGGAAGGCCAGCGTGGCGCGTAGTCCGTCCAGGGCGCGGTAGCCAGGCTCGCGTGGCGTGCCGAAATGCCCCGCGGTGCCGATGTGGTCGGGCACCGAGATGGCCCAGCCCCGGGTGAGCGCGTGCGCGACGAGCAGCAACTCCAACTGCGGCAGCGCACCCAAAGCCCGTGACCCGCGCCGAAACGCGTACGAGGGCAGGCAGTTCGACGCCACCGCGTCGATGGCGCACTGATAGGACACCACCGGCCGCGCCTGCGCCGGATCCGCGCCCCAGGGCAGCAGCACGGTGGTCACGGCCGCCTCCGGCCGACCGTGCAGATCGGTGCTGCGGTAGAGCAGCTGCCATGCCGCGATCCGCTGCGGCAGCACCCCGAGCAGCGCCAGTTCCACCGCCCGCGACCGCAGCACGGCGCCGGGCGCGCGCCGGGACAGCCCCCGCGGCGGCCGATAGAACGGATCGTGCTCGGGCCGCAGCGGTTCCGCCGATTCGACCGCGACTTCCGCCGCCCCGCCGCCAACAGTGCTCGCCCCCATGGCGTGTCCTCTCCTCGCATCCGCCGAATCGATAGTCCTCGGCATCGCTCACGGGTCCGCACGCGCGGCACGGGCTGTCCGCCCGCTGCCGCCATCGGTCACCGCGGTCCGCACCTCCGCGTAGCGCCTGCCCGCCTCCTGTCATCGCGGCACCACACCGGTGGGCCGTGCGGCCGTGCTCCGCCCAGCACCTGATCCTCACCCCACCGCCGATCGCGTCGAATCCACGTGCGCCGCGAGCACGAACCGCAGTTCGCTGCGGCGGGCGACGGACAGCTTGCGGTACACCCGCGTCAGGTGCTGCTCCACCGTGCTGGTGGTGATGGTCAGCGCCGCCGCGATATCGCGGTTGCGCTTGCCCAGTGCGGCCAGTTCCGCCACTCGGCGCTCGGCCGGGCTGAGGGTTTCGAAGGCACTGGGGGCCAGGCGAACCCGCGGGATGGGCTCGGTGGCCGGTGGTTGCCGGTCACCGCGCAGTCGACGCTGCAGCAGTTCGGCATCGCACTGTTCGGCCAGCCGGATGGCGTCGCGCAGCAGCGGCCGGGCCCGGTCGGTATCGCCCATGGAACGGTAGGCGCGGCCCAGATCGCCCAGTGCCATGGCCAATTCGAGGTCGCCGTCGCCGGCGCGCGCCACCGCGACCGCCCGGCGCAGCAGACTCACCCGCCGATGCGGATCGGCGGTGGCGGCGAGAATACGCAGCGAGACCCCGGCGCTGCGGTGACCGTCGGGGCCGCCGACCAGGTCCAGGTGCATGCTGGCGAAGGCGCGGGCCTCGCGTTGGCGGCCGACGGCCAGGTGCGCGGCGGCCACGTCATTGCGCCACGGGGTCAGCCACGCGTAGTCCATTCCCCACTGCCGCATGAGATTTCCGCACTGCCGGAAATGCCGCAGCGCCTCCTCGGGCCGCCCGGTGGCCAGGCAGTGTTCACCGTGGGCGCTGAGATAGGTGAGGGCGAAGCGGGATTCGAACATGGCCCGGGGCACCGGGCGGCGCAGCTGGGCCGCGGCCTCGGAGTGCTTGCCCTGCGCGGTGAGCGCCCGCACCAGCACGCCGATGGGCCGCCCCGCCCACACGCCCAGATGTTCGGCGGGGACCAGGTTCAACGCGAGCACCGCGTGCTCGGCCGCCTCACGGAGTCTGCCCTTGCGCAGCAGGGTTTCGGCGCGCACGGCCGCGAAGACGGACCGCCAGGTGGGCGCGTGCCGGGCCGCCGCCTCCGCCAGCAGTGAGGTGCACCAGGCGTCGGCGAGATCCAGCCGATCGGTGTGCATGAGGCAGTCGACGGCCGCCACCAGCGCCTCCACCGTGGTGATGGTGAGCCGGTGCCCGGCCAGGATGCGCTGGGCGGCGGCGGCCAGGTCGGCGGGCGGGCGCGGTGTGGCCAGGGCGGCGAGCAGGTCCGCGGCCTGCCGGTGCGGGGAGTCCCGCTCGCCCGGCGCGGCGGTGTCGCGGGGGCGTCCGGAGAACAGGTCGGGGTGGCGTTCCACATGGGTGGGATGGGTGTATCGAATCCAGGCACACAGGAATTCGATGCCAGGTCCGACGGTGAGCGCACCGCCGACGCCACGTTCGAGCCGGGCCAGCGCGCGGTCCACATGCTGGCCGCATCCATGCCACAGCATGAACGACACCGCGGCGGGCACCTCCGGGTAGGGCACCAGCCCGGCGGCCAGCGCCGCCCGTAGTCGCCCGAAGTTGCGGGTGCGCCCGGAGGGGTTGATCCGCCATTCCACCGCGACGAGCCGGGTGGCGATGGCCGCGCGCTCCCGGGCCCGATCACTGGCCCGGTAGCCCAGCTCGAGATATTTCGCCGCCCAGTCGAGCTGATCCTCGGCCACCGCCTCGGCCGCCGCGGCGACCAGCACCCGAGCCGCCCAGGCGGTGCCGGTCTCCCCCGCGGCGTAGAGGTGCGGCGCGACCACGGCCGGTCGGAATCCGCTACCGTGCAGCACTTCGGCTGCCCGGCCGTGCAGATCGCGCCGCTCCCCCACGGACAGGTCCCGCAGTAGGCGCGCACCCACCGCGGGGTCGATACAGCGTTGCCCCTCGAACGCCGCCGTCATCTCCAATTCCGTGATGATGCGGTGGGTTTCGGAGGTGTCGGTGCCCAGCAGCGCGGACACCCGGGCAACGGTGGCGGCGGGGCCCAGTACCGCCACCGCGCGCGCGACGGACAGCCCCGGCCCGTCCAGCCGCAGCAGTTCCGCCATACCGTCCGGCTCGTCGTCCGGGCGGCGGTGCCGCGCCGGACCGCGCGAGCCGCCGACGATGGACAGTGGTTTCCGGTCCCGACCGATCGACCGCTGCATAGCCGACATCCCTTCATCGATCTCCTTCAGTCCCGACTGAGGGGAGGGCACGACGAGCTGATGTGCTGGAGCGGCATCGTTGCAGCGGGTGGACGCCTGACGGCGGCCGGTCTCAGCCGGGCACGACGGTGTGTTCCGGCGCTCGCCGACGCGTCCGTCGGCGAGCGATCGGATGAATCAGGTTAACCCGCAACCTGATTGGACTGCAGCTCGGTGACGGAACCGGAGAGCGACAGCGGCAGCGGTCGATACGGCAGACACGCCGCCGCGCTGTCGTCCGCGCCCAGGAACAGCACCGTGCGCACCCCCTCGAGCAGCCCCGACGCGGCAGCCTGCGCATACGCGTGCACCGGCGCCGCGCTGAACGGATCGCCCAGCGCCGGATCCACGCCCGCCACGGCCGCCACCGGAATGCCCAACCGGTAGGCCAGCCGTTCCCGGAATCCGGCCACCGGCGCGGGCGCGAGCAGCACCGCCTTGCCGGTGGCGAAATCCGCCGCGTCGATGCCCTCGTCGGCCAGGCAGGCGCGCACCACCCGGTCGGCCAATTCCAGCGGATCACCCGTCCCGGCCCGCACGGTCAGCGCGTTGCGGCCGTCGGTGCCCGCCGACTCCAGATCCACCCAGGCGGTGGGCGGTGCCGAGCCGTCGACCTCGCTGGTGTGCGGGCGACCGAATCCGCCCGCCTCCGTATCGGATCGGAGCAGGACGGCCGCACCGCTGGCGGCGTAGGGGAACTCGTCGTGGTCCCGGATCATGGAGGGATGGGTGTCGCCGGCGACCACCATGGCGTATTCCACCTCGCCGGGCGCCAGGAAGCACTGCGCGGCCATGAACGCGTGCAGCACACCGGTGGCCCCGTTCATGAGGTCGAAGGAGAAGGCGGGCACGTTCCCGCTGACGTACTCCAGTCCGATGTCCAGGCGCTTCTGGATGAGCGCCGCCACCGCCGGTTCGGAGATATTACTGTCGCGGAAGACGCCCGCGTTGATCACCAGGCCGATCCGGTTCGGCGACACCCCGGCCTGTTCCAGGCAGGTCCGCCCGGCGCGGCTGGCCAGTTCGAAGAAGCTGCCGGTGTCCTGATCGGTGCACACCGCACCCGAAACGATCGCCGTTGACATCACTCACGCCTCCAATCGGGTGATGGTCGCGGCCAGGTGCCCGGAGACCACCCCGGACGCCTCCGGAATCAGCAGCACCTTGGATCCCTTCGGAATGCGCTGCCGCGCCAGGTGTTCGTGCAGCACCAGGAAGTGGGAGGTGGAGGCGGTATTGCCGAATTCGTCATAGACGTTGAGCGGCTGCGGCATCGGGGTGTCGAAGTGCCGTTCGGTGAGCTGGCTGATGTATTCGATGGCCGGGCCGCTGAACTGATGGTGCACCCAGTAGTCGTATTTCTCGCTCTCCCAGGTGCGCCCGGTTTCCTTCAGGAAGTCGTCCATGCGGCTGATGCCCTGCTGGAAGCGGGATTCGCTGGCCAGCGCCCGGTTGTCGGTATACATGGCGATACCGGTGGTCTTCTCGCTCGGCATGCCCAGGCAGTGCTCGGCTCCCGCGGAGGTTGTCATGAGCTCGATGTAGTGGATTTCGTCGTGGTCGTCACCGCGACCGTCGACCACCACCGCCACCGCGGCGTCGCCGACGGTGAGCGCGGCGAACTGGGGATCGTAGGGCTGGCTGATCTCTCGGGCGGCGGTATCGGCGATGGGCGTGATCTGTTCGCCGCTGACCACCAGGCCATTGCGCACCACCCCCGCCTTGATCATGCGGTCCAGCAGCAGCACCCCGGTGATCATGCCCGCGCAGGCATTGGACAGGTCGAAGTACCGTGCCTGCTTCGCACCCAGGGCATTGCGCAGCATGAGTGCGAAAGACGGTGCGTAGCAGAAATATTCGGGTCCGCGAAAGCGCGTGATCGAGACGTTGATGATGACGTCGAGATCCTCGGCGGCGTAGTCGGAGTGCGTCAGGCAGTCGTCGATCGCCCGCAGCGCCAGTTCGAACGAGGATTCGTAATCGTCCGGATCGCTGTTGTGCACGCGACGATTCTTGATTCCGGTGATCCGCTCCAGGTCCAAGGCCCTGGGGATCGACAGACTGGCGATCACTTCCTCGGTGGAACGGACGGTGCCGGGTGTGTACGCACCTATCGATTCGAAACGGGTACGCATAGCCCCCTACTCTCTGGAAAGATTGTGCGAGTTCGGTCGAATTCTGGTGCGGCGATTCGTATTCGGATCGATCATCCGAAGCAATGCCGTCGTTATCCAGTAGCCCCGATGCCGATTCGAACGGTACCAGTACCCACTGGTAACTCTGCGCCACAACAGTCCCGCCAATCACAGACGTTACAGCGCCGTTTCAGTTTAAGATCGATAGAACATCAAGGTAGACAGCAGTATTCGCGACCTGCCGGGAAAACTCGCATAGGGGTTGGGCTAGGGGGTGCGAGAGAACCTGTTGCGGTACTGCTGGACACACCAAACACGTTGTGCGGCAATGTATTGGCATACTTCGCGCGGTAGCGGACTCGCATTGCTCGAGGTAACCTCGCCGTACTGCTCGTCACATTCATCGTCGAATTCGACAGCAGTTGTTCTCCTTCCGTATCCACCATTTCCGCGCGTGCGATACCGCCGCCGTCGGCGCGAATATCGAGCGCGCGAATTCCACGAGGTGATGCCATGACCGCCGCGACCTACTGGCGCGCGCTCGACCGATTCCGTGACATCGTCGCCGCCCATCCGGATCGGGAGGCGGTGATATACGCCGACGGCCGCAATGCCGCGGGTCTGCCCGACTACCGGCGGCTCACCTACGCCGAGCTCGACAGCTGGTCCGATGCCATCGCGGCGAACTTCCTCGCGGCGGGCGTGGGCCGGGGGATGCGGACCATCGTGCTGGTGCGGCCGGGGCCCGAGCTCTACGCGGTGCTCAACGGGCTGTTCAAAATCGGTGCGGTGCCGGTGATCATCGATCCCGGCATGGGTCTGTTCAAGATGATGCGCTGCCTGCAGGCCGCCGATGCGGAGGCGTTCGTGGGGGTGCCGGAGGCACAGGCGGTGCGCATCGTCTTCCGTGCCTACTTCCGCAAGGTGCGGCTGGCGGTGACCGTCGGCCGCGGCTTCTGGCGCGGACCCACCCTGGACAGCTGGGGCCGCACCCCGCCCGCTCCGCTGCCCCAGCGCGAGCCCGCGCCGGACGACGAACCGCTGCTCATCGCCTACACCACCGGCAGCACCGGACCGGCCAAGGCGGTCGTGCTCACCCACGGCAATCTCAGCGCCATGATCGAGCAGGTGGACGCGGCGCGCGAGCACATGGAGCCGGGCACCTCGCTCATCACCGCGCCGGTGGCCGGCATTCTGGAGCTGCTCATCGGATCCCGCTGCGTGCTGCCGCCGTTGATCCCCTCCAAGGTCGGTGCCACCGATCCCGAACATGTGGTGGATGCGGTGCACCGGTTCGAGGTGAAGACCATGTTCGCCTCCCCGGCGGTGTTGATTCCGCTGCTGCGGCATATCGAGCAGCACGGGTCGCAGCTGCCGACGCTGGAGAGCATCTACTCCGGCGGCGCGCCGGTGCCGGACTGGTGCATCGCCGGGCTGCGCGCGGTGCTGCCCGAGGACGCGAAGGTGTACTCGGGCTACGGGGCCACCGAGGCGCTGCCCATGGCCACCATCGAATCCCGGGAATTACTGGGCGATCTCGTGGAGGCGGCGCATCGGGGCGAGGGAGTGTGCGTGGGCAAGCCCGCCCTGCACGTGCGGGCGCGCATCATCGCGATCACCGATGATCCGCTGCCCACCTGGGACGACGTCGACGAACGGGCCGAGGAGCTGGCCGCCACGGATTGGATCGGCGAACTGGTGGTCTCCGGACCGAATGTGAGCACCCGCTATCTCTGGCCGGATTCGGCCAACACCGTCGGCAAGATCAGCGACGGCGAGGTGGTGTGGCATCGCACCGGCGATCTGGCGCGCATCGACGACCAGGGCCGAATCCGGTTCTGCGGGCGCAAGAGTCAGCGCGTGGAAACCGCCGACGGGCCGCTGTTCACGGTGCGGGTGGAGCAGGTGTTCAATGTCGTCTCCGGGGTGGCGCGCACGGCGCTGGTGGGTGTCGGCGAGCGCGGTGCGCAGCGACCGGTGCTGTGCGTGGAACTCGAGCCCGACGCCGACCGCAAGGCCGTCGAGGTCAATCTGCGCAAGCGCCAGGCCGAATTCGAGATCACCGCACCGGTGACGGCCTTCCTGTTCCATCCCGGATTCCCGGTCGACATCCGCCACAACGCCAAGATCGGGCGGGAGAAGCTGGCCGTCTGGGCCGCGAAACAACTCGACGTCTAGACCAGGAGGAGACGGTGAGAGAGATCGTGCTGCGATCGTTCCTGACCCTGGGGTCGCTGTCCCGGCTGGCGGGGGTGGTCACCGCGGTGGCGAGTATCGCCGCCGACGAGCGGGCGAGTCGGTCGACGCACCGCGACGGCCGGACCGGAGCTGGAGGGGGGACGCTGTGCGGGCATTGGTGACCGGGGCCTCCGGATTCCTGGGCGGGGCGCTGGTGCGCCGTCTGGTTCACGACGGCGACTTCCAGGTCTCGATTCTGGTGCGTCCCACCAGCAATCTGCGTGATATCGCCGCCGTGCTGGACCGGGTGGAGGTGGTCAACGGCGACCTCGGCGATCCGGCCTCGCTGGAGCGGGCAGTGGAGGGCGTCGACATCGTATTCCACAGTGCCGCACGGGTGGACGAGCGCGGGACCCGGGAGCAGTTCTGGAACGAGAACGTCACGGCGACCGAGCGACTGCTGACGGCGGCGCGGAACCGGGGGGCGCGCCGGTTCGTGTTCATCTCCAGCCCGAGCGCGCTGATGGATCGCGACGGCGGGGATCAGGTCGACATCGACGAGTCGGTGCCGTATCCGCGCCGCTTTCTGAACCTCTACTGCGAGACCAAGGCGGCGGCCGAACGGCTCGTACTCGCCGCGAACACACCGGATTTCACCACCTGCGCACTGCGACCGCGCGCCATCTGGGGCGCGGGTGACCGGTCCGGACCGATCGTGCGGCTGCTGAGCCGGGCGGCGGCGGGGACGCTGCCGGATCTGTCGTTCGGGCGCGAGGTGTACGCCTCGCTGTGCCATGTCGACAATATCGTCGAAGCCTGCGTCAAGGCCGCTGGCTCCGACGCGGTCGGCGGCAGAGCGTATTTCATCGCCGATGCCGAGCAGACCAATGTGTGGCGGTTCCTGCGACAGGTCGCCGCCGACCTGGGCTATCACCCGCCGGGGCGCAGGCCGCATCGGCGGGTGCTGGAGCTGGCCGTCGAGGTGATCGAAACCCTCAGGCGCATACCGTATCTCGCCGAACACTGGACCCCGCCGCTGTCGCGGTACACGGTCGCGGTGCTCACCCGCACGGGGACCTACGACACCGGGGCGGCCGCCCGCGATCTCGGTTATCGACCGGTCGTGGACCGGGATACCGGAATGGCGGAATTGCAACGGTGGCTGCGTTCCGGGGAGGTGATTCCCACGACGACGCGCTGACCGGCGATCGGGCGCTACTCCCCGAGCCTTGTGTTACCAGCGGTACCAGCTAGCATGGATTGCACACTCCGTGCCGGGGTATTTCGCTGTCGACGACCCTGGCCGGACGAGCAGGACAGCACCGCACTCAATGAGGAGAGCGCCCGATGCCGGTATTCGACTTCCACGGCGTTTCCGTCGCCTACGACCGTGCCGGATCGGGTGATCCGATCTTGTTCCTGCACAATATCGGTGGCGACCGGCGAATCTGGTCACACCAGATGCGAGCCCTCGCAGCCACCAACAGCGTGTACGCACTGGATCTGTTCGGCTACGGCGAATCGGATATACCGACCAGTGGGTATACGGTCGACAATTACGTGCGCCTGCTCTCGGAATTCGTCGCCGATCGCGGACTGCAGAACATCACGCTGGTGGGCAATTGTTTCGGCAGCGCGCTGTCGCTGTTCTATGCCCGGCAGGAGACGCAGCGGGTGCGCGCCCTGGTGCTGTGCAGTCCGCTGACCGCCGCCACCCTGCGTCCGACACCGACCGGTTGGACCGCGAAGGCCGCCCGGCACATCCGCCTCGACGCACTGGCTTCGGCGACCAAGGTGCCCACCCTGGCGGCCACCTGGGTGGTGCGCGAACAACTCGGCCCGCGCGGCCGCCACATGGACGCCACCGCCTTCGCCGCCTTCCGCGACCGCTGGACCGAACCCCGCCGCCTGCTGGCCCCCGCCGCCATCGCCCGTGACTTCGACCGCCTGGCCGCCCTGGACGACTTCCGACCCACCCTCGCCTTCCCGCCCATCACCACCATCTGGGGTGCGAAGAACCGCATTCTCTCCGCGACCGCCGGATCGGCGCTCAACCGCACGCTCTCCCCCACCCGGTCACTGCTGCTACCCGACTGCGGCCACCTGCTCATGCTCGAGGACCCCGACACCATCACCGCCGCGATCCGCTCCGCCACCGCCTCCGCCATCGCCAGCTGACGGTCGGCCCCGGCTCAGGAGGCCGGGTAGTCGAACATGACCGTGCGCGCGGCCGGATCGGCCTCGGTGAGCCGGACCGTCACCCGCTTCCCCTCCGGCGGTCCCCCGGTGCATTTCGACAGCACGGGCGGATCGGCGACGAAGATCTCCGCCGGGCGGGTGCCATTGGCCTCGCGCAGCACGACGGCCTCGAATTCCGTACCCACCCGGGATTTCAGCACCGTGGACTCGGTGAGGTCGATACAGGCGCGCTCCAGCTTGCCCGCCACGGCATCGGTCCGGCGCATGGACTCCGCGGCGGCGTCCAGACCCTCCCGGACCCAGAGCGGAATCTCGGTGCCCGCGCAGCGCGCCAGGCAGATCTCGGTGGCGTAGCGGTCGGAGAGGCGACGCAGGGGTGCGGTCACATGAGCGTACGCCGCGCCGATGGCGCTGTGCTGCAGGGTGTCCGGGTTCTCACCGTCCAGCACGGTGTAGGACGCGCCGCGCAGCAGGCTGGTGGCCTCGGACATGAGGACCAGCGCGGCCGGGGTGTTGGGGTCCAGGCGGGCGAGCATGCGGCCCACCGGTTCGTCGGCGGGCCAGTCGATTCCGACGGCCGCGGCGGTGCGGCGCATGGACTCGGCGGCGGACGACGGCGCGGGCGGCATGGTGCGCAGCAGGCCGAGGCGGTGGGAGCCGTTGCCGTCCAGCATGATCCGGGCGGCGCACATACCGGTGAGCAGCGATACCTGCTCGTTCCAGTCGTCGGCGGCGGTACGCGGCTCCACCACCAACTGCCAGTGGTCGTCGGTATTGTCCACGCGGATCACGCTCTGCGAGGGCAGGCGCAGCGAGATGGCGCCACGCGCCAGCCCGGCCTCGATGCGCAGGCGGCCGAAGTCGGGCAGTGCGGCGATGGCGGCGGGCAAGCGACCCGCGTCGGCGTCGGCCTGCACCCCGGCGTAGTCGAGGCGGGCGCGGGAGCGGACCAGGGCGCGGGTTACCGACCAGTTCGTCGGCTCGGCGTCGGCATCCAGTTCGATGGTCCACAGCGCGGCGGGACGGTCGAGGTCGGGCAGCAGGCTGGAGCGGTCCTCCGACAGCACGCGCGGATGCAGCGGCACCGTGCCGTCGGGCAGATAGAAGGTCTGGCCGCGCACCAGGGATTCGCGGGCGAGCGCCCCGTCCGGCGCGACGACGGCCGCGACATCGGCGATGGCGTAGTGGAGTCGGAATCCCGTCGGGGTCCGTTCGAGATGCAGCGCCTGATCCAGATCCAGTGCGCCGGGCGGGTCGATGGTGACGAAGGGGATGTCGGTGCGATCGACCCGGTCGCCCGCGAACGCGTCCACCGCGTCGCGGGCCTCCGAGACGGCCTCGGCGGGATACGCCGAGGCCAACCCGAATTCGGTTCGGACGGCGCCGAAGTCGACCGGCGCCGAAACGATCCGCTGATGTAGTTCCACCGGGGGGACTGGTCCTACTGCAGGGCCAGCATGGTGCCGTTCAACTGGTCGAACGGCCCGAAGACGGTGAACACGACCCGCCCCTCCGGATACTGCGACGACAGCTTCGCCGCGGAATCCAGCGCCTGCCCGAAGGAGGCGGCGGACGGATGCGGCAGACCGGCGAGGGTCTGCCCGAAGTGGGTGTCGGCCACCCAGCGCGTATCGGCGGGAGTGAGATCCACCTGCACCCCACCCGGCAGCGGAGTCACGGCGACCGCCGAGGCGGACCCGGAACCCATCACGGCCAGCACGGCAGCGGTACCGGCGAGCAGCCCACCGGTGACCAGCTTGCGAGCAATTCGCATATAGACGAAACCTGCTTTCCGACGTTCGTTGATGCCCTTCGCCCCGTTGCTATCACCCGCAACGGAACCTTCCAACGCGCAACACTGTATGAGATCAGTCACGCTCCCGGCTAGTTCCGGGCAGAACGACCGGTCGACACGCCGTGCCGCGCCGCCTCCGGCTCGCTCCACCCGAGCTGTAGGGTTGCCGTCGCATCCGCCGCGTACCGCGGGTGGACGCGTTCTTCCGAGACCGAGCGATCCGAGGAGTTCCTTACCGCATGTCGATGATCCTCTTCGACCACCTGCTGCCCCTACTCGGCCCGGAGCAGGCCAGCTACTGGGCTCAGTTGCTCGTCGTACAACCGAACTGACCGAACAGCGGCGCACAGCGGCGGTGGCCCCCTACCGGGGTTGCCGCCGCTGTCGCGTCGAGCGCCGAAACGAGAAATCCCACACGGGGATAGCGATAGCTGTCGGCTATGCACCGGGCGGACGAGTCGGTCTGTAAGCCGGATCCTGTCCCCGGTTCGCACCGGGGGGCGGCCATCCATCTGGACACACCGTTGCCGGGTGCCTCGAGCAGTCCACCCGCAGGCTCGGGCGAGCAGCCCTCGAACGCCTGCGCAGCCGCACTCTCGCCGAGAGTGCGGCCTTCGACCTTGCTCCGGGCGGGGTTTACCGAGCCGCGCCGGTCACCCGGCGCGCTGGTGCGCTCTTACCGCACCGTTTCACCCTTACCCACACATGTCGTGTGGGCGGTTTGTTTTCTGTGGCACTGTCCCGCGGGTCGCCCCGGGTTGCCGTTAGCAACCGCCCTGCTCTGTGGAGTCCGGACTTTCCTCGGCGACGGGCGGCGGCACAGCCGTGCCCGTTCCCATCGCCGCGGCCGCCCGACCGACTCGTCCGCGCAACCAGGGTACGGTAATGGCTCATGGAGCGTGTCGAGGTGGGGTTCGAATCGGAGGGTCACCGCTGTGCGGGGTGGCTGTATCTACCGGACGGACCGCCGAAACCGCGCCCGCTGGTCATCATGGGGCACGGGCTGGGGGCGGATCGGGAAATGGGGCTGGACCGCTATGCCCGGCGGTTCGCGGCGGCCGGAATGGGTGTGCTGGCCTTCGACTATCGACATTTCGGCGGTTCGGAGGGTGAGCCGCGGCAGGTGATCAATATCGCCCGCCAGCGGGCGGACTGGCGGGCCGCCATCGCCTACGGGCGCACCCTGCGCGGCTTCGACGCCACCCGGATCGCGCTGTGGGGCAGTTCCTTCGGCGGCGGGCATGTGCTGGCGGTGGCGCCGGAGGACGACTACCTCGCCGGTGTGGTGGCGCAGTGCCCGTTCACCAGCGGCTGGTCCTCGGCCATGGCGAAGGGGCCGATCAGCCTCACCAAAACCGGCACGCTGGCGCTCACCGACCTGGTCGTCGGACCGCTGCGCCGCAAACCCGTCGGGGTGCGGCTGGCCGGACGCCGACGCACCGCGGCGCTGATGAGCGCCGCCGACGTCCCCGAGGGGTTCGGCCGTCTCGCCGAGGAGAGCACGGCCTACCGCCCGAAAGTCGCTGCCCGCGTCGGACTCTCGGTACTGTTCGACAAACCGGTCAAGCGCGTCAAGGACATCAAGGTCCCGGTGCTCTACGCGGTCTGCGAGCACGACAGCGTCGCCCCGCCCGGCCCCACCCTGGAGGCCGCCGCCCGCACCAAACACGCAGTCGTCAAGCAGTATCCGATCGGCCATTTCGACATCTACTTCGACGACTGGTTCGAGAAGGCGGTCTACGACCAGACCGAATTCCTCACCGCGGTGCTGCGTCCGTAACGCGGTGGTCAGTCACGGTCCGGCGAGGTGCCGGTGGGCGATTCGGACGGGTCGCTATCGTCCGGTGAGTCACGGTGCGGCAGGAACGGCTCCACATCCGGCGGCAGTCCCTGCGCGATACTGCGCGCCCGGGTCAGCTCGGCGTTGAACTCCGCGCCGAGCAGTACCGCGGCATTGGACAGCCACAGCCACACCAGGAACACCACCACACCCGCGAGCGAGCCGTAGGTCTTGTTGTAGGAGCCGAAATTGGCTACGTAGATGGTGAATCCGGCCGAGGCGAGCACCCACAGCAGTACGGCGAGCACGCTGCCCGGACTCAGCCACCGGAAACCCGGCTGTACGGCATTGGGCGCGGCCCAGTACAGCAGGGCGAACACCAGACTCATCAGCAGCGCCAGCACCGGCCATTTGGCGATATCCCAGACGACCACCGCCTGCTCGGCCAGTCCCAGCCAGCCGCCCACCCGGTCGGCCACCGCGCCCGTCACCACCACACCGGTGATCACCACGGCCAGCAGCACCAGCATCAACGCCGTCAGCCCGACCCGCACCGGCAGTTGCTTCCACAGCGGACGCCCCTCGCGCATCTCCAGAATCGCGTTGGTCGCCCGCATGAACGCCCCGATGTACGCCGACGCGGTCCACAGCGCCACCAGCACACCGATGATGGCGAGCTGCCCGGCGAACGGCCGTGAGCCACGCAGCTCCTCGATGGCGTCCACCAGCAGTTCGGTGCCGCTGCCCGGCCCGATCTGGCGCACGGTGTCGATCAGCGACTGGGTGGGCTCGGGTCCCAGCAGCGCCAGCCCGGAGGTGAGCACCAGCAGCCCGGGAAAGATCGACAGCACGCTGTAGAACGTCAGTGCCGCGGCGAGATCCAGCACACTGTCGTCCTGGAATTCGCGCACCGTCCGACGCAGCACACCCCGCCACGCTCGCCGACTCAGTTTCGTCGGTCCCACCGGCGCGCCCACGCCCACCGCCGCCTCGGCCATTCGTCCACCTCCAGACGCCGCCGAAGTACCCCGCGTCGTACCCGGCAAACGCCCGCGCCGGGTGGGCCCTACAGGTAGGAGGTGTCGTTGACCAGACGGACCGAGGAGCCGCCGTCGGCGTAGAACTCGGCGATGGAGAGCGAGGCCAGGTCCAGATGCAGGCGGTAGAGCAGTGACGGCCCGACCCCGAGCGCCAGTTGGAGCAGGGTCTTGATGGGCGTCACATGGCTGACCACGAGCACGTTCTCACCGGGATGCAGCGCCACCAGGTCGCGGCGCACCGCCTCGACGCGCTCGCGCACCTGGTCGAAACTCTCACCGCCCGGCGCGGGCAGCGACGGATCGCCCAGCCAGCGGGTGTGCAGTTCCGGATCGTGTTCGCGCGCCTCGCCGAACGTCATCCCCTCCCACACACCGAAATCGGTTTCGATGAGCCCGTCCAGCACCCGCACCGGCACTCCCAGCGCGTGCCCGGCGGCCTCCGCGGTCTCCCGCGCCCGATCCAGCGGCGAGGAGACGATCGCCCCGATATTGCCTTTGCCCGCAAGCATTTTCGCGGCACCCGCCGCCTGCTCCCGCCCCAGCGCCGTCAGCGGCGGATTCCCGCGCCCCGAATACCGCCGCTGCACGGACAGTTCCGTCTGCCCGTGGCGCAGCAGCAACAACCGTGTGGGTCGCCCGACAGCGCCGGTCCACCCGGGCGCGGCGGGTGCGCCGCTGCTCGACGAGACGTCACCCAGTGCCGCCGAAACACCCGACGGTCCCGAGGTGCCGTCGGGCGACGCCGCGGATATGCCTCCGCGCGGGGCGATCTCACCGCTGGATTCGCTCCCGGCACCCCGGTCGGGTGTGCTCTCTTCGAGATGCGAATCCGCAGCGGGTGCGCCCGCCGAGCGCACCGGATCGGCGGCGTTGTCGGCCAGCGCGGTGCGCACCTCCCCCACCAGGTCGCCGTCGTCCATGGCCTGATTGGCCAGGCGGTCGGCGTGCGAGTTCGCCGCGCGCGGAATCCAGTCGAAGCGCACTCCGTCGAAGCCCGCGACCAACTGCCGGGCGCGGTCGGCCAGCGGAATCATGGCCGCGTGCTTGACCTTCCAGCGACCCGACATCTGCTCGACCACGAGCTTGGAGTCCATGCGGACCGCCACCTCGGTGGCCCCGAGTTCGGCGGCGGCCTCCAGACCGGCGATGAGGCCGCGGTATTCGGCCACATTGTTGGTGGCCACACCGAGGTACTCCCAGCGCTCGGCGAGCACCCGCGCATGGTCGGCGTCCCAGACCACCGCGCCGTAACCGGCCGGTCCCGGGTTGCCGCGCGAGCCACCGTCGGCTTCGACGATCACCTTCACCGTTGTTCGCCCTCCCCGGCGCGGCCGCTCACAGTCCCGATTGCTTGGTGCGCACCAGGATCGCGCCGCATTCCGAGCAGCGCACCACCACCTCGGGGGCGGTCTTGACGATGCGGGCGATCTCGCCGCGATCGAGTTCGATCCGGCAGGCGCCGCAACGGCGGGCCTGGAGCAGGGCGGCGCCCACGCCGTAGCCGGCGCGCTGCTTGTCGTAGATCGCGGTCAGCTCGGCGGGGAAGCGACCGGCCAGGGCGGCGCGGTCGGATGCGCAGCGCTGCGCGGCGGCCTCCAGATCCCGCAATGCCTCGTCGCGCTTGCGCTGGGCCTCGGCGAGCAGCTGTTCGGCGTGGTCCAGATTGGCCCCGGCGTGATCGTGGTCGGCGGCCGCGGCCTCGCGACGCTCCATCACCTCGATGAGATCGTCCTCGAGCACCGTGCGGCGGCGTTCCAGGCTGGTCAGCTCGTGCTGGAGTTCCGAGAGCTGCTTGGCCCCGACCGATCCGGCGGTCAGCATGCCGCGGTCGCGCTCCTCGCGCTTGCGCACGGCGTCGATCTCACCCTCGAGCTTGCGGATATCGCGATCCAGGTCGTCGATGAGGATCTCCACCTTGACCGCCGCGTCCTTGCGTGCCGTCCGCTCCGACTCGAGCTGCCGCACCTCCTGCTCCTCGGGCAGCACCTTGCGGCGGTGCTCGATCCGCGTCAGCTCGGCGTCGACTGCGGCGAGGTCGAGCAGCTTGGCTTGGATCGATGGTTCGACATTCAACGCGGAGGCTCTCCTGGACGCTGTGGACAGTTCAAGACCCCCACCGTACTCCGTCGACAGCACCGATTTTTCCAACCCGCCCGCCAGCTGGGCGGATGTTCACGACGGTGGGCGACAGGGCTCATATCCGACACACTCTCGGTATGAGCGAACATCGGTACGAGGTCGAGGTGGTGTGGTCCGGGGCGACGACGGACTACCGTTCCTACAGCCGCAATCACCAACTGCTGACCGCCGGGCGGCCACCCATCCTCGCCACCTCCGACCCCCAGTTCCGGGGCGACCCCGAACGCTGGAATCCGGAGCAGTTGCTGGTCGCCTCCCTCTCGGACTGCCACATGCTCTGGTATCTGCACCTGTGCGCCACGGCCGGGGTGGTGGTCACCTCGTACCGCGACACGGCGCTGGGGGTGATGGACGACGAACGCTTCCGGACGGTCACGCTGCGGCCGCACATCACGGTCACCGACGCGGCCATGATCGACAAGGCGCACGGCCTGCACGCCGAAGCGCACCGGCGATGCTTCATCGCCAACTCGGTGAACTTCCCGGTAACGCACGAAGCGACGATCGTGGCGGAATAGCGCGCACCGCAGCGGATGTCGCGCCGGGGTGCGCCCGGTCAGCAGTCGGCCGCGCCGATGGTCCACGGGTCGGTGCGCTGCGTGGAGACGCGCGTCTCGACGCCCGGCAGCGCCGCCCGCACGAACCCCTCGGCCTGTGCGCACCAGGGGAATTCGGTGGCCCAGTGCGCGGCGTCGATGAGGGCCGGACCGCCGGAGCGCAGGTGCTCGTCGGCGGGGTGGTGGCGCAGGTCCGAGGTGACGTAGGCGTCCACGCCGAGGCGGGACACCGTCGACAGGAAGGAGTCGCCCGCTCCGCCGCACACCGCCACCGTGCGGATAACGCGTTCGGGATCTCCGGCGGCGCGTACGCCCCAGGTGGTGGCGGGCAGCGTCGCGCGGACGCGGGCCGTGAATTTCCGCAGCGTCTGCGGCTGCGCCAGCTCGCCGACCCGGCCGATGCCCAGCCCGGACGGCAGCGGCGCTCGTTCGGTCACGTGGAAGGCCGGTTCCTCGTACGGGTGCGCCGCCCGCAGTGCGGTCAGCACCGCCCGCCGCGCCGCTGGCGGTGCCACCACCTCGATGCGGTCCTCGGGCACGAGCTGCAACTCCCCCACCGCCCCGATGGCGGGGGCGGCTCCGTCGAGGGGCCGGAACTGTCCCGTGCCGGTGACCGACCAGCTCGCCTCCCGATAGTTCCCGACCGCCCCCGCACCGGCCGCGAACAGCGCCGCGCGCACCGCGTCGGTATGCGTGCTCGGCACCAGCACCTCCCACTCATCCTGCGCCGCAACCGGTTTGGGATCCAGCGGACCGGTGACCGTCAGCCCGATGGCGTGCGCCAACGCATCCGACACCCCCGGGTCCGCGGAATCGGCATTGGTATGCGCCGTGAACAGCGCGCAGCCCGAGCGGATCAGCCGGTGCAGCAGCGCGCCCTTCGGCGTACTCGCCGCCACCGTGTCCACACCGCGCAGCAGCAGCGGATGGTGCACCACCAGGGCCTGCGCACCCCACTCGACGGCCTCGTCCACCACCGCGGCGGTCGCGTCCACGGCGAACAGCACCCGGGTCACCGCCTCGTCGGGATCGCCGCAGACCAGACCCACCGAGTCCCAGGATTCCGCCAGCCGCGGCGGATACGCCGCGTCCAGCACCCCGATGACATCCGCCAACCGCACCGCCGTCACGATCAACCTCCTCCACTGCCCGAACGAACCGCACTCATCCGTCTGCGCGCCGGTTCACAGTCCGACGTCTTCGATGGCCGCGACCAGGCGGTCCACCTCGGCCGGAGGACGCACCGCCACCCGCAGGAAACCGGCCGCCAGCCCCGGAAACGTATCACCCCGGCGCACGGCAATTCCCTTGTCGGCCAGCCGCTTCCGCAACAATTCCGCATCCGGGACGCGAATCAGCAGAAATGGTCCCGCCGCGGGCTCGTGCACGGCGATGCCGAGCGTACGCAGCCGGGGAATCATGGCGGCGCGGTCGGCGGCAATGACCTCCGCCTTGCGGCGCGTCTCGACCACGGCGGCCGGCGCGCTGGTCGCGGCGATGGCCTCCAATTGCAGGGAGCCCAGCGGCCAGTGCGGACGGCCGTGGTTCAGCCGCGCCAGCACCGGGGGCGCGCCGAGGACGTAGCCGCAGCGCAGCCCTGCCAGCGCCCAGGTCTTGGTGAGGCTGCGCAGCACCAGCACATCGGGAAAGTCCATGCCGGACAGGGTTTCCGGCTCACCCGGCACGGCGTCGGCGAAGGCTTCGTCCACCACCACGATCCGCCCGGGACGGCGCAGCGCCAGCAGCGCCTCGGCCGGATGCAGCACCGACGTGGGATTGGTCGGATTGCCCACCACCACGAGGTCGGCCTGCTCGGGCACCAGCCCGGCGTCGAGCGTGTACGGCGGCTCCAACACCACCCGCGTCACCGGCACCCCGGCCTCTCGCAGCGCCAACTCCGGTTCGGTGAACGACGGATGGATCACCGCCGCCAGCCGTGCCCCCAGCCGCGGCAGCATGGCGAACCCCTCCGCCGCCCCGGCCAGCAACAGCACGTCCTCGGCCCGCCGCCCGTGCCGCGCCGCCACCGCCGCCCGCGCGGCCGCCTCCTCGCCACTGTCCGGATACCGCCCCAGCTCCCCCAGCCGCCCGGCCAACCGTTGCCGCAACCACTCCGGCGGCGCGGTCCCCTGCACGTTCACCGCGAAGTCGACCATCCCCGGCCGCGCGTCGACATCCCCGTGGTGGCGCAACCGCTGGTGATCGACAAAGCCGGGCGGCTCGGTTGCCGCACGAGCCGGATCGGCGGCGGGCACATCCACCGTGTGCCGATCGGCGGGCCGCACCCCGACGGATCCCCCGCGACGGTCGACTCCCGCGCTCTCGGCCGATCGCTCGACCGCCGCGCGATCACCCGCCGCGTCGAATTCGCGTCTCACCGCACCTCCCGATCCACGACTCACCGTTGCTCCCGACACATCGCCCGCCGCTACTCCTGATTCACGGCTCGCCGTGGTGTCCTCCGGCACAGCTCAACACCCTACGTGGCAGCCCCGTAGGTGGACCCGACACAATGGCTGTTGTGGGCGAGCTGCATGTGACCTTCATCTGCACCGGCAATATCTGTCGGTCGCCGATGGCCGAGAAGATCTTCGCCGCGCATCTCGAGCGCGCCGGTCTGGCGGACCGGGTGCGGGTGAGCAGCGCGGGCACCGGCAGCTGGCACGTCGGCGACGACGCCGATCCGCGTACCACCGACGAACTGCGGCGACACGGATACCCGGTCGGCCATGTGGCGGCGGTGATCGGCGACGACCACCGCGACGCCGATCTGCTGATCGCACTCGACACCTCGCACGAGCGGGCGCTGGCGCGGCTGGGGGTGCCGTCGGAGGCGCGGCGGCTGCTGCGCAGCTTCGACCCGGAGGCCGACGGTCCCGATATCGCCGATCCGTACTACGGCGATCGGCGCGATTTCGAACTGGTGCGCCAGCAGATCGAGGCCGCCGTCCCCGGCCTGCTGGACTGGGTGCGCGACCAACTCGGTGAGCCGCGGCGGGGCACGGCATGAGCGGCCGGTCGGCGCTGCGGCGCCTCGGCTTCCTGCTGCGACCCAGCTGGCTGATCCTGGCCGTGGTGGTGGCCGGTTTCGCCTATATGTGCTTCACCGTGCTCGCCCCCTGGCAGCTGGGCAAGAACTCCGCCACCGAGCATCGCAATCAGCGGATCGCCGATTCGGTGCGGGCCGCGCCGGTCGACGTCACCGCCCTGCTCGACGGCACCGACACCGACAGTGAGTGGCAGCGCGTCACCGCGAACGGCGGCTACGTGCCCGACTCCACGCTGCTGGTGCGTTTGCGACATCTCGACGGCGCACCCGCCTTCGCGGTGCTGGCCGCCTTCCGGCTCGACGACGGCCGCACGGTGCTGGTCGACCGCGGCATGGTGGCCGCCGTCGACGGCACGCGACCCCCCGCCATCGCGGATCCGCCCGCCGGGCCGCAGCGCCTGGAGGCGCGGGTGCGCAACTCCGAGGGCGTTCCCGAGGACAAGCTGCCGATGACCGAGAACGGCCTGCGTCAGGTGTACTCCATCGACACCACGCAGGCGGCGCAGGTGCTCGACCTGCCGATCACCGCGATCCCCACCGACGGCCGCGGCGGCTACCTGCAACTGTCGGAGGGTCAGCCGGGCGTCTTCACCCCGGTCCCGCTGCCGCAGCTGGACGCCGGACCGTATCTCTCCTACGGCCTGCAATGGTTGGCGTTCGGCATCATGGCCCCGCTCGGCCTCGGCTATTTCGTCTACGCCGAACTCCGCGCCCGCCGCCGCGAGAACACCGCGACCGGCTCCGACGACCCGAACCCGGCCGAACCGATCACCCCGCCGGACATGGACGCGGACGCCGCCACCCCGGCTCCGCCGCGCCAGGCACAGACCACCGAGGCCCGGTTGGCCGACCGCTACGGCGGCACCCGCCGCTGAGGGCCGAGGTCACGCGAGCGACCGCACCCCGGGCGACGATCCGGGGCACGGCCGCGGCGACCCGTTCGACTCAGCCGGCACGGGTGACGCGCTGCGTGATTCGCAGATCCGGCCACGGCGGCCGACGCAGGATCGCGCCGGTGACGAGACCGGCCGCGACCAACCCGACCAATTCGGCCAGCAGGGCGATCCGGGTGTGATCGAAGGCGGGTTCGAACCGTACCGCCCCCTCGCGGATCACATACATCCCGACCGGACGAAGCGCCTTCCGGAAGTACCCCGTCCGGCTGACCGGGACGATCGTCGTCCCGTCCGGCGTCTGATACGGCGTTCCGAACGCCTCTCCCCCGTCCGCCGTCGGCCACTCGGCCAGTCGATCCCGCACGCTCATCTCGCCACCTCAATCGTGAGTCCCTGCGCCACATCGTGTTTCGACAACGACGCATGAACCAGGGTAGGCCGGGACATGTTTCGCCCGTGGGCGGTCGACGCGATATCCACTCCCCGAGCCGCTTTGGGCGCATTGCACAGCCGATCCCGGATTCCAAGGCAATTCCACAAATTCGCGAGAATGCGTCGCTATCGCTGTGATCCACGCCATAGATTCCGAGCCGCTTCACCTCGTCACGCTCTACCCCAGGAATACCTATGCGCCAACGTCTCACCCTTCTCGCCGCCACCACCGCCTGCTGCCTGTTCGCCACCGGCACGGCGTCGGCGGGAACCATTTCCTTCGCCCCGGCGGTGAATTCCCCGACGGGCGGTAATTTCCCGTCCTGGGGTCCCGGCCCGGCCCCGATCGGCGTGGTCACCGCCGATTTCAACGGCGACGGCAAGGCCGATATCGTCAGCGCCGATTTCGGCGGTCCGGGTCCGGTGCTCATGACCGGCAGGGGGGACGGCACCTTCGACCCGGGGACGCGGGTCGGCACGCCCGGCAACGGGTACGGCGCGGTCGCCGCCGGTGATCTCAATGGCGACGGCCGTCCCGATGTGGTGGCCCAGGCGTGGACGTTCGTCGCGACCTTCATCAACAACGGCGACGGCACCTTCGCCGACGCCAGGACCTATCCGACGCTGGAGGGGGCGCAGCAGGAGGTCATCGTCGCGGATGTGAACGGTGACGGCAAACAGGATGTGCTGAGCCTGGTGCCCGCCGGAGTGAAGACCTGGCTGGGCAAGGGCAACGGCGAACTCGACGGCAAGGGTTCGGTGACCATTCCGGGTGCCCCCACGGCCTTCACCGTCGGGAATTTCGATGGTGACGGGAAACCCGATATCGCTGTCAACAATACTGTGCTGCAACGGGTGCACGTGGCGACCAACCGCGGCGACGGCAGTTTCGACCTGCGCGGCGGCAGCACCTCCGGACTGGTCACCGAGGATATCCGTGCCGGTGATTTCACCGGTGACGGAATCGACGACGTGATCACCGCCGATTCGTTCTCCTTCAGCACCACGGTGCTCGTCTCCGACGGCAAGGGTGACTTCTCGAAGACCAACCGGGTACCGCTGTCCGGACTCGGCCCCACCAGTATCGCGGTGGGCGATTTCGACCGCGACGGCAATCTCGACGCCGTCATGTCCGCCGTACTGAATTCCAAGATCATGGTATTCAGCGGGAACGGGGACGGCACCATCGGCCGCGCCGGTGACCACGACGTCACCTCGCAGCCGCAGACTCCGGCACTGGCCGACTACGACGGCGACGGCAAGCTGGATGTGGTGGTGGCGGGCAGCGCCAATGAGCTCTCCTTCCTGAAGAACCAGTCCTGACCACCCCGCCGCGCCCCACCCGCCGGGGGCGCGGCGGCGGGTCGACTACCCTCGCCGAGTGCGTACCGGGACATCGACCGCAGCGGGACTGCTGCTCGGATTCGCGCTGGACCGCCTGTTCGGCGACCCGCGCCGCTGCCATCCGGTGGCCGGATTCGGTTCGGCGGCAATGGCATTGGAGACCAGGACCTATCGGGACAGCCGGGCGGCGGGCGTGCTGCACGAAGTGGTGCTGGTGGGTGCCGTGACCGCTGTCGGGGTGGCGGCACACCGGGCGGGATCGGGCCGGGTACCGCTCACCGCCGCCGCCACCTGGACCGTGCTCGGCGGCCGCAGCCTGGCCCGCACCGGCCGCGCCATGGCCGACCGACTGGAGGCCGACGACCTGGCCGGGGCGCGGGAGCTGCTGCCGTCGCTGTGCGGTCGCGACCCCGCGGTCCTCGACGCCGACGGATTGGCCCGGGCCGCACTGGAATCCATTGCCGAGAACACCTCGGACGCGACGGTCGCCCCGCTGTTCTGGGGTGCGGTGGCCGGTATTCCCGGCCTGCTGGCCTACCGCGCGATCAACACCCTCGACGCCATGATCGGCTACCGGAACCAGCGCTATCGACATTTCGGCTGGGCCGCCGCCCGCACCGACGACGTGGCCAATCTGGTGCCCGCCCGCCTCGCGGGAGCCCTCACCACCGCGCTGGCCCCGCTGGTCGGCGGCCGTCCCGCCGACGCCTGGCGGGCCTGGCGACGCGATGCGGCCGGCCATCCGAGCCCCAATGCGGGTGTGGCCGAAGCCACCGTGGCCGGGGCGCTGGGCGTCGGCCTCGGCGGCCGCACCGAGTACCGGCACGGTGTCGAGATGCGACCCACGCTCGGCGACGGTCCCGCGCCCCGGGTCCCGGACCTGCGCCGCGCGGTCGTTCTCTCCGAGGCGGTGCAACTCGCGGCGGCCCTCACCGCGGCGGGTTTCGCGGCGGCTCGTGGCCATCGAAAGAAGCAGACGACCGACCGGTTCGTGTAGATATATCCCGACGACCCGAACGACCGGTGGCCGCGTCCCGCAGCGGGATGTCACATCCGCCCGTCCCGTGTCGTCCTCCTGATGCACAGGAAGTACGTCGCCCCCGGGCGACCCGAACGAACGGCGAAACAGTGGCGACCGACAGCACCCCCGACCCGACCGACCTGGCCCGGCAGTTCGAGGAGCATCGTCCCTATCTGCGCCGGGTCGCGTACAGCACGCTCGGCAGCCTCAGCGACGCCGACGACGTGGTGCAGGAGGCGTGGCTGCGCTTGCAGCGATATCACGAGGGCAATCCGGGCGCGGAGATCGAGAATCTGCGCGCCTGGCTGACCACGGTCACCGGCCGCCTGGCGCTCGACCACCTGGGTTCGGCGCGCGCCCGCCGCGAACAGTACGTGGGTGAATGGCTGCCCGAACCGGAGGTGAGCGCCTGGGAGGACGATCCGGCCGACCGGGTCACCCAGGACGACCGGGTCACCACCGCCCTACTGGTGGTGCTGGAGTCGCTCTCCCCCGCCGAGCGCACCGCCTTCGTCCTCCAGGAGGTGTTCGGCATGACCGGCCCGGAGGTCGCCGAGGTGGTGGGCCGCACGCCGGCGGCGGTGCGGCAGTTGGCCTCCCGTGCCCGCAAACATGTGCAGGAGGGCACCCCGCGCTTCCCGGCCAGCCGCGACGAGCACGCCAAGGTGGTGTCGGCCTTCGCGGTGGCGTGGCGCTCGGGCGATCTGAACGCCCTGGTGGGCATCCTCGACAAGGACGTCACCTTCACCGCCGACGGCGGCGGCAAGGTACTGGCGTTCCTGGAACCGCTGCGCGGCGCGCGGACGGTGGCCGACACCCTCATGTCCTTCCTGCGTGCGGCGAGCGAGGTCGAGAACGCGTGGCTGCGCAAGGTCACCGTCACCGGTCGGCCGGGCCTGATCGTGTTCGACGGCAAGCACATCGGCGTCTTCTCCTTCACCGTCGACAACGGCCGGATCACGGCCATCGACGCGGTGCGCAACCCGGACAAGCTGCGCGACCTGCCGATGGACGGCGACCCGGATTGGACCCTCGGACGCTAGTACACCGCCGCCGCTACGGCCGCGTGGCGGCACCGCCGACGGAGCCCAGGCCGTGCGCCTGGGCCACCTCCACGGCGTAGAGTTCGCCCGCATCGGCCGTGAGCCCCTGCGCCAGACCCGGATCGGCGTCGCAGGCGGCACGCCAGCCCAGATCGGCGATGGCCTTCGCGTACGGCAGGGTGGCGTTGGTGAGCGCGGTGGTGGAGGTGTGCGGTACCGCGCCGGGCATATTGGCCACGCAGTAGAACAGCGAATCCGCCACCCGGAAGGTGGGGTTCGCGTGCGTGGTCGGATGTGAACTCTCGAAGCAGCCGCCCTGGTCGATGGCGATGTCGACCAGGACCGAGCCGGGCCGCATGCGCGCGACCAGAGCGTCGGTCACCAGTTTCGGGGCGCGCGCACCCGGCACCAGCACCGAGCCGATCACCAGATCCGCGCTCAGCACCGCCCGCTCGACCTCGGCGGTATTGGAGCCGATGGTGGTGATGCGGCCGGAGAACCGGGCGTCGAGTTCGCGCAGCCGCCGCAGGTTGGTGTCCAGCACGGTGACACGCGCCCCCATCCCCACCGCGACGCCGACGGCATTGGTGCCCGCCACCCCGCCGCCGAGCACCACCACATTGGCGCGGCGAACGCCCGGCACCCCGCCGAGCAGCACCCCGCCGCCGCCCTGCGGCGACATCAGGTGATACGCCCCGACTTGGGTGCCGAGCTTGCCCGCCACCTCGCTCATGGGCGCGAGCAGCGGCAGCGAGCCGTCGGCGGCACGGACCGTCTCGTAGGCGATGGCGGTGATCCCGGACCGCAGGATCGCCTCGGTGCACTCCCGCGAGGCGGCCAGATGCAGATAGGTGAACAGCACCTGTCCGGCGCGCATGCGCGAATACTCCTCGGCGATGGGCTCTTTCACCTTCACTACGAGTTCGGCCGCGCGCCACACCTCGTCCGCCGTCGGCAGCGTCCGCACTCCGACCGCGGTGTAGTCGTCGTCGCCGAAGCCCGAGCCGACCCCCGCCCCGGCCTCGATCACCACCTCGTGCCCGTGGCGCACCAGCTCCCCGGCCCCGGCCGGGGTGAGCGCCACCCGATACTCCTGCTGCTTGACCTCCCGCGGTACCCCGATCCTCATACCGTCATCGTGGCCCACCCGACCCGCCCCCGCCATCACCGCCGCGCCCGAGTCGCCGGGTGGTAATCAGCGGACGGGAATCGTGCGAGATTCCGGTCGGACTGCTCGGCTACGGCGCGGTCACCGTCAGCGACTCGCCCGGCACCGGAATGCGCAGCTGCTCACCGCGGCCGGCGTACTCGAAGTTGCGCGCCAGGTAGTCGAGGGTTTCGGAGAAGTGCGCCCAGCCCTCCGCGTGGACGGGCACGATCACGGCGTCGCCGAGCGCCTCGGCGGCCCGCACCGCGCTGCGGCCGTTCAGGGTGACGTCGGTGTCGCCGAAGCGGCCGGGATTCGCCGCGCCCACATTGAGGATCGCCACGTCGATGCGGCCCATCCGCTCGACGATTCGCTCCACCCGCTCGACGCTGGCGTTGTCGCCGGAGACATAGACGGTGGGCAGCCCCTCGGCCCGCAGCACGAAACCGGTGACCACACCGGTCACCGGCTCGCAGCCCTCCGGGCCGTGCAGCGCGGGCACGCCGGTGACGGTCACCTCGCCCAGCCGAACCGATTCCCAATTCTCCAGTCCCCGAACGCCCTCGATGCGCTCGGCGGCATCGGGCGTGGACAGCGTGGTCTCGACACGGGACAGGAAGTCCCGACCGGTGCGGTCGAGATTGTCGGGATGCTGATCGTGCGAAAGCAGCACCACGTCCACCGGCCCGATCCGGTCGGCGCTCACGGCGGGACCGGTCAGCTTGCGCAGGGTCACCGGTCCCGGGTAGACGCCCGGCTCGTCGAAGGTGGGGTCGGTCAGCCAGGTGTGGCCGCCGTAGCGGAAACGGACGGTGGGACCGCCGATATGGAGCAGTTCGACGGTGGCGGCGGGGTCGGTGGCGGCGGGGTCGATGGCGTTCGTCATATCGACGAGTCTCGTCCGGCGAACCAAGATCGAGAAGTGGCCCGGAGGCCGCGCATCGATAAGATCGGGCCATGCACACCGTGGCCACACTCGCCTACGACGGCATCAGCCCGTTCCATCTCTCGGTGCCGAGCCTGGTGTTCGCCCGGGCCGGGGTAGACGCGGACACCGATCCGCCCTATCGCGTGCAGGTGTGCGCCGAGCAACCCGGAACCCTCTCCACCCCAGCGGGTTTCGACATCGCCATCACACACGGCCTGGAGGCGATCGATCGCGCGCAGACGGTGATCGTGCCGAGTTGGCGACCACACGCGGAACTGTCCGACGCGTTGCGCGCCGCCCTGCACCGCGCCCACGATCGCGGCGCCCGCCTGGTGGGCCTGTGCCTCGGCTCGTGGGCGGTGGCCGCCAGCGGCCTCGCGGACGGCCGCGAGGTGACCACGCACTGGTCCGCCGCGGCCGAACTGCAACGCGCCCATCCGGCGGTGCGGGTGCGCGCCGACACCCTCTGGTCCGATCACGGCGACGTCATCACCTCAGCGGGGGTGGCGGCCGCCCTGGACTGCTGCCTGCACCTGGTGCGCGCCGACCTCGGCAGCCGCCGGGCCACCGAACTCGCCCGCGCCCTGGTGCTGGCTCCGCACCGCAGCGGCTCCCAGGCCCAGTACATTCCGGTGGCGGTGCCCGAACCGCTCGACGACGATCCGCTCGAGCACGCCATGGTCTGGGCGCGCACCCATCTCGACGACGTCATCGACCTGGACGTTTGGGCACGTACCGCTCTCATGGCCCGGCGCACCTTCACCCGCCGCTTCCGCGAGCGCACCGGTTCCAGTCCACAGCGGTGGCTGCTCCAGCAGCGGGTCGACCGCGCCCGCCTGCTGCTCGAGACCACCGACGCCACCATGGACCGTGTCGCCGCCGAATCCGGGCTGGGCACGGCGGTCAATCTGCGCCACCACTTCCACCGGATGCTCGGCATCTCGCCCGCCGCGCATCGCGCCGCCTTCCGTGCGGGCGGACCGGACCGCGCGGCCGGTTGACCGTGCTCTAGGTTCAGGCTCATGAAGATTCGTTTGGGCGAGCACGAACCGCAGATCGACGAGAGCGCGTGGATCGCGCCGAACGCCACCGTGGCCGGTCGGGTGAAACTGGGCGCGGAGGTGAGCGTCTGGTATTCGGCGGTGCTGCGCGGCGATATGGACGACATCAGCGTCGGCGAGCGGACCAATATCCAGGACGGCTGCGTCCTGCACGCCGATCCGGGTTTCCCGTGCACCGTGGGTGCGGGAGTCTCGGTGGGCCACAATGCGATCCTGCACGGCTGCACGGTCGGCGACGATGTGCTCGTCGGCATGGGCGCGACGGTGCTCAACGGCGCGGTGATCGGGTCGGGCAGTCTGATCGCGGCCAATGCCCTGATTCCGGAGGGTGCGCAGATCCCGCCGAATTCGCTGGTGGCGGGTGTGCCGGGCAAGGTGCGCCGGGAACTGGGCGAGCAGGAGTTGGAGCGGATCAAGCTCAATGCCGCGGTGTACCTGCACAACACGAACCTGCATCGCGACGGTCAAGAGGCGTGACTCGACCGAGTGTGTGAGACTCCACACACTGATCAAGCGACCATATAAGTCCGCTGCTAGCATCGTGCGCAGCGCTCCCGGCGGACCGGGCTCTGCCGTCGCCTGTCGGGTGCGCGCACGGGGCTAGCAGGAGGTTGCAACGGTGTCGTACGAGCAGGACGGTATGCACCGACGGCGGATCAGTGTGGCCGATATCGCGGCCCAGCCGGGGGGCATGGAGGCGCTACAGCGCCGGGTTCACGAATTACGCACCAATGGAATCGATTTCGCGGCGAATGCGATCGAGCGGGAAATGGCCGCGCTGAACGTGCGCTGACCCTCCCGACCCGAATCGGTGGAGCGAGGAGTCCGCGCCACGCGATGGCGATGCGATGAAATAATGACGCACGCCTTACCGCATCGACGCGGTCACCCCAACCGATCGACTGGAGATTCGATGCCTTCCGTGCCCAGCATGCTGCAGCGCATTCTCGACAAGCCGCGCCAGGACGGCGAGCAACTGCTCGAGAGCGCACTGTCCGCCTTCCTGGATTTCGGGATCAAGCGGACCAGCATGGGTGAGATCGCGCGTCGTGCGGGTATCAGCCCGGCCACGCTCTACCGTCGCTTCGAATCCAAGAACGAGCTGGTCGAGGCCGTCAGCGTGCGCGAGGCTCAGCGCTTCGTCGCCGAGATCGACAAGGGGGCGCAGGCATTCGACTCGACCGAGGACCAGTTGGTGGAGACCTTCGTCGCCTTCATCACGGCGCTGGCGCGCAATGAGCTGCTGCGGCGGCTACTGCGCACCGAACCCGATCTGGTGCTGCCCCGCCTCACCACCGAGGCCGGGCCGATTCTCGAGGTCGGCCGCGTCTATCTGGCGGGCAAGTTGCGCGAACTCCAGTCCGCCCAGGACACCACCGACTTCGACGCCGACCTGGTCGCGGAGATCATGGCGAGGTTGGCGCTGTCGCTGGCCCTGACGCCGGACGGTCTCATCCCGCTCGGTGACGCGCAGGCGGCCCGGGACTTCGCCCGCCGCACCCTGCTGCCCATGGTGGGTGTCAAGCCCGCCGTCCGGCGAAGCGCTTCATGATCGGCACATCCGCCCAGTGATACAGGGCGGCGGCCGCCACCAGTGACAGCACCAGGCTCAGGGCCGCGAACCCGGCCCAGCCGAGAACGCCGAACTGGTTGCCGCCGATGAGATGTCGCGTGATCACCACCATCACCGGGAACTGGATCAGATAGAACGCGTACGACACATTGCCCAGCAACACCATGCGCGGATGGGCATTCACTCCGCGGATACCCGCCAGATCCCGCGTGGCGAGGGTCGCCACGACCGCGGTCATGGGCACCAGCAGCAGCGCCGACATCTTGTAGTTCACCGGCACCACCCAGGTGGCGGCATAGGCCACCGCCAAACCCAGCAGCGGCGGACCGAGACGCGTACTGCGCCAATGTCCTTCGATCACCATGCGGGCGGCCAGCACCCCGAGGAAGAACTCCGGCAGCCGCGACAGCGGGAAGTTGTAGCTCAGCCAGTACGACGGCGAGACGGGGATGTCCGGCTGCGCGAACCAGCGCGGATCGGCATGCAACTCGAAGAACGGGGAGGCGTCCCCGGGCAGCAGCCGCGGCGCGAAGGCGTTCGCGATCCCCTTCGGCCCCGGCACCCACAGGTAGTAGGCCGTGTGCAGCGCGACGATGAACAGCACCAACAGCCCGGCGGCCACCAGCAGCCGCCGGGTCGGAATCCGCCGAATCAGCGGGAACACCAGCGGAAAGCACAAATAGAACAACATTTCCGAGGCCAGCGACCATGCGGGCACATTCAACCCGCCCACCGTGGTCCACTTCGGCACCCAGGTGTGCACCAGCAGCAGATTCGGCACCCACACCACCAGCCGCGACAACGGCACACTCGCCGCCACCACGAACACCACCCCCGCCAGCACATGCGTGGGATAGATCTTCAATACCCGCCGCCGATAGAAACCCCACACCGACATCCCCGGGCGATACGACCAGTAGATGATGAACCCCGACAACACGAAGAAGAACGTCACCCCCGCCGCCCCCAACTGCATCGGCACCAGATTGTGCAACTGCCGGAACAACTCCGACTTCTGGAACGGATACACCGGCAGGAACACCAGGGCGTGCAGCGCGAACACCGCGAACGCCGCCCACCAGCGCGCCCCCGTCAACGACGGCAACGCCGGCCGCCGCCCCGCCACCGACGCGATCGCGCCACCCGCGGCGGCGGGTGCGACCTCGACCATCAGCGCCCGACCTGGGCATGGATCCCGTCGGCCACCACCGCGTCACCCTGTTCGGAGGGATGGAACGGAATGGCGTCGGGGTCGCGCGGATCCTGGAAGTCGTTGATCCACGGCTCCGGTGAGCACAGCCCGTGCCCGGCCGTCGCCGCCCGGGTGTCGTAGAAGTCGATCTCGAGCAGCCGCGCCGCCTCCCGTTGCGCGGTGTCGAGCCGGTTCACGAATTCGATCGCCGCCCGCCCGCGCGGCTGCACGAAGCGTGCGACGCCGAAGGCGTTGAAGCACACCGATTCCGGTCCCGAGCCGAACAGTTCGGGATAGCCGACCAGGAGAATGCGGGCATGGGGTGCGTAATACTTCACGTACTCCACCACCGGGCGAATCCGGGCAGCGTAGGCGGCGCCGGTGACCTCCCGGTAGTCGGGGATGCGGCCCTGTTCGGCGGCATCGGGCCCACAGCCCTGGATGAGATTGAGCACGCATTGTTGCAGCGCGAACCACATGGTGGTCTCGTGCGCGCCCCAGCGGTCGTTGAGTCCGAATTGCAGGGTCACCAGTTCGGTGCGCGGACCGAACGCGCCCTGCTTGTCGGCCTGTTTGGCCTCCCAGGCGGCGGTGTAGTTCGGCGGTGTGTCGAGTGAGGCTCCGGGACAGGACATATCGAGGAAGTCCGAGGTGCCCGCCACGCCCATGCGCTGACTCAGCTGGGTGGGCCAGGAGGTCTCGCCGTGCCAGCAGTCGATCGTCTCGGACTCCAGTATCCAGGCATTGGAGCTGAACGAATCACCGAGTACGACAAGAGTTTTACCCTCGACGGGCGCGGCGGTGCCGACCCCCGCCCCCGTCCCGGACGCGGCGAGCGCCAGTACCGCCGCCGCTACCCAGCGGGCACCGATCCACTTTCCCACCCGTGCCCCCGCTCAGTATCCGGCTCGCGGCTCGAATCCCGGATCCGGCAGCGTCGGAGCGGGTTTCGGCGGTTCTGGTGCGGGCTGCTGCACCGCGGGCACGGTCGGCGCGGCGGGCGGGGCGGGGTCCTGCGGCGTCTGCGCGGCCGGCGCCTGCGGCACGACGGTGGTCGTCGGCGCGGGGGCCTCCGCGGGCGGCGGCACCGGCGACGGCTCCGAGGTCGGCTCCGAGGTCGGTTCGGCTACGGTCGAGGGCAGCACACTGCTGGACGGCGCCGGGGCCCGCTCGTCATCACCCCCGGAACATGCCACCGCACCCGACAGCAGTGCGATGCCGCCGATCACCGCCACCGCGCCCCGCGTCACCGCGAGCCGACCTCGGATCCAAGACTTCATATGAACCTCGTACATAGATCTGAAACAACTACAGTTCACTAGGCCGAGAGTGTAAGCGCGCCGACACACAACCCGGACCGGTTCCGCGATCATTTCCCACCCGGCGCCCGCTGCAAATCCCCGAATTCCGTGGGCGGCGTGGCCGAATGCCCTGCGCAGCGCGCCCACCCGGCGTAAATCCGCCATCCTTCGTAAGCTGCCGCCATGACGAGATCGCACGCCACCCCCGCCGAGACGGCGCGGTACTGGGCCCGCTATCCCGACCGGCACGGCTGGGCAGCGGGCGGGAAGGCCACCACGGTCGTGCGACGCCGGATACTGCCCGACCGCGTCTACGACGAATCGTTTCGCACCTGGGGCGGCTGGGCTCCCACCGCGACCCTCTACGACATCGACGACCCACGCCCCTCGACGGTGCCGCATCTGGTGGAGATCAGTGCCGCCGACGCCGATCTGCTACTGGGTGACCGATTCGGCGTGATCGGCGCGACCGGACAGGCGGAGTCGGTGATCGAGACCCCGGAACTGCCTGCGGCGGAAGCGGATTCGCTGCGCGCCCAATGGGACCACCTCACCCGGGTCGCCGCCGCGACGGCGAAGACGCTCGACGAGCTGCTGGACGAACTGCCCGCGTCCTGGGCCGCACGCCGGGTCGACCTCGCCCCCGTGAAATCACCCGAGTCGGTGCGCCGCCAGGTCGCGGTGCTGTGTTCGGAGGGCGTCGCGCTGCCCACCGCCCTGCGCGTGATCAACGACATCATCCGCTTCACCGTGGTGCTCGACGCCGACGCCTACCCCGAGGCCGTCGCGCGGATCACCGCCCTGCTGGCGGCGCGCGGATGCACTCCGGTCCCCGGCTCATCGGCGGACTCCCGGGAGAATCCGCGCTATCGCGTCCGTCGCGCGGTGTGGACCGCCCCGGACGACCCGGCGCGTTTCGAGATCCAGTTCCACACCGCCGCCAGTCTCACGATCCGGGAACGCGACCAACAACTGCACGACTTCGCCCGGCAGTCCGAACTCTGGCCCGCCGACACCCATCCCGGCGGGGCGGCCTTCGTCCGGCACAGCTCGTGGTGGTGTGTTCCCGAATCACCGGAGAACGGCCGTGCCGTGGCCGCCCTGCTCGGCTACCCCACCGGTGAAGAGGCGCTGCGCGATCTGGTGGCCGCGCCCACCCGCCTGGCCTATCTGCTGAACTTCCCGACCAACGACCTGTACCCGCTGCTCCAGGTGCGCCGCCTGATCACGGCCTTCGTGACCGGTCCCCCGGTGCCGCCGGTGGACGACGCCGACGCGATGGCGGCGGCGACGGTCGCGCTGACCTCGGTGCTGCGGTCCGA
The DNA here is from genome assembly GCF_000308635.1 of Nocardia otitidiscaviarum NBRC 14405. Classification (GTDB taxonomy): domain Bacteria; phylum Actinomycetota; class Actinomycetes; order Mycobacteriales; family Mycobacteriaceae; genus Nocardia; species Nocardia otitidiscaviarum. The sequence continues at coordinate 32,485 of NZ_BAGD01000053.1, read as the reverse complement.
GATCGGCGAATCCGACGGCAGCGCGGTGATATTCGGCGTACCGCATCCGACCGCCGACGATGCGATTCTCGAGATTCGCCGGGCCGCCCGCCTGCTCATCGGCGCGGCCGTCGTGCGGCGCGGCGATCTGGACGGCCAGCGGTGTCCACGCGCCGCCGCCCCGGCCGGGTCCAAGGCCGAGGTGGTCGCCGCCCTGCTGGGTCTCGCGGAGGCCGAGAGCGTGTACCGCGAACCCGCGCTGGCCGCCCGCCGACTCGCCTATCTACTGGGCATTCCCGCCCGCAACCCCACCGCGCTGCGCGTGCTCGCCAGCGTGCTGGCGGTGTTCGTCGAGCAGGCGCGGATCCCACCGCTGGGCCATACCGACGAACTGGTGGTGCAGACCGACCGGGTGGCGGGGGCGGCCACCCCGGCGGATTCGGAGCTCTACCGCACGGCGGCCAAGGGTCTCGGCATCTCCGACCTCAGTGCCGACGGCGCCGGAATCTACCGAATCTGTTCCCACGCGGCGGTTTTCCTGTTCAAGGCGGTGTTGATCCGACGGATCGACTGAGCGACCGCGGGCGGCGCGCCCGCGGCCGCCTCGCTTCACGCCCGCACTTCGCTGCGGTCTCCGCTCCAGAGGGTGTGGAACTTGCCCTCGGCGTCGACGCGTTCGTAGGTGTGTGCGCCGAAGAAGTCGCGCTGTCCCTGGGTGAGGGCGGCGGGGAGGCGTTCGGCGCGCAGGGCGTCGTAGTAGGACAGCGAGGACGCGAACGCCGGGACCGGGATGCCGAGCAGGGTGGCCGTGGACACCACCCGTCGCCAGGAATCGATGGCGGTTTCGATGGCCGCGCGGAAGTAGGGGTCCAGGATCAGGCTCGGCAGTTCCGGATTCGCCTCGTATGCTTCCTTGATCCGGTTGAGGAACCGCGCACGGATGATGCAGCCGCCGCGCCAGATGGTGGCCATGTCCCCGGGGTTGAGATTCCAGTCGTACTCGGCGGACCCGGCCGCGATCTGGTCGAAGCCCTGGGCGTAGGCGACGATCTTGGAGGCGTAGAGGGCCTGGCGGATGTCCTCGGTGAACCGCGCGGTATCGGTGGGCCGCTCGGCCAGGGTGCCCGCGGCCAGCCCGACCGCGGCCTTGCGCTGGGCACGCGACCCCGACAGCGCGCGGGCGAACACCGCCTCGGCGATCCCGGTGACCGGGATGCCGAGATCGAGCGCGGACTTGACCGTCCAGCGGCCGGTGCCCTTCTGCTCGGCGGCATCGACGATCACATCGACCAGGGGCTTGCCGGTGGTGGCGTCGACCTGGTTCAGTACCTCGGCGGTGATCTCGACCAGGTAGGACTCCAGATCACCGGAGTTCCAGTCGGTGAACACGTCGGCGATCTGCTTGGCGTCGAAGCCGAGGGCGTCGCGGAACAGGTGGTAGGCCTCGCCGATGAGCTGCATATCGGCGTACTCGATGCCGTTGTGCACCATCTTCACGAAGTGCCCGGAGCCGTCGGGGCCGATGTGGGTGCAGCACGGGGTGCCGTCGACCTGCGCGGCGATGGACTCCAGCATGGGGCCGAGGGATTCGTAGGACTCCTTCGGACCGCCGGGCATGATCGCCGGGCCGTTGAGCGCGCCCTCCTCACCGCCGGAGATGCCCGCGCCGACGAAGTTGAGCCCGCGCGCGGCCATCGCCTTCTCGCGGCGGATGGTGTCGGTGTAGAGCGCGTTGCCGCCGTCGATGATGATGTCGCCGGGTTCCATGGCGTCGGCGAGTTCGGCGATCACGGCGTCGGTGGCGTCACCGGCCTTGACCATGATCAGCACCCGGCGCGGGCGCTCGAGCGCGGCCACGAACTCGGTGATGGTCTCGGTGCGCACGAAATCGCCCTCGTCACCGTGCGCGGCGAGCAGGGCGTCGGTCTTGGCGACACTGCGGTTGTGCAGGGCAACGGTGTAGCCGTTGCGCGCGAAGTTGCGGGCGATATTGCTGCCCATGACCGCCAGGCCGGTGACACCGATCTGGGCACGCGCTTCCGAGGTCGCCATGAAAGAGCCTCTTTCCGTTCGACAGGTGTGAATGCGAGGCAAACCCTACCTGGACGGCGCGGCCGGATCACCGGGCGGTGAACTCCACGGCATGCGACGGTAGCCGGGGGACACAACTGGAGATGAAGACGAGGAGAACCACGGTGGCGATCATCGACGTGTGGGCGCAGCACCCCACACCACGACTCATCCAGCACGACATGTTCGATTCACTGCGGCGCTGGGGCGCACCACTGCCGACCGAACCGCTGCCGGTCTCGGCGACCGTGGCCGCCATGGCGGCCGGTAGCGTGGATGTCGCCCTGATCAGCGCCTGGTACGCACCGGAGGGCGTACTCGTCTCCAATGACGAGGTGGCCGAGTTCGCGGCGGCGTCGCAGGGGCGGCTGATCGGCGTCGCGTCGGTGGATCTGCGGCGGCCCATGGCGGCGGTGCGGGAGCTGCGCCGGGCGGTCACCGAACTGGGCCTGCGGGCGCTGCGCGTGGTGCCGTGGCTGTGGGGGCTGCCGCCCAACGACCGTCGCTACTATCCGCTCTACGCCACCTGTGTGGAGCTGGGCATTCCGTTCTGCACACAGGTCGGGCACACCGGCCCGCTGCGCGCCTCCGAAACCGGCCGTCCCATCCCCTATCTCGACGATGTGGCGCTGGAGTTTCCCGAACTCACCATCGTGGGCGGGCATATCGGCTATCCGTGGACCACCGAGATGATCGCGCTGGCCACCAAGTATCCGAACGTGTACATCGACACCTCTGCCTACACGGTGCACCGCTACCCCGAGGAGCTGGTGCGGTACCTGCGCGGCCACGGCCGCCGGAAGGTGCTGTTCGGGACCAACTTCCCGATGATCACCCCCGAGCACGCCCTGGCCGGGCTCGACGACCTCGGCCTCGACACGGAGGCCCGGGAGCTGTTCCTGTCCGGCAATGCCCGACGGGTGTTCGGACTGCCGGAGTAGGCCGCGCGGGTCAGCCGCGCCCGTGTCGTGCCTCGTAGGCCGCGCGCTCGGCGGCCTGGCGCTGGCGTTCGCCGATATCGGCGAGCTCCGGGTCCAGGCCGTGCTTGAGCAGCCGGTGGCGGCGGTACACGTACATGAGCGCGATGGTGAAGTACACCAGCGGCAGATACAGCAGCGCCATCATGGACAGGCCGACCCACAGCGGTCCCGGCACCAGCAGGAACAGGCAGAGCACCGGCAGCACCGGAATCAGGAAGCGCAGCAGATAGCGGCGCGCCGCCCCCGGGCCGGTCAGATCCGCGAGCACCCAGTCCCGCATATCGGGCGGCAGCGTCGCACCGCAGATATAGCGCACGCGTTGAACGAGATTCGGCTTACTGGCGCTCACATGTTCTCCCTGTGCATCGGTGCCGCTCGCCGCGCGGCCTTGTTCACGCGGGTGAGCACGTCGCGCAACTGTTCGAGATCCGCCAGGCTCACCCCCAGTCGCTCCACCACGGCGGGCGGAATCCGCTCCGCCTCGCGCCGCATGGCCCGCCCCCGCTCGGTCAGGTCGACCAACAGCGTCCGCTCGTCGCGGCGATCGCGGCGGCGGGTGATCAATCCGGCCGTCTCGAGCCGTTTCAGCAGCGGCGAGAGAGTGGCCGAATCCAGTTCGATGGCCTCGGCGATGGCCTTCACCGACATCGGCGACTCACCCCACAGCGCCAGCATCACCAGATACTGCGGGTGGGTGAGCCCCAGCGGTTCCAGCAGCGGCCGGTACACCGCGAGCACGGAGCGGTTGGCGACCGCCAGCGCGAAACACACCTGCCGATCGAGGCGCAGGGGATCGTCCGGTGCGTCGCGTCCACTCACGGTCGTGAGCTTAACGCGCTAATAGTTAATGCACAAACTAATGTCCGTCAGCCCAGCACGGGCAGCTCCCGCTCGTCGGCGAGCGCGGAGAGTTCGCGCTGCATGACGCCGGTGACGATGTCGTAGGCGGCGTCCAGGTCGTCGGCCTCGTGGCCGCCCTTCGCGAGTTCGTCCGGCAGGTCGATGGGTTCGCGGAAATCCACCACGATCTTGGCGGGCAGCGGGATGTGCCCGAGGGCGTCGCTGATATTGACGCCCCACGGCAGCGCGAGCGAGATCGGGAACACCTTCACCCGCAGCAACCGGTCCAGCCGCAGGAAGCGGGCGATGCGGTCGCCGCGGGTGAGGATGAACAGGGTCTCCTGACCGCCGATGGTCACCACCGGAACGATCGGCACCCCTTCCTCGAGCGCCAGCCGCACGAAACCCGTGCGGCCCGCGAAGTCGATGCGGTCCGACTCCGCAGTGGGCCGCATCACCTCCCAGTCGCCGCCGGGATACACCAGCACCGCCGCGCCCGTCCGCAATGCCGCGCGCGCGTTGTCCGGTGCGGCCGCGAGGGTTCCGTACCTGCGCGCGACGTCACCCACGCCGGGCAGGGTGACCAGCAGGTCGTGGGCCAGCTGATAGAACGGCCGCTCCGCTCCGAAGTGCCGGAAGAACGCCAGCGCCGTGATCGGCACCTCCGGTGCGGTGATGCCGCCGGTGTGATTGCCCACCAACAGCACCGGCCCGGTCGCGGGTACCCGCTCGATGCCGCGCACCTCCGCCCGGAAATACACCCGCACCAGCCGCCAGCCGAGATCGACCGTGCGCGAGATGAACTCGGGGTCGCGGTCGCCGAGGTCGGCGTCCGGCACCAGCCCGCGCACCCAGCTGCTCACCGTGTCGATCGGCGATCGGGTCCACCATGCGTTCATCACCACAGACGTGCCCGTCCGCACACAATCGAAACCCGGTGCACGAGCACCGGGTTTCGATAACCAGAACCGCGAGACCTAGGGCGTCGGCGTCACACTCGGCGTGGTCGTGGTCGTGGTCGTGGACGACGACGGCGCGGTGGTCGTGGACGACGGCACGGTCGTCGGAACCTCCGACTCCTTCGCGATCGGCGCGTTCGCGGTAGTCGACTCGGCCGACGTGATCGCGGTGGTCGACGGCGCGACCGACGTAGACGGCGCGGTGGTGGACGATTCCGGCGAGGTCGTAGACGATTCGGGCGAGGTCGTGGTCGACTCGGGCGCAGTCGTGGTCGACTCCGGCGTAGTCGTGGTGGACTCGGGCGAGGTCGTGGACGACTCGGCCGGTGTCGTGGACGGAGCCGTCGTCGATGACGTCGCCCCACTCTTCGACACCGTCGTACCGGTGGTGGAACTCGTAGCCGTCGTCGTCGACGTCGTCTTGCTCGCCGCCGCCTGCACCGAGTTGGTGTACCCCTGCACCGCGGGCAGCGGCTCGGCCTTCCGCTCGACCGGCTCACCCGCCTGCGCCTTCTTGGCCAGTTCGGTCAGCCACGCCGCCGCGTACTCGGCGGAGGTCAGCTCCTTGCCGTCCTCGGGCTTGGCGTCGCGCCAGTAGTCGAAGTGGTGTCCGCTGCCATTGGGGCCGAGCGTCAGGTTGTACGGATCGCTGAGGATCACCGGGATGGTGTTCTGGTTGGTCACGATCAGACCGACGATCTCGTTGAAGATCTTCTGCGGCAGATAGGCCAGCGGCGAGAGTCCCTCGGCGGCGACGTTCTCCGCCTGCGCGGGTGCCCGGTGCGCACCCGGCTTGTAGGCCGGATCCGACACTCGCAGCAGCACGTCCAGGAAGGTTTCGTCGCTGGCCATCCAGTTCGGCTGCGACGCGATATCGGAGAAGGCGGTCATGGCGATGCGGCCGAGCACCACCGCGACATCCTGTCCGGTCGCGGGGGTGAGCCCCTCGCGTTCGAGCTGATCGGCATTGACCTGCCGACCCACATTGACCACCAGTTGCAGCAGCGAGATGTTCTGCGGTGCGGCGCAGGTCAGGTCGCCCTCGGAACAGAACGAGGCGATCTTGCCGTTGAGTTTGCCGAAATCACCGCTGGTTCCCGGTAGCGCGCCCTGCCCGGAGATCGGGTTGGCGCCGTTCTGGTACTTGCGGTCGAAGCCGTCGGGATTGCTGAACGGATCCTCGGCGCCGATGAACGGGCCCTCACCCGCCTGCCGGCCGGAGTCGGCAAGGATGACCACGCCGAGCACATCGTCCGGATTGACGCCGGACTCCTCGTTGCCGATCTTCATGGCGACGCGGCGCACCACGTCGGCGCCCTCGCTGTAGCCCACGATGGAGAATTTGGTGTCCGGGCAGGCCGCCGAGATCTCGCCCATCACCTGTTCGGTATTGGCCACACCGGTGTTGACGGCGTCCTCGTAGGTGGCCATATTCGCCGGATACGCGATGTACACGGCGGCGTACGAGCCCTGCCCGACATCATCGGACGGCGCGTTGACCACCGGGTCGAGCCATTCGCTCTTGTGATCACCCGACAGTGCGGCGGGCAGCGGGTTCCCGTTGGCGTCCACCAGCAGCGCGGTGGTGCCCTCCTTCGGCGTGTCACCACGACCGGCCACCGAAATGGTCACCATGTCGTGGCATTCGGTCACCGACGACCTGAGCTGCGTATCCACCACGGGCTGCTCCGATTCCGGAGCCCAGATCACCGCGGCGGCGGCCGCCACACCCAATGTCGTCAGCGCCGCGGCCGCGGACGCGGTGCGGTGCCGCACGAAGAAATCACCGAAGGCCATGCCCTTGATCCCCATTCCAGTACCGATGAGCACACGGAAGGCCCTCCCCGGACGGGCCGTATGTCACCGGAGACGTCGTCGCGGGGCACGGGAACGTTACGGATCGCTAACCGACCGCAATTCCGCGGCGCACCGAATGTGGTTCAGGTCACAGTGATTCGACCTGCCCGTGTGGCGACCGCACGTCCGGTGGCACACCGCATGCCATGGTGAAGCCATGACCTCTCGCGCGCAGCTCCGCAAGACCGCATTGTCGCTCCCCGAAACCGTCGAGCAGGACGCCGGTGCGCGAGCGATCGCATTCGCCGTCGACGACACACGGTTCGCCATAGCAACCGCCGATGGACTGGCGGAACTCTTGTTGACCCCGTCCGACACCGAGGAGGTACTGGCCGCGCACCCCACCGCCGAGCGGTGGGTCCGGGCCGCCACACCGGTGGGCGTCCGAATTCGGCTGGCCGACATCAATGGCCAGCAGCTCAACCACTGGGTGCGCCGAGCCTGGCTGTCGGCCGCGCCGACGCGGCTGGCCGCCCGAGCCGCCGAGGCGGATCGGGCCACCCCCGGCACGGTGGGAGATCTTCCGAAGGCCATCGGCGGGCCGGCTACCCGAGCACTGGTCTCGGCGGGGGTCACCACCCTTGATCAGGTCGCGGCCATGGGCCGCGCCGAACTGTCGGCTCTGCACGGCGTCGGACCGAAGGCCGTGCGCATTCTGGACGAGACACTCGCCGCGACCGGACGCACGCTCGCCTGATCGCGCGGTTCCGGGCGTAGAGCTCGAGACGATAACTGTCTCAGACAATCCTTGTCCACCGTGTGGTCTTGCCGCTACCGTTGACACATGGACGCACATCTCCGATCCGAGGTCGAACTCCCCGCCGGAGTCGAAGGCCGCGCCGCTGCCGGGTATGCCTCCGCCGCAAGGCTTTTCGCACGAATGTTCGCGGGCAAGCGAGGCAACGGCGCGGGGCTCGCCGTGTACCACCGCGGTGCGCCGGTGCTGAACATCTGGGCGGGTTCGGCCGACGCCGCGGGGACACCGTGGACCCGCGACACCGGCGCGATGGTGTACTCGGCGTCGAAGGGCGTCACCGCCACCGTCATGCACCGACTGGCCGATCGAGGGCTCATCGACTATCACACCCCGATCGCCGAGTACTGGCCCGAGTTCGGCGCGAACGGCAAGGGCGACATCACCATTCGTGACGTGATGACACACCGGTCCGGACTGTCCGCACTCCCGGCGAACACCTGGGAGGAGATCCTCGACCACGAACTCATGGAACGGCGGCTGGCCGCGGCCGCCCCGGATCGCTTGCGCGGCAAGCCGATCTACCACGCGCTCACCCAGGGCTGGATGCTGGCCGGAGTTGCCCGCGCCGTCACGGGCCTGTCCATGGCGGAGCTGTACCGCACCGAGGTCGCCGAGCCGCTCGGCGTGGACGGCATCCACCTCGGCCGACCGCCCGCCGACGCGCCCACCGTCACCGCGGATCTGGTCGGCTCGGCGAAAGCGCTGTGCGAGAGCGCATATGCGCGCCCCACCGTCAGCCTGGCCGCCCGCCTGCCCGGTCCCTTCCGCGCCCCGCTGCGGTCGATCTACTTCCCGGGTCTGGAAGCCGCGTTCGCGGGCGATGAGCCGCCGATTCTGACCACGCAGCTGCCCGCGGGCAATGCCGTCTGCACCGCCGACGGGCTCGCCAAGATGTACAGCGCCCTCGCCTGCGACGGCATGGTCGACGGACAGCGCTACCTGTCGCCCGACACCGTGCGCACCCTGGAGATCGTGCAGACCATCCAGCCGGATCGCACCCTCATCGTGCCGTGTTGGCATCTCGGCTACCACATCTTCCCGTCCCCGCGGGCCCCGCGCGGATACGGCCACCTCGGCGCGTTCGGCTCCGGCGGCTGGGCGGATCCGGCCTCGGGCATCTCCATCGGCTTCGTGCACAACCGCATGTCCGTCGGCTGGGTCTCCGCGGATATGACCCTGCTGGCCTGGCTGATTCCCGCGATCCTGGCGGGAGCCCGCGGCAGCACGGCCACCGCGGCGGCCGCCGACGCGGCCACCCACGTGGCGTGACGCTACTGCCCGTCGCTGAGCGGGCGTCCGGTCAGCACCCGCCCGGCGACACCGAGCAGCCGCCGGTAGCCCGCCAGCGCGCCGCTCGAAAAAGCCAGTGACCACACGGTTTTCGGAGCCGAGGGCGGCAGTGGTTTGCCCGCCAGTCGATCGGCCAGCCACTCCGTCACCAGCGGTGCCGCGATGACGGCGAGTGTCACATGGCCGCTGAGCCGGTCGCGCACATATTGCACCGACGCCCCCGCCGCCCGGTAGCGCCACACCTGCTCGTCCATATCCTCCACGGCCACGACGGCGTCATTGGTGGCCTGCACCACCAGCATGGGAAACGCCGGTGCCGAGGTGACCGGGCGCAGTGCCTCGAAGATGGCCTCGAATTCGGGCCGGGTGATCAGCTCGGCGACCGTCACCGCGCTGTGCCGGTCGAGATCGCGGCGCAGGCTGCGGAAGACGATGGGCAGGATGGTGCTCGACTCGGCGTGGGCGATCAACTCGTGGAACGGACCGTCGAAGTGCGAGCGCACGGCGGCGCGCAGATCCGGGTAGGCACGGCAGAGCGCGGACAGCACCAGCACGATGAGTCCCGCGTACACCGTGCCGTTGAGCCGGGCGAAGACACTGCGCGGATCACCGACCGGAGAACCCGCCGACGCCCCGACGATATCGAGCTCCGGCGCGTACTCACCCGCCATCTCGGCCGCCCACGTGGTGGCCAGCCCACCGCCCGAATAGCCCCACAGCGCCACCGGTGTCCGTGCGGTCAGACCGAGTGGTTCGAAGGAGAGCGCCGCGCGAATCCCGTCCAGAATGCGGTAGCCGGGTTCCCGGGGCACCCCGAAATGTCCGTCCGTACCGACGTGATCGGGCACCGACAGCACCCAGCCGCGCGCCAGCGCGTTCGCGAACAGGAACATCTCGAGCTGCGGCACCGAGCCGAAGGCCCGCGCACCCTGCCGCAGGTTGTAGGACGGCAGCCCCTTCGCCACCACGGCGTCGATGGCGCACTGATACGACACCAGCGGCCGCCGCTCGCCCGGCTCGGCGTGCTCGGGAAGCAGGACCGTGGTCACCACCGCTTCCGGCGCGCCGTGCACGGAGGTGGTGCGATACAGCAGCTGCCATGCCGAGATCCGCTGCGGCACCACGCCCAGCAGTCCGAGCTCCACCTCGCGGGACCGGATGACGGTGCCCGGGGCGAGCGCCGCCAGATCCGGCGGCGGCAGGTAGAAGGGGTCGTCCAGGGGTGGCAGCGGCCCCTCGGCGGTCGTGTCACCCGCGGTGGCGTCGACCTCGACGGGCGTGCGCAGCGGCACGACCTCCGATGCGGTTGCCTCCGCGGAGTTGGTGATATCGACGCTCATGGCCGCCCCTCCTCATTTCGTCCGGCGATTGCTCCCGGACCGTAGCAACAACCATCGGCTGCCTCCGTAACCCGAAACATGCACAGTCCCAAGGGCATTGCGTACAGCAACCGGGTATCGACACCGATCGGCCGAAGCGATGCGGTGCGACGCGAATGCCGTGCAATCCCGCCGAATAGGGGATTTCTAGGGGCCGATACGCGCCGAGCGCGCATCGGCGTCGTCACCGCGTTCCGGTCAGGCGGCGAACCCGCTCGTTGAGGTAGCGCTGTTCGGGAACGCTCGCGCTGAGCTGGGCGGCCCGCCGGTAGCTGTCGATCGCCGCGTCCTCGTCACCGGCCATCTCCAGCAGGTGGGCGCGCACCGCGTGGGTGCGGTGATGCCGCCGCATGACCGGATCATCGAGCAGCGGTGCGATCAGGGCCAGCCCCTGTTCGGCGCCGAATGCCATCCCGACCGCCACCGCGCGGTTGAGGGTGAGCACCGGACTCGGCGCGACCCGGTCCAACATGGCGTAGAGGATGCTGATCTGCCGCCAGTCGGTGCCCGCCCAGGTCGGCGACTCCGCGTGCACGGCCGCGATGGCCGCCTGCAATTGGAACCGGCCGACGTGGCCGCAGGGCAGTACCCGCTCCAGAATGGCGACGCCCTCGGCGATGGCGTCGCGATCCCAGCGCGAGCGATCCTGCTCGGCCAGCGGAATCAGGCGGTCGTCCGCGACGCGGGCCGCCGCCCGGGCATGGGTGAGCAGCATGAGCGCCAGTGCCCCCGAGACCTCGTCGTGGTCGGGGATGGCCGCGTGCAGCTGGCGGGTGAGCCGAATCGCCTCCTCGGACAGGCTCGTATCCAGCAGCGAATTCCCGGCGGAACGGGTGTGCCCCTCGGTGAACATGAGGTGGCAGACATCGAGTACGGCCGCCGTCCGTGCGGGCAGCGCCGCGGCGTCGGGCAGTTCGAAGACCGCACCGGCCGCCCGCAGCGTCGCACGCGCCCGTGAAAGCCGCTGCGCCATCGTGCGTTCCGGCACCAGGTAGGCGGCGGCGATCTGGGCCGAACTCAATCCGCCGACGGCGTGCAGGGTCAGCGCGACCTGCGAGGGTCGGCTGAGCGCGGGGTGACAGCACAGCAGCAGGAGCAGCAGGGTGTCGTCCCCCTCCGGCATCCGCTCCGCCGACGGCGCGAGGTGCGCGTCGCCCGGCTGGGCGAGGGCCACCGCCTCCTCCCGCCCCGCGCGTGCCCGGTCGGACCGCATCCGGTCGATCAGCCGCCGCGACGCCACCCGGATCAGCCAGCCGCGCGGATTGTCCGGCACCCCGGTGTGCTTCCACCGCACCGCCGCCGCCTCGGCCGCCTCCTGAGCGGCGTCCTCGCAGTCCCCGAGGTCACCGTGGCGGCGCAGCAGGGCGGCCAGGACGTGCGGCGACTCCCGCCGCCACACGTCCGCCACCATGTTCACTGGTCGTCGCCGCCCGGCCACATGGTGGGGCGCAACTCCACGGTCTCGCCCGGACCGGCGAACTGCGCGGCGATCTCCTCGGCACGTTCGCGGCTCTCGACATCGATCAGGAAGAACCCGGCCAGATGTTCCTTGGCCTCGGAATAGGGCCCGTCGGTGGGAAGCGGCTTCCCATCCGCCCAGCGATACAGCCGCGCGGACTCGGGTGCGCCCAGCGCCTCCCCCGTCACCAGTTCCCCCTTCTCCTGCATCTCGCCGAGCAGCCGCTCGAAATCACCGTTGATCCGATCCCGTTCGCCCTGCGGCAACGCCTGAACCTCGGGCAGGAAGTCACCGGTCGGGTGTCCCCACGGCTGCGGATTGGAGTGAATAAGGATCACGTACTTCATCACGAACTCCTTCGACATCGCGGATGCGCCCGGTCGACCCATCCTCACAAGAAACGTCGGAGCCGCAGCCACGATGTCGACATCGGTGCCGGGTGTTTGCCGACAATATCTGCGGGCACTGCCTCGGAATGGTCGACAGCGCGCGCGAGAATCGCATGGTGATCGGACTGCTCGCCGATCCGGATCTGCCGAGTCGGCTCGCGCGGCGGCTGGGCGACGAGCTGCCCGGCGAGTTGGGGCGTGCGCTCGGTGGTGGGACCGAGTGGCGGGCGGAGGTGCTCGCGGACCCCTTCGAGGCGCTGTACCCCGATCACGAGTATCTGATCGACAAGGCGCATGAGCGCGTGCGGGATACTCCGTGGGATATCGCGCTGTGTGTCACCGATCTGCCGCTGTACGACGACGGCGGCATCGTGGTGGCGAATATCGACGCACCGGGGCGGGTGGCGGTGGTGTCGCTGCCCGCCCTGGGCGGAGTGCGGCTGCGACGGCGGCTCACCGAGTTGGCGGTGGCGCTGGTCGGGGCGCTGCTGCGGCGGCCGGAGGACGCATCCGTGGACCGGGAGCTGGCGCGGCGGCTGCCGTCCCCGCTGCGTGTGCACCGCGGTCCCGCCGACACCGACACGTCCGTGGTCCGCAGTCGCCGCTCGGGGGTGCCCACCCTGCTGGCGGGCATGGTGCGGGCCAATCGGCCCTGGCAGTTGATCGTCGGGCTGTCGACCGCCCTGGCGGGAGCGTTGACGGGCACCGCGTTCGGCGTGCTGTACTCATCCATCTGGACGCTCGCCATCTCGCTCAGCGGACTCCGCCTCGCCGGAATCACCGTCGCCGCCCTCGCGAGCCTGACCCTCTGGATCATTGTCGGGCACGGCCTCTGGGATACCCACGAATCGTTCGGACGGACAAAGGATTCCGACCGGCGGCTGCGCAATGCCGGAACCGTGGCCACGGTCGCGGTCGCGCAGCGATCGGTGCGTATCCACGACTACCTCGCCATCGCCCTGGTGGCCACCGTCCTGGGCACCATCGCCGGAGCGGTGGGCTCCGGCCTGGAGGACGACCTCACCGTCCGCAAGGCCACCTACAGCCATCGCGAGCGGGAACGCCGCCGCCGAGCCGAACGACGGCCCGATTCGTGACCATCGCGCGCCCGGTATCACCGGATATCCAGCGTCACCCGGGCGTTGAGGGCGGTGGTCAGGGAGGCGCCGAAGGTGCGGCGGATGGTTTCGCTGAGGTGGGAGGGGGAGGCGAAGCCGGCGTCGGCGGCACAGCGGGTGAGGTCGTATCCGGCGGACATGCCCGCCAGCACGATTCGCACCCTGGCCCACTGCCGGTAGCGGCGGAAGGTGGTTCCGGTGTGTGCGGCGAACAGTCGCAGGAAGTAGTGCTCCGACATGCCGACATCGGCGGCCGCGCGGTCGGCGCGCGGGTGCGCGGTCGGATCCGCACGGATATCGCGCATGATCGTCTCGATCCGCGGATCGAGGACGGACGGCGAACCAGGCTGGGAGAGCAGCGCGTCCAGGCTCGGCACGCCCGCGCGGGCGGCGGCGACGCAGGCGGCCTCCGCGGCGGGATCGAGGGCGCACGGCTCGACGGCGTCGCGCAGCCCGGCGATCACGGCGCTGCCCGGCTCGGCGAACACCAACGCGATCCGGCCCGCCGAGACGATCCGATGCCGAATCCGGGCCTGGACGAAGACACTACGGGTGACGAACGTCCCGTAGTCCTCGGTCTCCACCGTGAACGATCCGTCCAGGCTCAGGCCGAGACATGCGATGGCCGTGGCATGCATGCCCACGCCCAGATCCGGCCCGAGATATCCGGCGTGCCGGGGCCGCATCCACACCACGGGCGCGGCAGCGCAGGTTTGTGAAAGCGCGGCCCCGGTCATATCGGCCAGGCTAATCGGTATCCGGCGCATACGGCGTCGGCGAGTACGACAGAGGGATGCGCCATGACCACCGACCCACACGCGAAGCCCAGTTGGCGGACCCGAGCGGTCACCGCACTGTTGCGGGCGGGCGGCCAGCGGAAACTGCTCGCCACCCCGGAGGGGGTGCACGCGGAGATCGCGAAGCGCGACCGGCGCGACACCGAGGTGCGCCCGCCCGCTTCCCTGCGTAAACGGGCCACCGTCACCCGGGAGGACCTCGACGGCTGGCCCGTCTACCGCATCACGCCGAACGACGTCACCACCGACGTCGCGGTGGTCTTCCTGCACGGCGGCGGTTTCTTCCGCGAGATCGTCGGCGCACATTGGGCATTCGCGGCCCGGCTGGCCGCCGCCGTTCCGGCCGAATGCGTGGTCCCGATCTATCCGCTGGTCCCGCACGGCCGCGCCGCCGAGATGGTGCCCACCACCGCCGCCATCCTGGCCCGCACCATCGAGCGGCGCGGTACGGGATCGACCGTGGTGATGGGCAATTCGGCCGGTGGCGGGCTGGCGCTGGCGGCCGCGCAGACCCTCCGCGACCGGGGCGGCCCGCAGCCGTCCCGCCTCGTCCTGATCTCCCCCTGGCTCGATATGACCATGTCCGACCCGGCCCAGGCGGAGATCGAACCGACCGATCCGCTGCACCTGCGCCCCGGCCTGGTCGAGATCGGCCGCCGCTACGCGGACCGGCTCGCCCCCGAGGACCCCCGGGTCAGTCCGCTGTTCGGCCGCCTCGAGGGTCTCCCGCCGATCACGGCCTTCGCCGGTACCCGCGAAATCTTCGTCACCGACACCCGCACCCTCGCCCGCCGCGCGGCGGACGCGCACGTGCCGATCGACTACCACGAGGCCCCGAACCTCCCGCACAACTACGCCCTGTTCCCCGCTCCGGAGGGCCGCGCGGCTCGCGAGATCATGGTCGACGCCTGCCGCGCCCCCCTGTCCGCCGGGCGGCGCTGAATCGACGACCAGCCGCCGGATACCCCCCTCCGATACCCGGTGGCTGGTCTTCGGCGGCGAAACCAGTTACGGCGCAGCCATATTGAATCAGGAATCCGGGCCGCGTTCGGTGAACCGGCAGCGGTTGACCACGGGTACCGGCACCACGGGCACAGAGGCCCCACGAACGTCCGGGTGCAGGCAATATCTTGCCGAAACCCGCGCGCCGTCACGAGCCGGTGCACAGGTCTTCCGCGGGGACGCCGGGGAGGTACCGCTCCCACTCCTCGGCGGTGAGCGGAGTACTTCCGCCGCCGCACAATTCGGCCGCCACCCGATCCGGATCGGTCGCCCACAGCTGCACCGCCATGGCGGGTCCGCCCGCCGCCAGCAGCGCACCGCCGTGGCCGTACACCACCTCGCTGACCCGCCCCTCGTAGCCGTTCAGCACCGCGGCCCGGCTCGGTGCGCGCGGATCGGTGATATCCCACACCCAGATGCCGCCGCCCCCACCGCCTCCGGCGACGCGGGTGCCGTCGGGGCTGAAGTTGAGCGTGATGACCGCGTCCGCCGGACCGCGCAGCACCGCCAGCCGCCGCGGCTCGTCCGGGTCGGCGAGGCCGAACAGGCGGACGGTCCGATCGGCCCCGGCGGCCGCGAGCAGTCCGTTCCGCGGACCGAAGGCGACACTGGCGACGTCATTGCCGAATCCGGTGAGCGACGGCACTTCGCGCGGGCGACGCCGGTCGGTGATATCCCACAGCCGCACCGACTCGTGCGAGGTGGCGACGGCCAGCAGGGTGCCCGACGGGTCGATGGCGACGATCGAGGGGAGACCGGGCCCGACGTCCAGCGTGCCGAGCGGCGCGGGCCGCGCGATATCGCCGACGTCCCAGAGTGTGACGGTCCGTTCGTCCTGGCCCGCCACGACGAGCAGGGTCGCGTCCGGATCGAAGGCGAGCGCGCCGACGAGCCCACGCACACCGGGGATTTCGGCTCGGCGCCGAGGTTGCCGGGGATCACCCAGATCCCACAGGTGGACCCGTCCGGTGCGGGCCCCCACCGCCGCCACCGACCCGTCGGCGGCCAGTGCGACCGCACCGGTGGTCTGTTCCTCCGGTCCGACGCCCAGCGTCGAGTACTCGACGGGTGCGTCGGGTTCGCTCAGATCCCACAGGCGCGGATGGCTGTCGGCCGCGCCGGTGCCGACCAGGAGCCGAGTTCCGGTGCGGTCCATCGGCATCTGATAGACCACCGACCGTGCACCGCGCAGTACCGGGCCAGGCAGCGGCCACACCCGGGCCGCACCGTCGATCCCGCCGGGAATGCAGTCCGCACCACCGGTAGACGGCCCCGAGGGTCAGCGGCAGCGCCGGATCGTGTTCGGCCCGCTCCCTGATGATCGGCCCCAGATAGACGTTGGTGATCTTGTTGGCGGTATTGCGGCCCACGCCGGCGGCGTGGGCGAGACTGGATGCGTCGGTGGCCCGTCCCGCGGCGATGGCCCCGGCCATCCGGCCCGCGGTCGCGCCGCGTTTGCTCTGGAAGCATTCGTACAGCGAGCGCGGTCCGCCCGGCGTCGGCGATCCGCCGCGGCGTGGGGCGACGGCCGCCGTGCGGATCATGGCCAGCAGGACGTCCACCCCGGCCGACTTCTCGAAGACCCCCACCACGGCCGGTGACAGGCGCGCCTCGTCCAGGTGGTCCTGCTCCATGGTGTGGCCCTGCGCCGCGAGCAGCACTCGCGGATCCCGATCGACCAGTGCCACCATATCGACGACATCGAGGCCGTCGAAGGTGTACTCGAGTTCCGGTTTGTTCCAGATCAGGTCGGCGACAACCACATCGAAGCGGACCGTATCGGTTATCGCCGCCAGTACCTGCCGCCGGTCGGCGGCCACCGCCACCTTGGACACGCCCGGCGCCTGCCGCAGGATCGGCTCGACGACCTTCCCGAGCGGAGAGGCGACCAGGATTCTCATCCCCGTCCCCACGCGTCGAGTCTATCCCGCGGCCGGCGCGAAAACCCGGGCGGTACCCGGGTTTTCGCGATCGAACCGACTACTGGGCGACCAGTTCCGGAATCTCGGCGGCGCTGTCGTGACCACCCGTGCGCGGGTAGGTCGGGTACTCGATGCCCGAGATGTACTGCACCGTGCGCACCACCTGGCACGAGTAACCGAATTCGTTGTCGTACCACAGGTACAGAATCGCGGTGTCACCGTCGATGATGGTGGCGTTGGCGTCCACGATGGAGGCCGCGCGCGAACCGATGAAATCGCTGGAGACCACATCGGTGGCGGCGGTGTAGTCCAGATTGCGGCTCAGCGGACCCGACAGCGACACCCGGCGCAGGTACTCCAGCACCTCCTCGCGCGTGGTCTCGCGCTGGAGCTGCAGGTTCAGGATCGCGACCGAGACGTCCGGGGTGGGCACACGGATGGAATTGCCGGTGATCTTGGCCTTGAAGTCCGGCATCGCCTTGGCCACCGCGGACGCCGCACCGGTCTCGGTGAGCACCAGGTTGAACGGCGCGGAACGGCCGCGGCGGTCGGCCTTGTGGAAGTTGTCCAGCAGGTTCTGGTCGTTGGTGAACGAGTGCACGGTCTCCACGTGGCCACGGACGATACCGAATTCGTCGTCCATGGCCTTGAGCGGCGGGACGATGGCATTGGTCGTGCACGAGGCGCAGGACACGACGCGCTCCGACAGGTCGAGCCCGCGGTGGTTGACGCCGTGCACGATATTCGGCACATCGCCCTTGCCCGGTGCGGTCAGCAGCACCTTGGCGATGCCGGGGCGCAGATGCTGGGCCAGTCCCTGCCGGTCGCGCCACCTGCCGGTGTTGTCGATGAGGATCGCCTCGTCGATGCCGTGGGCGGTGTAGTCGATGGTGGTCGGGTCGTCGCTGTAGATGAACCTGATCACATTGCCGTTCGCGATGATCGCATCGTTCTTGGCGTCGACCTTGATCGTCCCGTTGAACTGCCCGTGCACCGAATCCCGCCGCAGCAGCGAGGCGCGCTTGGCCAGATCACCCTCGCCGCCCTTGCGCACCACCACGGCCCGCAGATTCAGCCCGTTGCCGGAGCCGGTCTTCTCGATCAGCAGCCGCGCCACCAGCCGCCCGATCCGCCCGAAGCCGTACAGCACCACATCCCGCGGCCCCTGCGCCTCGGCCTTGTTGCCATCGGTGACCTCGGCCAGCACCGCGGCGGTGAACTCGGCCACCGACCGCCCGCCCCCCTCGGCGCGATACGCCATCGCCAGCCGCCCGAGGTCGATCTTGCACGCCCCCAGATCCAGCTCGCCGAGCACCTCGAGGAACGGCAGCGTCTCCTCGATCGACAGCTCCTCCCCCTCGATCTGCCGCGCGAACCGATGCGTCCGCAGAATGCTGATCACCGACTTGTTCACCAGCGATCGGCTGTGCAGGAGAATGGTCACCCCCTTCTCCCGATACAGCTTCCCGATAATCGGAATCATCGCCTCCGCGGAAGCCTCGTGAGCGTTCCAGCGGTCAAGGTGCTCGGTAGTCAACACACGTCCTAGGGGTGTCCTCGATCAGTACGAAAATCGACTCTAGCCAGGCCCGCGGTATCACACGGGCCCGCCTTCCCCTTGTGAGGTTCAGCCCGCGCACATGGTGGACCGGACGAACCGGTCCACGGCGGCGGTGAAGCCGTAGCCGGTGGTGTCGGTGATCGAGAGTGCGACGCTGTGGCTGCCGTCGGGGCTGCGCAGGGCGAGGGAGCCGAAGCCGTTGACGTAACCGTTGTGGCCGTGGCCGTGGCAGCCGGGGGCGAGGCGGAATTCGTAGAGGCCCAGGCCGTAGCCGTAGGAACCGTTCACGTGCCGGAAGGCGCGCATCTCGGCCAGCAGATGCGGGGGCAGCAGGCGGCCGTCCAGCAGGCCGGTGAGGAAGGTGTGCAGGTCCTGGGTGGAGGAGACGATGCCGCCGGCCGCCCACACGTACGAGGGGTTCTGGTCGGTGACGTCGGTCAGGCCGCCGCCGTAGTCGTAGTAGCCGTGGGCGTGCGGGCCGAGAATGCCGTCGAAGGTCTGCGGCACGCCGGTGCCGAGCATGAGCAGTGGCAGCGTGATCCGGGTGTAGATGTTCACGTGGTACGGCAGCCCAGAGGCCCGCTCGATGAGCAGGCCCGCCACGATGTAGTTGGTGTTCGAGTAGGCCCACCCGCTGCCCGGCTCGAATTGCAGCGGCTTCTCCGTCGCCCATCGCACGAAATCGGGCGGCTGCCAGGTGCGCCGGATATCGCCGAGCGTGTCACCCACCATCGGCGGGTAGCCACCGCCACCGTTGAGGTAGTCGAGCAGGCCGCTGGTCTGCGCGAGGGCCATGCGCACGGTGATCCGCGGATCGACCCCGAATTCGGGCAGCCAGCGGCTCACGGGATCGTCCAACCCGATCCGGCCCTCGCCGACGAGCTGCAACAGCGCGGTCGCGGTGAACGTCTTGGTGATACTGCCGATGCGGAACCGCCCACCGCTCGGCACCGGTTCCGGCCGCCCCAACCGCACCACACCCGCCGACCCGTCCCACACCCCCGCGGGCGTGCGCACCTGCGCCTGCACCCCCGCCGCCCCGTGCGCGACGATGTCCTCCAGCGCCCGCTGCCAGCCGCCGGGTTCGGCGACTGCGGACGTGTGCGCGGATCCCGCGCACAGCAGAGCGGCGGTGAAGACGAGCAGAACTCGACGCATTTCGCGCACAGTAATAGTCAGACCGCATCGAGTACGGTCAACACGCCCGACACACCCCCAACGACCGAAGGAGCATCCCCCATGCGCGCCATGTTCCCGATATGCGTGCTGGCCGTCGCGGTCGTGGCGGTCAGCGGTTGCGCCGACTCCGATCCGGAACGCACCGAGTTGACCTTGACCGTCGCGGCTCCGGACAATCGCGACACCGCCCGCACGGTGACCCTGCGGTGTGCGCCCGATGTGGGCGGCGACCACCCCGCCGCGGACCGCGCCTGCGCCGAATTGGAGGCCGTCGACGGCGATTTCGACGAACTGAACGTCGACCCCCAGGCCATCTGCACCCAGGAGTACGACCCGGTCGTCTACGCCGCCAGCGGCACCTGGCGCGGCCGCGCGGTCGCCTTCACCAAGACCTTCCCGAACGACTGCCACGGCAAGGGCGCGACCGGGAGCGTCTTCGACTTCTGAGCTCGGGACAGTGATCCGCGGAACAGCGTCGTGAGGTCCTGATCGACACCGGCGTGGATTACCATCGGGCACGACGCCGAGAGGGGGTGGTGAGCGTGGCCGCGGAACAACAGGGTGCCCACGCTCAGCGAATCGACCGGGCCATGTCGACGGTGCGCGGACGTGCCGAGGCGTCCGGGGGCCTGGTGATCGTCGAATCCGATGCGTACGGAACGATCACCGACCTGCAGATCTCGCCCGCCGCGATGACCGTCGAACCCGCCCGACTCGCCGCGGCCATCACCCGGTGCCATGAACGCGCCAGGGAGGAAGCCGAAGCCGCCGCGGCCGAACTGCTCGGGCAACTCGCCCGGGACGGCCGTCCGGCGCCGCCCGCCACGGCGACCGAGCAGTGGGAAGACGCTGCCCCGGTCCGGATCACGTACCGGCTGTAGGAATGACGAGGGAGGGCGACAGTGTCGGTTGACGGGTTGCAGGTCGATCCGGCGGCGTTGGAGCAGACCGCCAAGGGCATCAACGGCATGATCGACGCACTGGCGGAGGTGGGGATCAAGGAGACCGCGTCGTCCGGGCGCGGGTTGGCGCTGCTCACCCTGTCCGCGCTGGAGGCGGGCAAGCAGTCGGTGCAGTCCGAATTCGAGTCCTACACCGAGCGGTGGTCCTGGGGCGTGCGGGCGCTGGTGCAGGCGGGCAATCAGATCGCGCAGGCGCTGGGCCTGAGCGCGGGCCGCTACCAGGCCATGGAGGACAAGGCTTCCACCATGTTCAAGGTGCTGTGGACCAGCATGGCGGGCAACCCGCACCTGACCAAGGACCAGATCGCCGCCCGCGACTGGGGCGAGACACTCGCCGACAACTCGTTCAACCACATCCGCAATCCCGACTACAGCCGCGAATCCTTCGACCGCGCGGCCCTTGCCGCGCAGATGAACTGGGAGATCGTGCAGGCCGTCGGCCCACAGGCGGCCGCCAACCTGGGCGTGCTGAGCAATCCGGCCACGATCGGCACGGGCGGTGCCCCGGACGGACTCCCCGCGCCGGGCTGGAATACCGGCGCGGCCGCCCAGGTCGAGCAGATTCAGCAGAAGTACGCGCCACTGCTGAATCCGCAAGGCGGCCAGGGAGAGTAAGCCGGGGTGGGTATCGGGGACTGGCTGGAGGACAAGGCCAATCAGATCGGGGAGGCCGTCGAGAACGCGGCCGAATCGGCCACCGCGGCGGTCGGCGAGGCGATCGACGACGTACTCGACGTCGGCGCGGACGCCGCCCGCTCCGTCGGCTGGGACGGGGTGGGCGAGGCGCTGGACGACGCCGGCGACCAGGTGTCCTCGGCGCTGGGCGGGGCGGTCGAGGAGCGGGAACTCGGGGAGACCGAGGACCCCAAGGAATTGATCCGCGGCGAACCGTCGGCGATCACGGAGGCCGGAAACAGTCTGGGGAAGCTGTCGCAGGCGGCCGATCAGACCGGTGAGGGGTTGCGCGCGGTCGGCAACATCAGCGACTGGCACGGCTTGGGCGCGGACGGGTACCGGGTGGGATTCTCGCCGCAGCCCGGCAAATGGACCGAGGCCGCCGATGCCTTCACCGACGCCAAGACCGCGCTCGAGGCATGGGCCTCGGCGGTATCGGCGGCCCAGGGTCTGGCCGCCGACGCCATCGCCGAATGGAAGGCGGGCGTGCGGGAGCGGCGGCGGGTGCTGGCCTGGTGGAACTCGCTCACCGACGAGCAGAAGGACCGGGCGACGGTGACCGATACCTGGTCACCGCACTTCCAGGCTGCCCGCGACATTCTGTCGCGAGCGCGGACCAACCGCGACACCGCGGCCGACCAGGCGGTGAGCTCCCTGTCGGCGGCCAAGGCCGCGGCGCCGGAAGAGCCGCCGTTCGTCTCCCGCATGGCGGCCAACCTCGAAGACGCGGTGCAGATCGGCGAGTACGCGAATCTGAGCTTCACCGACGGTGTGCTCGGCGGGGCGTCGGGACTGCTGCAATTCGTGCGCAAGCTCAACCCCACCGACACCTACAACCTCACGCATCCGGGCGAGTACCTGGAGAACATGTCGAATCTGGCCGGGGGTCTGGTGACCACCGCGGCCGATCCGGGGCCGGTGGTGGACGCGCTGATCGACGACGCGCGAGCCAATCCGTTCGAAGCCCTCGGCACCGTGGCCTTCGATGTCGCGACCGCCGTTCCGACCGGCGGTGCCGGACTGGCCGCCAAAGCACCGTCGCTGCTGAACAAGGTCGACAATCTAGCCCCGCCGGTTCGGCCGAGACCCGATGTGCCGACCCGCGCACCCGTCGATCGGGCCGCGCCCGAGGGGTTCAGTCCCCGCTCCGATCCGGCGGGCACGAATCCGCGTGCCGATATCGATACTCCTGCGCCGCAACGGGATACGCCCGGCACGGACGCTCCGCCTCGTGACGCCGACGCCCCGGTGCAGGACCGGGGCGCGGGCGCTGCACCGGAACCTGATCGCCCCGACTCCAGTGTGCAAGCCGCCCAGCACGATCAGCCCGCACCGGCGCGCGAACAGCCCGCCGACCGCGCGGATGACGACGGTCAGGTCGAGGTGTCCGCCGATCAGCCACGGGGTGAACCGGATTCGCCCGCGACGCGCCCCGATCCGACACCGGAGGCACCGGCGCAGCGCCCGGACCATCCCTCGACGGGACCGGCGCGCGTCGATGACCCCGGTACGCCGGGTACCCGCCCGGACTCCGATCCGCCCGGACCGCTGCGCGATACCTACACGCCGCCCACGCATCCGGATATCTCCGATGCGCCGGGTGCGACGCGACCCGACACCGACCCGGCCACCACGCGCAGCGACACTGCCCCGGACACGCCGCGCGGCAACGACCCGGCCGGTACGAATCCGCCTGGGAATCAACCACATTCCGATCCGACCGCAAATCAGCCAAGCAACCAGCCGCATCCGGACACCGGCGGCGACCGCCCGGACTCCACCCTCGGCCCCACATCGACGACCCCGGAGAACCCGCACGTCGACAACGGCGGACGCACGCCCGGAGAGACACCGGCCCGTCCCGACGGCACGAGCCCGACTGACACACCCGGCACCCGCACGCCGGACACGACCGCACCCGCCCACACCCAGTCGACACCCGCGAACACCCACCCCACAGCGCCCCGCGACACCCCCGCGCCGCGCACCGATCCGGTACCCGGACCGACGCGCGCCGACACCCCGGCCGGTCGCGGGCCGGTGTCCCCCGCGGCGACCACTCCGCCCAGTCCGACACCCGGCCCACGCCCCACTCCGGACACCCCCGCCGGTCCACGCGCCCAACCCGGAAATACGAATCCGCACACCAACCTGGATGCCGGAACCTCGACCCGCCCGCTGCCCGACAGCCCGAATGCCCCGCGCTCCGACCTCGCTCCGGACACGCGACAGGTGCCCGATCAGGGATCGACACCCGACCGCAACCCCGCCGACGGTCGCGAACCGGACACACGAAACGACGACGGTGCTCGGGACCATGACACCGACGACCGCAACGACACCGACGACCGCGATACCGATCCCGACCGCGATAACCAAGACAGACAAGAGGATCCAGATCAGTCGGACCCCGACGCAGCCACCGCCGCCAAGGATCCCGCACACACTCAGACCGACGCCGATGTCGCCAAATGCGGCGACCCCGTCGATGCCGCGACCGGCGAATTCCTGCTCCCCGAAACCGATCTCACGCTACCCGGAATCCTCCCCCTGGTCCTGACCCGGCGACACCGCTCGAACTACCGCTGGGGCCGCTGGTTCGGCCCCACCTGGTCGTCGATCCTGGATATGCGCGTGGTCGTCGACGAAAACCAGGTGACCTTCCTCGGCGAGGACGGCCTGCTACTGGCCTACCCGCACGCCGACCCCGGCATCGCGGTGGAGCCGCTGGTCGGCGGCGCACGGTACGCGTGTTCCCGTACCGACACCGGCACCTACCGCGTCTCCGACCCCGAGCGCGAAATCATCTGGCATTTCACCCCGGAACCCGAACTCGACGGGCTGTTCGGGGTGTACCCGATCTCGGCGATCACCGACCGCCACCTCAACCGCATCCGATTCCACTACGCCCCCGACGGCACCCCGACGGCCATCACCCATTCCGGCGGCTACCACGTCGAGGTCGCCACCGATCCCGCCGTCGGACGTGTCACCGGGCTGACCGTCGTCGACACCAAGATCCAGGACGGTCCGGAGGCGAGGATCTCCGTCCGCCGATTCGACTATGCCGCAGGCAATCTGGCAGCGGTCACCAATGGTTCCGGCGCCACCACCCGCTACACCTACGATGACCGCGACCGCATGCTGTCGTGGACCGACTCGCGCGGCACCACCATGGTCAACACCTACGACAGTGCCGGTCGCGTGATCCTCCAGCACGGCACCGACGGCGTCCTCAACGCCGGATTCGACTACCTCGACTACCCCGACGGAACCGGCCACATCACGCGCCACATCAACTCCCAGGGTGCGGTCACCACCCGGGGTTTCGACCACGACCTGCGTGTCCGCGACATCATGGACCCGGCGGGCGGCCACACCCGCATCGACTACAACGCCGACCGCCGCCCCCTCCAGGTCACCGCCCCCGACAACGCGGTCACCCGCTACACCTACTCCCCCGACGGCGACGTCACCCGTATCATCCGCCCCGACGGCCGCTCCATCGATATCGCCTACGCCTGGCGCAACCGCCCCGAAACCATCACCCACCCCGACGGCACCACCGCTCGCCGCGACTGGGACGCCCACGGAAACCTCACCGCCACAACCACTCCCGGCGGAATCCGCACCACCTACACCTACCACCCCAACGGCGCGGTAGCGACGGTCACCGAACCCAACACGGCCCGCACCACCGTCACCGTCGACGCCGCCGGCCTCCCCGTCACCGTCACCGACCCTTTGGGTGCCACCACCCACATCACCCGCGACGCCTTCGGTCGCCCGTCCGCCGTCACCGATCCCCTCGGCCACACCACCCGCTACCACTGGTCCCCCGACGGCGAACTCCTGCGCCGCCTCGACCCCGACGGCCACCACGAGTCCTGGACCTACGACGGCGAAGGCAACCTCCTCTCGCACACCAGCCGCGCCGGCGGCATCACCCGATTCACCTACGCCAGTTGGGATCTCCCGATCTCCCGCACCGACCCCGACGGCGCCACCACCCGCTACACCTACGACACCGAACGCCGCCTCACCACCGTCACCAACCCCCTCGGCCACACCTGGCACTACCGCTACGACACCGCCGGCCGCCTGATCTCCGAAACCGACTACAACGGCGCGACCACCACCTACACCCACGACCCGGCCGGCCGAGTAGCCACCGTCACCCCCGCCACCGGCATCACCCGCCACCACCGCTACGACATCCTCGGCCGCCTCACCGAAATCACCACCGACTCCGGCCACTGGCGCCGCTACACCCACGACCCCCTGGGCCGCCTCCTCACCGCCATCAGCGGCGAAGCCGAAACCCCCATCCACACCCTCGATTTCACCCACACCCCCGACGGCCAACTCGCCACCCAAACCCTGGACGCGGGCACCCCCATGCGGTTCGAATACGACCCCCTCGGCCGCCGCGCCCGCCGCATCACCCCCACCGGATCCGAAACCCGCTGGCGCTGGGACTGGTCCGGCCGCCCCACCGCCCTCGACACCGACGGCCACACCATCGGCTTCACCCACGACCTCGCGGGCCAACTCACCGAATGGACCATCGGCGAACTCGCCATCACCAACGCCTACGACCCCCTCGGCCGCCTCCAGCAACAAACCGTCACCGGCTTTCCGCCCCGCCTGTCCACCCTCGGCCTGGACAGCAACCCCCGCCCCGAACCCCGGCAGCTCCGCACCGACGAATACATCTGGCGGCCGGACGGATACATCACCACCCACACCACACACACCGACACCACTACGTCCCGCCTCGACTACACCCTCGACCCAATCGGCCGAGTCCACAGACTTACCCGCAACGGCGCGCTCGCCGAGCAGTACAGCTACGACTCTCTCAGCAACATCACCGAGAGCTACACACCTAGCGAGCCGACCCCACCCACACCCGACTCACTCACCACAGCCCCCGACCAACCGCCCACCGGCAGCACCCGCCGCGAGTACCACAACAACCTTCTCATCCGCGACGGCCGCACCCGCTACCACTATGACGCAGCGGGCCGCCTGATCCGCAAAACCACCACGCGGTTGTCACGCAAGCCAGCGGTCTGGCACTTCCGCTACGACGCTTTCGATCAGTTGACGGATGTGTGGACTCCGGGCCAGGAGTGGTGGCATTACACGTATGACGCTCTTGGGCGGAGAACTACGAAGACGCGTCTATCGACGGTCGGTACCATCCTAGAAACGCACGATTACCTCTGGGACGACACAAATCTCATCGAACAGACCACACCTTGGGAAACACAGCACTGGGAGTATTTTCCGAACTCGTACATACCGATTATTCAGTGCACCGACAACGACACAACTCGTCGAATATTTCACATCATAGCCACCGATAAGTCGGGGTCACCTCGTGACCTGATAGATCCTTACTCAGCCGTTGTTGTTGCATCCGCGAAGACTAATTTCTGGGGAGCAACCACATGGTGCGGATCTTCCGATACGCCAATACGCTTCCAGGGCCAGATATTCGACCCCGAGACCAGGTTACACTACAATTTCCACAGGCTATACGACCCTGATAGTGGAAGATATCTGACATCAGACCCGTTAGGCCTGATCCCGGCGCCCAATCCGAGCATCTATCCTCATAATCCTGCGGTATGGTGCGACCCTCTAGGCCTCCGCTGCTTAAAAGACAACGAGGTCTATCTATATCGAGCAGTGCAGGATAAGGAGCTTGAACAAATCCTGGATACCAGGACTTTTACAAACCCCACCGGAATCGAGACCAAATACTTTGCTCGCTCCGAGGAGGCGGCGAGCGCCTACGCGCGCGAGGCCTTCAAGAACTGGCCCTCGGAGGGGAGCTACACTATTGTGCGAACAACTATCGACAAAGGCCTGATCCCAGAGGAAGCTGCTGTGCATATTTCCGACCCTGGCGTTGGCGACGTCATAGTGCTACCGAGCGATTTGCTTCCAGAACTCGGAAGACCACGGATATTGCCATATGGAATACATGGAGGCTAGGATGCATTTCATACTCGCTGGACCATCGCCCGATACACTGATTCCATGGCGTGAAGCATTCGCCGGGACCAAGAACATTGAATTTCGAGTAGGCACCCTCCCGGAAATCGGTTTCGGATGCGATGCACAGATTGTTCCAGCTTTTCTCGCACACGATAGGTACGGAGGAAATCCACATCAACACCAAGGACAGGTTTTGGAGAATAACCGCGGCGACGGCAGTCCAGACCTAATCGTTTCCACCCCTTTGTACGGCCCAATTCTCAACTGGAATGAAGGGAATGAAAAGGCGATTGCCCGAATCAGCGAAATATTTCGCGCCAGTTTAGAGGCGATCGAGAGATACAACTCGGCGCACGCCTCGGTCGAGAATATCCACCGCATCCTGATAAATGTGAACGCCATGGGGACAGGAGCGCTAGGCGCTGCGTGCAACGCAGCCGGATTGAAGGACGCCCTGACGCGGCCATGACCCCCCAGCATCCACCTTCCAACCGTGCTCGAGACCGATGCAACGCCCACTACTCGCTGAGGCACGGTTGACACCGAGAGATTCCAACCATGTGCGCCGCTACTGCGCATGGCCTCAATCTTTCGGCATGTCGCTTTAGCTGGGGTTTCGTGTCGCCGTCACAGCCGGTAGATTCGAACACATGAGCGAAACCGTCGCGGTCGAGGCCACCAGCTACGAGCTGGTCGCGCGACTGCGGGCGGTACACGCGCAGATCGCCGCCGCCCAGGCCGAAGAGGTGGCGTTGATGACGCGGCTGTATCGGCTGCGGCGCGCCCAGCAGCTCGAGGCCGGGGTCGCGGCGCGGTATGCCGGGGAGTCGGCGGCGACCGAAATCGGTGTGGCGGTGCGGGTCTCGCAGCGCAGCGCGGACGGGCTGATCGCGCTCGGGATGGGGTTGGGGCGGCTGCCGGTGACCCGGCGGGCGTTCGCGCAGGGACGTATCGACTTGGCGCGGGTACGCGCGATCCATGACAGCTTGGTCAACACCCCCGATGAGACGGTCGTGGAGTTGGAAGGGGACGTGGTCGCCCGGGCCGAACGGTGTGATCCCGCGCGGTTGCGGCGCACCATCCGCAAGCGGCTGCTCGAGCTCGACCCCGCCGGGCAGGCGCGGCGGCGTCGTGAGGCCGAACGCGAACGGTACGTGGCCGTGCGTGCGGCGGACGACGGGACCGCGCTGGTCGATGCGGTGTTGCCCGCGGCTGGGGGTTGGACGTTGTTCGAGCGCCTGCGGGAGATGGCGGTCAGTCAGTGCTGTGCCGCCGATCCGCGCACGATGAACCAGCGGCGTGCTGATGCCCTGGTGGCGTTGGCCGACGGGAGCGGGCGACTGACCTGCGGCTGCACGCTGCCCGAGTGTGCTCGCCGGGACCCGACCACGCCGGTGTCGGCCGCGCGGCGGGCGTTGGTGCAGGTCGGTGTCAGCGCGGCGACCCTGGCGGGGGTGCAGGACAATCCGGGGTTGCTGGCCGGGTTCGGTGCGATCGACGCCGATCTGGCGCGGCAGATCGCCCGCCACGCCCGCTTCCATGTCATCACCGAAACCAGCGACGAGATGCGTCGCGACACTGCCGCATCCCGCACGAGTGACACCCCCGCACCCCACACGAGTGACACCGCCGAACTCACCACAGCGGAGTCGCCGACCCCGGAGACCACCGGCGACAATGGTGCATCAGCCGTGATCGACACCGACAGCGACCATCGTTCTTCCACGATCGAGGTCACCCGAAACACACACGCGCACACCACCACTGCCCCGGTGCCACCGACGAACCCACCAGAATGGCGATACCGCCCCAGCGCCACCGTCGCGGCACGTGTGCGGGCCTTCGATGGAACCTGCCGGGCTCCCGGCTGCCCAGTCCCGGCCGCGGCCACCGACCTCGACCACCAACAGCCCTTCGACCACCACTCCCCCACCACCGGCGGACCCACCACCGTGCACAACCTCGGCTGCCGCTGCCGCCGCCACCACCGCCTCAAAACCCTCGCCGACCACGGACTCAACGGCTGGACGGTCACCCACCACCCACACCGGCGCATCCAATGGCGCACGCCCACCGGCGACTCGATCACCACCAGCCCCGAAGGCGCGAAATTCCTCTTCCCGCATACGCCGGTGGCCGCGACACGGGTGGAACCCGTTGATCCGCAACCCGATCCACCACTACTGAACCCCGGCCCGGTGATCAACGCACTCGCCGAACTACTCCACGTCTACATCCCGCCAGGGCGACGATACCTGCGCACTCACCGCGACATCCACCACACCGTCACTGTCGGCGACACCCTGTGCAGCGTCAGCGGCTCCGATCGGGATGCAGACCGCCCACCGTTCTGAACCCGCTCGTGAACGGCCGCAGTCATGAGCGTTGGAGCGGTGGCAGACCGGGGATTTTCACGGCCAACGACGAGCTGCTTGTCGTCCGTATCACTCACGATGGCGATGCCCGGCCGCTCGAGGAGGTAGTCGATCGATGCGGTTCCATCGGCCGGGTGGTCCGCATTTCGGATTGACGATCAGTAGGAATGGAGTCCTGCACGGTCACCCGAAAACCCGGGCACTGCCCGGGTTTTCGCTGACAGTCGTCGAGGGTTTCACCCTCACCGCGTAGCGATGATCGCCGATCCGTGTCCGAACAGCCCTTGATTCACCGCGATACCGGCCCTGGCACCGTCCACCTGACGACCATCGGCCTGCCCACGCAACTGCCAGGTGAGTTCGCAGATCTGCGCGATCGCCTGCGCGGGAATCGCCTCGCCGAAACAGGCGAGTCCACCGCTGGGGTTGACGGGAACACGTCCGCCCAATGTCGTTGCACCGCTACGCAGCAGATCTTCCGCGCCACCCGTTTCGCAGAGCCCGATATCCTCGTACCAGTCCAGCTCCAGCGCGGTGGACAGGTCGTAGACCTCCGCGAAAGAAAGGTCCGCAGGCCCGATCCCAGCCTCCTCGTATGCCGCGTACGCGATGGCAGACCGAAACACGCGCGGCGGCGGCTCGACCGCGACAGCGGAATCCGTCGCGAAATCCGGCAGATCGAGAACGGTTTTCGGGAATGTCGGCGTCACCGTCGACAGCGCCCGGATGCGGACCGGGTCCGCGATACCGTGACGGCGCGCGTACTCCATCGACGTCAGCACCAGCGCGGCCCCGCCGTCACTGGTCGCGCAGATATCGAGCAGCCGCAGCGGATCCGACACGATGGCCGAGGCAGCGACCTCCTCGGCCGACACCTCTTTGCGGTAGCGGGCATACGGGTTGTTCAGCCCATGCTTGGCATTCTTCACCTTGACCGCGGCGAAATCGTCAAGCGTGGCACCGTGGATCGCCATCCGGCGTCGGGCATACAGCGCGAAATAGATCGGATTGGTGGCACCGAGCAGGTGGAAGCGCAACCAGTCCGGGTCGTCGCGGCGCTCGCCGCCGACCGGCTGGAAGAAGCCCTTCGGGGTGGCATCCGCGCCGACCACCAGCGCCACATCGCACAGTCCCGCCAGGATCTGGGCACGAGCATTGGCGATCGCCTGGGCACCGGAGGCGCAGGCGGCGTAGCTGCTCGAGATCCGCGCACCCGACCAGCCCAGCGCCTGGGCGAACGTCGCGCCCGAGACGAAGCCGGGATAGCCGTTCCGGATGGTGTCCGCCCCGGCGATATAGCCGACCTCGCTGTGGTCCACCCCGGCATCGGCCAGCGCCGCACGCGCCGCGACCAGTCCGTACTCGACGAAGTTCCGCCCCCACTTGCCCCACTGGTGCATACCCGCACCGAGGACGGCGATATCGCGATTCGTGTCAGTCATTGACCGGCCTCCACATCCACACCGTGCGCTCCGCCTCGTCGTCCTCGTACAACGTGCCGAGCGCCAGCTCGACCGGCATGCCGACAGCCAGGTCGTCCACCGTGAACCCGCGCACGACCTGCCCGAGAATCACCATCTGCTCGACCTCGAGCTCCACGGCCGCGACGACATACGGCTCGAATGGATCCGGCGAGACGTACGGCGCGGGCGGTTTGTATCGCGCATCGGCATAGGACCAGATCCGGCCACGCGTGGAGAACAGGTACTCGACCAGCTCGGAGCCGTCCTTCGGAGCCGAACACCGCGGATTGCGGCAGGCGAGGGTGTTCCGAGGGAAGTACGGCGTGCCGCACACCTCGCAGCGGCTCCCCTTCAGACGTACCGCACCGTCCTCCGCAGTGAACCAGTCTGCCACGGCGGGGCGTTGTTCTTTCTGCACAGACCGACCGTATAGGAACACGTTCTACTTTGTCGCGGAAATCCCGCCCAGCGGTGCGGGGCAGGGGGTACGGTGGGGCCGGATTGGGATGCTGGGCATCCGCGCGTCGATCTGGAGTACCGCACCGCGATGGGCACCAAAGCCATTGACCCGCAGGCGATTCGCAATGTCACGGTGATGGGGCATCCCGACGAGACAGCGCGGGTGGTTCACCGGCTGTCCTGCCACCTCGACAAGGTCGGTGCGGGGACCCCGGTCGCGTTCCGATGGACGGCCGACGGGGTCGACCACACGATCCGCCTCGCGGAGCTATCGAGCCACACACCCATCCCCGGAATGGAACGGGCGATCCGTCTGGCGGATGGCGTTGTGGCCGTCGTGAATGCTGCTTCGAACCGACCGGCACGACTCGAAACGATGCTGCGGGTCGCCGACGACCATCAGATCGCACGGTTGTGCCTGGTCATCGGACTCGATCAGCCAGGCGCCGATTTCGATCGCTGCGTGCGAGCGGTCGCCGATACACGCGGCGCAGCGCCATTGCCGCTGCAGATGCCGATCGGTATCGATACCGAGTTCGCAGGTGCCATCGACCTGGTGGCGATGGTGACATACGAAGCGGCAGACCGCGAACCTCACGAAGTCCAGGCGGTACTAGCCGAGCAGAAGCGTCACAGACTCCTGGCTACAGTGCTCGGCCGGCCCGCCCTCCCGAACCCCCGAACGGTCTCGACCGAAAGAGTGCACCACCTGATCCGGTACCGCACTCGCATCGGTGACGTCGTCCCGATGCTGTGCAGTGTGGCACCGCGGCGTATCGATGATGTCGCCCCGCTCCTGGACGCCCTGGTCCGCTACCTTCCATCACCCATGGATGTCTGTCAGCCGACACACGTGCTCGATTACTGAGGATCTGTCAGCGATCATCGAATTCGGTCTCGTGCTGGACGTTGGTGATGAACCACGATGCGACGGCTGCGGTAACCACGCCGACAACGGTGGTGCCCACAATCATCAGACCGACCGCCAACAATCGACCCTGCCA
>NZ_BAGD01000054.1 GCF_000308635.1 Nocardia otitidiscaviarum NBRC 14405 | reverse complement strand
GGCCGCGCTCGCGGGCGACCTACCGCCGCGCCCGGTGGTGCTGGCCATGAGTTTCAGCGCCCTCGATCCGAGTATCGCGCCCGCCGGGGAACACCAGCTCTCACTGTGGGCGCAGTGGCATCCCTACGCGCTCGCCGACGGCAGCGACTGGAGCGCACACGCCGACCGCGAGGCCGACCGCATCATCGCCGAGGTCGAGGCGCACGCACCGGGTTTCGCGGACACCGTGCTGCGTCGCCACGTACAGACCCCCGCCGACCTGGAACGGGAGCTGGGCCTGCGCGGCGGCAACGTCATGCACGTGGAGATGTCCCTGGACCAGATGTTCGCCTGGCGCCCCCTCCCCGAACTCGCCGCCCACCGCGTCCCCGGTGCCCCCGGCCTCTACCTCACCGGCGCGTCCACCCACCCCGGCGGCGGCGTCTCCGGAGCCAGCGGCCGCACCGTCGCCCACCTCGTCCACCGCACCACCCGCCGCCGCTTCCACCGACCACGCCCATGACCAGCGCAGCCCGCCCGACCACGGCCCCACCCCACCCCCGCGCCGCCGCACCACACCCCGTCGACTCTGCGAGGGGGAACTGGCGGCGGGCCGCTCTCGGGCGATGCCGCCATCAGTTCCCCGTGATCGATCGTCCAGCCGGAGTGCGGAGGCGGGCTGGCTCACCAGGTGGTCGATGGGGTGGAGGTGCGCTGTGTGGGCGGTGAGAACAGCGTGGTGGCCGGTGGCGGTGGTTCCGGCGGTGTTGCTGGTGGCGGTGCAGATTCTGTATCCGCTGACGGCCGGGGTGGCGCGGGATCGGGTGACCGTGGCGGTGGTGTTGCTCTCCGCGGCAACGGCTGTGACGCATGCCGGGCGGACGCGGGGTGTCCGGTGGGCCGTCGGTGTGCTGGTGATCGTGTCCGGGGTCGGGTTGCTGGCCGAGATGGTGGGCACGGCAACGGGATTCCCGTTCGGCTGCTACGACTACGCGAGCGGGCGGATCGGGCCGTCGGTGGCGGGGGTGCCGCTGGTGGTGGCGCTGGCCTGGACCGGTGGCCTGTACCCGGTGTGGATCGTCGCGAGGCAGCTGTACTCGCGCACGGTGACGCGGGTGATGATGACGGCCGTGGGGGCGGTCGGCTGGGATCTGTTCCTGGATCCGCAGATGGTGGCGGACGGACAGTGGACCTGGTGCTCGCCCTGGCCCGGCCTGCCCGGACTCCCGGAGATTCCGCTGACGAACTACCTCGGCTGGTTCGCCGTCGGCCTGGTGATGGCCGGACTGCTGGCGCTCTGGGAGCGGACCGTACCGAACCTCGAGCGCACACCCACCACCGCACGGCCAGCCACCGCACCACCCGCCAGCGCTGCCACCGCCACCGCCACCGAACCGTCAGCCACCGAACCAGCTACCACCACCCAACCGGCCACCACAACCACGCAACCAGCCACCACAGAATCGGCAGCCACCGACGCGGCCGCCACCGATCGGCCGGACGCCGCCCCCGTCTCACCCGTTGTCGCCGCCGGTCGAAACACTCCGGCCGCTTCGCCATCCGCGGGACCGAGTACGACCGGGCCATCAGCCGTATCGGACGCGGCACCGGGCCCGGCGAACGCGCCAGCCGCCGGACACGACCCGGCCGAGCCACCGATCGCCCCTGCCCCTGCTCGCAGGGCGGACACTGCCGCGGTCGCGGTCCGATCCGGGGATGTGGCGGTGCCGGTGGCCGTACTCCTGTGGACCTGGCTGGGTTCGGCACTGGCGCATGCGGTGTTTCTCGGGTTGCCGGTGTCGGCGGGCTACGGGGTGGTGGGGCTGGGGGTGTTGGGGATTCCGCTGGTGCGGGCGTTGTCCGCCCGTCGAATCACGCTGCGGCCGGTGCGTCATGGCACGATGTGAGCCGTGCAGCCGAGTCCGAAGACCGCCATCGCAGCCGACCCGCTCGAACCCGCGCCGACCGCGCGGCGACCGCGCCGTGCGGTCCGGGTGACCGCCGTCTTACTGTTCGCGGCGTTGCTGCTGCCGCTGCTCTCCGGCTGCCTGCGGGTGCAGGCGTCCATGGGTGTGTCGTCGAACGACCGCGTCTCGGGGCGGATCGTCGCCGCCGCCGTCCCGCAGAGCGAGGACGACAAGGGTCCGCAGCTGAAGGCGCCGGATGCGCTCACCGGCAAGGTGCGCGTCGAGTCCTATTCGCAGGACGGCTATGTCGGCAGCCAGGTGTACTTCGAGGACCTGACCTTCGGTGAGGTGCAGCAGCTCAGCGCGCTGTCCGATCAGACCCAGGGCATGTTCACCCTCGCCTTCAACCGCCTCGGCGACCTGGTCACCCTCACCGGCCGGGTCGATCTGGGGAGCCTGCCGCCGCACGGTTCGGATGTGCAGTTCACCGTGGCCTTCCCGGCCCGCGTCGGCACCACCAACGGCACCCGCGAGGGCGATTCGGTGGTCACCTGGAAGCTGCCCGCCGGTGATGTGTCCACCCTGCGCGCCGAGGTCGGCTACGCCGATCCCAATACCCGTTCCTTCGCGGGCTGGGCGGGCATCGTCGGCGGCATCACCCTGGCCGTGGCCGCCATCGTGGCGGTGCTGGCCTACATGAACCGCAACCCCGACGCCCCCGAATACGTCCGCGCCGCCCGCTGGATCCGCCCCGGCCGCGGCCCACGAACGCCCGCCGAGTAGAGGCGACCGGCCTTGCGCCGCAGCATCTTTCCCGCACACCCCCGGGCTGCGCCGCCCGCACGCGAGCGGGCTGTGCGCGGGATTCCCACGAAGGAGCGGCTTGTACGCAGCTCTCCCTCACGCGAGCCGTTTGTGGGCGGCTTTCCCGCGCGCAAGACATTCGTAGGCGACTCTCCTGGGCGCAAGCGGTTCGTGGGCGGCATGCCCGCGCGCGAGCGGTTGGTGGGCGACTTCCCCGCGCGCGAGCGGTTCGTGGGCGACTCCCCCGCCCGCGAGCGGTTCGTGCGCGCCTTTCCCACGCGGCAGCGGCTTGTGCGCGGCTTCCCCACACGACAGCGGGCTGTGCGCGTCGGTGAGCGGGTCGTGCGGGTCGGGGCCGCCATCGCGGTGGCCGGGGCTGCCATGGCGCTGGTCAATCGGCTCACCGTGCCGAGGCTGCGGGTGGGGCAGAGTGTGATCGAACCGGTCACGGTGTGCGTTCCGGCCCGAGACGAGGTTGATCGGGTGCCCGCGCTCATCGCGGATCTGCGTGCGCAGCAAGGAGTTCCACGGCTACGGGTGATCGTCCTGGACGACGCCTCCGCCGACGGCACGTACGAGGCGGTCGCCGAGGCCATCGCCGATGACGATCGATTCACGCTGGCGCGCAATCACTCCGAGCCGCGCGCGGGCTGGACCGGCAAGACGGCGGCGTGTGCCGCACTGGCCGAACTGGCCACGGCGACGGAGCCCACCGCGCTCGTCTTCCTGGATGCCGACGTCCGGCTGGCCCCCGGAGCGCTGGCCGCCGCGGTCACCGAATTGCGCCGCCGCCGTGCCGCACTGCTGTGCCCCTGGCCCGAGCAGCGCGCCGAATCCCCCGCCGAACTGCTGGTACAGCCGCTGCTGGCCTGGTCGTGGGCGGGTACGCTGCCCGTCGCGGTGGCCAACCGCACTCGCCGCCCGTCCATGGCGGTGGCCTGCGGCCAGTTCCTGGTCTTCGATACCGCCGCCTATCGGGAGATCGGCGGACATGCGGCGGTCGCGGCCGAGATCACCGAGGATCTGGCCATCGCCCGCGCCCTGCGCCGGGCGGGCCGCCGCACCGTGCTGGCGGCCGCCGGAGGTCTCGCCGGCACCCGAATGTACCGCGACGCAGCCGAACTCGAATCCGGCTACACCCGCTGGCTGTGGTCGGCCTACGGCGGCCGCACCGGCAGCGCCGCCGTCGCGGGCCTCGCCGCCCTCGCCTACTGGGCGCCCCCGCTGGCCGCCGTCGCGGGCCGGGATCGACTGCGCCGCACCGGACTACTGGGCTACGCCGCCGCCGTCGCCGCCCGGCTGCTGGCCCGCGGCACCGAGCGCCACCGCGCCCTGTCGGTCACCGATATCCTTGCGGCCCTGGCCCATCCGCTCTCCATCGCCGCCTACCTGCGCCTGTCCTACCGCTCCCACCGCGCCCACCGCGCGGGCACGCTGACCTGGAAGAGCCGCGACATCCACGGTTGACCGGCCGGACCGCGAGGACTCCCACATACGCTGTGCACACCAGCACTCACCCGCCGTACGGCGCGTGGACCGCCGAGCGGATTCCGGAGTCCGGGAGCGCCGGGCGGAGTGTGCGGCGGGCGAAGACCGCGCATTTCGTCGTGTCACGTGATGGCGCAGTGGAACTGTCGAGGCTCACGCTGGTCGTGGCATCGGTGCGGCAGGGCATCGACCCATCGCTGCGGGGGCGTCCGCGCTGCGAGACCCCCGCCTCGACACTGGCCAGCGCTCGCCCGTTGACCCGCCCTGCGACCCCGTGCGGAGATCAGGGCACCTCGGTTATGCCCACCGTGGGCAGGAAGAAGCAGGAGGCCGCGCCGTTGCGGACCACGCCGAAGACGGCCGCGAGCACGGTGCCGGAACCGGTTTCGACCGGGACGGCGCGGACGCCGCCGCGCGGCAGGGCGGCGAGGAAGAAGTCGGCGACCGCCCGTTCGACCATCGGGCGGAGTTCGGCCGGGACCTGGGGCGGGATCATGGAGCGCACCACCTGGGACATCGAACCCATGGGCGCGAAACCGGAGCGGCCGGTATCGGCATTGAGCCACACCACCTGCATACCGGAGGTGTCCGCACCGTCGGCGGCCAGGCCGTAGGGCACGAAGGCGAACATGGTCTGGCCTGTCTTCACGGCCGAGAGGTCGAGCCCGGGAATGTCTCTGGCGAATCTGGGCCATGGTCCGGGGATCGCTCCGGCCATCGCGGGAGCCAGGCCGAGGGTGGTGGAGTTCAGGCAGAACGGGGCGGCCGTCGGGTACAGGAACGGCTGCACCCCCAACTCTTCCAGGCGCTCGACGGATTGGCCGTAGGCGCTGAGCCAGTCGCCGGGCGCCGCCGCCTCCATGGCGCGGGCGATGGCCGTGCTCGCGTCCGACTCCGGCCCGCCCGGGCTCGGGGCGGCGGTCGCGGGGCCCGCGAGGACCGCGCAGGCGCTCAGGGCGCCCACCACTCGGACGAGGTTGTGAAACATCAGCATGTCTGTCTCCTCGGAGTCGCGGTCGAGGAGGGACATTACTCCCGTGACCAGTGCATTCCGGGCATTTCACCCGGCGCGGTCAGGCGCGAACCGGTGCGGGAGTGACCGTGTAGCCGAGGTTGGACAGCACCTCACCGGTGGCCTTGGCGAAGTTCAGCGTGATGAAGTGCAGGCAGGGCGCGCCCTCGTCGATGAGCCGCTGCGCCATCTCGGTGGCGATCTCGATACCGGCGGCGCGCACGGCCTCGCGATTCTCCTCGGGACCGTCCCCCGCGGCCTTGCGCAGGCGTTCCATCACCGCGGCGGGCAGCGGGCGGCCGGACAGTTCCTCGGCCCGCTGCACGGTGCGCAGCGAGGTGATCGGCATGAGTTCCGGAATGATCGGCTTGGCACCCTGCTCCGGATCGGCCGCCACCGCCCGATCACGCAGCCGCAGATAGTGCTCGACGTCGAAGAACATCTGAGTGATCGAATACTCCGCGCCCGCACGCAGTTTCGCCAACAGGAAGCGGGTGTCGGAGTCCAGGTCGACCGAACGCGGATGTCCCTGCGGGAAGGAAGCGACGCCCACGTGGAAGTCGCCGAGCTCGCGCACCATGCGCACCAGCTCCTCGGCGTACTCGACGCCGTCGGGATGCTTCACCCACTCCCCGAGCGGATCGCCCGGCGGATCGCCGCGCAGCACCAGCAGATTGCGAATGCCGCAGTCCGCGTACGCGCCGACGATGGAGCGCAATTCGGCGACACTGTGGTCGACGGCCGTCAGATGCGCCACGGTGAGCAGCGTCGTCTCCCGCGCCAACTGCCCCGTCACCCGAATGGTGCGATCGCGGGTGGACCCGCCCGCACCGTAGGTCATGGATACGAAGGCCGGATGCAG
Organism: Nocardia otitidiscaviarum NBRC 14405; assembly: GCF_000308635.1. Classification (GTDB taxonomy): domain Bacteria; phylum Actinomycetota; class Actinomycetes; order Mycobacteriales; family Mycobacteriaceae; genus Nocardia; species Nocardia otitidiscaviarum. Next base: position 184,895 of record NZ_BAGD01000054.1, on the reverse strand, counting down.
CCGCTCGAATTCCCGCGCCGCCCGCCACAGCCGTGCCTCCCCGGCGGCGTCACGTGGCGGATTGAACTCCACCGAGAACGGAATCGACCCGTCCGGCCGGGGCCCGAGGTGCTGCACAACCGATGGAGTTCCGGAAACCTGCAGCGTGCGGGAAACTCGGCCAGGGGTCGAAGCTCCCCGTACATCGTCGAAACTCACGGCCCCAGTGTAGGGGGCGCGACACCCGCGCCCGACCGCCACCCGCACCACCTCGATCGTCGCGACCCGCACAGACACCCCGGCCTGCCCGAGAAACGAGACGGCTGTCTCACCTACCGGACACGCCTGCCATACGAACCAGTCGGCATTCAGACCGGCACCGGCACCGACAGACCGCACCCGCGACCCGTATGTGGCCCGGACACACAGGCGACAGCCCCTGCTGCGGTCCGACACATCCCGGTCACGCGGACAGCAGTCCGTCCCTCCGGCCCCGCACACCCCGGCCACGCAGACAACAGCACCCCTACGGCCCGTGCACCCCGGGCACACGGACAACAGCCCATACGGCCCACGCACACCCCGGCCACGCAGACGACTCGCCCGTGGCCACGTCGGGGCGGCTGCGCCCACACGCGAGACGAAGCCGCCGTTCCCGGCCGTGCACACGGGATCACCTGGCACTCGGTCGGATGTCCCAGGTATCCGACGGCGCGGTGTGACCCGCGCGGGTCGACGGCTGTCCCACCACGGACGGGCGCTCTCCCGCTGGGTACAGTCGAGCCCGAACTTCCCTCGCGGACGAACCGCGGTCGCGGCGGCGGCGAACCACTGTTGCCAGCGCGGCATCCGAGCACGAATCTCAGGAGGTCCCCCGTGTCCGCCGGACCCGGTACGCCGACCCGTCACCCGGCCCTTCCGGCGGCGGGCTCGGGGTCGCTGGTCGCAGCCGTCGAGGAGCGACTCACCGACTTCTTCGCCAGCCGCGCGCCACTCGTGGAACCCCTCGGCCCGGTGTTCGTGGACGCGGCGCGCGCCCTGGCGGATTTCGTGCTGCGCGGCGGTAAGCGCACCCGGCCCGCGTTCGCCTGGACCGGTTGGCTCGGGGCGGGCGGACGCGCCGACGATCCGGCCGCGGCGGCGGTGCTCACCGCCTGCTCGGCGCTGGAACTGGTGCAGGCGTGCGCCCTCATCCACGACGACATCATCGACTCCTCCCGTACCCGGCGCGGCTTTCCGACCGTGCACGTCGACTACGAGCAGCGGCACCGCGACGCCGGGTGGGCCGGGGATGCCGACCACTACGGCACCAGCGTCGCCATCCTGATCGGTGACCTCGCGCTGGCCTGGGCCGACGATATGACCCACGAGGCCGGGCTGGACGCCGCCGCCCGCGCCCGGTTCGCGCCGGTGTGGGCGGCCATGCGCACCGAGGTGCTCGGCGGGCAGCTGCTCGATATCCACGGTGAGTCCGCGGGGGACGAATCCGTGGCGGCGGCCCTGCGGATCAACCGCTACAAGACGGCCGCCTACACCATCGAACGGCCGCTGCACATGGGCGCCGCACTCGCCGACGCCGACCCGGACCTCATCGCGGCCTACCGCGAATTCGGCACCGATATCGGCATCGCCTTCCAACTGCGCGACGACCTGCTGGGGGTTTTCGGCGATCCGGCGATCACCGGTAAACCCTCCGGCGACGACCTACGCGAGGGCAAGCGCACCGTCCTCGTCGCCGAGGCCCTGACCCGCGCCGATGCCACCGATCCGGCCGCGGCGCGACTGCTGCGCGAGAGCCTCGGCGCGGATCTCGACGCCGACCGGGTGGCGCGGCTGCGCACCGTCATCACCGATCTCGGCGCGGTGGACGCGGTGGAACGGCGCATCACCGACCTCACCGACCGCGGCCTGGCCGCCCTCGACGACAGCACCGCCACCGCCGAAGCCAAAGCCCATCTTCGGAAGATGGCGCAGGCCGCGACGGCGCGCGCCTACTGAATCACACGGAGCGGTGGAATGAGAACTGTTGCGGGACCGACCGATCGGGTCGTGGTGGTGGGCGCGGGACTGGCCGGACTGGCCGCCGCCCTGCACCTGACCGGGTCCGGACGACAGGTGACGTTGCTGGAGCGGGCCGACCACCCGGGCGGGCGGGTCGGCCGCTATCGCGGCCCGGACTACGAGATCGATTCCGGGGCAACCATTCTCACCCTGCCCGAACTCGTCGACCAGGCGCTCGCGGCGGTCGGGCACACCCGGGAGTCGGTCGGGCTGCGCATTCTCGACGTGTCCCCCGCCTACCGCGCACGCTTCGCCGACGACACCGTCATCGCTGTCCACGCCGATCCGGACGCCATGGCCGCCGAGATCACCCGTGTGCGCGGCACCGCCGCCGCCCGGCGCTACCGGCGACTACGCGACTGGCTGCACCGGGTCTACCGGGCCGAGTTCGGCCCCTTCATGGACACCAATTTCGACTCCCCGCTGGATATGGTCCGTATCCCCGAGAAGCGCACGGCGCTGGCCGAACTGGTGCGCATCGGCGCGTTCGGCCGCCTCGGCCCCCGGGTGCGGCGCATGCTGGGCGATGAGCAGCTCAGTCGCCTGTTCAGCTTCCAGGCCCTGTTCGCGGGGATGGCCCCCGCCCGGGCCCTCGCCGTCTACGGCGCGATCCCGTACATGGACACCTGCCTGGGCGTGTACTACCCGGAGGGCGGGATGCGCGCCATCGCCGACGCCCTGGCCCGCGCCTTCACCGCGGCGGGCGGCACCCTCGCGGTGAACACCGAGGTCACCGGCATCGACTATCACGGCCGCCGGGCCCGGGCCGTCCGTCTCGCCGACGGCAGCACCCTGCCCTGTGATGCCGTGGTGCTCACCGCCGACCTCGGCGATCTGGACCGTTTCGGCGTGCGCCGCCGCCGCTGGCTGCGCGCCTCCCCGTCGGCGGTCGTCGCGCACGGCACCATTCCGGCGCGGGAGACCGAATCCTGGCCGGTGCGGGCGCATCACACCATCGATTTCGGCCGGGCCTGGGACGACACCTTTACCGAGATCGCCGCCCGACCGGGCCGTGGCGCGCTCATGAGCGATCCGTCGCTGCTGCTCACCCGGCCGGCGCTCACCGATCCGACCCTCTACCTCGACCGCGCGGGCACCCGGTACGAACCGCTGTCACTGCTGGCACCCTGCCCCAATCTCGATGCGGCGCCGCTGGACTGGGACCGACTGGGTCCGGCCTATCTGCGCGAACTCCTGCTCACCCTGGAAGCGCGCGGCTACCAAGGGATTTCCGAGCACTTCCGCATCGACCACGTCGACACTCCGCGCACCTGGCTGGAGCGGGGCATGGTGGCGGGCACGCCGTTCTCGGCGGCGCACCTGTTCCGCCAGACCGGCCCCTTCCGCACCCGCAACCTGGTGCGCGGCCGCGACAATGTCGTTCTCGCAGGCTGCGGCACCACCCCGGGCGTCGGCGTGCCGACCGTTCTGCTCTCCGGACGACTCGCCGCGGCGCGCATCACGGGTGATGTGCGACATGCCCGGACCGGAACCGGCCGCACCGACGCGGTGGCCCCGTCGCCGACGCACTAGACTGGCCCGCGTCCAGAATCCGATGCGGTCACCAGACCGCCGACCTTTCCGGGGGGAACGACCGCCAATGCCGACCCCCGACACGGACGCCGCCACCGCACCGGACGCCTCCGGCGACAGTGTGGCGACCCCAGGGCCGACGACAGCGGCCACCGGCACAGCGATTTCGGGACAGAGCATGGTGAGCATCGGACACGATATCGGCACGGGGACCGACGGCGAGGCCGCCGCGCGCCGCCGCTGGGCCTACGTCGCGGACTTCATCCGCAGCCCGGAGGGCCGGGCGGCGCTGCTCGGCTTCTTCGGCGCGGTCATGATCACCTTCGGCGGGTTCGGAGCGGGCAGTGTGCGCCGCCGCGACCCGCTGCTGGAGGCCGCGCACCTGTCCTGGCTGCGGTTCGGGCACGGCTACTACCTGTCCACGCTGTTCGTGTGGATCGGCGTGCTCGCCATGATCACCGCCTGGGTGCGGCTCGGGCGGATCACCATCGGCACCGTGCGCGGTCCGGCGGTGACCCTGAACGAACTGCGCGCCATCGTCGGCATCTGGATCTTCCCGCTGCTGTTCGCGGTGCCGATGTTCAGCCGCGACGCCTACTCGTATCTGGCGCAGGGCGCGCTGCTGCGCGACGGCTTCGACCCCTACCAGGTCGGTCCGGTGGTCAATCCCGGTGTGCTGCTGGACAATGTCTCCAATGTGTGGACGCTGACCACCGCGCCCTACGGCCCGATCTTCCTGCTGCTCGGTGACGGGATCACCTCCATCACCGGTGACAATGTGGTGGCCGGGACCATAGCGCTGCGGCTGGTCATGCTGCCCGGGCTGGCGCTCATGCTGTGGGCGGTGCCGCATCTGACCAAGCATCTGGGCGGCAAGCCCACCACGGCGCTGTGGCTGGCGGTGCTCAACCCGCTGGTGCTCATCCATCTCATCGGCGGCGTGCACAACGAGATGCTGATGGTCGGGCTGATGGCCGCGGCCATCGCGCTGGTGCTGGAGAAGCACCATGTCGCCGGATTCGTGGTGCTGGCCATCGGTGTGGCCATCAAGGCCACCGCGGGGGTGGCGCTGCCGTTCCTGGTGTGGATCTGGATGATCCATGAGCGCGACCGGCGGGCCGAGTTGGCGCGTGCGCAGGGCTCGGACGACGAGGGGGAACTGCCGCATCCGGTGCTCATGTTCGCCAAGATCGCCGGACTCGGCGTCTCGGTGTTCGCGGCGGTCTTCGTGGCCGCCTCGGCGCTGGCCGGGGTCGGTATCGGCTGGCTGACGGCGCTGTCCGGCTCGAAGAAGATCATCAACTGGCTGTCCGCGCCGACCATCATGGCGCACATGGTCACCTGGGTGTCGCCGCTGCGGCTGGAATCGGTGCTGTCGGTGACGCGCATGCTGTGCGCGGTCGCGCTGGTGGTGGGGCTGGTATGGACGTGGTGGCGGTTCCGGCACAGTGAGCGCGAGGCCGTCTTCGGCATCTGCATCGCGTTCGTGGCCATCGTGATCCTCTCGCCCGCGGCGCTGCCCTGGTACTACTCGTGGCCGCTCGCGCTGGCCGCCGGATTCGCACTGTCCACCCGGACGCTGCAGTGGCTGGTGGGGCTGTGCACCTGGCTGATGCTGGTGTTCAACCCCGATGGGTCGATCGGGCTCTACAACTGGCTGCATGTCGCGGCGGCCACCTTCGCCGCCGTGGTGGCGGCGCTGGCGCTGCGCACCGTGGATCCGCTGCGGCTGAGCACCGAGCACACGCGCTCACGGACCGAGCCGCCCGCCGCGACGGGCGCGGGCACGGCCATGGCCGCCCCGGTGTCGGGGTCCTCGGCGTCGGATGTGTCATCGGCCGCCGCGTCGGCGGGTTCGTCGGCCACGGCGGCGGGTTCGTCGGCCACCGCGTCGTCGGCGCACACGCAGTGAGCTCCTCGGCCGAACTGACGCGCGCCTACCGGGACTGCCGTCGGATCGCCGCCACCCACGGCCGCACCTACTTCCTGGCCACGCGGCTACTCTCGCCGGAGCAGCGCCCCGCCGTGCACGCGCTGTACGCGTTCGCCCGGCTGGTCGACGATATCGTCGACCACACCGGCGGCCGTGACCATGCGAAATCCAGTGCGGCGCACCTGGATGACATCGAGCGCGACCTCCGCACCCGCCTCCGCCGACTATCCGGCGACGAAGCGACCACCACCGAGTCTCACGACCCGCGCTCGCGCGTCCTGGCCGCCGTGGCCGACACCATTCACCGCTACGCCATCGCGCCGGAACACTTCTGGGTCTTCCTCGATTCCATGCGCATGGACGTCCCCGGCAGCCCGCTGTTCCGCGACCGCTATCCGTCCATGGCCGCCCTGCGCGAATACATGGCCGGTTCGGCCGCCGCCATCGGCCTGCAACTGCTGCCCGTCCTCGGCACCGTGGTTCCCACCGCCGCGGCGGAACCGGCCGCCGCCGCCCTCGGGGAGGCCTTCCAGCTCACCAACTTCCTCCGTGATGTCGGCGAGGACCTCGACCGCGGCCGCGTCTACCTGCCCGCCGACGAACTCACCGCCTTCGGCGTGCACGACGACCTGCTGCGCCACTGCCGCGCCACCGGCCGCACCGACCCGCGTGTGCGCCGGGCCCTGGCCCACCTCATCGCCACCAACCGCGCCGTCTACCGCACCGCCACCCCCGGCATAGATCTGCTGCGGCCCCGGGTGCGCCCTGCCATCCGCACCGCCGCCGCCCTCTACGCGGGCATCCTCGACGAGATCGAACGCCACGACTACGAGATCTTCACCCGCCGCGCCACGGTCCCCCGCCACCGCCGCCTCCGGGTCGCCGCCCGCGAGTTCGCCACCGCACGGCATGCGACGCGCGCGACTGATCGGCTCGGCCTCCGGCGTGTCGTCGCCGGAGGCGGGGTTGTCTCGGCTCGGTAGTCTCGGCTCAGAACGGATCGGCGGCCGCGCGGCGAATGACCTCGCGGGCCAGCGGGCCGTGCAGGGCGTCGATGGGACGGCCGGGCAGGGAGTCGTCCTCGGTGTAGATCCACTCGAGGATTTCCTCGTCGGTGTACTTGGCGTCACGCATGACGGTGATCAGACCGGTCAGGTGTTTGGTGACGGCGCCAGTGGAGTCGAAGAAGTCCTTCGGAATACCGGCGACCCCGTCGCGGCGCACCGCGATGAGCTGGTGGTCGCGCAGCATCTGATGCACCCGGGTGACGACCATGCCGAGCTGGTCCGCCACATCGGGCAGCGGGATCAGGGTGACCGAAGCCGGGAGGACGTCGTCGCTGCAAGGGAAGGCACTCACCCGCACAACGGTAGTCCGTCGCGGCGGCAACGTCGCATCACACCCCGTCCAGACTACGATCGGGTGAGTCGTACGGGTCCCCGTAGGGAAATATCGGGAAGGGCAACACTTGATCGGCCAGATCCTGGAAGGGCGCTACCGCATCGATGCGCCGATCGCGCGTGGCGGTATGTCAATGGTGTTCCGAGGTGAGGACACCCGTCTGGACCGCCCGGTCGCGATCAAGGTGATGGATCCCAAATTCGCCGCCGACCCCCAGTTCCTCACCCGTTTCGAACTCGAGGCGCGCGCGGTCGCCAAGCTCAAGCATCCGGCCCTGGTGGCCGTCTACGACCAGGGTGTGGACGGCGACCACCCGTTCCTCATCATGGAATTGGTCGAGGGCGGCACCCTGCGCGAACTGCTGCGCGAACGCGGCCCCATGCCCCCGCACGCGGTGCGCGCCGTGATCGAACCGGTCATGCAGGCCATCGGCGTGGCGCACTCCTCCGGGCTGGTGCACCGCGACATCAAACCGGAGAATGTGCTCATCTCCGACTCCGGCGAGGTCAAGATCGCCGATTTCGGTCTGGTGCGGGCGGTGGCCGCCGCCAATATCACCTCGGCCAGCGTCATTCTCGGCACCGCCGCCTACCTCTCCCCCGAACAGGTCACCAGCGGCCACGCCGACGCGCGCAGCGACGTCTACGCCGCGGGCGTGCTCATCTTCGAAATGCTCACCGGGCGCACCCCGTTCACCGGCGACAACTCGCTGTCCATCGCCTTGCAGCGGGTGGAGAACGACGTCCCCAGCCCGAGCCACCACATCTCCGGCGTCCCACCGGAATTCGACGAGCTGGTCGCGCACGCCACCGCCCGCGAACCCGCGCACCGCTTCGCCGACGGCAACGAGATGGCCGCCGAGATCCGCCGCATCGCCCAGGTGCTGCAACTGCCCGCCTACCGGGTGCCCGCACCGCAGGAATCCGCGGAACACCTCAGCGCCCGCTACCGCGTCGGCCCCACCCCGGCACCGGCCGCACCGGCCGAATCCCGTTCGCGCCCGGCCCCCGTCGGTGCCGCCGATATGACGACGCGGCTTCCGGCCGAGCCGCCGACCACGCGGGTGCCGCAGGCGGCCGCACCGCCCGCCCACCAGCACACCCGGGTGATGACGGCGGCCCGGGAGCTACCTCCGGACTACGCGCAGTCGGCCGCGCACGCACCACCGCCCACCCTGCCCCCGCACGGCGATCAACCGCCGCGCAACGGCTACCTGGCCGATCGCGGCAGATCCCGCCGCACCGCCGTGCTGTGGCTCGGCGCGGTGGTGGTGCTGGCCCTGCTGCTCGGCATCGGCGGCTGGTGGCTGGGTGTGGGCCGCTACGAAGCGGTTCCGGCCATCGCGGGAATGGACCGCGAACGCGCCGTCGCCACCCTCCAGGCCGCCGGTTTCGACACCGAGGTGAGAGACAAGGCGTCCGACACGATTCCGATGGGCAATGTGGTCGGCACCGATCCGTCTGCCGGAACCAAGGTGGTCAAGGGTTCCACGGTGGCGGTGCTCATCTCCAGCGGCAAACCCAAGGTGCCCGATATCCGACCGGGCCAGGACGTGCAGAGCGTCGAGCAGGCGATCAGAGATGCCGGACTGACCCCGGTGGATGCCGGGGAGGTCTCCAGTACGGCGGCGGAGGGCACGGTCGCCAAGGTGGATCCGGACCCCGGCACGATTCTGCCGATGGGCGCGGACGTGAAGGTGTACACGAGCAAGGGTTCCGCCCCGGTCGAGCTCCCGAATGTGCGGGGCAAGACCGAGGAGGAGGCGAGAGCCGCGCTGGACGCGGTCGGCATCGAGGTCACCGGCACCAGGGTCGAATTCGACTCCAAGGTCAAGGCCGGTGAGGTGGCCGGGACCGATCCGGCCGCCGGCACCACCATCGACTCCAGTCAGGGCGTGGTCCTGCTCATCTCCAATGCCGTGGAGGTGCCGGGTCTGCTCGGTTCCAGCGTCGGCGACGCCCGCGCGAAGCTCGAGGCCCTCGGCCTGGGCGTGTCGGTGCGGCAGCTCGCCCCGAGTGATTCCTCGATCGTCATCTCGCAGAGCAGCGTGCCCGGCGCGAAGGTCGAACCGGGTTCCACCATCACCCTTGTCGCCTTGCCCTGATAATTCGATTGCGGTGCAGACGCGTGTGGCCCGTGCCGATCGGCACGGGCCACACGCGTGAATCCGGTTCTCAGCGCAGCATTTCCGCGACCAGGAAGGCCAGCTCCAGGGACTGCTGGGTATTCAGGCGCGGATCACAGGCGGTCTCGTAGCGGTTCTCCAGATCCAGATCGGAGATGTCCTGCGCGCCACCGAGGCATTCGGTGACGTGTTCGCCGGTGAGCTCGATGTGCAGGCCGCCCGGATGGGTGCCCAGCGCGTGATGTACCTCGAAGAAGCCCTGCACCTCGTCGACGATGCGGTCGAAGTGGCGGGTCTTGTAGCCGTTGGACGCCTCGTGGGTGTTGCCGTGCATGGGGTCGCACTGCCAGATCACCTGGTGACCGGTGGCCTGCACCTTCTCGATGATGGCGGGCAGCACGTCGCGCACCTTGCCATTGCCCATGCGGGCGACCAGGGTGAGCCGACCGGGCTCGTTGTTGGGGTCCAGCCGCTCCACGTACTCCACCGCCATCTCGGGGGTGGTGCTCGGGCCGATCTTGAGGCCGATCGGGTTGCCGAGCAGCTCCGCGAAGGCGATGTGCGCGCCGTCGAGCTGGCGGGTGCGCTCCCCGATCCACAGGAAGTGCGCGGACAGGTCGTAGAGCACCGGCTCACCGGTGGTGGGGTGCTCGCTGAGCCGCAGCATGGCCCGCTCGTAGTCCAGCACCAGGGCCTCGTGCGAGGCGTAGAGGCGGGCGCTGGACAGGTTCGGGTCGTTCACCCGGCAGGCGTTCATGAACGCGAGGGCGCGGTCGATCTCGGTGGCCATCGCCTCGTAGCGGGCACCGGCCGGGGACTGGGCCACGAATTCGCGGTTCCAATCGTGCACCTTGTGCAGGTCGGCCATGCCGGCGGAGGTGAGCGCGCGCACCAGGTTCATGGCGGCGGAGGCGTTGGCGTAGGCGCGGACCAGTCGCGACGGATCGTGTTCGCGCACCGCTGGATCGGCGACCAGGGAGTTCACCATATCGCCGCGGTAGGACTTCAGCCCCAGCGCGTCCAGGTCGGCCGAGCGCGGCTTGGCGTACTGCCCGGCGATGCGGGCCACCTTCACCACGGGCAGGCTGGCGCCGTAGGTCAGCACCACCGCCATCTGGAGCAGAGTGCGGATATTGCCGCGGATATGCGGTTCGGTGTTGTCGGCGAAGGTCTCCGCGCAATCGCCGCCCTGCATGAGGAACGCCTCACCCCGGGCCACCTCGGCCAGGCGTAGCTTCAGCTCCTCCACCTCGGCGGGCACGCAGATGGGCGGCACGCTCTCCAGCACGGTGCGCATCTTGGCGGCCAGCTCCGGATCCCAGGACGGCTGCTGTAGCGCGGGCCGGGCGAGCGCGTCATCGAGCCGCCGACGCAGCTCGGCGGGCAACGGAGGCAACTCCGGCAAGCGATCGATCGGTACGTCGACGGTCCAGTTCACCCGTTCAGAATACGGACCCGCAATCGTCGTGTGGATTACACCCAGGGTGGAAATCGACCACACCGTGCCGAAGTGTTCCGACCGGTCGCCGGGAGCCGGCCGTTCCCGGATGCCAGCGACGCCGGGAGCAGGGCCTGCACATAGGGTGGTTCCCTGGGTATCCCGGCCGGGATGCCCGCCACACGCGGGTCGACGGCGGGTGCCGACGACCACCGACCGAGGAGCTGGCCGAGACCTTGCGGTATTTTTATGACTGCGAATTCATTGAGGACGGGATCGTCATCGACCTCGTCTCAATCGCGGTGGTGTGCGAGGACGGTCGCGAATATTACGCGGTATCAACCGAATTCGACGAATCCAAGGCCGGTCCGTTCGTGCGCCGCTACGTGCTCCCGCAGCTGCCGCCGCCCTCCTCCCCGCTGTGGCGCAGCCGCGAACGCATCCGCGACGACCTCTACAAATTCCTGGTGCCCCGCCCCGGTGTGGAACCCGAACTGTGGGCCTGGGTCGGCGCGTACGACCACGTCGCACTCTGCCAGCTCTGGGGCTCCATGGTGGACCTGCCCAACGCCCTCCCCCGCTACACCAATGAACTGCGCCAGCACTGGGATCAGCACGGCCGCCCCGCACTGCCGCCCGTCCCCAAGGACGCGCACGACGCCCTCGCCGACGCCCGGCACAACCTCGCCAAGTTCGAGGCCATCGAGGCGCACCGGCGGCTCGTCCGGCACACCGCCACCTCGGCTGGCTGAGAACCGGAAGCAACAGACGAGCCCCCGGGAAGACTCGGTCTTCCCGGGGGCTCGTCGTCGAATCGGGGGTCGGTCCGGTGGTCAGCCCGCCATGGTCTGCGGGATGCGGTCGGCGTCCGGCCGCGAACCGGTGGGCACGCCCTTCTTCAGACTGGCGGCGTACACGTCCACGTATTCCTGCCCCGACATCCGCATGAGCTCGTACATGATCTCGTCGGTGACGGCGCGCTCCACGAAGCGGTTGCCGCCCATGCCCTCGTAGCGGGAGAAGTCGATGGGCGCACCGAACTTCACGATGACCTTCTTCTTGCGCCAGCGGAACGGACCGGGTGGGCACACCTCGTCGGTGCCGATCAGGGCCACCGGGATCACCGGGACACCGGTCTCCAGGGCGAGGCGTGCCACCCCGGTCTTGCCTTTGTAGAGGCGGCCGTCCGGGGAGCGGGTGCCCTCCGGGTACAGGCCGACCAGGCGGCCCTCCGCCAGTAGCTTGCGCGCGGTGTTGAGGGCCGATTCGGCGGCGTCGGCACCGCTGCGGTCGATGGGGTACTGGCCGGTGCCGGAGAAGAAGAACTTCTGCAAACGGCCCTTGATGCCGGGGGTGGTGAAGTACTCGGCCTTGGCCAGATAGGTGATGCGTCGGGGGCTCATGAGCGGGGTGAACAGCCAGTCGGTGAACGACAGGTGGTTACCGGCCAGAATCGCCGCGCCCTTGGTCGGGATGTGCTCCACTCCCTCGACCTCGGGTCGGTTGACGAGATGCATGAGCGGTCCCACCAACACGAACTTCAGCAGCCAGTAGAACATCGCGTCCTTTCCCCTGATTTTCCTGATCGGGACCGGCCTCATTGCGGGCACCACCGTCAGCTGCCGACTCTACCGCCGAGACTCCGGCGTAACCAACCCCGGCGGCAGTTTTCACACGGTTGGCACACACCGAACCTGCTGGCAGCGGCCCGCGCTTCAAGGCCACCGTCGCGGCCGGGGCGAGACGCCGCGGCCCGCAACGCCTTCGGCATACCCCGCCGCGCCGGCGGTATGCGTCCGACGGTAACGGTACGCGTCCGACACGGGTCACCGGCCCACTAGCACGGCCCTGCCCGAGAACGCTGTCCTCCCCCGATAACACAAGCCCCGCGCCGCCAACACAGCCCCGCGCCGCACGGACGCAGCCCATCCGGCGGACACAGCCGGGTGCTGCGGACACGCCCCACTCCCACGGACACCTCGGACAACGCCGACACTACGCGCAGCGGGCCGTCGAGCACATGCCACACCCAGTCCGCAGGAACACCGCAATCCGGTCGCGAGAACACAGACCAGTCCGGCAGGCACAGCGTGGTCCGGTGGACACCGATCCGTCCGGGACGCGGTTCAGCAGGGCGGGTTGCCCGCCGACACCGCGTCCGGGTTCGCCACCAGGGCCGCGCGGGCGAGTTCGGCCGCGCCGATCATGCCCGCCGCCTCCCCGAGCTGCGCGGTGCGGATGCGGGCCAGCCGCCGGTGCTTCGCGCCGGTGATGGACTGGGCGTAGTGGTCGCGGGCATCGTCGAGGAACAGCGGGGCCGAGGTGCTCACGCCGCCCGCGATGACGATGAGGTCCGGGTCGAAGATATCGCTGACGGCGGCGAGTCCGAGGCCGAGCCAGCGCGCGAAGTCCGCCATCACGTCGAGGGCCACCGGATCGCCGTCCTGCGCCGCGCCCGCCACCCGGCGGCCGGTCAGCGAATCGGGATCGCGGTGCACCTCGCGGGCCAGCAGGGTGGAGCGCTGTGGATCGGTGGCCAACAGCTCCAGCGCCGTATCGACCAGCGCGGTGCCGCTGCAATACCGTTCCCAGCAGCCGCGTTTGCCGCAGGCGCAGGCGCGGCCGTTGGGCACCACCTGGATGTGGCCGAGTTCCGGTGCGACACCGTAGCTTCCGCGATACAGCTGGCCGCCGACCAGCAGCGCGGCTCCTATCCCGGTGCCGATCGCCACCAGCACCACATTGTGGCCACCCGCGGCCGCACCGAACCGGTACTCGGCCCACATGGCGGAATTGGCGTCGTGTTCCAGGATCACGGGCAGGCCGAGCCGTTCGGTGAGCCGGGTGGCGACGGGCGCGTCCTCCCACGGCAGATGCGGGGCGAACCGCACCGTGGCCCGGTCCTCGTCCACGAATCCGGCCACCGCGAGCCCGACCGCGCCGATCCGATGGCGCGCACACAGTTCGCGCACCGCCCGCGCCAGCCCGTCCTCCAGCGCCCGCGCCGACTGCGGCGTCGGCGCGGTCACGGTATCCAGCACCTCGCCCGCGCCGTCCACCACGGACGCGCGAATATTCGTTCCGCCGACATCCACGCCGACGGTCAGCGGCTGCCCCATGGCGGCCGTCATGTTGTAGGGGGCTTGATGGTCACGGAGATAGGAACATAGCCGGACCGCGCCGCCCCTTCACGTCCGGTGCCCCGTACCCCGCGCCCCGCGCCCGCTCCACCGCGGCCCGCCGACGGCACACCGCTACCCGACTCCTGCCCGCGGCCCCCCGACACCTGCCCGCGCCCGCCGCCTCCGCGCCCGGCTTCACCGGCGACCGGACGCGTCGGCTCGGCGAATGGGCGTGCGGGTTCGGCCGACGAGCCCACATCGCCCGGCGATGTGGTCGGACCGCCGCCGCTCGGACCCGCGGCCGCCGTGAACCAGTCTGTGCGACTGGAGGTTGGGATCCGCTGCGCGGTCTCGTCGTAGGAATGCTGCCGATAGGTGGCCGACGGATCGGCGCCCGCGGCGCCCCCGAATCCGGGCGCGTTGCCATACCCGCCCGAACCGGCGCTGGCGGTGGGACCGACCGGGTTCCCGCCGCCGCTCTCACCACCCGACGCAGCGTCGCCACCCGTCGAACCTCGGTCCGGCGAGCGGAGATTCGCGGCGACCGTGCTCCAGAAGCCGCCGCGCGCTGGACCGGTCGCCGACCCGGCGCCGGACACCGCCCCGGAGTCGGTCGCGCCGTCAGAGCCCGTCGCGCCATCAGCGCCGGTCGCGCCATCAGCGCCGGTCGCGGTATCACGGCCAGCCGCCGCATCACGACCGGCCGCCGCATCGGAGCGGCTCGCGGAATCCGGTTCCGGCGCACCAGGATCCGCGCCGGGAGCGCCGGCCATGCCCTCGGTCCAGGCCCCGGCGGCCGCGCCCGGATGACCCGTGTACCCCGCGCCACCCTCCGGCCCGGCACCGTGCTCGTTCCACGAATGCCGATGCGCCCCAGCATATTCGGGCGAATCCGGATCCACCTCGGGCGGAATGATCGGCTCCACCGGCACTCCCGCGAGGGCTTCGCGCAGCACCGTCACCAGGGCGGTGCCATGGTCGGCGATGGCGGCCACCACATCGTGGTGTTCGCCGCGCAGCAGGGCCGCCGCGGCGCATACGGGGCACCAGGCGCAACTGGACCATTCGGCGCGGCCGTCGGCGGCGGTCTTACGGAGTACGGGTTCGACACGCTCCAGGACGGCCTCGGCCAGCAGGCGGAGTTCGGCGGCGAATTCGGCGAGGTTCTCCTCGCTCGCGCCGTGGTGGTCACGGGTGTGCTGGTCGCTCATATCGGCCATACCTGAGGGTCGGGTCGGAATCGGACGATGAGGTGTTCGCCCTCGAGTTCGGCGTTCTCGACCGTGCACCGCCGCAACACCGGGGCAAGGCGCAGGCGACGCCGGACCCCGTCCGCTCCCACGATCAAATCGTCCTCCACTCGTCCCAGGCGCAGGGTCGACGGATCGACCACCGGTAGGTGCATGCGCATCGCGTACACCGACCGCACGCCGGCCCCCGATTCCAGCCGCACCATGGGCTCGCCGGTGACAGCGGGCACACCGTCAACTTCCGATCCCAGCATAGGGACCGGTTCGGATCCGACCCAGCCGCCACTCGCATCGACATCGAAGGACATCGCCGACAGCGCCGAGAGACCCACCGGTTCGGCACCGGTGTGCCCCACCACCACGACCGGTGTCGGGTCCACGCGCCGCCGCAACTCCGCGACCACCTCCAACTGCTCGGCACGGCGGTTGAAATACCACTGCACCGCGGGGTGTGCCGGACCGGCGAGCGAACCCGCATCGGGCAGCTCGCGGGTTTCGACGGGCGGCATGGGCGGCAGCACCTTGTTCACCAGGATCGCGTCCAGCCGCAGGCCGAGCAGCACCGCGGCCGAGCGCACCCGCGTCGATTCCGCCACCGCCACCCGTTCGGCGGCGGTCACCAGGCGCGCCCCGGTGCGGGTGCGATCGGCGAGCAGATCACGCACACCCGACACCGCGGCCGCGATCCGCTCCACCGTGGTGGCCAGCACCGCGCGTCGCAGATCCGCGCCGATGGCGCTCAACGTCCGGGTGTGCGCGGGCCAGACCCGTTCCAGGTAGCCGAGCAGCGTGTCGGGTGCGGTGACGATGCGCAACATATCGGCCGACGGCGGGCAATCCACCACGACCACATCCCAGTCCTCGTCCGCCACGAACTGCGCGATCTCCAGCAGCGCCAGCAGTTCCTGCACGCCGGGCAGTCCGGTCAGCTCGGCGGGGTCCAGCGCACCGATGTCGATACCGTGATCGTGTCCCGCGCCGGACAGCATCCGCAGCACCTCGCGGAACCGATCCTCCAGCAGCGCAAGGGAATCCACCTCGATCACATCGAGGCCCGGCCGCACCGTCTGCACACCCGGCACCGTGCCGGGATCGTGCGCGATGCGCACCCCCAACGCGTCACCGAGCGAATGCGCCTGATCCAGGGAGGCGAGCAGCACGCGCTGCCCGGCCCGCGCGTACGCCATGGCGGTCGCGCAGGCCAGCGTCGTCTTGCCCACCCCGCCCTTGCCGACGAACAGTTCCACCCGGGTGGTTGATGGTTGCGGCCTGGTCCTGCTCGCGGTCAGCCTTCGACCCGTTTCTTGAGTTCCTTCAATGCCGTATCGGTGATGACCTTCTCGGCCTTGCGTTTGAACATGCCGATCATCGGGATGTTCAGGTCCACCGTCAGCTCGTACACCACCTGGGTACCGCCGTCGGGCAGATCTATCAGCTCGTAGCTGCCGTCCTGCGCTTTCTGCAGGTCACCGCTCACCAGCGTCCAGCTCACCGCCTTGCCGTCCGGCCGCCAGCGGTAGGCGAGGGTGTAGGTGTCCTTCACGACGCCCGCGTCCAGCACGAAGTGGGCGGTGCGGGCACGGCCGTCGGAGCCCTTCTCCAGGATGTCGACCGCGTGCGCCGCGGCCACCCATTCCGGATAGGACTCCAGGTCGGCGATGACGGCCATCACCCGATCCGACGGGGCGTCGATGACGATCGACCTCTGCGTCCGGTCGGCCATATCGGGCAACGCTTCCTTTCCAGCGACGACGGTGGTGGCGACGGTGCTCAGCGGGGTGCGGGAGCGACGCCGGCCGGTCGTCCGGCCTCCAGTCGCGCCTTGATCTCGAAGGCCATCCGTTTCCCGGCGACCCGGCGCGCCCGATTGCGGGCCATCAGATCACGCGCCGACAAGCCGTCCGCGCCCGGCGGTTCGGCGTGCAGGAAGTAGTGCAGGATGACGCCGTCGAGCATCTCCTCCAACCACACCTCCATGGTGCCGGTCAGCGGTCCCTTGACGGTCCAGCGAATCCCCTTCTCGCCCCGATCTTCTCGCACGTCGAGTGTGAGGTCGGGCCACCAGTGGCGCCAGCGGGCGCGATCGGCCAGCAGTTCGCCCACCGCCGCCCCGGGCGCGGCGACGAACGTCTGGTCGGCAACCTGGATACTGCTCACCCGGCTGAGCCTAGCGGACCGGGAATCAGTCGAGCGTGGGGCCGGGGCGGACGGGGTGCGGTGCGGGATCCAGCAGGTGGCGCAGGCGGGCGCCCATGGCGTCCCAGCGCCACTGGCGTTGTACCCAGGCGCGTCCGGCGGCGCCCATGGCGGCGGCGGCATCGCGGTCGGAGAGGATCTCGACGATGGCATCGGCGACGGCGATCGGGTCGCCGCCCTTGACGACCTTGCCGGTCTCGCCCTCCCGCACGGTTTCCGGCGCGCCGCCCGAATCGCCCGCCACCACCGGTACCCCGGACGCGGACGCCTCCAGGAAGACGATGCCCAGCCCTTCCACGTCCAGACCGAATCCGCGGGTGCGGCAGGGCATGGCGAAGACATCGCCGATGGTGTGGTGGGCGGCCAGTTCGGCCGCGGGCACGCGACCGGTGAAGACCACGTCGTCGGCCACGCCCATGGCCTGCGCGAGCGCCCGGAGCTTCTGCTCGTACGGCCCGCTGCCCGCGATGACCAGCACCGCGCCGTCGATCCGCTCCTTGATCCAGCGCATGGCCAGGATGAGTACGTCCTGACCCTTGCGCGGGACCAACCGGGACAGGCACAGAATGGTCGGCCGGTCGCCCAGGCCGTAGCGGGCGCGCAGTTCGGCCCGTGCCGCCGGATCGGGTGCGAAGGTCTCCGAATCCACGGCGGGGGGCAGATACTCCAGCGCCGACTGCGCCCCGAAGGCCGCCGCGAACCGCCGCCGCGTGTATTTGCTGACGTAGGTCACCACATCGGTGTGATCGCCGATCACCCGCAGCGCCTGCCGCGAACCGGGCAGCATGGACCAGCCCACCTCGTGCCCGTGCGTCGAGGCGACGATGCGTTCGGCTCCCGACCGGCGCAGCAGGGGCGAGAGCAGCGCCAGCGGCGCGGCCGCCCCGAACCACACGCTGTCGCACTGCTCGTCGCGCAGCAGTTTGCGGGTGCGCCGCAGCACCAGCGGGGTGGGCAGCATGAGTGTGGTCGGATGCCGCACCACCTGGAACGGCTGCTGCGCGTCGAACTTCCAGTGGCTGTCGCCCCGCCAGCGCGGCGCGTACACCACCAGTTCGTCCGCGGGCAACTGTAGGGCGAGCGCGTGCAGGTACGACTGGATGCCGCCCGGCCGCGGCGGGAAATCATTGGTAACCAGGAGAGTTCGCCCCATGCCCTCAAACTACTGCACCGGCCTCCGCCGCCCGGTCCGCGGCCGACTTCGTGCACCCGCTGTGGGGCGCCACGCCGCGTTCCCGCGCCGACATGCCGTGAATCGTCCCGTGCGCGGGCCCGGCCGCCCGGCCCGCAGCACACGCACCGGCCGCGGTCGTATGCGCATATGCGCGCGCACCGCCGATGACGGGACCGGCCGCGCCGCATAGGCTGCCTGAGCATGAATTCACTTGCCGGACGACTGATGTCGATCGTGGCCGGGCAGCTCGGTCATCCCAGCGGTCCCCTCGGAAAAGTCGTGGCTTTCATGCTGAACCGCGGTAACCGGGCCGCGATAGCCGCGGCGGTCGAGGCCGCCGAGGTGGCGGCGGGCGAGGTCGCGGCCGATATCGGCTTCGGCGGCGGCGTCGGACTGCCGCTGCTGCTCGAGCGCGCCGGGGCCGACGGGGTGGTGTACGGCGTCGAGATCTCCACCGACATGCTGACACGCGCCAAATCCCGCCATACCGCCGAGATCGGAGCCGGTCGGCTGCGGCCGCTCGCGGGCTCCCTGGACGATCTGCCATTCGACGCCGACAGCCTCGACGCCGCCATCACCGTCAACACCCTCTACTTCGTCGCGGACCTGGACCGCGCCTGCGCCGAACTGGCCCGGGTGCTGCGCCCGAAGGGCCGCCTGGTCATCGGCGTCGGCGACCCGGACGCCATGGCGAAGATGCCCTTCACGCCGTACGGATTCCGACTGCGCCCCGTGGCGGATATCCAGGCCGCGCTGGGACGAGCGGGATTCGACGTCGAGGACAAACCACTCCCGGGCGGCCCGGTGCCGTTCCATCTCCTGGTGGCGCGGCAGCGGGGGTGAGCGCGCGGCACTCGCACTCCGGCAGCGGGGAGCACGCGAAACCGAAGACACGGTCGTTGGAGCCCGCCGGGCGGCAGTGAGCCACCGGTGTGCGCGATCTGCCGCCACACGGTGGGGGCATCCGTGCGCGCCACCGCCGCGCGGCTACACCCGCCGCCTTACGATCGGGACGTCCGTGCGCGGGCTACGCCCCCGCCGCCGTCCGGGTGACGATCCACGATCGCCAGCGGGCGAGGAAACCCTCGCGAGGGGTCCCCAGAGTGTCGCGCAGGATGTCGTCCACGGCCGCGACGTTCTTGGGACCCGTCGCGAGGGAGCGATACAGGTTCACCAGTGTGGGATCGCCGAATTCGTCGGCGATGAAAGCGCAGGCGGACCACGCCTGTTCGTAGGCCGACGCGGCCTGTCCGCTGCCCGGTGCGAAGACCGCGTCCGCGGGCAGGTCGCGCGGCAGTTCGCCGGCGCGGGCCCGCGCGGCCAGGGTGGGCGCGATCTCGGCGGCGGTCCGGTCTCCGCCGCGATGTGCCGCGTATTCGGCGAAACCCTCGAGCATCCACTGTGGTGACCCGTCCACGGTCACCGCGCGCGTGGCGATATGGGTGAGTTCGTGCCGCAGCACCGAGCGCAGCCCGTCGGGTCCGAGGCGTTCCCCGGACTCCGGACCGAACACCACCCGCTGCCCGGTGGGTCGGCTCCCGGGCCGGAACGGATCGGCGACGGTCACCGCGGCCACCTCGGCGGGCACCTCACCCACGGTGTTCGTGAGTCCGGCGAATTCCGATGGGCTGGTGGCGATCACCACCACGGGAGTGCGTGACCAGCCGGTTCCCCAGAGCGCGGTCACGGCCGCGGTGGCGTCGTCGAGTTCGGCGGCCAGGATGTCGATGGCATCCCGCTGCGCCGGATGTCCGAGCACGATCCCGGCCTGCCCGTCCCGGAGCGCGACGGTCTCGCTGACCACCTCCCCGTAGGACGCCATCGTCCGCCGCACCCGCTCCAGCTGCGGATCGGCGACCACACTCGACTGCGGCGTCGCGGCGGGCGGCGTACCCGCCCGCAGTTTCGGCACCACCGTCGTAGGCAGCAGCAGCAACGCACCGCAGGTCCCGGTCAGTGTCATCACCATGACGAGCGTGACGACGAACTGGAACCGCCGCCGCGTACCCAGCCACCCCCGCAACCCCCGCAGCGCGCTCATGCTGCGCTCTTTCCCGCAGGAGCGGGGCGCTGCGTCGTGACACCCCACTGCCGCCTCCGCGCCCGGGCGCTCATGCCGCGTCCTTTCGGGCATGAGCGGGGCGTGGCATGGCATCGCCCGATTGCCGCCTCCGCGCACGTCCCCCGTGCCGCGTGCGCCCCGGCGCCCCGCCCGACCTCTCGCGCCGACTCTCTCCTCCGGACATGAGCGGAGCGCCGCGAGGTTACCCGCCGCTGCCTCCACACCTGAACGCCCATGCCCGCCTCGTATCAGTAGCGTCGCGCCGAATGGAAGGGTGTGGAGCCCATCGGGGCGACCGCTACCGGCACGCCGAAGGTGGAGGCGTGCAGCATCAGACCGTTGCCCGCGTAGATGCCCACATGTGACACCTCAGGGTAGAAGAACACCACGTCTCCGGGCTGCAGATCGGCCTGCGCCACCGGCGTGCCGAACTGCGACTGCTGCTGGCTGGTGCGCGGCACGTTCTTGCCGACCTGCTTGAACGCCCACTGCACCAGGCCGGAGCAGTCGAACTGGTCGGGACCGACCGCACCCCAGACATAGGGCGCGCCGACCCGGGTGAGTCCGGCGGCCAGCGCACTGGTGCCGCTGCCGGGTACCAGTCCGCGCAGCAGGGTGTCGCGGTCGAAGCCGGGCGGGAACATGGATCCGGCGAGGGCGGACTTGTCGCTGGCCGACAGCTGCCCCCAGGCGGCGATGACCTGTGCGATGGATCCCTGGAGTTCGGAACGCTTGTGCTCGAGGTCGGCGCGCACGGCGTCGGCCTGGGCGCGCGCGGCATTGGCGGCGTCGGCGGCGGCGCGGGCGGCGGCTTCGGCGGCTGCCGCCGCGTCGCTGACCTTCTTGTACTCGCTCAGCTGTGCATCGGTGCGGCTGCCGACCAGCGCCAGCGTGGACATCTGGTCGAGGAGCTGCTGCGGTGAACTACTGGCCAGCAGCGCGGTGAGCTGGTTGTTGCGGCCGCCGGTGTAGGCGGCGGCCGCCGCGCGGTCGATGACCGGCCGGTACTTCTCGATCTCGGCGCGGGCGTCGCCGAGGACCCGGGCGGCTTCGGCGGCCGTGGCGTCGGCGGCCTCGGCGGCGGCGACCTTGGCATCGAGGTCGGCCTGGGCGTTGAGCGCGGCCTGATTGAGCTGCTCGGACTGCCGGGACAGATCCACCAGGGTGGTGACGGCCTCACCGGCGGTGGCGGGGGTGGTGACCGGGTCGGCGGTGGCCGGGCCGCCTCCGTAACCGGCGACGACCAGGACGCCGACCGTCAGAGCCCCGCCCACGAGTCGTTTGGTTCGCTGTATCCGCTGCTGCGCTGCCACCGTCGGCGTGTCCCCGTCTCTTACCCCGAGTTGGAAAGAAAGGTCTCGATAAGGTTACGAAACGGCGGCCGTGCGTGTCCAGTAGGACACGAAAGGGTCACGGCCGCCGTGGATTTCGCAGGTCAGACGCGACGGGCTCCGGTGAACGGCATCGAGGAGATGGGGGCCACCTTCACCGGCTGGCCGGAGGTCGAGGCGTGCACGACCTCACCGTTGCCGACGTAGATGCCGGAGTGGCCGCCGCCGTAGAACGACACGATGTCGCCGGGCTGCAGCGCGTCGTAGGAGACCGGGGTGCCGGCGTTGAGCTGTTCGTAGCTGGTGCGCGGCAGGTCCACACCAGCCTGGGCGTAGGACCACTTCACCAGACCCGAGCAGTCGAAGGCGTTCGGGCCCGCGGCGCCGTACACGTACGGGGAGCCGACCTTGCTCATCGCGGCGTCGACGGCGAGTTCCCCCGCGGTCTTCTGCGGGGCGACGAACGGGGCGGGCGCGGGCGGCACCTCGACACCCGGAATCGGCGGGATCACGACCGGAACGGACTCCGGTACACCCGGAATGCCCGCGGGCAGCTGAACCTGATCGGGGACGTCGAAGGTGCCGACGCCGGGGATGGTCACCGGCTGCGCCGATGCGGGGGCGGCGGGCAGCAGCAGCGCGCTCAGCGTGGCAGCGCCGACTGCGCCGGCCGCGACGGCTCGCTGCGCACTGCGCTGCACGCCCCGGGCCTGTCGCTTGACGGTGTTGGTCGCCATGATGAGGTACTTCCAATCTGCCCCGCGACGCCGCACCGGTTTGGTGGGTCGGACTCCGCGAGGTCTCAGGAAGATTACGAGCCGATAACGGTGGTTTGTAAACCCGAAGTCGTACCCGGACTACGCCAAATTGTTGACCACCCCTATTTCGGTGCGACAAAAGTCACAGCAATCACGAAACAATAACGACGGCCGTTTCGTCGGGAGCGTCGCGACGGCTACCGAGCAGTAGCGCGCGCTCATCCATAGCGCGCTCTATCTCGGCTATTACCGAATATCCCCTGCTCAGGCACATAGTCATTGATCAGGACACGCCCGACCCCGCGACCCGCCGCGCCGACATGCCCGGCAACCCGGCCGTGCGCGCCAGGCGACCCACTGGACCGTCCGGTCACCCCGTCCACATTGATCGACAATGCGAATAACTGTGACCCTGGTCACTAAGAGGCATACTTTCGCAATTCGGGTCATTCATCTCGAGAATCTCGGTCAGATAAACGGACATTTCCGTCGTGAAAACATGTCGGACCCCCGGCCTACGCTTGCTGGCCGTGCCCGAGCAGCTCGCCTTCGACGACCTCGACACTCCGCTCTACGCCACGACTTTCGTGGTCGTGGACCTGGAGACCACCGGAACCAGCCCCGAGGGCGACGCCATCACCGAGATCGGCGCGGTGAAGGTGCGCGGTGGCGAGGTACTGGGCGAGTTCGCCACCCTGGTGAACCCCGGGCGGTCGATTCCACCGCAGATCGTGCAGGTCACCGGCATCACCACGGCCATGGTCTACGACGCGCCCCGGATCGACGCGGTCCTGCCCGGCTTCCTGGAGTTCGCCGCGGGCGCGGTGCTGGTGGCCCACAACGCACGCTTCGACCTCGGTTTCCTGAAGGCGGCGGCATTGCGCTGTGAGCTGGCCTGGCCCGCGTTCCAGGTGGTGTGCACGGTGCAACTGGCACGGCGCATCCTGGGCCGTGACGAGGCGCCCTCGGTGAAGTTGTCGGTGCTGGCGCAGCTGCTGGGCGCGGAGACGACGCCCACGCACCGCGCGCTCGACGATGCCCGCGCCACCGTGGACGTACTGCACGCGCTCATCGGTCGGGTCGGGAATCTGGGCGTGCACAGCCTCACCGAACTCGTCGACTATCTGCCGGAGGTCACGCGGCAGCAGCGCGCCAAACGCGTACTGGCGGTGGATCTTCCGACCGCGCCCGGGGTGTATCTGTTCCGCGGTCCCTCCGACGAGGTCCTCTATATAGGGACGGCGGTCAATCTGCGCCGCCGGGTGCGCGGCTACTTCACCGATTCGGAGACCCGACCGCGAATGCGGGAGATGGTGCGGCTGGCCACCCGGGTCGACCACGTGGTGTGCGCGCACGGGCTCGAGGCCGGGGTGCGGGAGCTGCGGCTACTCATGGCCCACGCGCCGCCGTACAACCGCCGGTCGAAGTTCCCGCAGCGGGCGTGGTGGCTCACGCTCACCGAGGAGCCGTTCCCCCGGTTCGCGGTCTCGCGGAAGCCGACGCGATACAGCCTGGGGCCCTTCAGATCTCGGACGGACGCGGCCGAAGTGGGGGTGACAATCGCCGAGTACACCGGCCTGCGCACCTGCACCGTGCGCATCCCGCGCGACGGCCGCCACGAGTGCCCGCCCGCCGTGGTCGGCGGTTGCCCGGCGAGCACCCGAAACGCACCCCTATATATAAAGGAGTACAACCACGCTCCCGAAGCGGTCCGCGCACTGTTCACCGGCCGCTGCGACGAACCGCTGCACGCCATTCGCGCACGCATCGAAACCTATTCCGACGCAGAGACTTTCGAATCCGCCGCCCGACTCCGCGACCGCCTGGCCACCGTCCTGCGCGCACTGCGCCGCACCCAGCGCCTGGCCGCCCTGGCCCGCATCCCCGAACTGATCGCCGCCCGCCCCGACGGCGCGGGCGGCTGGGAGTTCGCCGTCATCCGCCACGCCCGCCTGGCCGCCGCCGGAACCGCAGCCCGCGGCGTACCCCCCATGCCGGTCGTCGACCACCTGGTTGCCGCCGCCGAAACCGTCATCCCCACCCGCCTCCACGACAGCACTCCCCCCGACACGACCGCACCCGATCCGACACCACCGCCCGGCACGCCCGGCAAAACCCCGAAACCCGCACTCGGCACACCCGACCACACCGCGAGACCCGTACCCACGCGACCTGACGAAACCCCGCAAGCACTCAGCGCGCCCGACCGGACCCCGGGCCACACACCCGGCACACCCGACCAGACCGCAGGCCACACACCCGGCACACCCGACCCAACCGCGGGCTACACACTCACCACGCCCGACCGCACCTCGGGACACGCACTCACCACACCCGACCAGACCGCAGGCCACACACCCGGCACACCCGACCCCATCCCGGGCTGCACACTCCCCGCGCCCGGCCACACCTCTGGATACACACCACCCAGCACACCCGACCGCATGCCCGCGGGGGACATACTCGACGACGGCCCGTATCCCCCACTGCGCGGCGCACTTCCGGAGGAGGCCGCCCTCCTCGCCCGCTGGCTGGAACAACCCGGCACCCGCATCGTCCGCACCTCGGACGGCTACGGCGAACCCCGCCTCGGCGCAGGCGCATGGACGACCTGGCTCGACCGTGCCGACGCGGCGGCCCGCGGTGAACAGCCCATCGACGACCACGGGTGACATGCGCCTCCGGCTCCTCCGCCCGCACCAGCCGCCATGCCGGACCCGCCGAGGCGAAGCGCACGCGCGCAGGCCGTGACGGCAGCACTCCACCCCGCCACAGTCCGCCAACAAGCGCCTCCGCCCCACTGCAGCGACGCTCCAGGCGATCATGGACTCGCCCCGCCGACGCCCACTCCGCCCCACACCGACCACCCGCCCCCGCAGCCATCGCGAGGGGGAACTGGTGGCGGCGTCCTCTCGGCCGTTGCCGCCACCAGTTCCCCCTCGCGACGCGCGTTGAGCGCGAGGCTCCGGGAGCGCATCCAGCCCAGCCGTCGGGCGCTGCTGTGAGCTTCGGCTTCGTCGACGAGCTCCAACCGGCGGTGCACCTCCACCTGGTTGTGGCGGCGGTACCGAGGGAAACCGCCTGCACACCCCCGCGAGTGCGGGCCTCGGTCACGGGCGCCCCGTGCGCGGGGGTGAATGCCTCGGCCACCTGTCGACGACGCGCGTGATCGCGTCGGAGCCGCACTCGAAACGCACCGATGACTGTGCCGCTGTCCACTGCGAATCTCGGCTCGCCCCGCCGCCCTCTCACCCCATCCGTCGCACGGTCAGGTCGGCGAAGTGCTGGACCATGTCGCAGCTGGCGCGGGGGTGGGTGACGACGCCGCGGTAGGACCATTCGAAGAAGTCGTCGCCGAGTTGGACGGCGAGCACGCAGACTTCTCGGGTCGGGCCGTCGGGGCTGTGGGAGAGGAAGCCGGGGTGGTCCGCCAGGGTGAGGGAGCGGATGTCGCGGCCCCACAGGGCTTCCCAGGCGCGTTCGCGGTCGATGGGGCTGCCGCGATAGGACGTGAAGGTCACATCGGTGTGCTGCGCGGTATGGAACCAGCGGCACGTGACGGAGTTGCGGAATACATCGGAGGGCTCGGAAAGACCGGTGGTGGAACGTATCTCGGCATCCGTCACGTGACCGCACTCGCCGGTGAACGGACCCGGCGCCGCCACCCGCACCGGCGGCCGGTCACCCGTCTCCTCCGGCCCGGCCTCCGACCCACAGGCACCGGCCAGCAGCGCGCACGCTCCGACCAGGAATCCGGCAACCCCCCGCATACCCTGCGATGTTACCGACCCCCCCGGCCGCCTCGCGGGCAACGGACCCCGACCACCCCGCGAAACCGGCCCCTGGCCACGCCGCAAGCAATGGCCTCATCGACCGCCCCGCGAACAACCAACCCGCTAGACCATCCTACGAACGACGGACCACGGCCCCCGCGAGCGGCCACGCCTGACCACTCCGTCGGCTACCGACGCACCGAACCGCCCACGACGACGCGCGGTTCAGCGCCCCGCGTCGGGACGCCCGCCCCGCCCGCGCCCGGCCGCAGCGGTGGGCGGGCGCGATCCAATACAGTGGCGTCATGATTACCGCGATCGTGCTCATCCACGCCGAGGCCGCCCGCATTCCCGAGACCGCGCAGGCGCTGGCCGATATCGACGGCGTGACCGAGGTGTATTCGTGCGCGGGCGATGTGGACCTGATCGCGATCGTGCGGGTGCGCGATCATGAGCAGATCGCCGAGGTGGTGACCGGCAGGATCAACAAGACGGCGGGTGTGCTGCGCACCGTCACCAATATCGCCTTCAAGTCCTATGCGCGCGCCGATGTGGAGGCGGGATTCTCCATCGGCGAGTAGTGCCGCGCGGACTCAGCCGCGTAGCCGGGCCCCCACCGTGGTGAGCGCAGCGAGCGCCATCGGGGCGGCCACGATGAAGACGGCCGCGAACAGCCCGGATTTGACCAGAGCGTCGCGCATGCTGAACTCCTCACTCGAGCCGCGGTGCATCCGCGTCGGGTGCATCGGCACGGCTGGCAATCCCGTGCACCCTAACGTGGCGACCGGCTATCGATCGATGAGCAACACACCGGCTACGCGATAAGAGATCTCCCCGCCGAGCGGACTCGACGGGGAGAATCGCGGGAAGCCGTGCCCCGCCGCGGTCGAAATCCCTCAGTCGGTACCGAGTTCATTGCTGAGTGCCGCCCACCGGTCGAGCAACCCGGCCGCCGCCCCGGAGTCGACCGCGGTCGCGACCCGCTTCAATGCTCCGGCCAGCTTGTCGTGCAGTTCGGTCTCGACACTGTCGAGTTCGAAGGCCACGATGGCCGCGGCCGAGTTCAGCAGCACCGCGTCGCGCACCGGCCCGGGCTCGCCCGCCAGCATATTGCGGGCGATGACCGCGTTCATGGCGGCGTCCCCACCCTGGAGCGCGGCGGGCTCCACTCGCGGAATCCCGAGTTCGACCGGGTCGATGGTGACGTGGCGGCGCTGTCCGCCCGCGACCACCCACACGTCGGTGGTGTCCACCGTGGTGATCTCGTCGAGTCCGTCGTTGCCGCGCACCACCAGCGCCGAGGCGCCGCGCTCGGTGAACACGCCCGCATAGGTCGGCAGCAGGTCCTCGAAGGCGCACCCGATGAGCCCCGCCCGCGGCTGCGCCGGATTGGTCAGCGGCCCCAGCACATTGAATACGGTGGGGATGCCGATCTCACTGCGCGCCGGCCCGGCGAATCGCAGTGACGGATGGAACATGGGCGCGAAGCAGAAGCCCACCCCGACCTCGCGCACACAGCGTTCCACCGCTTCCGGCCCGAGCGCGATCTTCACCCCGAGCGCCTCCAGCACATCGGCCCCGCCGCTCTTGGAGGACGCCGCCCGGTTCCCGTGTTTGACCACCGGCACCCCGCTGGCGGCCACCACGATCGAGGACATGGTGGAGATATTGACGCTGCCGGAGCGGTCACCGCCGGTGCCGACGATGTCGACGGCCCCGAAGTCGAGTTCCACCCGCCGGGCGTGGGCGAGCATGCCCGAGGCCAGCCCGCTCAGTTCGGACAGCGAGGGACCCTTCATCTTCATGGCCACGCCGAAGGCCGCGATCTGGGCGGAGGTGGCGTTGTCGGTGAAGATCTCGTTCATCGCCCACGCCGCCTCCTCCGTGGACAGGTCACGTCCTTCGGTCAGGATGGTGAGGATTTCCCTCCAGCTGCGCGCGCTCATGCTTCTCTCTCCCGTTGCTGGTGGTTTCGGCACACCAGTGCTCCCTCAGCAGCCTAGTGCGCCGGGCACGGGATTTTCCCCCGGGCGGTACCGGCTTTCACTGCCAGGCCGTCCAGCCGAGGGCGGTCCCGTCGTGCCGCTGCGCCAATCCGGCCATGCGCGCGCGTTCCTGCGAGCAGTGCAGCGCGTCGAGCAACTGCACGCGTTGCAACACGACCTCGCACGGATCGCCGTCGCCGCGCTCGTGCACCGTGTATCCGTCCTGTGCGGCGATGGCGGCCGCGCTCTCCACCTGCGCCGCGGGCAGTCGCAGCAGGTGCCGCAGCACCGCGGGCCGCTGCGGCGTCCAGCCGGTGGCCCGCTCCAATGCGGTCGAACAGGCTTCGGCGTCGTCGAAACTCGCCACCACCTCCACCAGATCGGTGTCGGAGGGGTCGAGTTCGGGCGCGGTCGCCCGCCCGAACAGCCGTCGCCACCAGGTCTTCGAGGTCATTTCATTCCTTCCGCGGGTCCGGATCACAGGTTTCGCTCTTGCCTTTTTCTCAGCCACGTGCTCTAGCTTGGGTGCCGTCACCGCCGCGAATCGCCCCGGCAGCAGAAAAGCCCTGCTCGAGAGACACGCCGGGCGCTACTCGGGAGATCCTCTCGCGCTGCGGTTTCCGACACGCGCCCCGAAGTTTCGTACCCGGCTACACCTGTCGTACTACAAGGGGTCATACTTACCGGCGTGACGACCGCAGTAGGGACCCCAGGATCGGCCATTACCCAGCGTGTGCATTCGCTGAACCGGCCCAACATGGTCAGTGTCGGTACCATCATCTGGCTGTCGAGCGAGCTGATGTTCTTCGCCGGCCTGTTCGCCATGTACTTCGTTGCTCGCGCGCAGGCCAACCCCGAACTCGGCTGGCCGACGGAGCCGACCGAGCTGAACATGGCACTCGCCGTGCCTGTCACCGCGGTGCTGGTCGCGTCGTCCTTCACCTGCCAGATGGGTGTTTTCGCGGCGGAGAAGGGCGATGTGTTCGGCCTGCGGCGCTGGTACTTCATCACCCTGCTCATGGGCACGTTCTTCGTGGCGGGCCAGGGCTACGAGTACTACCACCTCGTGCACGAGGGCACCTCGATCTCCAGCAGCGTCTACGGCTCGGTGTTCTACATCACCACCGGCTTCCACGGCCTGCACGTCATCGGCGGTCTGATCGCCTTCGTGTTCCTGCTGGTGCGCACGACGCTCAGCAAGTTCACCCCGGCGCAGGCCACGGCGGCGATCGTCGTCTCCTACTACTGGCACTTCGTCGACATCGTCTGGATCGGGCTGTTCGCCACGATCTACTTCGTCCGCTAGTCCGGACAAGAGCTTCTGCACAGTCGGTTCCGTCTACTCCAAAGGGACACAGATGAGTTCATCTCCCCCGTCAGCGCCAGATCCCAGCGGCCCCGGGATCGGCAGCGCGCAAGAGAATCAGGCCACCAAGATCCGCAAGCGGCGGCGCAGCAAGCGGCGCTTCGCGGGCGGTCTGGTTCTGCTGATGGGCCTCGTCGGAGCCGGCTTCACGGCCTCGGCGCTGACCCCGGACGCCCAGGTCGCGACCGCGAACGAGGATCAGTCCGCGCTGCTGCGCGAGGGTAAGCAGATCTACGACACCTCGTGTGTCACCTGCCACGGCGTCAACCTGCAGGGTGTGGAGGATCGCGGTCCCAGCCTGATCGGCGTCGG
The DNA here is from genome assembly GCF_000308635.1 of Nocardia otitidiscaviarum NBRC 14405. GTDB lineage: Bacteria > Actinomycetota > Actinomycetes > Mycobacteriales > Mycobacteriaceae > Nocardia > Nocardia otitidiscaviarum. Next base: position 155,096 of record NZ_BAGD01000054.1, on the reverse strand, counting down.
TGAGGCCGCGGTCTACTTCCAGGTCTCCACCGGCCGCATGCCCGCGGTCCGCAACGAGGCGCAGATCATGCGCAAGCCCCCCAAGTTCGACGCCCGCCAGACCGATGCGCTGGGCGCGTACATCGCCGCCAACGGCGGCGGCCCGACCGTGGTCCGCGACGCCGATGGCGAGATCGCGCAGGAGTCGCTGATCGGGGGCGCCGATCTGGGTCGCGGTGGCGAACTGTTCCGCATGAACTGCGCGTCCTGCCACAACTTCACCGGCAAGGGTGGCGCGCTGTCGTCCGGCAAGTTCGCGCCGCCGCTGGAACCGGCCAATGAGCAGCAGATCTACACCGCGATGCTCACCGGCCCGCAGAACATGCCCAAGTTCTCCGACCGGCAGCTGACGCCGGAGGAGAAGCGCGACATCGTCGCCTACGTCAAGGACCGCACCGAGACCCAGTCCGAGGGCGGCTACGGCCTCGGCGGCTTCGGTCCCGCCACCGAGGGTCTGGCCGCCTGGATCGTCGGCATCACCCTGCTGGTCGGTTCCGCCATGTGGATCGGATCCCGGTCATGAGCGAAGAGGAGCGAAACAGCATGGGGGACCACCCCACGCCGCAGACGGATCTGACCGAGGAGCAGCTCGACGCGCTCTCGCGGGACGAACTGGTCGAACTCGGCACGAAGATGGACGGTGTCGACGTCGCCTATCGCGCGCCGCGCTGGCCGGTGCCCGGCACCCGGGCCGAGAAGCGGGCCGAGCGTCAGGTGGCGATGTGGTTCGGCATCTCGGCGCTGTCGGCCGTCGCGCTGATCGGCGTCTTCCTGTTCTGGCCGTGGAGCTACAAGTCCCGCAATGACGAGGGCAATGCCGCCTACAGCCTGTACACCCCGCTGGTCGGCCTGTCGCTGGGTATCGCGGTGCTGGCCATCGGTATCGCGGTGGTGCTGATCCGCAAGAAGTTCATCCCGGCCGAGATCTCCATCCAGGACCGCCACGACGGCAAGTCCTCGGAGACCAACCGCCGCACCCTGGCCGCCGAGCTGCAGGACGCGCTGGACACCTCCACGCTGGCCCGCCGCAAGATGATCACCCGCACCGCGGGTCTGGGCGCGGGCCTGCTCGGCATCGGCGCGCTGTTCGTCTTCGTCGGCGGCATGGTGAAGAACCCGTGGGCCAAGGGCGACAAGTCGCCGCTGTGGGTGTCGGGCTGGACCCCGGACTACCCGGGTCAGACCGTCTACCTGCGCCGCGACACCGGCCGCATCGAGGACATCGTGCTGGTGCGTCCGGAGGATCTGGACGCGGGCGCGATGGAGACCGTCTTCCCCTGGAAGGAAGAGTGGCGGGGCGACTCGCACGAGACCCTGCAGTCGCTGCGCGGTATCCGCAATGCCGTCATGCTGATCCGCCTGCGCACCGCGGACGCGGAGAAGGCGGTCAAGCGTAAGGGCCAGGAGAGCTTCAACTACGGTGACTACTTCGCCTACTCGAAGATCTGCACCCACCTGGGCTGCCCGACCTCGCTGTTCGAGCAGCAGACCAACCGGATCCTGTGCCCCTGCCACCAGTCGCAGTTCTCCGCGACCGAATGGGGTAAGCCGGTCTTCGGTCCCGCCGCCCGCGCGCTGCCGCAGCTGCCGATCACCGTCAACTCCGAGGGCTACCTGGTCGCCAACGGCGACTTCATCGAGCCGCTCGGACCGGCCTTCTGGGAGCGTCGTTCATGAGCCCAAGCAAAGCGGCCGCACAGGCCAACGAAATGGATGAGCGGTATCAGGCCGCGGCCTTCGTGAAGCGCTCGATCAACAAGGTCTTCCCGACCCACTGGTCGTTCCTGCTCGGTGAGATCGCGCTCTACTGCTTCATCATCCTGCTGCTGTCGGGTATCTACCTGACGCTGTACTTCGACCCGTCGATGGCGCACGTCACCTATGACGGCGCGTACCAGCCGCTGCGCGGCGTCGGCATGTCGCGGGCGTACGAGACGGCGCTGAACATCTCCTTCGAGGTGCGCGGCGGCCTGTTCGTCCGGCAGGTGCACCACTGGGCGGCGCTGCTGTTCGCGGCGTCGATCATCATCCACCTGTTCCGCATCTTCTTCACCGGCGCGTTCCGCAAGCCGCGTGAGGCGAACTGGGTGATCGGTTCGCTGCTGCTGATCCTGGCCATGTTCGAGGGCTTCTTCGGCTACTCGCTGCCCGACGACCTGCTGTCGGGTACCGGTCTGCGCGCGGCCTTCTCGGGTATCACCATCGGTGTTCCGGTGGTGGGCACCTGGTTGCACTGGCTGATGTTCGGCGGCGACTTCCCCGGCGACATCATCATTCCGCGTCTGTACATCGCGCACGTGCTGCTGCTGCCGGGCATCATGCTGGCGCTGATCGCGGCGCACGTGGCGATCGTCTGGTACCAGAAGCACACCCAGTTCCCCGGCCCGGGCCGCAAGGAAACCAATGTGGTGGGTGCCCGCATCGTTCCGGTGTTCGCCGCGGATCAGGGCGCGTTCTTCTGCTTCACCCTCGGCATCATCGCGCTCATGGGTGGTCTGCTGCAGATCAACCCGATCTGGAACCTGGGTCCGTACAACCCGTCTCAGGTCTCGGCGGGTTCGCAGCCGGACTTCTACATGATGTGGACCGACGGTATGGCGCGTCTGATGCCGCCGTGGGAGATCTACATCGGCAACTACACGGTGCCCGCGGTGTTCTGGGTGGCGCTGATCATGGGTCTGGTGTTCACGGTGCTGATCGCCTACCCGTGGATCGAGAAGCGCCTCACCGGTGACGACGCCCGGCACAACCTGCTGCAGCGTCCGCGCGACGTGCCGGTGCGTACCGCCATCGGCGCCATGGCCATCACCTTCTACCTGGTGCTGACCATCTCCTGCGTGAACGACATCATCGCGTTCAAGTTCGACATCTCGCTGAACGCCACCACCTGGGGTGGTCGCATCCTGCTGCTGGTCGGCCCGCCGCTGGCGTACTTCATCGCCTACCGGTTCTGCATCGGCCTGCAGCGCAGCGACCGCGCGGTGCTGGAGCACGGTGTCGAGACCGGCGTGATCAAGCGCCTGCCGCACGGCGAGTACATCGAGATCCACCAGCCGCTGGGCCCGGTGGATTCGCACGGCCACCCGATCCCCCTGGAGTACCAGGGCGCTCCGGTGCCGAAGAAGATGTCCAAGCTGGGTTCGGCCGGCAAGCCGGGTTCGGGTTCCTTCCTGCGGGCCGATCCGCCCGCCGAGATCGAGTCCAACGCGCAGCTGGCGCACCAGGAGGAGCACGACATGCTGGCGGCGCTGGAGGCGGCGCAGGATGCCGGTTCCAGCGGAAAGCACAGCGAGCACTGAGTTCTCACTGAGCGCAGTTCTCACTGATCGTCACAGGGCAGGGCCCCGAGTCGAATTCGACTCGGGGCCCTGCTGCGTTGTCCGCGAGTACGTGCCGGTTGTCGGTTCGCGCCAATGCGTGCCGATTTCGCGGATTCGCCTACCGGCCGGTACGGCACGGGTGATCATTGACGAAAATGTGAACCGACTACTTGTCACATCTTGTGGTCAGGAGGTCACCCCGATGTTCGATCAGTTCCTTCCCCCCGTTCCCACCCTGCGGCACGCGGCCCGCGCGGTCGCGCGACTCGTGGTCACGGGTGCGGCCGTGACCGCCCTGGCCCTGACCGCGGCCCCGGCGTTCGCCGAACCCGCTGCCGCCCCGGCACATCCGTCCACCGGAATCACCGACGAGGTGCTCGCGGCCATCGACTCGGTGACGACCCTGCGTCTGCCGGGCCTGGAACTGCCCGCGCTGTTCACCCCGAACACCGCCATCGTGGTGCTCGGCTACGGGCTGCTGCCGGACGGGTCCATGCGTCCGGAACTGATCAATCGGCTGCACGCCGGATACGTCTCGGCGGTGCTCTCCCCCGCCGCGCCGGTCATCGTCACCGGCGGCAATCCGCGCAATGGCGTGCCCGAGGCGGCGGCCATGGCGGAGTGGCTGATCGCGCGCGGCATTCCCCCGCAGCGCATCCATGTCGAGACCCAGGCGAATTCGACGGTGCAGAACGCGGCCTTCTCGGCGAAGGTGATGGCGGCCATCGGTGCGACGACCGCCATCCTGATCACCTCCGCAGATCACATCGGGCGCGCGCTCAGCAATTTCCAGGCCGCCGGAATTTCGGTGGTGGCGACCATGACCCCCGATGAGACGCCCCTGTCGGCGCACCCGTTCGGCCCCGGGCAGTGACGGCGCCCCACCCCCAACCCGACAACCCGCCGCGCGACACCGCGGCGGTGCGGGGCAGCGACGCCACCGGACCCGGAGTCACATCAGATAGCGAGTGATGCTCTCGGCCACACAGGCCGGACGGTCGGCACCGTCGAGTTCGACGGTGACGGTGCGTTCGGCCTGCACCCCGCCGGGAACGTCGGTGACGGAGTTCAGCGTCAACCGCGCACGAATCGCCCCACCGGCCGGAACCGGCGTGATGAAGCGAACCTTGTTCAGCCCGTAGTTGATTCCGGCGCTGGCGCAGCGCACGGTCATGATCTGCTGGGTGAGCGGCACGATGAGCGACAGGGTCAGAAAGCCGTGCGCGATGGTACCGCCGTAGGGTCCGGCGGCGGCGCGGTCGGCGTCCACGTGGATCCACTGGTGGTCCCCGGTGGCCTCGGCGAACAGGTCGATGCGCCGCTGATCGACGGTGAGCCACTCGCTCACCCCGACCTCGGTGCCGACGGCGGCGCGCAGGGCGTCGAAGTCCGCGAACTCGGTCATGCGTCGCGCTCCTTACAGTCCCATATCCTTGGCGATGATCATCTTCATCACCTCACTGGTGCCACCGTAGATCCGGTTGACGCGATTGTCGGCGTACAGCCGGGCGATCGGATACTCGTTGATGAATCCATAGCCGCCGTGCAGTTGCAGGCACCGGTCGATGACGCGGGCGGCGACCTCGGTGCAGAACAGCTTGGCCGAGGCGGCGTCGGCGGGGGTCAGTTCCCCGGCGTCGAGGGCGTCGAGGGCGCGGTCCACCACTGCCTCGGCGGCGTCGACCTCGGCGCGACAGGCGGCGAGTTCGAACTTGGTGTTCTGGAAGCTGGCCACCGGTTGCCCGAAAACACTGCGCTGCCGGGTGTATTCCTTCGCGAACCGCACCGCGGCCGTGGCCTGCGCGTACGCGCCGACGGCAATGGACAGTCGCTCCTGCGGCAGATTGCGCCCGAGGTAGGAGAACCCCTGATGTTCCGCGCCGAGCAGATCCGCCACCGGCACCCGCACGTCGGTGAAGGTGAGTTCGGCGGTGTCGGAGACCTTCAGCCCCAGCTTGTCGAGCTTGCGGCCGACGGTGTAGCCGGGTGATGTGGTGTCCACGACGAACAGCGAGATACCGTGGCGGCGGTCCTGCTCGGTGGGCGGCGCGGTGCGGGCGCAGACGATCACCCGGTCGGCGTGCACGCCGCCGGTGATGAAGGTCTTGGCGCCGTTGAGCACATAGTGCGTGCCGTCCTCGGACAGTTTGGCGGTGGTGCGCATACCGGCCAGATCGGAGCCGGTGCCGGGTTCGGTCATGGCGATGGCGAACATGAGCTCTCCGGTGACGAATCCCGGTAGCCAGCGCTGCTTCTGCTCGGCGGTGGCGAGGGATTTCAGGTAGGGCAGGCAGAGTCCGACATGGACGCTCGAACCACCGAAGGACACTCCGGCGCGCGCGGTCTCCTCCATGAGGATGGCCTGGAACTTGAAGGACTCGATACCAGCCCCGCCGTACTCCTCGGGCACCTCGATGCCGAAGACGCCGAGTTCGGCCAGCCTGTGGTAGAACTCGCGGGGCACGATGCCCTCGGCATACCACTTCTCGTAGACGGGAACGACCTCGGCCTCGATGAAGGCGCGTACCGTCTCCCGGAAGGCGTCGTGGTCGGCGGTGAAAACCGTTCTGCGCATGATGTTCTCGATCTCCTAGAGACGGCGTCCGCCGTCGACGTAAATGGTCTGCCCGGTGACGAAGGCAGCATTCTCGGAGGCCAGGAAGGCCACCACATCGGCGATATCGGCGGGCTGGCCGACCCGCCGCAGCGGGGTGATCTCGGCCGTCTTGGCCTGCAGCTCTTCGGAACTGACGCCGAGGCGGGCGGCGGTGGCGGCGGTCATCTCGGTGACGATGAAGCCCGGTGCGACGGCGTTGACATTGATGCCGTAGGGCCCGAGTTCCATGGCGAGGGTGCGGGTGAAGCCCTGGATGCCCATCTTGGCGGCGCTGTAGTTGGCCTGCCCGCGATTGCCGAGCGCGGAGACGCTGGAGGTGTTGACGATCTTGCCGGAGCGCTGCGCCACCATATGCCGCTGGGCCGCCCGGCTGCACAGGAACGCACCCCGCAGGTGAACCGACATGACGGTGTCCCACTCCGCCACGGACATCTTGAACAGCAGGTTGTCGCGCAGCACCCCGGCATTGTTGACCAGGATGTCCAGCGAGCCGAGTTCGGCCGCCACCCGGTCGACGGCGGCGTCCACCTGATCCTCGGCGGTCACGTCGCAGGCCACGGCGATGGCCTTGCCGCCCGCGGCGACAATGGTGTCCACGGCTGCGGCGCAGCTGTTCTCATCCAGATCGACCACCGCCACGGTGGCGCCGTCGGCGGCGAGCCGCTGCGCGATGGCCGCGCCGATCCCCCGGGCGGCACCGGTCACGAAGGCCACCGGCTGCGCTGGATTCCCGGGCGCGGGTGCCCCAGCCGCGAGATTCAGCGGCGCGGAGTCGGCGGGTGCGCGGTCGGCAGCCGTGGGCTCGGCGGGTGTGAGATTGGCCGGTGCGGGATTGTCGGGCACGGAATTCTCCTGTCGGGCGGTAACTTTCGGGTTAGGCCGGGCGCGGTTCACGCGAAGGCGTTCACGCCGGTGAGGGCGCGGCCGATGAGCAGTTTCTGGATCTGGCTGGTGCCCTCGTAGAGGGTGAGCACGCGGGCGTCGCGCAGGTACTTCGACACCGGGTACTCGTCGATGTAGCCGTAGCCGCCGAAGACCTGGATGGCATTGTTCGCGGCCTTGACCGCCGCCTCGCTGGCGAACAGCTTGGCCATGGACGCGGCGGTGCCGAAGGGCTGGCCGCGCTCGATCAGGTCGGCGACGCGCCAGGTCAGCAGGCGCGCGGCGTCGACCTCGACGGCGATATCGGCGAGCAGTTCCTGGACCAGCTGGAAGGACGCGATGGGTCTGCCGAACTGCTCGCGCTCCCCGGCGTAGCGCACCGACGCCTCCAGGCAGGCCCGCGCCACGCCGACACAGCCCGCCGCGACGCCCATGCGGCCTTTGTCCAAGGCCCCCATGGCAATCCGGAAACCCTGGCCTTCCGCGCCGAGCCGCGCGGTATCCGGCACCCGAACGTCGTCGAGCACCAGTTCCGCGGTCGCCTGACCGCGCAGGCCGAGTTTGCCCTTGATCTCGGTGCGGCCGAATCCCGGTGTGTCCGTGGGCACCAGGAAGGCGGTCACACCCTTCGGCCCCGGCCCGCCGGTGCGTGCGAAGACGAGCGCGATATCGGCGTGGGTGCCGTTGGTGATGAAGATCTTGGTGCCCGACAGCACCCACTCGTCGCCGTCGCGGGCGGCGCGGGTGGTCAGCGCGGCGGCGTCGGAGCCGGTGCCCGGTTCGGTGAGGCCGAAGCAGCCCAGTGACTGTCCGGCGCACAGCCGCGGCAGCCAGTGCGCGCGCTGCTCGGCACTGCCGTAGGTTCTGATCGTTTTGGCGACCAGGCCCAACGATACCGAGACGATGCCGCGCACGGCGCTGTCCCCGCGACCCAACTCCTCGAGCAGCAGACAGTAGGCCAGGGCGTCGCCGCCGGAGCCGCCGTATTCCTCGGGTATCTCGATGCCGAGGAAGCCCATCGCGCCGAGTTTGCCGACGATCGCCGGATCGACCGCTTCGGCGCGGTCCCACTCGGTGGCGAACGGCACGACCTCCTTGTCGACCCAGGCCCGGGCGACCTCCCGCAGTTCGCGGTGCGCGTCGCCGAGTTCGAAGTCCATCTCCACTCCTAACCGAACAGTGTTAGGTTTAACGCCGCAGACGGTATCCTAACGCTGTTCGGTTGATCAAGAGCCACATGCTGGATTCGGCTCCGACGAGAGAGGTGAGGGCGATGGCCAGGCCGAAGGTGCCGCTGCTCAGCCGCGACCGCATTCGCGAGGCGGCGCTGACCCTCGTCGACCGCGACGGTCTCGGCGAGCTGTCCATGCGCAAGCTGGCGGCCGAACTGGGCGTTCAGGCCGCGTCACTGTACGGCCACTACCCCACCAAGGACGATCTGCTCGACGATATCGCCCGCGGCCTCATGAGCCGGGTCGATACCTCGGCCTTCGAGACCGGCGACTGGCGGCACGGACTCATGGAGTGGGCGCGCTCCTATCGCGCCGCCCTGGTGGCGCATCCGAATTTCGTGCCGTACCTGGCCTCCGGGCCGGGGCAGCGGGAGGAGAACCTGCGCGCGGCCGATGCGGTGCACGGCGGCCTGGTGGGTGCGGGCTGGCCGCCGCGCGAGGCCACCATGATCGGCGCGGCCACCCGCTATCTGGTGATGGGCTCGACCGTCGGCTCGTTCTCTCGCGGCTTCGTCGACGATGTGCGGGTCTACCGCGACCGCTATCCGCATCTGGAGCAGGCGCACCTGCTGCGCGCCCGGGCCGACGAAATCGACGCCGAGAGTTTCGAATTGGCGCTGCGTGCCTTCGTGGACGGGCTGGCGCTGCGCGCCGACAGCCCCGGCCCGTCCTGAACGAACCCGGTTAGGCGAATTCCGCGCGCACCTGATCCTCGGTCAACCCGTAGTCGGCCAGCGAGTACCGGTGTGACGGCTTGCGGTCACCGGATCTGCTCTCCGCGTCGAGAGCGAGCATGGCCGTGCGCGCCGCATCGGTGAGCTCCATGCCGAATGCCTTGTAGATGGTCTCGATGGTGCCCATCGGATCGGCCCGCAGATCCTCGAACTGGATGTCGAGGAACTGATCGGCGCGATAGCGCGACCGCGCCGCGGTGAACTCCCGCCAGCCGCGCGACCACAGCTCCAGTTGCGCCGCACCCAGTTTCGCCCCGCCGAAGGAGTTGGACCACCCCTTGGTGGCCTGCTCGGACAGACTGCACGAGGAGCCGACGATGGTGACCGGATCGCGGTGGGTCTGGATGATGAGCGCATCCGGGTACACCCGCATGAGCGCGTCCAGGGCGAACAGGTGGCTCGGGTTCTTGAGCACCCAGCGGCGCTGGTCGCCGAGTCCGATGAGTTGCAGGTTCTTCCGGTGCCGCACATAGGCATTGGTCCAGTCCTGCTCCCGCAGCCACCGCGAGTAGGTGGGCAGGTAGGCCAGACTCTCGTAGGCGATGGATTTCACCGTCTGCCGCAGCAACTGCCAGCATTCCTCCACATCGGCGGCGCTCATGTAGTGCACGCCCATGAATTCCGGATTCTCGATGCGGTGCTGGGCGAATCCGGCGTCGATGCGCTGGTAGACCGGATTGTCGGCCCAGGTGACGCGCGGCGGCCGGGGTTGCGGGAATTCGGTCAGCCACATCTCCAGGGCCTGATGAGCCGGATCGGCGGCGAGCAGCCGGTGCAGGGCCGTGGTGCCGGTGCGCGGCAGGCCGGTCACGAAGATGGGCCGGGTGACCGGGGTGTCGGCGTAGCCGGGATGGGCCTGCCAGGACGCCTCGCTCAGCGCCCGCGCCACCAGTGCGCCGCGCAGGAAGTAGCGGCTCATCTTGCTGCCGAGTTCGGTCAGGTCGGCGTCGCGCTGGTAGGACTCCAGCAGCACGGCGAGCGCCTCGGTGTAGTCGTCGGCCCCGAAATCGGTGAGACCGCAGACCTTGGTGGCGGAGGCGTGCAGGTCCTCGACCGTTCCGACGCCGGTACGTCTGCTCATGATTGTCTGTTCCTCCACTCTCAGACGTGGTATTCGCCGCAGTTGACGTCGAGGGTCTGCCCGGTGATGGCGCTGGCCCACGGGGAGGCCAGGAACACCACGGCGCGGGCGATCTCGTCGGGTTCCGGCAGCCGCTTCAGATCCGATTTGGCCGCGGTCTGCTCGTACACCTGTTCCGGGGTGATGCCGTACTTCTCGGCGATCTCGCCGAAGTACCACTTCAGCTGGTCGTTCCAGATGTAGCCGGGGGCGACGGTATTGACGCGAATACCCTTCGGGCCGAGTTCGGTGGCGAGGGTGTGCGACATGGCGTGCAGTGCGGATTTGGCGAGTTTGTAACTGCCGTAGCGGGGTTCGGAGTGCCGCAGCACCGCGGAGTTGATCATGACCACGGCACCCTTGGACTCCGCCAGCGCGGGAGTGAACGCCTGAGTCATCCGCAGATTGCCCAGCACGGTGAGGTCCAGGCTGTCGCTGATCTGCTGGAAGTCGGTGCGCTCCAACGGCTTCATGGACGGTACCGCGAAGGCGTTGTTCACCAGGACGTCGACGCGGCCGAAGGTGTCCAGGGTGCGCGCCACCAGCGTGCGCACCGCCTCGTCGTCGGTGATATCGGTGGGCACGCAGAGGGTTTCGGCACCCGCCGCCTCCAGTTCGGCCGCCACCTCCTTCAGCCGGGATTCGGTGCGCGCGGCCAGCACGACGGTGGCTCCGGCGGCGGCGGATTCGGTGCAGATGGAGCGGCCGAGCCCGGGGCCGACGCCGCTGACGACGACGACCTTGTCGGCCAGCATGGGGTTGTTCATGAGGGTTCCTGTGCGTTGTAGGGATCGGCAGAGCGGGATCAGCCGAGTTGCCGGTCGGCGAAGGCGCGCTGGCGGGCGGCGATGCGCTCGCGCCAGCCCGCCGCGTCGATGCGGTTGTGGTCGTGGTGCGGCAGGTGGGCGGCGACCTTGTCGAAGGGCACCACCTCGGCGACCGGACCTTCCTCGGGGGTGATGGGCCGATCGGTGCGCTGCCAGCGGAACTGGAGAATGCCCTGACCGCGGCCGGTGGTCTCGATCCAGTTGGCGATGCCCGGATCGCGCGCCGACACCACCATGCGGACCATGTCATCCGGATCCACCTGTGCCTGCGTGTGATTGAGGCTGGTCTGGTGGTTCACGTAGTCCAGCGAGATGTACCACATGCTGCCCAGCTGGAAGCCCAGGTACGGGGCGCGCGAGCGCGGGATGGTGATGACGAGCGCCTGGTCGTCGGTGAGGTCGTAGTGGCCCACCGAGGAGTACTGGGTGCTCAGTCCGCCGGGGGTGAGCCGGGGTGCGGTGAGGGTGTTGACCGGCAGGTCCAGGTAGAACCATTTCGGGAAGTTGAACCAGGTGTGGATGCGCGAGAGCAGCATCTTCCCGGCGGCCCGGTAGCGTTTGCGCAGTTGCGCGGTATCGGGTTCGGTCGGAGCCGTGCCGACGGTGTCCACGCGTTCGATGCGGATGCGGCCCTTGGTCTCGTTCGCCCAGTCGCCGTACACCTCCCGCACGGCCAGCATGGACGCGCCCTCGCCGAGTACGAAGTAGTTCGGCTCCGGATTCGCCCTGGGCGGGCCGAACCGCAGCTGGTAGCGGCCGTCGGCGTCGATCTCGAGCCGACGGTCGTCGAAGGCGTCGTCACCGCCCGGCACGTCGGTGGCCGTGTAATCGCCTTTGAGCACTTGGAAACTCAGGTCGACGGTACTGCCGCGCACCCCGGTCACCAGGTATTCGGCCGTCGGTTCGATATTCGCGTGGTAGTAGAGGGTGTCCGGGTTGTCCAGGCCCATCTTGGCGTGCGGTCCGGTGGAGCTGACGAAGTACGGATGCGAGGTGCCGTGCACGCCGGACAGGCGCAGGCAGGCCGAGATACTCGCCGCGAGATAGTCGTAGCCCTCGGCGAGGTCGGCGTCGGTGCGGATGAACGGCGCGGCGGCGATGAGCTTCTCGGCCTCGGCCACGGCCGCCAGCAAGGGATCGGTCAACGGCAGCGCCGCCTGGTCCGGCCCGGTGGCGGGGGTATCGGGGGCGTCTGCGGTGTCGGATGCGGTCATCGGTGTTCAGCGATTCCTAGCTCTCGGCGGATGAGTTCGGCAATGGCGGTCGGGGTGCCGTCGGCGGGGGTGACCACCAGGTCGGCGTGCTCGGGGCGTTCGTACGGGGAGTCGATCCCCGTGAATCGGGTGATCTCACCGGCGCGCGCTTTGGCATAGAGCCCCTTGGGGTCCCGGTCCTCACAGGTGGCCAGCGGGGTGTCGACGAAGATCTCGTGGAATTCCAACCCCTTGTCGGCGTGGATCTTTCGCGCGTTCTCCCGCTCGGCGGCGAAGGGACTGATCAGCGAGACGATGGCGATGGTGCCGGAATCGGCGAACAGCGCCGCGATCTCGGCGACCCGGCGGATGTTCTCCCGCCGCTCGTCGTCGCCGAATCCCAGATCGCCGTTGATGCCGTGCCGCAGGTTGTCCCCGTCGAGCAGATAGGCGGGGCGTCCCGCGGCGATGAGCTGCCGCTCCAATTCCACGGCGATGGTGGACTTTCCGGAGCCGGACAGCCCGGTCAGCCACAGCGTCCCGCCCTGGGACAGCCGCTGGGTGCGCTCCACCGCCGAGCGGTGCCAGGTGACCGGTCCGCGGGCCTGCGGTTGTACCGGCGTGCGGCCGGTGATCATGCCCGCGGCGACGGTCTGATCGGTGCGCTCGTCGATGAGGATGAAGCTGCCCGTGGCGCGGTTGGCGCGGTAGGGGTCGAACAGGATGGGCTGGGTGCTGTGCAGGGTGACGCGGCCGATGTCGTTGAGCGCCAGGCGCGGCGCGTCCTCCACCCGGTGCAGGGTGTTCACGTCCAGCCGGTAGTCGAGCGCCCGCACCCGCACCTGCGCGGTCTGGGCGGCGGTGCGGATGGCGTAGCGGTCGCCGGGGCGCAGTGCGGTGTCGTCGGAGAACCAGCACACCATGGCGTCGAGTTCCCGGTCCTGATGCGGCTGATTACCGGGGCGGGCGAGCATATCGCCGCGGCCGATGTCGAGCTCGTCGTCCAGGGTGAGGGAGACGGCCATGCCCGCGCAGGCTTCCTCCACCTTGCTGCCGCCCGGCCCCCAGATCTGGCCGACGCGGGTGGCGCGTCCCGAGGGCAGCACGGTGATCTCGTCGCCGGGTTTGAACACGCCGCCCGCGATGGTGCCCGCGTAGCTGCGGCGTGTCTCCCCGCTGGGGCGGATGACGTACTGCACCGGCAGCCGGGCGTCGATGAGGTTGCGGTCCGAGGCGATGTGCACATCCTCGAGGTGGCGCAGCAGCGGCGGGCCCGGGAACCACGGGGTGTGCGGGGAGGGCTCCACCACATTGTCGCCGTGCAGCGCCGACAGCGGCAGGAAGCTCAGGTCGCGGACCTCGAGTTTGGTGGCGAAATCGGCGAATTCCTCGCGGATCTCGTCGAAGCGGTGGCGGGAGAAATCCACCAGGTCCATCTTGTTGACGCACAGCACCAGGTGGCCGACACCCAGCAGCGAGGACAGGAAGGCGTGGCGGCGGGTCTGCTCGGAGACACCCTTGCGGGCGTCCACCAGAATGAGCGCCAGGTCCGCGGTGGAGGCTCCGGTCACCATATTCCGGGTGTACTGCACATGGCCCGGAGTGTCGGCGATGACGAATTTCCGTCGGGGCGTGGCGAAATAGCGGTAGGCGACGTCGATGGTGATGCCCTGTTCGCGTTCGGCGCGCAGGCCGTCGGTGACCAGTGACAGGTCGGGGGCTTGGTCGCCGCGCGCGGTGCTGAACTTCTCGATGGCCGAGAGCTGGTCACTGAACAGGGCTTTGGAGTCGTAGAGCAGGCGGCCGATGAGGGTGGACTTGCCGTCGTCCACACTGCCCGCGGTGGCCAGGCGTAAGAGATTGCGGCGCATCAGAAGTAGCCCTCTCGCTTGCGATCCTCCATGCCGGAGTCGGAGATGCGGTCGTCGGCGCGGGTCGCGCCGCGTTCGGTGAGGCGGGTGACGGCGGTTTCGGCGATCACCTCGGCGGGAGTGTCGGCGCTGGATTCGACGCAGCCGGTGCAGGTGGCGTCGCCGACGGTGCGGAAGCGCACGGTGGTCTCGTAGGGCCGCTCCCCCGGGCCGAGCTGTAGGAAACGGTTGGTGGCCAACAGCATTCCGTCGCGCTCCACCACCTCGCGACGGTGCGCGTAGTACAGCGACGGCAACTCCACGGCGGCGGAGTCGATGTACTCCCAGATATCCAGCTCGGTCCAGTTCGACAGCGGGAACACCCGGATGTGCTCACCTCTGCGGTGCCGTCCGTTGTACAGGTTCCACACCTCGGGGCGCTGGGCGCGCGGATCCCAGGCCCCGTACTCGTCGCGGAAGCTGAACACCCGTTCCTTGGCGCGAGCCTTCTCCTCGTCGCGGCGCGCGCCGCCGAAGACCGCGTCGAAGCGGTGTTCGCCGATGGCGCGCAGCAGGGTGGTGGTCTGCAGGCGGTTGCGGGTCTCGCCCGGTCGCTCCACCACCCGTCCGGCGTCGATATCGTCCTGCACCCGCGCCACCAGCAGGCGCGCGCCCAGCCGTTCGGCGGTGCGGTCCCGGAAGTCGATCACCTCGTCGAAGTTGTGCCCGGTGTCGATGTGCAGCAGCGGGAAGGGCAGCGGTGCGGGCCAGAACGCCCGTCGCGCCAGTTCCAGCATGACCGCCGAATCCTTGCCGCCCGAGAACAGCAGTACCGGCCGCTCGAAGGTGGCCGCGACCTCTCGGATGATGTGCACCGATTCGGCCTCGAGCGCTGTCAGATGCGACAGCTCGTATCCCGTGGGCATCACTCACTCACCTACCGCGCCGAACGCCACCCGAGCCGTTTCCCCCGAGGAGCCCCCCGGGGTTGCGGTGTCGAATATTCGACGCTATTGTTCGATAATGTGACACCGACGATAGGCGGCAAGCCTGACGGCGGTCAATAGCCCATGGTGAATTCCCCTGCCCCGGGGCCGCTTCCACACCTCCACATGCCCTCCGCACCTGCGCACGCCCTTCGCGCACCGACGAGCAGGACGAACGATGACCGCAGCCGCCCAGCCCGAGCCGTCCGCCTCTCCGCCTACCCAGCGGGTGGTGCGGGTGATCGACCTGCTGTCGCGCCGCCCGGCCGAACACCTCTCGCTGGCGGCCATCGTCCGCGCCACCGGCATGTCCCGGGCGACGGCGCACGCGGTGCTGACCCAGCTCACCGCCGACGGCTGGACGCTGCGCGACGACAGCGGCAACTACAGCCTGGGATTGGAGTTGGTGACGGTCGCGCGGCGCGCCGAAGCCGCCTTCCCGCTGCGCCGCTTGGCCGCCGAACCCATGCGAAAGCTGGCCGCCCAGCACGATATTCCGGTCTTCCTCGCCGAACGCGAAGCCGACGCCATCCTCGTCACGGAGGTCATCGGCAGCCCCTCGGTGCCCTGGATCCGGGTGGGCCGCCGCCTCCCCCTGGCCCCGCCGGTCTGCCGCGAATTCGTCGCCTGGGCCGCCGCGCCCGAACGCGACGCCTGGATCGCCACCGCCGACCCGTCCCACCGCCCCCGCCTGAGCGCCGTACTGGACGCCATCCGCACCCGCGGCTACGCGGTCGAGCGCCTCGCCGACGACTCCACCCCGATGCTCGAGGCCCTCTCCACCCTCCGCCACTCCCCCGTCACCGATCCCCTGCGCCACCGCCTCAACGCGATGATCACCGACCTCATCACCATCGACTACCTGCCCGACGAACTCACCGACCACAACGCGGTGGTCTCGGTCGCCGCGCCGATCTTCGCCCCCGGCGGCAGCATTCCCGCCGACCGCACGACCCCCGACACTGTCACCCCCGCCCGCGTCACCGCCGCCGTAGTCGCCTGCCCCGACACCAATCTCACCGCAGCCGCATTGGATGCCCTGGCCACCGACACCATGGCCGCCGCTGCCGCGGTAGCCGGAGGACAGCGATAAGGCAGAGCCGCCCCACGACGAGCGCACACTCCCACGGACGTGCAACCGGGCGCGACGTGCGCCCCGGCATGATGCACGACCGGGCGCGCCGCACTACCGGGGCGTGTGTACGGGGCAAGGTGTGCGAAGGAGCGTGTGAGGCGCGAAGACTTGCGCACCACGCGAAGCAGTGCACACCACTCGTGGCAGCACACACCACGCGAAGCAGCCACGCACCGCACGAGGCAAGCCAGCCCAGTGCATCGGGCAGGCACTCGCCGAATCGGCGCGTTCGGGGCGGCCTGGGCGGGCGCTTTCCGGATTCGGCGCTCTACCGCTCGTTCGGGACCGAAAAGCGCACGCCCAGGCCATATCCCGGCCGCCGGGCAGTGCGGCCGGACACCGTGGGGCCGTGACCCCACGCGGGCGACGGTAATGGGCGGGCGGGCGGGTCGGGAGCCCCCGAATACCGGGGCAGCGGCGGGTGCGACCGCTCGTCCGGCAGGATCGTCGGGTATGGAGACGATCGATTCGCGTGAGGTCTATTCGAATGCCTGGATGACGGTTCGGGAGGACGCCATTCGGCGCGCCGACGGCAGCACCAGCATCTACGGCGTGGTGGATCGTTCGGACTTCGCGATCGTGGTGCCGCGCGACGGGGAGCGGTTCCACCTGGTCGAGCAGTATCGGTATCCGCTCGGGCGGCGGAGTTGGGAGTTTCCGGCCGGATCGCTGCCCGACCGTGCCACCGCCGCCGAACCGATCGAGATCGCGCATCGGGAACTGCGGGAGGAGACGGGGCTACGGGCCGCCACCATGACGTATCTGGGCGAGTTGGCCCCCGCCCCGGCCGTGTGCAGCAATCGCGGACACTATTTCCTGGCCACCGATCTGACCGAGGGCCCGCACGAGCGGGAGGTGGAGGAGCAGGATATGCGGTCGGCCTGGTTCACCCGGGCCGAACTCGAATCCATGATCAGCTCCGGGGTGATCATCGACGCCGACACCGTCGCCGCCTACACCCTGCTCCTCTTCCACGAGCGCACGCGCTGAACGCTTACGCCTTCGGCTCGATGAGCTGGATATCCAGCTCGATCGCCACCTTGTCGCTGATCATGGCCGACGGGATGGCGGTGGCCACGCCGAAATCGGTGCGCTTCAGCGTGCCGGTGGCGGTGAACCCGATGTGGTTGTCGCCGGTCTGCGGGAAAGGTTGCAGCCCGCCCCATTCGACGTCGAGGGTGACGGGTGCGGTCACACCACCGAGGGTGACCTCGCCGGTGACCTGGAAGTCCTCGGTGACGCGCAGTGGTTCGAGCGCCTTGAAGGTGAGGGTGGGCCGGGACTGCACATCGAGCAGATCGGCCGCGCGGGCGTGGGCGTCGCGGTCGGCATTGCCGGTGTCGAAGGAGTCGAGGTGAATGGTCGCGGACACGGCGGCGGCACCGGTCTCGTCCACCACGAACTCCGTCTCGAAGCGGTTGAATCGGCCGCGAACCTTGGAGATGCCCAGGTGGCGGACGGTGAAATTGACCGAGGAGTGCGCGGTGTCGAGCGTCCAGGCACCGGTGGCGAGGGTCGGCTGTGTCGAAGTCGTCATACCGGAAACGCTAAGTGGACTCCGGTCCGGTAACCACACCGCGCTGATCCTGGGACTGACAGGGCGGGGATAACAACCATCGGACCGGGCATCATGGTTGGCGTGGCACAGTCCGAATTCGCCGAATTCCTGGTGGCCCGCCGGGCCCAGTTGCAGCCCGAGCAGGTCGGCCTGCCGCCCGGCCGACGCCGCCGCACCCCCGGTCTGCGACGGGAGGAGGTGGCCGCGCTCGCCGGGGTGAGCGTCGACTATCTCGCCCGGCTGGAGCAGGGGCGCGACACCAATCCCTCCGCGAGCGTGCTCGCGGCGCTCGCGGACGCGCTCCGGCTCACCGCCGCCGAACGACAGCATTTCCTGCGCATCAGCTTCGGTATGGAACCGGCCGCCTGCCCCACCGCCGGGAAGGCGCACGAGCGGGTGAGCGAGACCTTGCAGGCGGTCCTGGACACTCTGCATCCGACACCGGCCCTGCTGGTGGGGCGGCGATTGAACATTCTCGCATGCAATCCGGCCTGGCGGGATTTCGCGACCCCTCTGGGACTGCTGGACGAGTCCAACCATGGCAATCTGGCGCGCTACATTTTCGGGAATTCCGCTGCGGCACAGCATATTCGCAATTGGCCGGAGGTCGCGGACATGTACATCTCGGCGCTGCGCTCGGCCTGTGCGCATTGGACCGACGATTCCGAGTTGCACACCTTGGTGGCCGCCCTGCGGTCGTATCCGGAATTCGCTCACCGCTGGCATTCGCACCGCGTCATCGAACACCGCACGGGCGTCATGCGATTGGACCATCCCGAACGCGGCGACACCGAGGTGGAGATCGAAACCATGAGCCCCACTCTGGACCAGGCCCTGATGGTGTGGCTGGTGGACCGGAAGCGGGCGCACACGCCCAGCCTGCGCCTGGTCAACGAGTAGGTGTCAGCGCAGTGCGGCCCGCGCCTCCATGAGCGCGAAGCCGAGCAGGTTCTCCCCTCGCCACGCCGCCGGATCGGCCGCCTCCGGACGGTCGGCGCCGAGCCCGATCCCCCAGACGGTGTCGCGGGGCGCGGCTTCCACCAGCACCTTGTCGCCGGTGCCCACCAAGAAGTCCCGAAGGGTTTCGTGCGCACCGAATTTCGCGATACTGCCGCGCACCACGATGTCGTAGCGACGAGCCAGCCAGGTGGCGTCGTCGAATCCGCGCACCGCGCGCCCGAGCCGCTTGGCGTCCGCGGGCGTCGCGCTGACCAGCACCCGCGCCCGCATCTCCTCGTCACCGAACAGCCGGGCCTTCTCGGCCATCATGAAATGTTCGGCGCTGCGGTAGCTCACACCGTCCACCGGGAACTCGACCGGCCACCACTGACTGAGCACCCAGCGGCCCACCTCGTGCCCGGGCGTCCGCGTATGGCCCCAGAAGTAGAGGAATTCCGGCGTCGCCCCGGCCGACATCTCCGCGATCAACCGCGCCCTGTTCATATCGCGCAACGGTATCCGACCGGCCCGACACCTTCCCCGCCATTATTCGCCCGCCCCTTACCGCGCGGCAGCCACCTCGCGGTATTTATCACGAAACGGTAACGTACGATCCATGACGCAAGAGACCGGAGTGATGTTGAGCTCGTGGCTGCTCCGGCTCTTGGCCACGGCCAGAACGGATCCCAATATCGCGCGCACCGCCATGGTGATGCCGCTCGCGGATACCGTCGAACTGGCCAAGACCTCCTTCGCCGCCGGCGATCCCGAACTGCGGTCGGTGGGTGTCGCGCTCACCTCGGAGATCCTGATGCAGTGGCGGACTTCGCAACCCGAGTTGCTCGCCGAATTGGCCCGCTGCGTCGCCGATCCGGACTATCACAGCGATGATGCGGCGGGGGTGCTGGCGGCGGTCGCGGGCACGGAACCAAGCCAGGATTTCGCACCGCTGGTACCGGTCATGGTCGCCACGCTCGGACATGAGAGCTCTTTCGGCTCGGTCACTCTCGCACTGTCGCGCCTGCGCCACCGGGCCGCCGTCGACACCGTGCGCGACTGGCTGACCAGCGGCCGCATCGGCATGCTCCGCGACCCCTTCGATATCGACCACGTCCTCACTCCCCTGGTCGACTTCGCCGACGCGCTGCTGCCGGGCATCCGCACCTGTCTCGCCACCGAGGGCTACCACAGCGCCCTGCGCCCGCTCCTGCGCGCCTTGACGGCGTGGGGTCCGGCGGCCGCACCGGCCGTGCCGGAACTGTTGCCGTACTTGCGCACCGGCCATGCCCGCTGGGCCTGCGAGGTGATCGGCGCGATCGGCCCGGCCGCGCACCCGGCGGCGGATCTCCTCGAACGCTTCGCCCTGGGCGCGGAGCAGCCGCCCCGGCACGACACGGACCTCCCGCCCGACACCTCCTTGCGCTGGCACGGCACCCAGACCGCCGCCTGGGCGCACTGGCGGGTCACCGGCGAACCGGAGGTGGCCGTGCGGGTCTTCGGCGAAGCCGTGGAAACCGGTATCGCCGTCGACTTCGACCGCCTCGCCGAACTCGGTTCCCTCGCCGTGCCTTTCGCCGACGACGTCCGCAAACGCCTGGAGTCCCCGGGCGGCTGGGAACGCGTCCACGCCGCCTCCGCCTGGTGGCACATCACCGGCGACCCGGACCCGGCCGTACCGGTACTCCTAGCCGCCCTGACCCCCTTGAACTCGGGCTACGCCGACGCCGACTGCCGCGCCGCCGCCCGCCTCATCAGCAAGATCGGCTCCCCCGCGGCCGTCGCCGCTCCCCTGCTCGAAACGGTCCTGGCGACCGAACGCCGCTTCGCTTCTCTCCCACCCCACCGCACGCGGCAGTCGCAGACCGAACTGCTGGCCGCCGACTGGGATTCCGAACTTCAGACATCGGCGCGGATCGGGCTGTCCGCTATGGAAGATGAGTTCCGCGACGGTGTGGTTGTGAGGGATGAAGAGAATTGAGGTGTGGTGCCGTTGGGTGGCTATTCCAGCCCTCAGACCGGCTGTGGGCGCGTTCCAGAGATTTCAAACCGAAGCGGGTCTTGTCGTATCGAGGGGTAGGCGAGCGGGAAGGTGTGCCGCCCTGCGGTTTTCAGCGGTCGCAGATGAGCCATTCGCCGTCGACTTTCGACACGTCGTACTCCTCGGGCAGTGATTTATTGTTGGCGTTCAACGCAAGTGTCACGGTGCCCTGATCGCCGTTTTCCTCGGCCTTGACGACTGACACGGTGTAGGGCAATCCGAACGTCCTCGCCTCCATCTCCACGTTCAGATCCATCTTCTCGGCCCTCGGTTTGTCCGCCTCGCATGTCAGGTCGATCAGCGCGTCGGTGTCCTTGGTGTTGTACGCCTCGGCCATTGCGCTGGCCAGCTCGTCGATGGTGGCGTGGCCGTCGCTGCTGCAGGCTCCGGCAGTCAGCGTCATAAGTACGGCGGCGGTGGCCCGGGCGGCGAGTTGTACCATCGGCATGGGTTGCACGCTATCCATGCGATGGCCGATACGGGGCGCTTTGTCGTCATCGTCAGTGTCTGCGCTGGCTGTGGGAGCTGACGGAGCCGCTGCTGCCGCACACCCCGGGCGCAGGGCGGCGGTACCGCCCCGACCGGCAAGCGGCCTATCGCCGCAGGGGTGGCGGTGGTAGTCCGGCGTCTTGTTTCACGCGCAGTCGGTGGATAGCGGGGGCGAGGAGTTCGTCGCCGTGGTGGCGGTGATTGACCCGGTGTCTGCGTGCCGGGTCGCCCACGGGATCAGGTGGTGGACCGCGCACATCGTCGCGGGCGCATCACAGCCGGGGAACGTACACCCACGATCGCGGGCGACACACGCCAACCGCTGCCATCCGCAGTGCGGTCGGGATCGACATGGTCGTGCCCGCGCCGGTGACCGCATGCCCGGCGCCGCGTTCGAGGTCCTCGAGGCGCATGGAGAGCACGACCGGTCGCTGGTCTCGATCACCAGCCGATGCGACACCGCTCCCAACCGAGCGCGGACGGTTTCCACGCGTCGCATGAGTTCGACGAAGTCGGTGTCGGAGTAGCGGGTGAGGTCTTCGTCGAGCAGGGCGGTGGTCGCGGTCGTCAATTCCTCCACGACCGCGAATACCTCACCTGCCCGGCTCGTATTCATGCCGCAATTCTATCGGGAAAAGAGTTGCGGCAGAAGGAGAAAACCAATTCACGCACCCATTCCAGCAAGTCGCATTTGTCCTTTCCTCGTCATCTGCCGTTCAAAGTCCGTTGAGAAACCTCAGCAAAGGTCACCCCCATGGCCCTACACACCGGCTTCACTCGACGCACGCTTCTTCGCACCTCCGCCTTCGGCTTGGTGGCCGCGCCCGCGCTGGTCTCCTGCTCCACTGACGGCCCGGCCGTCGTCCGCCAGCGCCCCACGCTCACGCACGGGGTCGCGGTCGGCGATCCGCGCCCGGACGGTGCCCTCATCTGGGCACGCTCCGATGCCCCGGCCAAGCTCATCGTCGAAACCGCCGGTACCGAATCCTTCAACAACCCACGGCGTTTCGAGGGCCCGCTGCTGACACCGGAGACGGACGGCACCGGGCGGCTCCGGATCGCCGGGTTGCAGCCGGGTCAGCAGGTGCACTACCGGGTCACCCTGGAGGCCGCGGACGGTGCGACGTCCGAGCCGATCACGGGCGTCTTCCGCACCGTTCCCAGCGCGCCGTCGGATATCAAGATCCTCTGGTCCGGCGATGTGGCGGGACAGGGGTACGGCAGCAATCCGGATCTCGGTGGCATGCAGGTCTTCTCCACCATGGCCGCTCGCGACCCGCACCTGTTCCTGCACTCCGGCGACTCCATCTACGCCGACGGTCCGCTCCAGGAGTCGGTCACCCTGCCGGACGGCCGAGTCTGGCGCAACACCGTCACCGAGGCGAAATCGACTGTGGCGCAGACTCTCGAACAATTCCGGGGCAACTACGCCTACAACCTGTCCGACGAGAACTACCGGCGGTTCAACGGCTCGGTCGCGCAACTGGTGCAGTGGGACGACCACGAGACCGTGAACAACTGGTCACCGGGTGGGACGGTCGCCGCCGCCAAGGGCTATTCGGAACGGAATATGGACACCCTCGCCACCCGCTCGTGGCAGGCGTTCCACGAATGGATGCCGGTGGATCCCCGGGAGGCCGTGGACGGTCGGCTGTTCCGCAAGGTTTCCTACGGGCCGCTGCTGGACGTGTTCGTGCTCGATATGCGCACCTACAAGGATGCCAATACCGAGAACACCGGCGCCGACGGCCGGATTCTCGGTCCGGCCCAGACCCGGTGGCTCATGGACGGTCTGCGTGATTCGACGGCCACCTGGAAGATCGTCGCCAACGATTTGCCGCTGGGGCTGGTGGTCAAGGACGGTGAGCAGAAGGACCGGACCGCTTTCGAAGGGGTGGCCAACAATGATCCGGGCGCGCCCTCGGGGCGGGAGGCCGAGATCGCGCGGGTGCTGTCCTCGATCAAGGCGAACCGGGTGACCGGGGTGGTCTGGTTGACGGCCGACGTGCACTACACCGCCGCCCACCACTACTCCCCGAGCCGGGCCGCCTTCACCGATTTCGACGAGTTCTGGGAGTTCGTCTCCGGCCCGCTCAATGCCGGTGCGTTCGGACCCAACGACCTGGATCGCACCTTCGGGCCGGAGGCGGTGTTCGTGCACGCTCCGGCCACGCAGAACACCTCTCCGCTGGACGGCGAGTTCCAGCATTTCGGCGAGGTGCTCATCGACGGGCGCAGCCGGGAGTTGACGGTGAATCTGTGCGACGCGAGCGGGAAGATCCTGTTCACTCAGCGCTTGTCTCCCGCTGGCTGATCGGCCATCTGGACAGGGGCGCGCAACCTCCGGTTTTGTGGTTAGCTGTAGCGCCATGAGCACGTCCGCACCCACCATCGGAGATGAGTTCCTGCCCCGTGACACCGCGGATGTGGTTCGCACGGTTCGGGATTCGCGCAAGTCGACGAAACCGCTGATCATCCGCGGTGGCGAGCGGGCCGAGGACGAGCTGGCGGTACCGGAGCAGGGTGCGGTGCTGTCCATGCGGAAGATGAACCGGGTGCAGGTGGTCGACGCCGACGCCCGCACCGTGCGGGTGCAGGCGGGGGCGCGGCTGGCCGAGATCGACCGCACGCTGGGTGCGCACGGGCTGGGCCTGCCGATCGTGGGCGACCACCGTGAGATCACCGCGGGCGGATTCGCGGCGGTCGGCGGGCTCAGTTCCGCCTCGCACCGGTTCGGCATGTTCAGCGACAATGTGGTGGAACTCGAATACGTCGATCAGGACGGACGATTCGGCACCTGCGGGCGCGGCCACAATACCGAGCGGTTCCGGCGCATCCTCGGCGGTGGCGGACGCACCGGCATCATCACCGCGCTCACCCTCGCCGTGCGCACGGTGGACAAGGACCGCACCTGGCTCACCACCGACGCGCACCGCTTCCTGGATTTCGACACCTTCGTCGACCAGTCGGTGCAGGAGATCACCCGGCCCGGTGACGCGGTACTCCAGGTGGGCCGGTGGGTCGACACCGCGCCGCTGCGGGTGTCGCGACCGGTCGGCACCGGACAGGTCAAACTGGGCACCATGCGGTTCGGGCAGTGGTCGAGCCTGCACCCGACCACGCCCACCGGTTCGCTGCGCGCCCGGCGCGAGGTCGGCGCGCGTGCCCGAAAGTCGCTGGGCGCCATCGCCTCCTCGGCGGGCGGCCGCGCGGGTATGCCGGTGCGCTATGCCGCGGCCGGTGCGCTCATGTTCGCTCCGAAGGTGCTGACGCTGCGGGACGCGGAGTTCCTGGCCGATACCGTCATCAGTTCCTCCGAACGCGGTCCGGCGTACCGCATCTCGCTGTTCGCCCCCATGTCCACCTACGCGCGGGTCTTCCACGGCCTGCACGACCTGTTCTCCGACCTGCGCGAACGCACCGGCTGCTTCACCGTCATCTCGGCCATGACCTACGGTGTGCGGTCCCCCTACCTGCGCGAACTCGACGGCGAGGACCACGGTTTCATCACCTTCACCTGTCGGCTGCGTCCGGCCGCGCTGCCCTCGGAGATGCTGCGCGACATCGTGTCCGGAATCGACGAGATCTGTGTCGCCGAACGCGCCCGGCGGTATGACCCGACCGACTAGACTGTGTTCCGCCGCACACTCCTGGCAATCAGTCAGCGGCGATGTGCGGCCGGTATCGGCACTGTCGGCGGGGTGCTGATGCATGGTTCGGCTCGTTCCCACACGAAGGTTGCCTGTTCCATGATCGAATTCCGCCATGATCGCCGTCGGCCCGCCTCCGAATCCATCGCGGGCAAACGAATCGTCATCACCGATGCCTGTTCCGATATCGGCC
This sequence comes from Nocardia otitidiscaviarum NBRC 14405, assembly GCF_000308635.1. Classification (GTDB taxonomy): domain Bacteria; phylum Actinomycetota; class Actinomycetes; order Mycobacteriales; family Mycobacteriaceae; genus Nocardia; species Nocardia otitidiscaviarum. The sequence continues at coordinate 130,294 of NZ_BAGD01000054.1, read as the reverse complement.
GTGCCACCGCCCGGCTACTAGCCCTTCAGGGCGCCGAGGTGCTGCTGGTGGCACGGCGCGGCGATCTCCTGATCTCCGACACCAATACCATTGTCCAAGCGGGCGGTACGGCCCGCTGGCACCGCTGCGATATGTCCGCCCTCGGCGATGTGGACCAACTCGTCGAATGGGCGGTCGCCGAGTTCGAACGCATCGACGTGCTGGTCAACAATGCGGGCCGCCCGCTGCGCCGACCGGTACTGCAATCGCTGGACAAGTTCCGCGACTATCAGCGCATGATGGCCGCCAACTACTTCGGCCCGCTCCGGCTCACCCTCGGCCTGATCCCGGCCATGCTGGCCAGCGGATCCGGGCATGTGGTCAATGTGGGGCCGTGGAGCCTGTCGACCGGGGCCGCACCGAATTTCGCCTCCTACGCCAGTGCTCAGGCCGCCTGGACCACCTTCGGCGACTGTGCGGACGCGGAACTGTCGCCGCGCGGCATCCACGTCACCTCGGTGCAGTATCCGGCCTTCAAGGCCGACGCCGAATCGCCGGACTACTACGCCGAACATCCGGTCTCGGTGCCCGCCGAGGCGGCCCGCTGGATCGAGCACGCTATCCGCACCCGGCCCAGCCGGGTGGAGCCCCGCTTCTCCCGCACCCTGCGCGGGCTCGCGGGCGTCGCGCCACGCTCCACCAGCCGCCTCATGCACGCCTTCGGCATGTAGCGCCTCGGCAGGTAGCAGCGCGGCTTACAGCGCTTTCGGTAATTGCGCGGATGAGGGGAAGGCGGGGTGCCCGCCGCCGAGCACCCCGCCTCTCACCCTCACGCGAATTGCGCTCCGGTGACCGGCATTCCGACATTCCGGATGGGTCCGTCGATACACGTGGTCACCGAGCCACCCGCCTTCTCGATCGGGCCGGTCGTGATCACCACCGTGCCCCCGGCGCCCGGCCCCTCCACGATCTGGAGCGTATTGGTCGCGGGCGCACCGTAACCGTTCAGCGCGAACGGCCCGACGAGGCGGCTGACCTCACCATTGGCCCAGTTGAAGGTGGCGTCCAGCTTCCCGTTGACGCCCAGGCAGCTGGCCTCGCCGACGAAATCGGTGGACCAGCCACCCTCCTCGGTCGGGGTGCCGACGCAGGTGTGCAGATCGCCGTCGAGCCGCGCCGTCACCTGTGTGGGCTCCAGACCGATGGGGGTGTCGGACATGAACTGCACATGCCCGCCCTCACAGCCCCCGGAGATCGCGGTCGCCGCGGCCGGACCCGCCGTGACGGCGGCACCCGCGGTCGTGAACAGCACACAAAGGGCTGGCACCGCCAGCGTGGACATACGAAGCTTCATCCCGCCCTTTCCTCGTGATCTCGTTCGAAATGACAGCCGACCGTAGCGCAGGCGGGAGCGCGGAAAAGCGAAATACCGCGGCGGATTCGCGCAACCGGACAAACCGCGAGCGTGTCCCGTCATGACACGCACGCGAAATGCGAAACGCCCCGCCCGGAATCCGGGCGGGGCGCTTGGTGTGCTCGGGTCAGTGCTTCTCGGGTCCGAGGTGGTACTCGAACACCAGACCGCCCGCGGCGATCAGGATCAGCACCACGCCGACGCCGATCAGCCAGAACTGGAAGAACGCGAAGCCCAGCGCGGCGACCGAGCCCGCCGCGGCCAGCAGGATGGGCCAGAACGAACCGGGCGAGAAGAAGCCCAGGTCGCCCGCGCCGTCCGCGATCTCAGCGTCCTCGAAGTCCTCGGGGCGCAGGTCGAGACGTCGCGCCACGAAGCGGAAGTAGGTGCCGACGATCAGCGACAGGCCCGCCGACAGCACGATGGCGGTGGTGCCCGCCCATTCGACGCCGGTGCGCGACTGGGCGGTGAAGTAGCCGTACACGATGGCCACGAGCACGAAGAAGATCGTGATCAGTTCGAAGATGCGAGCTTCGACCTTCATGTCAGTTCAGTCCTCACTTGGCGGCTTCCGTAAGGCCCTCACCGCGGGCCGTACGTTCGGTGTCGAAGGGCTTGGTGGTCACGGCGACCGGCGACTCACCGATGGCGGCCAACGCCTCGGCATTGGTCTTACCGGACTCGCGCTCCTTCAGGTACTGCTCGAACTTCTCCGGCGTCACCGCGCGGACCTCGAAGTTCATCATGGAGTGGAAGGTGCCGCACATTTCCGCGCAGCGGCCCACGAACGCGCCTTCCTTCTCGATCTTGGTGATCTGGAAGGTGTTGTCCGAGTGGTTTTCCTTCGGGTTCGGCATCACGTCGCGCTTGAACAGGAACTCCGGCACCCAGAAGGCGTGGATGACATCCGCGGCCGCCAGCTCGAACTCGATGACCTTGCCGGTCGGCAGGACCAGCACCGGGATCTCCTCCGAGGTGCCGATGGTCTCGATCTTGTCGTAGTTCAGGTAGGAGATGTCATTGGCCGGCAGGCCGTTGTTCGGGCACGGCTGCGGGTGGCCCTCGTCGTTCTTGCGCTCCAGGCACTCTTCCCGGATCTGGGTGTTCATCTCCTCGCGCTCGGCGTCGACGCCGTCGTACTGGAGGCCACCGTCCTTGAAGTCGACCTTCTGGTAGCCGAACTTCCAGTTCCACTGGAAGGCGGTCACGTCGACCACGACATCCGGGTTGTCGACCTTCTCGTGCACGTAGTTCTGCACGACCACGGTGAAGTAGAACAGCACCGCGATGATCACGAACGGGATCGCCGTGTAGGTCAGCTCCAGCGGCACGTTGTAGCCGGTCTGGCGCGGGAACTCCGGCGAGTTCTTCTTCTTGCGGTGGAAGATGACGGTCCAGAAGGTCAGACCCCAGACCAGCACGCCCATCGCCAGCGCGGCGAGCACGGACCAGGTCCACAGCTCCCGCATCTTGGTGGCCTGCGGCGTGACACCCGAGGGCCAGCCGAACCGAAGCCACGGGTTATCGATCGAGCAGCCGGAGACGAGCATCGCGGTCATCCCCATGGACACCGCCAGCCCGGCCCGCCGAAGGATACGGCCCCGCCGACCCTGGGCGGGTCGTGCCCCTATCGCCTCGCTCGCCTTGTGCGCCACGCTCAACGCCTTCCTGGTCGTCTATTCGACACGGCGCCGCCCGGACTCCCTTCCGCCGGACGGCACATATTCAGCACGTTTGGGAAATTCTCAGGGTCGGGCGCACAACGCGCCACCGACCCCGGGAGTTCCCGAGTACTACGCAGCGTAGACCAAACCACCGCCCTGGATGTGATCGGGTAGCCCACGACACGCCCCACCACACCCCCTGCGCCCCAACTCCCCTGGTCCCCGAACCACAACACCCCTGGTTCGCGGCGCGTCCCGGTTCTGGACTGAGTGGAGCGGAGGAGCGAAGCGGGGGAGCGGACGGAGGGAAGAACCGGGACCTCCAGCGCCGCGAACCCGCCCGGAGCGAAGCGGAGGGCCAAAGATACGGCATACTCGGGCATTGAGTTTCGTCGTACCCGCCCCGTCCGGGGGCACGGTGTTCCCTTGACTCCCGAAGCGAGGTTTTCGTCGCAGTGTGTGGACTGCTCGGCTATCTGACCGTTGACACTTCCGGCGCTCCGGAGGGGACCACTGCCGAAGCCATCGCGGCGCAGCTGCACGAGGCGCTGGTCTGTCAGCGTCACCGCGGCCCCGATGAGCGGGGCACCTGGCACGACGAGCACATGGTGTTCGGCTTCAACCGCCTCTCGATCATCGATATCGAGCATTCGCACCAGCCGCTGCGCTGGGGTCCGCCGGAGAACCGGCAGCGCTACGCCATGACCTTCAACGGCGAGATCTACAACTATCTCGAACTGCGCGAGCAGCTGACCGCCGAGCACGGGGCCGAGTTCGGGGCCGACCCCATGTTCGCCACCGAGGGCGATACCGAGACCATCGCCGCGGCCTTCCACTACTGGGGTCCGGAGGCGGCCGCCCGCCTGCGCGGCATGTTCGCCTTCGCGATCTGGGACACCGAGACCCGCAAGCTGTTCATCGCCCGCGACCGGTTCGGCATCAAGCCGCTGTTCCTGGCCACCGGTCCGGGCGGTACGGCCTTCTCCAGCGAGAAGAAGAGCCTGCTGGACCTGCTCCCCCAGCTCGGGCTGGGCGATGCGCTCGATCCGCGCGCGCTCGAGCACTACACGGTGTTGCAGTACGTCCCCGAGCCGGAGACCCTGCACCGGGATGTGCGGCGGCTGGAGTCGGGCTGCTACGCGTGGGTGGAGCCCGGGCAGGCCCCGAAGATCACCCGCTACTTCGATCCGCGTTTCCGGGTGGTGCCCTTCGCGAAGCCCGGCGAGGTGACCGCGCAGCCGCCCACCACGCGTCCGCGTCCGGCGGCGCAGCGCCCGAATACCGCCGAGTACCGCTATCGCGAGATCGCCGAGGCCCTGGAGGATTCGGTGGCCAAGCATATGCGCGCGGACGTCACGGTCGGCGCGTTCCTCTCCGGCGGTATCGATTCCACCGCCATCGCGGCGCTGGCCATCCGGCACAATCCGAATCTGCTCACCTTCACCTCGGCGTTCGAGCGCGAGGGCTACTCGGAGGCCGATGTGGCCGCCGAGACCGCCGCCGCCATCGGCGCGAAGCACTACATCCGCACCGTGAGCCCCGAGGAGTTCGCCGCCTCCATTCCGGAGATCGTCTGGTACCTGGACGAACCCGTGGCCGATCCGGCGCTGGTGCCGTTGTATTTCGTAGCCAAGGAGGCCCGTAAGCACGTCAAGGTGGTGCTGTCCGGCGAAGGTTCCGACGAACTGTTCGGTGGTTACACCATCTACCGGGAACCGCTGTCGCTGAAGCCGTTCGAGTACCTGCCCAAGCCGCTGCGCCGCCTGGCGGGGCGACTGTCGGAGCGCATTCCCGACGGTACCCGCGGCAAGAGTCTGCTGCACCGTGGTTCGCTGACCCTCGAGGACCGCTACTACGGCAATGCCCGCAGCTTCAACGACGCCCAATTGCGTTCGGTGCTGCGCGATTTCCGTCCGGAGTGGACGCATCGCGATGTGACCGATCCCATCTGGGCCATGCAGGGCCGCGACTGGGATCCGGTGGCGCGCATGCAGCATCTGGACCTGTTCACCTGGCTGCGCGGCGACATCCTGGTCAAGGCCGACAAGATGACCATGGCCAATTCGCTGGAGCTGCGGGTGCCGTTCCTGGATCCGGAGGTCTTCGCGGTCGCCGAGAAGATCCCGGTGGATCAGAAGATCACCAAGGACACCACCAAGTACGCCCTGCGCCGCGCGCTGGAGGACATCGTGCCCCCGCACGTCCTGCACCGCGCCAAGCTCGGTTTCCCCGTCCCGCTGCGGCACTGGCTGCGTGGCCCGGAGCTCTACGACTGGGCGCGTCAGCAGATCACCGACTCCGCCACCGACCACCTGCTCGACAAGACCGCCGTGCTGGGCATGCTGGACGCCCACCGCGCGGGCACCTCCGACCACAGCCGCCGCCTGTGGACCCTGCTGGTCTTCATGATCTGGCACGGCATCTTCGTCGAACAGCGCATCAAACCGGAGATCCAGGAACCCACCTACCCGGTCTCCCTGTAACGCGCTGAGCGTCTGCGCGGGGGCGCAGGGTGGGCAAGCGCAGACACCCTCCAGAGCCGTCACTTTCTTACACCCCTTTGCCGTTCCTTTCACGTCGGTCCGACCTCACCCCACCACCATCGCTGTCGTGCCTCACCGGGAGGCACCACGGCGAAAGGTCCCGACCGATATGCGCAGCACGACGCGCACCGCACTGACAACAGTCGCCGCCGCACTGGTGGCACTGAGCACGCTCACCGCGTGCGGCGGCGCACAACCCTCCGGCGGCTCGCACACCGCGGCGAGCACACTTCCCCCCGCGGGCACGCCCGCATCCGGCATCCCGGAGTGGTGCCCGACCCTCGACACCCACCGCGTCGACTGCGGCACCATCGACCGCGACCTGGTGCCCGGCAGCCCCGACCTGGGCACCGTCCAGGTCGCCTACGCGCTGATCCACCGCACCGACCAGGACACCCCCGCCGCGGGCACCATCCTTCCGAATCCGGGCGGCCCGGGCGTCCCGCTCATCGAGCACGCCGATCTGGCCTTGGCCGCCGTCGACGGCGATCTCCTCGCCGACCACGATCTCCTGCTCATCGACCCGCGCGGCACCGGCCGGTCCACACCGCTGGATTGCGGTGTCCCCGACCAGGATTTCCTGACCCTCTCCCGAGACGAACAGCGCCGGACGGCAACTCGCTGCGGTGAACTGCTCGGCCCCCGCGCGGCGGGCTACACCTCCGCCGCCACCGTGGACGACTTCGACGCCGTCCGTACCGAACTCGGCATTCCGAAGGTGGTGCTGTACGGCATCTCCTACGGCACCTACCTGCTGCCGGTCTACGCCCAGCGCCACCCGGACCACGTTCAGTCCATGGTGCTGTCGGGTGCGTACCCGCACGATTTCGATACGCTCAACCGCCCGAACGCCGAAGCGGTGTCGCTGGCGCTACAGCGCATCTGCGACCGCAGCGGCGCCTGTGACGGCGCGGCCGCCGTCGCGGACCTGCGTGCGGTGAACGCCCGCCTGCGCACCGACCCGCTGCCCGTCCCCGGCGAGCGCCCGTTCACGCTGACCGAGGACAAGTTCGCCAGCCTGCTCTTCGAGGCCGCCACCTCCGGGGTCGGCAGCGATCCCGACCCCGTGCTGGGCACCGTCCCCGCCGCCCTGCGTGCGGCGGTGCGCGGCGACGACGCTCCCCTGCGCGCCTTCGCGGTCCGCGCCGCCACCGCGCCGGTCATGGAGAACATCGACCTCTACCTCGCCGTGGCCTGCAACGACTACCCGACGATCTGGTCCCCGGACGCCCCGGTGACCGAGCGTGAACAGCAGTACCGCCGGGCCGTGGCGGCGGCCGGGGAGGCCGGGGCCTTCAGCGCCGCCGGGTTCTCGGCGGCCCAGCGCGACGGCGGCGACACCTGCCTGGGCTGGCCCGCCACCACCCGTATCGACCATGCCGCCCAACCGCTTCCGGACGTGCCGGTGCTGGTGCTCTCCGGTGACCTGGACGCCATCACCCCGGATGCCAACGGCCTGCGGGTGGCGGCGAAGTTCCCCCGCGCCACCTTCGTCTCGGTGCCGAATGTGGGCCATGTGCCGGATCTGGTGCCGGGTGGCTGCGTCTCCGGTCTGGTGACGACGTTCCTGCGCATCGGCACGCCCGGCGCCACCGACTGTGTGCGATCCATCGCGCCGATCCCGGTGACGCCGGTCACCGACTGAGTCCGCGACCATCATGTTCGACGCCTGTGACCGGCAGAATGAGCCAGTGAACATACCGACCGCCCCCGCCGTTCTCATTGTCGAGGACGACCCGAACGTCCGCAGCACCCTGGACCAGCTGCTGCGCTTCGAGGGCTACCGGGTGCTCCAGGCCGCCGACGGCAGCGCGGCGCTCACCGTGCTGGCGACCCAGCGGCCGGATCTGGCGGTGGTGGATGTGGTCATGCCGGAACTGGACGGACTCTCGCTGTGCCGGGTGCTGCGCCGCCGCGGCGACCGGCTGCCGATCCTGGTGCTCACCGCCCGGCACCAGGTCGGCGACCGGGTCGCCGGACTCGACGCCGGGGCCGACGACTACCTGGCCAAACCCTTCGACACCGAGGAACTGCTGGCCCGGCTGCGGGCGCTGCTGCGGCGCAGCGCACCCGATCCGGAACAGCGCGCCCTCACCGTCGCCGACCTCACCCTGGATCCGGCCACCCGCGAGGTGCGCCGCGGCGGCCGGGATCTGGAACTCACCCGCACCGAGTTCGACGTCCTGGAACTGCTCATGCGCAATGAGCGCCTGGTGCTGCCGCGCAGCCGCATCTACGAGGACATCTGGGGATTCGACTTCGACACCGAATCCCGGTCCCTGGACGTGTATATCGGCTACCTGCGGCGCAAAACCGAAGCGGGCGGGGCGGTTCGGCTCATCCACACCGTCCGCAATGTCGGCTACACCATCCGGCCCGCGTAATGCTGCGCACCCGAATCACTCTCGTCGCGGTGTTCGCGGTCACGGTCGCCATCGTGGTCACCATCGTGACGGCGTACCGCAATGTCAGCCCGCTGGTGGCCGACCAGGTGGACCGCGGCTTGACCGATCGCGCCGACACCGTCCTGGCCCTGCTGGCGGCGGACGCACCGCTGCCGGTCCGCCCGGATATGACCGAACAGCTGCTGCTGCCGGACGGCACGGTGCTCCCCCTGGTCCCGGGACGAGCGCCACTGCCGGTCACCGCGGCCGACCGCGCCATCGCCGCCGCCGGGAGCGGACGCAACGAGACCGAGATCGAGGTCGACGGTATCGGCTACGGCGTGCTCACCAAGGGCCGTCCGGGCGGCGGCGCGGTCATGGTGAGCCAGAACTACGCCGATGTGGAGCGCATCGACCGCGAATTCCTGTGGCGCACGGCCGCCATCACCGCGGTGGCACTGCTGGCGGCGGCGCTGCTGTGCTGGCTGGCCATCGGCCGCATCCTGCGGCCGATCCGCCGCCTGGCCGCCGCCACCGACCGCATCGCCAGCACCCAGGACCTCACGGTCACCCTGCCCGCGGCCGAGTCCGGTGAGGTCGGCGAACTGACCCGCAGCTTCAACACCATGCTCGCCGCGCTGCGGTTCGCGCGGGCGCAGCAGCAGCGCCTGGCCGAGGACGCCGGGCACGAATTGCGCACCCCGCTCACCTCGGTGCGCGGCAGCGCCGAACTCCTCCAGCGCGCCCGGGGACGGCTGGCCCCCGAGGACGAGGCCCAGGTGCTGGCCACCCTGGTCCAGGAGGCGAAGGCACTGGACGAACTGGTCCGGGAGCTGGTCGATCTGGCCACCGATCAGTACGCCGCCGAGGAGCCCGAAACCCTGTCGCTGGCGGAGGTGGCGCGGGAGTGCGCGCACCGCGTCCGCCGCCGCAGCGGACGCGCCGTCGTCCTCACCGTCACCGACCCGGTGCCGGTCTCCGGTCGTCCGCGTGCCCTGGCCCGCTGCGTCGACAATCTCATCGCCAACGCACTCAAATTCGGTCCGCCCGACACCCCGGTCGAGATCGCCGTGTGCGCGGCCGATCTCACCGTTCGGGACCACGGCCCTGGGATCGCCGACTCCGACCGAGAGGCCGTTTTCGGCCGGTTCTATCGCGCCGACGCCACCCGCTCCGCCCCCGGATCCGGCCTGGGCCTGGCCATTGTCCGCGATATCGTCACCGCGCACGGCGGCGTGACGCACGCCGACAACCACCCCGAAGGCGGTGCGCGCGTGGGCTTCCGACTACCGGTCGCCGCGCACGAGAAGCCGGTTCGCTGTCCGGGTGCTAGCGTGGACATGCGAAATCGTTAGGGCAGCAAGGAATGTGAGATGGTCTCGGGTGATAGATCGGCTGTCCCACTATTTGGAGCTACCCCTTTGACCACTTCCTCACCGCGCTTCGGTGCCACCACGGATGCCCTACCCGTCCAGTACGGATCGCCCGTCGACTCCGCCGGCCCGCATATGGTGCTGCACTCGGAGGAGTTCGCGGCCGATCCGCACCGGGCCTACCGGGAGATGCGCGACAAGTACGGTTCGCTCGTCCCCATCGAACTGGCCCCGGGCGTGCCCGCCACGCTGGTGATCGGCTATCAGACGGCGCTGCGCATCCTCAACGACCCGGAGCACTTCCCCGCCGATCCGCGCACCTGGCAGCAGTCGGTGCCCGACGAGTGCCCGGTCAAGCCGATGATGCAGTGGTACCCGAACGCCCTGCGCAATGCCGGGCCCACGCACGCCCGCTACCGGCAGAGCTACGTCGCCGGTATCGACGGCATCGACCTGCACACCCTGCACATCACCGTCGAGCAGGTCGCGGCCCCGCTGATCAACTCCTTCTGTGAGACCGGATCGGCGGATCTGGTGAGCCAGTACGCCTTTCCGCTGGTCTTCGAGGTGCTCAACCAGATGGTGGGCTGCTCGGCGGAATTGGGGCAGCGGGTGGCCACCGGGATGGCGGCGCTGTTCGACACCGTGAACGCCGCCTGGGGCATGCAGCATCTGAGCGAGGCGCTCATGGAGCTGATCGCACTGCGCCGGGCGGAGCCCGCCGACGACGTCACCTCACGCATGGCGAGCCATCCGGCCAACCTCACCGACGAGGAAATGCTCTACCAGCTCATCAGCTTCTACGGCGCGGGCATCGAACCGCAGCAGAACCTGATCACCAACACGCTGCTGCTCATGCTCACCGACGACCGGTTCGCGGGCGGGTTCCTCACCGGCAGCCTGTCCACCCGGGACGCGCTCGACGAGGTGCTGTTCAACGACCCGCCGATGGCGAACTTCAGCATCAGCTACCCGCGCCAGCCGATCCTCATCGACAACACCTGGCTGCCCGCGCACCAGCCCGTGGTGATCAGCCTGGCGGGCTGCAACAACGATCCCCGGATTCGCGGCGGCGACCGCACCGGCAACCGCTCCCATCTGGCATGGAGCGCCGGACCGCACGCGTGCCCCGCCAAATCGGTTGCCTACCTGGTGGTTCAGGATGCCATCGACCAGCTGCTCGATGTGCTGCCGGAACTGCGGCTGGCGGTCACCCCCGACGAGATCGTCTGGCGGCCGGGACCTTTCCACCGCGCCATGGCGTCGCTGCCGGTCGTCTTCCCACCGTCCCCTCCGCTGAATTCGGTTTAAGGAGTTGTCCGATGGAGTATGACCCGATCGTCCTGGACCCGACGGGCACGGATATTCAAGGTGAGAACGCGCGGATCCGCGAGCGCGGCCCGATCACGCTGATCGAACTGCCCGGCGGCGTACCCGCCTGGTCGGTGACCGACCAGGCGATCCTCAAGGGACTGCTGGCCGATCCGCGCGTCTCCAAGGATCCGCGCCAGCACTGGTCGGCCTTCATCAACGGCGAGATCACCGAATCGTGGCCGCTGCTGCCGTGGGTGGCGGTGGACAATATGTTCACCGCCTACGGCGCCGACCACCGCCGACTGCGCAAACTGGTCTCCCCCGCCTTCACCCACCGCCGCACCACGGCCATGCGCGAGCGCATCGAGGAGATCACCGCGGCCCTGCTCGACGAACTGGCCGCCGAACCGGCCGACGCGGTGGTGGATCTGCGGGCGCGCTACGCCTACCCGGTACCGATCCGGGTGATCAGCGAGCTCATCGGCATTCCGGACCATCTCGGCCCGGCCATGCACAAGTGCGTGGACGGCTTCTTCGACGGCACCTTCACCGCCGAGCAGGCGCAGGCCAACTATCTCGAAATGTTCCGGCTCGTCGGCGAACTCGTCGCTTTCCGGAGGGAGACTCCGGGCGAGGACATCACCAGCGTCCTCATCGGCACCCGCGACGACGACGGTTCGCGGCTGACCGACAAGGAACTCTGCGACACCCTCATGCTGGTCATCAATGCCGGGCACGAGACCACGGTGAACCTGCTCGACCAGGCCATCTTCGCACTGCTGAACCACCCCGAGCAGCTCGCCGACGTCCGCGCGGGCAAGGTGCCGTGGTCGGATGTGATCGAGGAGGCGCTGCGCTATCAGTCGCCGGTCGCGCATCTGCCGCTGCGCTATGCCGTGGAGGACATCGATATCGACGGCTTCCGCATCCCCAAGGGCGAGGCGATCCTCGCCTCCTACGCCGCCGCCAGCCGCGATCCGAAGGTCCACGGCGCCGACGCCGACGCGTTCGACGTGCACCGCACCACCAAGGATCAGCATGTCGCCTTCGGCCACGGCGCGCACCACTGCATCGGCGCTCCCCTGGCCCGGCTGGAGGCGGCCATCGCCCTGCCCGCGCTGTTCGAGCGCTTCCCGGACGTGCGGCTGGCCGCCGAGCCGTCCGGGTACGAGCCCGTGGTCAGCTTCGTGTCCAATGGTCACCAGCGCCTGCCGGTGCGGTTGCGCGCCTGACGGGGGTGGTGTGCGCCCCGCTGTGGATCGGCGCGGCGTCAGCTGGCGGCGGTCGCCGGGGCGAGACGGGTGGTGAACCAGTCGCGAGCGAGCCCGGCGACCTGATCGAGGGTGCCCTCCTCGACGAACAGGTGGCTGGCCCCGGGGATCACCCGGATCTCGGTCTCGCAGGTCATGGCCGCCTGCGCGCCGTGGTTCAGCTCCAGCACCAGCGGGTCGTCACCGCCGACGATGAGCAGGGTGGGCGCCTGCACCCGGGACAGTGCGGCGCCGGCCAGATCGGGCCGCCCGCCGCGCGACACCACGGTGCGAACGCCCAGTTCGGGGTCGGCGGCCGCGTACAGGGCCGCGGCCGCGCCGGTGCTAGCCCCGAAGTACCCCAGCGCCAGGCCGTCGGTGCGGCTCTCCGTCGCGAGCGCGCGGGTCACATCGGCCAGTCGCCGCGCCAGCAGTTCGATGTCGAAGACATTGGCGCGCGCGGCTTCCTCGTTCGGCGTGAGCAGATCGACCAGCAGCGTGCCGATTCCGGCCCGGTCCAGGACGGCCGCCACGTGCCGATTGCGCGGGCTGTACCGCCCGCTGCCGCTGCCGTGCGCGAAGACGACCAAACCCATCGGCCGCTCCGGAATGGTGAGATGTCCTGTCAGCGTGGTCTTTCCGGAGGTGACGCGAATATCGTCGTCGCGTAGTCGCCGCCCGCTGTCGCGGGGGTCGTCGAATGTCATATCAGGCTCCCGATGAATGGGGTTCGGCTCCAGTACTTCTCGTTGGTTTGTCGGCCGTGTACCGGCGGTGGATCCGATAGCGGTGGCTGATCCGCGGATCCGGGCGATACGACGCGCGGCCGACGGCAGCCTCGTGGTCGTCGACGAGGTCGCCACCACGGTACAGCCCGAAGCGGGTTCGGCAGCAGATCGCCGCCGCGTGCGTCGATACGAGGAGCCGCGCTGATCACAGCTGGCGGATACCCGCTCCCCCGCCGAGTACACGGTGGACGCAGTCAGGCGCGCGGAATGCGCAGCGCACGCACCCGAGCGGCCGCGATGAGCGTGATGATCAGGACGGTCATCATCTGGAGCGCCGTCCACCCGGTGTCCGGGGCGGCCGCGGGCGGTGCGGGCGGGCGCGGGGTCGGTGCCGCCACCACCGGAATCGCCGGTTCGAGCGGTGTCCGGGCGAGCGGTTCCGGCGTCCGCACCGGAACCTGCGGCTCCGGCGGCGCGGCGACCGGCGGTACGGCAACGGGCCCGAGCTCGAGCGGGATCCCGGGCGATTCCGGCACGGGCAAGAGCAGTAGACAGGTCAGCAGCGCACTCCCGGCAGCCGCACGACCCACCACCACGCTGCCCGCCCCCGACCCGCTCGACCCACCGCCGACGAGCAGCCCGGGCAGCAGTGACCCGGAGCCGCCCGACCCCGCCGCCAGTGCGGCACTCCCGAGCACAGCGCTGCCCGCACACGCGGTGGCCACGCTCCCGGACTCGAACCCCAACAGCTCCCCTGCCGTCCTCGCCACGTCACCGGTGACATAGGCGGCATCGGCCGCGCCGATCGCGATATCGCCGCCGCCCCCATCGGTGTCCACGCCGCCCCCATCGGTGTCCACGCCGCCCCCATCGGTGTCCACGCCGCCCCCATCGGTGTCCACGCCGCCCTCGTCGGTGTCCACATGCCCGACACCCGCCCCACCGGCGGCCGCGGCGCTCCCACTGCCGATCGACAGCGGAAGCACGCCACTTCCCCCACCACCATCCGCCACGCCGTCATGTGATTCGGGATCACCGTCCGTCAGGAGACCGCCCGACGCCCCAGCACTGCCCGACGCCCCAGCGCTATCCAGTCCCCCTGCGCTACCCGAAGCTCCAGCACTACCTGCCGCCCCAGCGTGACCGAAAGGCTCTACGCCCCTGGATGGTTCGGTCCCGCCCAACTGCCCCGGGCCGCCGGGGGATTCGGGGCCGATCGAAGTGCCGGGGCCACCGAGGGATTCGGGGGCGGTCGAAAGCGCTGGGATACCACCGAGTTCGGGCGCACCGGTACTGTCGGTGGCACCGCCGTCCGCCCAGGTGGCAGCGCTGCCGGGGCCGAGTTGCAGTGGGCTGCCGGTGGTGGCGTCGCCAGTGCCGGGCGGGCCGAGACCGGCAGCGCTGTCGGGTATGGTGCCGCTGCCCGATGCGCTGCCGGTGATCAGCTCGCCCTGTGCGGGCAGTTCGCTCGAGAACGGCGTCGCGCTCGGGCCGGGGTCGGCGGGCAGTGGAGCCGGGTGCAGCATGAGCAATACTGCGGCGAGTGGCAGGGTCCGGCCGAATCGCCGTGCCGCGGCGCGGGTTCGGCCGGCGGTCGAGTCGGTTGTCATCTGCGGTTCCGTTCCGCTAGTCGCCGGATTCGAAGCGCGTGCGTGCCAGTTCGAAGGCGTCCGTCGGCACCACGTTCGCGCCCGAGAACGGCTGGTCCAGCTGGTAGACCGCGATGATCACGCCGCCCACCACCAGCCCGAAGAGCGCGGTCATGATCACGCTGCGCCGGGTGACCACGACCCCGGAGAGCACGGTCCCGCACAACAGCATGGCGGTGGCCAACCACAGTGCGAGATAAAGGAGTCGGGGCATGCGGTATTCGGCGGTGAGGGCGCGCTCGAATCGGGCCTCGCCCACGGTGTCGAGCGCGTCGAGCGCGTCGGCGCGGGCCGCGACCACCAACGGATCGGTCGAGCGTACCGCCTCCACGGCCACTTCCACGTCGTCGAGCAGCTCCTGCGCGGTGGCGCTCAGCCGCCCCTCGGCGGCCATGACCGCCCACTCCCCCGACATCACCTCGTCGGTGTAGTCGCGCACCAACTCCCGCACCCGGGCGCCCTCGGCCTCGGGTAGATCGCCGGCTGCCGTGTGGACTTCGATGAGCGCCTTGGCCTCCTCGACGGTGTGCGCGTGCGCGTTGTCGTACTCCTGCCAGGCGATCACCACCACGAAGGCCACCACCGCGGCGAAGAACATGTTCACCAGGTCCAGGACGAACGAATGCCCGGACTCCTCGTCCTCGTGCCGCCACGACTCGGGCCGCAGCCGGTCACCGACCAGGAATACCGCCACCGCCACGCCCGCGAACAGGATCGGCACGACGACGGGCACGATCGAATCCAGCGCCATACAGCGGTATTCGCGACACCGGACCGCGCGGATCGAACCGCTTACCGACCAGGGTCGTCGCCTCCGCGGAAGCAGACCGTCAGCATCCTTTTATCCCAGGTGATCGCCACCGCGCCGTTCTGGTCGGTCGGGCACCGCGTTCCGTCGAGGCTGTTCTCGAAGACCGCCGTCACCTGCACCACATGCGGTCCCGGCGTGGCGCAGTCCACCTTGACCGGATCGTTCATATCCGTGGTCTCGTAACACATTCCGGCACGCCAGTCGTAGGCAAGGCACAGGTGGTAGTTGTAGTTCCCGGCGCGGTCGCGGCTGCTGGCCTCGACCTTGTACAGCGGACCGGTGCACGGCTCCGGCCCGGTCTGCAACACCCGGTAATTCGCGGCCAGCGAGGTGCACTCCGCGGGTTCCGGCGGATCGGTCTCGTCCGGCGGCAGCGCGACGCAGTCCCCGGGCCGCAGCAGGGTGAGCGGATCGGGTTCGATCACGGTGGTGGTGCCCGGTGTGGTCGGCACCGGCGCGGTCGCCGGGACCAGCCCCGGAGCGGCAGGGAGCGCCGTTCCCGCGATCGTCGCACCGGGCAGCGACCGGCCCACCAGCGCGGCCGTCACCGCGATCACCACCAGCGCCACCACCGCCAGCGCGGTCCACAGTCGCCGTGCGTTCTTCGCATCCATCCGTCGCATCCCATCCAGCCCGCCGCACCCCGGATGACGCCAGAACCAGCCCCCCGGTGTCCCCAAGCTATCAGCCGAGGACGACAGTCCGACCACGGTCGTCCCACGGCAGCGCACCGTCCACGCTCGCGTCCACCCGCAGCCCGTCGACGGTGATATCACCGCCGTGATTGTCCAGAAAGGCGATATCGGAGGCATCGCGCCCGGTGGCGATGCGGACCATGGTCGAGCGCGGGGCCAGCCCGGTCGGATCCAGGGCCAGCCACCGACCGTCCACGTACGCCTCGGCGATGGAGTGGAAGTCCATCGGCACACAGCCCGGCGCGTACACCGCCGCGACCCGGGCGGGTACACCCACCGCCCGCAGCAGCGCCACCACCAGATGGGAGAAGTCGCGGCACACCCCGGCCCCGCCCAACAGCGTCTCCACCGCGCCGTCGCTGGGGCCGCTGCTGCCGGTGACATAGCGAATGCGGGTGCCGACCCACTCCGCCACCCGGTCCGCGGTTCCGGAATCGCCTATGCCCAACCCGAATTCGGCCGCCGCGAAGCCGAGCAGCCTATCGGATTCGGCGAACCGGCTGGGCCGCAGGTACAGCGCGAGGTCGTAGTCGGTGATCGGCTCCGGTGTCGCCGTCCCGCTCACCACGGCGCGATAGCGCACCCGCAGCTCGCCGGCGCGGGCGCCCAGCACGTGGATGCGGGTGCCGTGCGATCCGGAGATCTCGCGGGCCAGCACGCCGCGTCCGTCCAGTTCGAACCGCAACGTCTCGGCGAGTTCGATACCGGGCCGCCGGGCGACGGCGATCTGGAATTCCAGGGCGGTGTCCGCGTGCACGCGGACGTCGATATGGGCGGAAACCACGCGCCTCACCCCGCTATCGTCGCATGCCGCCCGGCGCCGTCGCCGCCGGTTCGGCCGCCCCTCGGGGTCGAACGGTATTCCGCTGCTGTTCACGTCCCGTTGGGCGCGGGGGTGCCATCGGGAACACCGCGCCCTGCACGATCGGCGGCGTGCGCATTGTGCAGCTGGCGAACTTCTACGGTCCGCGCTCCGGTGGCCTGCGGACCGCGCTGCACCATCTGGGAGACGGCTACGCGGCGGCGGGACACGAGGTCGTTCTCATCGTGCCGGGGCCGCGCCGCGCCGAGGAGGTGCTGCCGTCGGGGACGCTGCGGATCACCGTGCCCGCCGCGCGGATTCCGTTCACCGGCGGCTATCGGGCCGCCGATCCGCGCCGCGTCGCCGATGTGCTGGCGGGTGTGCGTCCCGACGCGCTGGAGGTGTCCGATCGGCTGACCCTGCGCGGTTTCGGGCGCTGGGCTCGCTCCCGCGACGTGGCCTCGGTCATGATCTCGCACGAGCGCCTGGACCGGCTGCTGGGACAGGTGCTGCCCGGTCCGGCGGCCCGGCGCGCCGCCGATATCGCCAATCGGCACACCGCCCGGAATTACGACATGGTGGTCTGCACGACCGCGTTCGCCCGCGCCGAGTTCGAGCGCATCGACGCGCCCAATGTCGAGATGGTGCCGCTCGGAGTGGATCTCGACCTGTTCAGCCCCCGCCGACACGACCGGCGGCTGCGCACCGATCTGGCTGCCGACCATCTGCCGCTGCTCGTGCACTGCGGCAGGTTGTCGGTGGAGAAACGGGTGGACCGCAGTATCGAGGCGGTCGGCGCGCTGCGCCGCGAGGGTGTGGACGCCCGGCTGATCGTGGCCGGGGACGGCCCGCGCCGCGACGCCCTGCAACGGCGCGCCCGCGGCATTCCCGCGCTGGCGGACGGCCGTCCCGCGGTGCACTTCGCCGGATTCATCGACGACCGTGAGGCTTTGGCGACGCTGCTGGCCACCGCCGACGTCTCGCTGGCCCCCGGTCCGCACGAAACCTTCGGACTGGCTGCCCTGGAGGCGCTCGCCGCCGGTACGCCGGTGGTGGCGAGCCGGTCCTCGGCGCTGGCCGATATCGTGACCGCCGACTGCGGCGCGGTCGCCGCCGACCATCCGGACGCCTTCGCGCGCGCCGTGACCGATGTGCTGGCCCGACCACCGGCCCTGCGCCGCGATGCCGCGCGCACCCGGGCCGAGCAGTTCACCTGGCCCGCGGCGGTTTCCGACATGCTGGAGCTGCTGCGCGGGGTGCGCTAGTACCGCCGATGGGTGGCCACACCCGCCAGATAGGTCGTCCGCACCCCGATATCGGGCAGTTCGTCCGGCGGCACCGTGTACGGATCCACGTCCAGCACGACGAGGTCGGCGTACTTGCCGGGGGTGATCGAGCCGGTGATGTCGTCGGCGAACAGCTGATACGCGGCATCCAGGGTTTGGGCGCGAATGGCCTGCTCCAGATTGACGCCCTCGTCCGGGCCGAGCACGCGGCCCCGGCGGGAGACGCGGGTGATGGCGCACGCCATATTGTGCAGCGGCGCTTCGGGAGTGACCGGGCAGTCGTTGTGGAAGGAGATCCGCACATCCGCCTCGATGGCGGATCTGGCGCGCACCCAATGCGATTCGGGCTCCCACGCGGCACCGTCCGCGTTGCCGTCGGTCGCGGTGTCGCCCCAGTAGTAGAGGTGGTCCATGAACAGCGAGCAGGTGACGCCGAGCTGGTTGGCGCGCCGGAACTGCTCGGGCGTCATGGCCCCGCAGTGTTCCAGCCGCAGCCGGTGGTCCGATCGCGGATACGCCCGCAGCGCCTGCTCGTACGCGTCGAGCACCAGGGTCGCCTCGTCACCGTCCTGGGCACGGCAGGCCAGCTGCCAGCCGTCCGGGTGGTAGGCGCGCACCAGCTCGCCTAGTCGGTCGGCGGTGTGCCGCGCGGTGTCGGGTGCCCGCAGCAGTTTGATGCCGATCTGGCGGAACATGTCGTCGCCGTTGTCGCGCGGGCAGATGGTGCCCATGGCGGGTGAGGCGGTTTCGTAGGCGCGCGTGCGCACCTTGGCGAGTCCGCGCTGATACAGCCGCGCGGTGCGGACGCGGATCTCGTCGGTGAAACCCATATCGCCGCACAGCGTCACGCCGCGGGCGGCGAAATGCTCGTGCTCGCGCGCCAGCAGTCCGATCGCCGGATCCGGATGGTCGGCGACGATGCGATCGGTCACCGCCGCGATGGCGGGCTCCTCGTACGCCTTACCGGTGAGCATGCCGTACCGGTCACGTTCGAAATGTCCGCCGAACGGATCGGCCGTATCCTCGCTCAGCCCCGCCAACCGCAGCGCCGCGCTGTTGGCCCAGGCGATCCGGCCAGCGTTCTGCCTGATGACGATCGGCCGGTCGGGTGCGAGTTCGTCGAGCCATTCCCGGGTGGGCTCCGGAAAGCCCGGCTGGAGTTCGGGATCGAGTCCGTGGAACAGCAGCGCGCGTCCGGGCCGCGCCGCGCGCACCGCCTCGTCCACGACGGTGCGCACCTGCGCGGCGGTGGTGCAGGCCGTCGGCCGGATATCGATGACGGATTCGCTGAACAGGATCTGGTCCCGCGTCGGATGGGTGTGCGGCTCAACGAATCCCGGCAGCAGACAGCGGTCCTCGAGTTCGATCACATCGGTGCCGGGACCGCGCAGGGACAGCACCTCCCGACCGCCGACGGCGAGTATGCGCCCGTCGCAGACCGCGACGGCGGTCGCACCCTCGGTCTCCGGATCGACGGTGATGATCGAAGCACCGGTGAAGATGAGATCGGCCGTGTCCATCGGGACGCTCCTCGTGCGCACTCGATCCGCGCCGCCTCATTGCTGCGCGGTAGCTGGCCATCCAAGGATGCGCCGACACGGTGACATTCGCGGTGGAATCGCCGATAAACCGGTGGAGGCCGCAGTCTTTCGTCCGGTTCGCCGGTATGTCGCTCGGCGGTGAGACGGCTCCTCGGCGCCATCGTCCCTTCTGGGTGGTTCGTCACGCTCGCAACGATTTCGATACGATTTCCACACGAGAAGGGCCGTCTCGCCGCCCGACCGTCACCCGACAGTGGCCGCGCCGTGCCCGAATCGTCTGTATTGTCGAATTCACGGTAAAAACGGTTCGGGGATAGGCAGTTTCGATGAATGAACCCGAATTCTTCATGCCTTTCGCCTCGGCGGGACACAACCCCGCCGAGGCCGAGGCGGAGAAGGCGATGTGGCAGTGGCTCGAGCACTACGACCTGGTGCCGACCGAGCCGACGCGGCGGCGGATGGAACGCACCCGCCCCGCCCGAATGTACGCACTCTGGTGCCCGAAGGCCGGACCGGAAGACCTGGCACTACTCAGCCAGTACACCGCCTGGGCTTTCATCGTGGACGACCAGTTCGATATCGAAATCCCGGACCCCGGGCGAACTTTGCACACCATCACCGCCCTGAACGCGGTCTACGACGGTGACGACCCGCCCTCGGGCGTGCTGGCCGTCGCGTTCGCGGAGCTGTGGCGGCGGCTGTGCGCGGGACGCTCCACCGCGTGGCGGGAGGCGGTGCGCGCGGAGATCCGCGCCTGGCTGTGGACCTACTACACCGAGAGCATCGGCCGCCGCACCGGCCACCTGCCCGAGATGGACACTTATCGGGCGCATCGGCGAGATTCGGTGGCGCTGTTCGTGTTCCTGGATATCAGCGAGATCGCCGAGCGGGTCGACCTGTGCGCGGCCGCCCGCCAACTGCCCGCCATGCGGCTGCTGCGCGAAGCAGCGGTCGAACACATGGGACTGCTCAACGATGTGCTGTCGGTCGACTCCGACGAGGCGTCGAGCTATCTCTACAACTCGGTGCTGTTGGCCGAACATCACTACGGGCATACGCGATCTCAGGCGCTCACGCTGGTGAACAGCATGCTCACCCAGCTCATCGACCGCATGACCACCGCCATCGAACGGCTACCGACCGAACTCGACGCGGCCGGCATCACCGGGCGAGATCGCGCCGACACGCTGGCCACCGCGCAGAACTACACGGTGTACGTGCGAGCCAATCTCGACTATCACTACCAGGCGGCGCGCTACACCAGCGCTCCGGCGGAGGCTCTCGAACACGGATCGCCGCTCGGCTGAGCCGCGGTATCCGGGTGGGAGTTGCCGAACTGAAACCTGGTGACGTACCGCGCCACCGGGCTCCGATGGGACGATGGGCTTCTTCTACGCATGGCCGCCGAGTGCAGCCGAATGCGCCCGAGGAGGCCGTGTCCGAGCGAGTGGGACCGATTATGCGAGCCTCGAATTCGATCAAACATCTGGTGGGACAGCGTCTGCAGGGCACCCGCGGAGCGGCCCCCGCCCGCGCGGCGGTCACCGCGCCCGATACCGATCACCCACGCCCGGTGGAGATCTCGCCACACGGGCCGAGTGTGCGCGAACCGGCAAGCGGTGAGCGAGCGGCCCGCAGACAGCTGGCCGACGCCCGCCACGCCATCGAACCGGTGCTGCGTGCCGCCGTGGCATCGCTGACCGATCCGCTGGATCGCATGGCGGGCTATCACTTCGGCTGGTGCGACACCACCGGCGCGCCCGCCCCGGGCGTCCAGGGCAAGGCATTTCGCCCCGCCCTGACCTTCGCGGCCGCCGCGGCCTGCGGCGGCCGCGTCGAGGACGCCGTCCACGCCGCCGCGGCCGTCGAACTGCTGCACAACTTCTCGCTGGTCCACGACGATGTGATGGACGCCGACGACACCCGCCACGGTCGCCCGACCGTCTGGCGCGTCTGGGGCGAGACCAATGCCACCCTGCTCGGCGACGCCCTGCAGGCCCTGGCCCTCGGGGTCCTCTCCGACGGGGTGCCCGAGGCGGTGACCGCCGAGGCCGTCATCCGCCTGGCGCGCACCACCGTCGCCCTCTGTCAGGGCCAGTACGAGGATTGCGCCTTCGAATCCCGCTCCAGCGTGAGCGTCACCGAGTACCTCGCCATGGCGGCGGGCAAAACCGGTGCGCTGCTGGGCTGTTCCTGCGCCCTGGGCGCGCTCTGCGCCGGCGCCGACCATCGCACGGTCTCCGCCATGCACACCTTCGGACGGGAACTGGGCCTGGTCTTCCAACTGGTCGACGACGCCATGGACATCTGGGGCGACCCCGCCATCACCGGCAAGCCCGCGCACAGCGACCTGCTGCACCGAAAACAGTCCTACCCCGTGGTCTGCGCCCTCAGCTCCGACACCTCCCCCGGCCGCGAGCTCGCGCGCCTGTACCGCAGCCCGCATCCGATGACCGCCGAGAAGGCCGCGCGTGCGGCCGAACTCGTCGAGGCGGCGGGCGGACGGCAACGCACCCTGCACCGCGCGGCCACGGCCATGCGCTCCGCACTCGCGGCGCTGCCCCCGGGGCTGGCCACCGGGGACCTCACCGCCCTGGCCCAACTCGTCGCCCACCGCAATCGCTGACCGGCAGCCGCGGTGCCGCTCACCGCACCCGCCGCGCGATGAGCGTGGCGATCTCGAGGGCGGCACCGCACACATCCCAGGCCACCGCCGCCTCCCGGGGCGCGTACTCGAGGTGGATGGTCCCGCCGGACGGCACCGCGACCCAGATCCGGCAGTTGCGGTAGCCGCCGTAGTTGCGCTCGTCCACCAGGAAGGCCGACCTGCCCTCGACACGCAGGGTGCGGAATGCCTCGTGGCCGCGGTGCGCCTGTTCGAGTTTGGGGTAGCTGTACCAGGGTTCGGGAACGAAATACATGTCGACCGGCGCCGGCGCGGTGCCGAGGGTGCGCCAGCGGCAGAACGCGTCGAATTCCCCGGCTGCTCCGGACTGCCGAATCCGAAGCGGGCCAGATCCTCCCGCCCGAGCACGACGCACTGGTGGTGGACGAGTTCGGCCGCCGTCCACGGGGGCGACGGCCGTGGTTTCTTCTCCGGTCCCGGAATGCTGGGCGTGGGGTTCGCGGGCTCGGGGTGTCCCTCGACCGTACACCCGGTCGCCAGCACACCCGCGAGTGTCGCCGCCGCCATGGCCGCCCGCACTCCGCCGCGCATGTTCCCAGGCATGGTCACCCTTCCCGGCTTCCATG
The DNA here is from genome assembly GCF_000308635.1 of Nocardia otitidiscaviarum NBRC 14405. GTDB lineage: Bacteria > Actinomycetota > Actinomycetes > Mycobacteriales > Mycobacteriaceae > Nocardia > Nocardia otitidiscaviarum. The sequence continues at coordinate 107,609 of NZ_BAGD01000054.1, read as the reverse complement.
ACAGCAGACCGCACCCGCCTCGCGCATCCCCCGGACCGATCGCCCGCCCTCAGTCCGGCTGGTCGCGCACCGCGTCGCTGAGGCGCTGGAGCGCGCGCAGGAACGCCGTGCGGTCGGCCGGTGTCAGTTGGGACAGCAAGCGCTCTTCCCGCTCCTGGATCTCCCGCTGGGCGCGATCGCGGATGGCGCGTCCCTCCGGGGTCAGGGACAGCAGCCGGGCGCGGCGGTCGGCCGGGTCGGGGGTGCGGGTGATGAGGCCGCGCCGCTGGAGGTCGTCGAGCACGGCGATGATGCGGGTCTTGTCGGCGTTGATCCGTTTGGCCAGGGCGGCCTGGGTGTACACGGGGTCCTCACCGAGGCCGAGCAGGACGGAGTAGCCCCACATGCTCAGGCCGTTGCGCTCGAGGATGGGCAACTCCGCCTGTACGAGGGCGCGACCGAGGGGCGCCAGCATGGCGGCGAGATCGGGGCGCTTCACTTCCGGCATGAGAAGAAAATACCGCTCGACAGATAGTAAGCATGAGCATACGATAGGTGCATGCCTACTTTCGATGCACTGACCACCCCCACCGATCTCGTCGCCTTGAATGCCCGCGCCGTCCGGGCCAGCAGCGCGGCCGTATCGCACTGCGCCCCGGCGGATCTGAGCAAACCGACCCCCTGCGCGGACTGGACCCTGCGCGACCTGCTCGTCCATATGATCGCCCAGCACCGCGGTTTCGCCGCCGCCGCCCGCGGCGACGACAATCCGAACCGCTGGCGCCCGCACCCGCTCGGCCCCGACCCGGTCGCCGACTACCGGGCCGCCGCCGATGACGTCCTGGACGCCTTCGCGGCCGACGACATCCTGGAGCGCGCCTTCCCGCTGCCCGAATTCACCACCGAATTCCGCTTCCCGGGCACCCAGGCCCTCACCTTCCATTTCATCGACTACGTGGTGCACACCTGGGACGTCGACCGAACCCTGGGCCGGACAACGACTTTCGACGACGACCTGCTCGCCGCCGCACTGCCGATCGCCGAATTCGTCCCCGACGACGCCTCCCGCACCGCCCCCGGCGCCGCCTTCGCACCCCGGCGCCCCTGGACGGGCGAGGCCCCCCTCGACCGCATCGTCGCCCTCCTCGGCCGCTCCCCCCGCTGGCCCGCGTAGCCCCACCCGGCCGCTATGATCGGCGTCATGGGCACATACTGGCGCACCGTCACCCCGCCCCCGGTCGCGTGACCGGGCGCACCTGACGGCCTCCTCTCCGTAGTACCGCTGTGTGCGGCGGTATTGTCGTGCGCCCGTTCGGAATCCAGCTCCTATCGGAATTCGACGGAAGTTCACGACTGTGCCGAATCATTCCGCCGTTACGGCCGCGCGCCGTACGGCTGTTCAACCACGTTCATCCCGGGTCGGCGGATCGCTGGCCATCCTGACCGCGGCGACGCTGTGGGGGACCACGGGAACCGTTGCCACCCAGGCGCCTTCGGGCACTCCGGCAGCCGCGACCGGATCGGCCGGACTGCTGCTGGGCGGCCTGCTGCTCTACGTCACCGCGCGCGGAGTTCCGGCGCGCACCCGCCGCGAGCGGTGGCAGCTCGCCCTGGGGGCGGTGGCGGTGGCCGGATATCCGCTGACCTTCTATCCGGCCGTGCAGCGCACCGGCGTCGCCGTGGCCACGGTGATCGCCCTGGGCTGTGCTCCCGTCTTCGCGGGGGTGCTGGGCTGGGCCACCACCCGGACCCGCCCCGATACACGCTGGATGCTGGCGACACCGGCGGCGGTGACGGGATGCACTGTGCTCGTTCTGGGTTCGACTACCGGGGGCGGTGTGGTCGATCCGCTCGGCGTGCTGCTGGCGGCGGGCGGCGGACTCGCCTACGCCTGCTACGCCCTGATCGGCGGGCGGCTCATCGCCGCCGGGCGCCCCGCCGGTGCGGTCATGGGGGCGATGTTCGGCGGCGGGGCGCTGCTGGTACTGCCGGTGGTGCTGGCCACCGGCCCGTCCTGGCTGCTCGCGCCGCGCGGTACGGCGGTCGCGATATATCTGGCGCTGTGCACCACCGTCCTGGCCTACCGGCTGTTCGCGTACGGGTTGCGCCACACCACATCTCAGGCCGCCACCACGCTGACCCTGGTCGAGCCGGCGGTGGCCGCCCTGCTGGGCGTCGTGGTGCTGCACGAACGGCTGAGCGTGCTGTCCCGATGCGGGATGGCCGTCCTCGTCCTCGCACTCGTCATCCTGGCCGCGCCCACCCGCGGGTCGAATCGGGCGGTGACGCGGCGAAGGTAGTGAACGCCTACCGCAGCGCCTGTTCCGCGCCCCGGTGCAGCGGCACCGGGGCGGTCTCGGCCGCGACCGCGCGGTCGATCCCCTCGGCGGCCGGATTCACCTGCTCCAGTCGGGATTTGCGGTCGAAAAGCACCGTGGTCAGCACGCAGGCCAGATCGGCGTCGATATCGTCGCGCACCAGCAGCAGGTTGGGCACCACGATGGTCTCGACATCGGCGGGCAGCCCGTAGGCGGCGGCGGGAATGACGCCCTGCTCGTACACCGGGTTCAGCGCGCGCATCTCGTCGAGCAGTTCGGTGATGTCGAGGAAGCGCACCTCGTCGCGGGCGGTGGTGAACAGGTCGGTGATCCCCGGGGTGGGCAGTCCGCCGGACCAGAACATGGCGTCGATGGAGCCGTCCTTCATCCCGTCCACGGTCTTGGTCAGATCGAGCCGCTGCGCGGCGACGTCGGCGTCCGGGTCGAGTCCGGCCGCGGTGAGCAGCCGCCGCGCGATCACCTCGGTCCCCGATTTCGGCGACCCCGTGGAAACCCGCTTGCCCCGCAGATCGGCCACCGAACCGATATTCGCGTCGGCCCGCACGATCACCTGCGTGTAGTTGGGGTAGATCCGCGACAGCGCCCGCACCGGCTGCTCCCCCTCGAAGCTGCCTGTCCCGCGCACGGCGTCGGCGGCGGTGTCGGCGAGCGAGAAAGCGACCTGGTAGGTGCCCGTCACCAGCTGCTGGATGTTCTGCACCGAGGCGCCGGTCTCGGCGGCGGTGGCCTTGACCGTGCCGTCGGTGGCGTCGGCGATCTGTTCCGCGTAGGCGTTGCCGAGGGCGAAGTAGACGCCGGTGGCATTGCCGGTGGCGATGCCGATGCGGGTGTCCCGGTTCACCTCGCAGGTGATCTCGCCGCCGGTATCGGCCTGCGGACTGTCCTGTCGCCCACCGCATCCGGTCAGCAGGGCGGCCGACACCGCGGCCACCGCGGCGATCGTCACGACTGTTCTCATGGTGTGCCTCCTGTCGGATCGGCGACGCGCGCCGGGGGAATGTCGTTGGCGGACGGTGGATCCCGGCGCAGCACCCGGGTGAGCAGCGCCGCCGCGGCGAGCAGGGCCGCGCCGATGGCCAGGGTGATCGGGCGCGGGTACAGCAGAATCAATCCGGCCAGCCCGGCCAGGACCCGTGCCGTCCACCCGGCCTCGCCGACGCCGAGCACCCAGCCGCCGGTGGCCATGGCGAGGGCGGCCACCCCCAGCGCCACCATCAGACCGGTGGCCGCGATCTCCAGGAGCGGTCCGCGCCCGAGCAGCCGCTCCCCCGTACCGGTGAGCACGAAGACCATCGGCACCAGGAACGCGGGCAGGGCGTAGCGCAGTGTCTGCCACATGGTCGGGATCGGTTTGGCCCCGGTCACCGCCGCCGCGCCGACCGCGGCCAGGGCGGTCGGCGGCGTCACCTCCGACAGCACCGAGTAGTAGAAGACGAACATGGCGGTGGCGGGGCCGGAGACGCCCAGGGACAGCAGGGCGGGCGCGATGATCACCCAGCCGATGACGAAGGAGGCCGTCACCGGAATGGCCAACCCCAGTAGCGCCAGCGCCACGGCGGCCAGCACGACGGTGCAGGCCAGCACCACGGTCGCGTTGTCGGAGATCGCCTCCGCCGTCCGTACCAGGACGCCGGCCAGCTGTGCGCCGAGACCGGTCTTGGTGGTCATGGCGGTGATGATGCCGGCGGCGGCGCACACCGCCACCACGGGCAGGGCGGCGCGGATACCGCCGGACAGGGCGGTGAAGCATCCGACGGCGAATTCGCGCAGCATGTCTCGCCGCGTGGCCGCCGTAGGCCACTGCCGCACCGCGCGGTCGACGACGGCGAGCAGGAAGGCGAGCGCGGTGGCGTACACCACCGCCTTGGTCGCCGTGAACCCCAGCAGCATCAGCACCACGATGGCGAGGAGCGACAGGAAGTGATAGCCGAAGCGCGCCAGCAGTTTCCACGCCGACGGCCCGGCGTCGACGGTCGGTGCGCCGTCGTCGGAACCCCGGCGGTGGAACCGGCGCGCGTCGATTTCGACCGCCAGCAGAATGCCCAGATAGTAGAGCAGGGTCGGGATCGTCGCCCACAGCAGCACGGTGAGGTACGAGACCTCCAGATATTCGGCCACGATGAAGGCCGCGACCCCCAGCGTGGGCGGGGAGAGAATCGCGCCCACACCGGCCGCGGCCAGCATGCCGCCCGCCTGTTCGGGCCGGTAGCCCGCCTTGCGGAGAATCGGCCAGGTGACCGCACCATTGGTCACCGCGGTCGCGGTCCCCGATCCCGAGACCGTGCCCAGCAGGAATCCGGAGGTCACCGCGGTACGGCCCGCCGCCGTCCGGGACCGCCGGAACGCCGCCACCGACAGCTCCACGAAAAAGCGTGCCGCACCGGAGAATTCGAGCACCGCACCGTAGATGGTGAACAGCGCGATATAGCTGGCCGCCACATCCAGCGGGGTGCCGTAGAACCCGCTGCCGGAGTTGTAGAGCGCGTCCACGATCTGGTCGAAGTCGAGTCCGGCGTGCGCCACCGACCAATGTTGCGGCAGCAACCCGCCGTAGTAGCCGTAGGCCAGGAACAGCGCGCACACCAGCGGCAGCACCCAGCCCGTGGTGCGGCGGCACGCCTCCGCCACGAGCAACAGCACCAACGCACCCATGGCGATATCGACGGGATCGAGCAGCCCCTGCCGGTCGAGGAAGGCGTCGTAGCCCCCGCCGCCGGATCCGATGGTCAGCGGCAGCACCGGATACAGGCACACCAGCAGCGCCAGCACGGCCAGCAGCCAATCCCAGGGCGCGGGCCCGTCCGCCCGATCGACCCATCCGGTACCCCCGTCCAGGTACCGCCACCCGGAGCGATAGCTCAGGAAGACCAGCGGCAGGGTGACCGCGAGAAAGACCACCAGGTAGAACTGGCTGCCCTGCGGCAGCGGCCGAAACACCTGCCACAGCACCAGAATCGCGATGGCGAACCCGCTGAGCGCCACGAGGCGCTCCGGCCACCCGGACAGGGTCCGCGCGGGCCGCTCCTCATCGTCGACACCCAATTCGGCCGGCGTCGCAAGATCTTTCGTGGCCGACATGGCGAGAAGATATCAGCGCGACCATGCCGCGCGGCCGGTTTCGGACAGGGCGGACGGCACACGATCCGTCCGACGACCCCGGAACCGGGCACTACCGGGCCGCTGCCTCACGGCGGGTCGCCGCCGGCGTACTGCCCCGGTCGCGCCGAGTCGCCGCCGACCGAGCCGCGACCGACCAGACGGCGACCGGCGCAGCCGGTGCAGCAGCAGGTGAGCCAGAACGCGCCGAGGATCCAGCCCGCGACCACGTCGGTGGGCCAGTGCACGCCGAGGTAGACCCGGGACAGGCCGATGGCCGGCACCAGCGCCACCGCCAGCGCGGGCAGTGCCAGGCGTGCCCACCCGCGCACGTGCGGCAGCAGGGCCACGACCACCACGCCGATCACGACGAACGAGCCCAGGCTGTGGCCCGAGGGATACGACAGGCTGCTCTCGGTGGCCAGCCGCCCGTTCAGCGGCGGGCGCTCCCGGCCGACGAGCCGTTTGCCGACCGCCACCAGCACCGCGGCGCCCAGGGCGGCGACGCCGACCAGTACCGCGGACTCCCACCACCGCCGCCAGGCGAATCCCACGCACACGGCCGTCGCCAGCAGTGCCATGGTGAGGGTGTCGCCGCAGGTCGTGATCACCCGGGCAGCCAGTGTCATCCCATCGGATCGGAAGTCGACCGCCCAGTCGTGCAGGGCGGTATCGACATCCGTCGGCCCGGCCGCCCGCATCACCACGGCGGTGAGCCCACTGAACACCGCGCCCAACAGCAGCATGACGGCGATACCGAGATAGACGCGGCGCTGGCCGACGGGCCCGGGCCGAGCGGTCGACGGGGCGGACACCTGCTGCGACGGCGATGGGGACGGCACACCATCGACAATGCCACGAATTAGCTGAGAGCGGCTGAGAGGTCCGGGATCCGGTCCGATCGCCGGTAGGGTCGACCGCATCCGAGCAGCACGGTTGTGGAGAGAACGGCGGTGATGCGGGTGCTTTCCTGGTTCAGCGAGGTTCGCTGGGTGTATCGACAGCGACGGGTGTGGTTACTGCCGACCCTCATCGTCGGGGCGGCGGTGCTGCTGTCCTGGCTGGTGCCCTATCTGGACCGGCTACTGGCCGACGCCCTGGCCGAACTGCCCCCGGGGGATTTCGCGTGGAAGTTCGACCCGGCCATCATGGCGACCGTACTCGCGGCGGTGGCGTCGGGCACCATCGCCTTCACCGGCTTCGTGTTCTCGGTCCTGCTGCTGGTCATCCAGTTCGGCACCGGGACCATGTCGGCGCGCTTCGCACCCCGCCTCACCCAGGACTGGGTACTCGGCGCGTCCCTGGGCACCTTCATGGCGACCTTCGTGTACACACTGCTGGTCTCGGTGCGGCTGGCCGCACGCCTGGAGGACTACGAGCCGGTGCTCTCCTCGGTGGTGGCGATCGGGCTCGCCCTGGCCAGTGTGGCGCTGTTCTTCGCGCTGCTCACCCGGGTGGTCAACTTCCTGCGCCTGGTCAAGGCCCTGGACCGGGTGTCCCGCGCCGGAGCCCGGACCGCCGCCGCCGTGCACCCGTATCCGTATGGGAGCGAGCCGGATTCCGACGACGCCGCGGACGGGCCGCCGGATCGGGTGCTCCGGCACACCGGCCGCGCGGGCGTGCTGCTCGGCTTCGACGACGACGATATCGCCGAACTCGCGCGGCGGGCCGACTGCCGGATCGTGGTGGTGCCCGCGGTCGGGGATTTCGTGCTGCCCGGTGCGCCGCTGTTCGACATCCACGGTGCGACCCGGATTTCCGAGCGCAAGCTGCGGCGGCACGTGGTGGTCGGCATCGAACGGGTGGTGGACGCCGACCCGGCCTTCGCGCTGCGGGTCATGGTCGACATCGCGATCAAGGCGCTGTCCCCGGCCGTCAACGATCCGACCACGGCGGTGCAGGCGCTCGACCACATCGGCGCGCTGCTGCTCGACCTGTCCGGGCGCCAACTCGGCGTCACCCGCATCCGCGACCGTGACGGCCGGGTGCGGCTGACCCACCGCACCTCCGAATGGCCGGACTACCTGTCCCTCGCCGTCGACGAGATCCGCTGCTACGGCCGCGATTCCCTCCAGGTGGTGCGTCGCCTGCGCGCCCTGTACACGGATCTGCTGCGCGCCTGCCCACTCGAGCGCACCCCGCCGGTGCTGGAACGCCTGGCCGCCATCGACGCCGACGCCGCGGCCTTCGCCACCGCCCTGGACCGCGCGGTCGCCGCCCAGGCCGACTGGCAGGGCCTCGGCGGTCCCCCGCCCTTCACCACCGCACCGGCCCGCGGGGACTCGGCATCCAGCCCGACGGTGTGAGGCAGCGCGATACGAGTCGGGGCGGTGCGAGCACCGCGACAGTCGGGGAGCAGGCGGACACCTTCTCCGGTCGCACCAGCCCTACCCGCACGGCCCGCTCCGCCCACCCGCGCGTAGTCGACAGCCGAGGCGGCCAGCCCTCAGCCGGAATGGTCTTCCTCGGCGGGCCGGGTGCCGGGCGATACTCGAATCACCCCGGCCTCCAGGTCGAGGTCCACGCGCGGCCGATGAGTCTGCCCGCCGCTGTCCTCGCTGTTCTCATTGGTCAGCTTCTTGCCGGGGAACAGTTCGCCCATGACGCCCATACCTCGACCATAGCCCGCCCAGACCATGACAGCCCAGCGCACGGCCCGCCCAAGTCACGGCCGCGGCCGCTCACTCCGTGCGCAGGGTCAGGCCCGGGTTCTCGTCCAGCACAGCGGCGACGGGCTGGGCGATCAGGCCGGGGCCGAAGTCGGCGGAACCGGCGCTGATCGGCTCGCGCACCGGGCACAGCGCCAGGTTCACCGACGGCACATTGCTGGAGATGCCGAGGGCCTTGGTGCCGGTGAGCACCGGGCCCCCGCTGTCGCCGGGCAGGGCGCAGGCGTTGGTGCGGAACAGCCCGGTCAACTCCACCGCCGGGGTGCGCCGGTGCTGGTCGCTGACCCGGCTGGTGACATCGACCTCGCGCACCACACCGCAGGTGAAGCCGGTGGTGGCCCCGGACTTGCAGATCGGCGCGCCCACCACGGGCGCGGCGACCCCGTCGACCCGCAGCGAACCCTCACCGGGCACGCGAACCTCGTTGTTGGCGAGTCGATCTCGCGCACCGTCGGCGACCGCGACGACGGCGTAGTCCCGGCCGCCGAAGACCGATCGACGGAATCCGCCCAATCGCTCACCGTAGGGGCGGCCGGGAATCCACTCGTATACGCCTGCCGCCGTAGCGGTTCCGGCCGCGGCGGGAGCCGGATCGCAATGTCCGGCGGTGATGTTCACCGGGCCGCCGCCGCTGTCGGCGCCGTGGAAACCGAACGAGCAGTGCGCACCCGTCGAACCCGCCACGGCCACATAGGGATCGGCCGCGGCGACGCTGCCGCTCGGGGTGCGCGGGGTATTGCGCCAGTAGTCCTCGGCACCCGGCGTGGCCTCGGGCGCGGGCCCGGTCTCGGGCAGCGGACCGGTGGAGCCGAGTCCCGCACTGCCGGTCGGCGCCAGTGGGGCGGCCACCGGCCGCGCCTGCACCACCACGCTGTCCGGCGCGACGAACGGCGGCATGGCCACCCCGGCCCGCTCCACGCGCACCACGATCCGATTGCCGACCACGTCGATCCCCACCCCGTGCACCGCCTCGGCGACCGTACCGGGCTGTTCGGCCAGCCATCCTTCGAAGGCCGACTTCTCCCGCCCCAACTCCACCTCGCTGCGGTCGGCGGTCCGCACCTCGAAACCGGCAGCCCGTGCCGCCCGCCGGGCCGCGTCCGCACCCTCACCGGGGGTCAGCGCCGCGACCGGGGTGGCACCGTCCAGCCAGGCTCCGGCGAAGGCCAGCGGATAGCGCTGCCGCGCGTCGGCGGCGAAGCCCGCCACCCGCTGTCCGAGGTCCGCGCGCCGCAGGTACTCCCCCGCCGTCAGGCCCAGATCCCGCTCGACGGCGTCGGTCAGCCCCACGGGCAGTGCCGGTTCCGCCCTCGCCATATTTCCGGGGACGGTCAGCGCCAGTCCGGCGGCTGCGGCAATCGCCATGCGGCGCAGCGGAATCGAGACGACGGCCGATCGGGTGCCCGGCGAGCGCGATAGACCCATGAGACAAACAGTAGAGTCTGTTTGTGACGCGGGACACAACCGCGAGCCCGCGTGTCACGGCCCCGCGTCACACCGGACGCATCACCACGATGCCCGGGGTGCTGCGCACGTACTCGCGGAACGGTGAGTCGACCACTTCGTTGTGCTCCGCCAGCGAGGACGCGTTGCGGAAGACCGGGCCGGACGGTGTCATGACGAAGAAGCCGACGTGGGTGACGTCGAGTCCCGCCGCGTCGGCGTACGCGCCGATGTAGTCGCCGGTGCGCAGCTGGGCGATCACGGTGTCGTCCACCGCGTCGCGGGGAATGTAGGTGATGGCGCGGTCGACCACCGGCAGGCCCGGAAGATAGGTTCCGCCATCGGCTTTGGCGTTCAGGTGCTTGTCCACCGTGACCGCCGCCGCGCTCACCGAGGCGGTGATGTCCGTGGCGGCGATGCGCTCGGTGTGCGCCCAGTCGCTGAAGAAGTGCTTGCGGTGCGCGAAATCGACCCGCCCGTCGGTGTAGCGGGTCCGGATCAGATTGTCCACGAACTGGTCCCGGTCGGCGGAGCGGCTCAGCGCCGTCACGTAGTCGAGATAGGTGAAGCAGTCCAGCGCCCGGAAGTCGATCACCAGCTCTTCGGGCCGGTCGGCGGAGCCGATGAGCATATTCGCCCGGTACGGGGTGCCCAGGAACTCACGGGAGAGCAGTTCCAGCATGTCGCCCGTGCTCCGCTCGCCCGCGCCCGCCCGCACCCGCAGCAGGTCGTCGAGCTTGCCGGAGGTGGTGTCGTCGAGGGCCGGAGCGGCCGTCGCGACCGTCGGGACGAATGCGGCACCGCACACCAGGGCCAGCAGCAGGAGCAGGACACGAGCGAAGTTGCGCAAGACGCCTCCAGCGGATTCGGTACACAAGCGACATCCACCGTAGTCCTGGCCCGGCGGACCCGGTACTGCCGTCACAATCTGAAGTCATGCCCAAGCCCTGCCTGCTGTTGCAGCTACGGCCCGAGCGATCGGCCGCCGACGACGAATACCAGGCCATCCTGCGCGCCGCCCGGCTGGACGCGGACCGGATGGTGCGCATCCAGATGGACCAGCACTTCCCCGAACTCGATCTCGACGACTTCTCCGCGGTCATCGTGGGCGGCGGCCCCAGCAATGTGAGCAAGCCCTGGGATCTGAAGTACGACTATCAGCGACTCTTCGAACCCCCGCTGCGGCTGCTCGTCGCCGAGATCGCCCGCCGCGACTTCCCGTACCTGGGCGCCTGCTACGGGCTGAGCATGCTGGCCGATGTGCTCGGCGGCAAGGTGAGCGAGGAACGGTACGGCGAACCGCCCGGGGCGCAGACCATCGTACTCACCGCCGCCGCCCGCGAGGATCCGCTGCTGAGCACCATCGCGCCGGAATTCCGGGCCTTCGTGGGTCACAAGGAAGCCTGTCAGGAGGTACCCCCGGGCGCGGTGCTGCTGGCCGGTTCGGCGGGCTGCCCGGTGCAGATGGTCCGGGTGGGCAGCAATGTGTACGCCACCCAGTTCCATCCCGAACTCGACGGCAACGGACTCGCGGTGCGCATCGAAACCTACCGTCACGCAGGGTATTTCGATCCGACGGAGGCCGACTACCTGACCGAGCTCGGGCATCGGGAGACGGTGACCGAACCGATGGAGATCCTGCACCGCTTCATCACCCGCTACTGCGGCGACGACCGCACGGCAATGCGATGATCGGTGCGAGGCGGCCACCGGAAGCGGGGCCGACCGACGAAAGGATCGCATCGCATCATGACCGATCACGTATCGACCGTGGCCGTCCTGGGCCCCGGCGGGGTGGGTGGACTGCTGGCCGCACTGCTCGCGCGAGCCGGACACCGGGTGGTCTGCCTGGCCTCCGAGGACACCGCGAAGACCCTGCGCACCGACGGAATCCGGGTTCGCAGTGGGCAATTCGGTGATTTCACGGCCGCGGTCGAGGCGGATACCGAGCTTCGGGAACCAGTGGACGCCTGCCTGGTGACCGTCAAGCACACCGCCCTCGACACCGCCCTGGACCGCATCGCGCCGGCGGCCCTCGGCGACGGCCTGCTGATCCCGCTGCTCAACGGCGTGGACCATCCGGCGCTGCTGCGTGCCCGCTACGGCGCCGACCGGGTCGCCCCCGCCGTCATCCGCGTCGAATCCACCCGCACCGCACCGGGAGTCGTCCAGCACGGCAGCCCGTTCACCGAGATCGACCTGACCGGTGCGTCGGCACCGCGCGATCGGCTCGACGCTCTGGCCCGGGCACTCACCGCCGCCGGGGTGAGCACCCGGGTACTGGCCGACGAGGCGGCGGCGCTGTGGGCGAAACTGCTGTTCCTGGCACCGCTGGCGCTCATGACCACCCACTACGCGGAGCCGATCGGCGAGATCCGCACTCGGCATCGCGACGAACTGGCCGCACTGGTGGCGGAGACAGCGGCGGTCAGCGCGGCCTGCGGCGGGCCGTCCGACCCCGCCGCGGCACTGGCCCGCTACGAAACCTTCCCCGCACAGGCGAAATCCTCCATGCAGCGGGACGCCGAGGCCGGGCGGGCGCTCGAACTCGACGCCATCGGCGGTGCGCTGCTGCGCGCAGCCGCCCGCCACGACATTCCGGTGCCCATCGCGACCCGCCTGGTCCGAGCCCTGAGCTGAGCATCCGCCGCCCGGCCCGAGCCGCAGGTCCCGGATGCTCGGGACCTTCGGCTCGGTGTCGAACCGCGCCCCGACGAACACACTCGGGTTCGACACCATACGACGCGGACGGAAGGGCGGAAACCGACAGATGCTGGCTGAACGGCCGAATCCGGACACGGTGGCAGCCGCACTGGATCTGGCGGTGCGCGCACCGTCGGTACACAATTCGCAGCCGTGGCGGTGGCGGCTCGGCGACGGGACGGTCGAGCTGTTCGCCGACCGGAGCAGACAGCTGCCCGCCACCGATCCGCAGGGCCGCGGTCTGGTGCTGAGTTGCGGGGCGGCGCTGCACCACCTGCGGGTGGCGGCGGCCGTGCTGGGCTGGACCGCCGAGGTGCGATACCTGCCGGAGGCCCGGGAACCCGATCTGCTCGCCGCCGTCGAGTTCGCGCCCTCGACACCGGCGCGCTCGGATTTCGACCTGGCCGCCGCGATCCTGCATCGGCGCTCGGACCGGCGGCGGTACAGCACCTGGCCGGTGCCCACCGGCTATCTGCGGCGGATCACCGGCGCCGCGGTGGGATTCGGCGCGGCGGCCCGCCATGTACCGGAGGGGTTGCGGGAGCGATTGGCGCGGCCCGCGTGGGCGGCGCTCGAACGACACGCTCGGGACGCCGACTATCAGCGCGAACTCGCCGCATGGAGTGGGCGGCGCGGCGGCTGTGACGGGGTGCCCGCGGCGAATACGCCCCGCCCGCAATGCGGCGACGAGATTCCGGTGCGCACCTTCCTCGACCCCGCGCTGGCCGACCGCACCCTGCACCCGGATGCCGCGGAATGGCTGGTGGTGTGCACCCCGGGCGATGACACCCGGGCGCGGTTGCGGGCCGGTGAGGCCCTGAGCGCACTGCTGCTGACGGCGACGGACCTGGGCCTGTCCAGCTGCCTGCAAACCGAGCCGCTCGGCGTGCCCGCACTGCGAGAGGAGATCAGGTCCCAGGTGCTGCACGATTGCGCTCACGCCCAGGCCATGGTGCGAATCGGGTGGGTGCCGACCAGCGCCGCCCCGCTGCCGCATACACCCCGCCGCCCACTCGACGACATCGTGGTGTAGCCCGCCTCAGCGCTCGGGCAGATCTGCCAGCCCGAGCCGCGCGGCCAGCACCGCGGCCTGCGTGCGACCCGCCACCTCGAGCTTGCTCAGCAGCTGCGACACATAGTTCTTGACGGTCTTCTCCGACAGGAACATCCGCCGCGCGATCTGCCGGTTGGTCAGTCCCTGGCCCAGGTAGGCCAGGACCGTGCGCTCCCGGTCGGTCAGATTCGACAGCGGTCCGGGAGCGGCCTGTTCGCGCAGCTTCCCCATGAGCACCGCGGTGGCGCGGTCGTCCAGCAGCGACCGCCCCGCGGCGACCGCGCGCACGGCCGCGACCAGCTCCGGCCCGCGAATGTCCTTGACCAGGAACCCACTGGCCCCGGCGAGCACGGCCCCCACCATGGATTCCTCGTCCACGAACGAGGTCAGCATGAGGCAGCGGAGGTGCGGCGCGGCGGCCAGCAGATCGCGACACAGCTGCACCCCGCTGCCGTCGGGCAGGCGCACATCCAGCACGGCCACATCGGGCCGCAGCGACGGCACCCGGCGCCGGGCCTCGGCACAGGTCGCGGCCTCACCGACCACGGTGAGATCGTCGGTGTCCTCGATGAGTTCGCGAATTCCGAGGCGTACCACCTCGTGATCGTCGACCAGGAACACCGTCACCATCGCCGCACCTCACTCCCCTACCGCATCCCACCCCACGCACCTGCGGATACCCGTGAGCCGCCGCGGGAAACGCCGCGCACCTGCGACACCGCACGCGCGGCGCCGCGACCGTCGGCCGACCCTCCGGGCCAGGGCCACGGTTCTCAGGGCGGCAGTTCTCAGGGCCGCGGTTCTCAGGGCCGCAATTCCCGGGCGACCACCCGCAGGTCCGCGAGGAATCCCCGGTACGCCCGCTCCCGATCAGGATCGCGCAGCACCGCGGAGGGGTGCACCGTGGCGACGGCCCGGTAGTCGTCCGCCGCCACCACTTGCCCGCGCATCCGGGTGACCCGGAAGTCCGAGCCCAGCACCGCCTGGGCCGCCACCGCCCCGAGACAGACCACCAGCTCGGGCCGAATATCGTCGAGTTCGGCGGTGAGCCAGGGTGCGCAGGCCACGATCTCGGTGCGGCCGGGGCGCTGATGGATGCGCCGCTTGCCGCGTTCGGTGAACTTGAAGTGTTTGACGGCATTGGTGAGGTACACCGTCTCACGATCCAGACCGGCTTCCTCGAGCGCCCGGTCCAGCAGCCGCCCGGACGGGCCGACGAACGGATGCCCGTCCAGATCCTCGCGGTCGCCCGGCTGCTCGCCGATCATGACCACCCGCGCGTCCGGCGGGCCCTCGCCGAACACCGTCTGGGTGGCGTCGTGGTACAGCTCGCAGCCCCGGCAGTCGCGGGCGGCGCGCCGCAGGGTCGCGAGGTCGGCATGTTCGGGTACGAATTCCGCCGCGGTCATGGTCGAGGTATAGCCGCGGCGGGCCGTCTCACGCTTCCGAGTGGGATCGGTAATTCGCGAGGATGCGGCGAATCGACGGGGTGACCGGCAGGTCGCCGTCCAGCCGGACCCAGTGGTGGTCGACGTAGTTGGTCAACCGGACGGGCCCGATATTCGCCACCTCGACCGCGAAGTGCTCCCGGCGCACCGGTGTCCCGGCATTGGACAGGTAGTCGAAGCTGCCCAGGTGGCGGACCACATCGACAACCGTCAGACCGGTCTCCTCGAATACCGCGCGGGCCACGGCGAGCGCGAGCGGCTCCCCCGGTCGCACGGTGGTCCCGGGTAGGTTCAGCGGGCTGCGGCCCGCGACATGCTCGTCGTGCTCCAGTAGCAGCACCGCTCCGTTGTGCTCGATGACGACGCCGAGCCGCAGCGCCACACCGTCGGAAACGGCCCGGTCCAGCAGTTCGCTCATTACCGACTCACCGATGGACAACTTGGGCGACACCTCGAAACTCCACACAGCACACCACATCTCGTCTCGCCGGACATCCTCGACCGACATCACCTTCAACGCTACCGGTACGACGGCTCCCCCGGGTGGGGTCCGCGTCGAATCCGGCGCATCTCCGCCGATCCGGCGGACCACCGAAAAACTTTCGCACTGTTGCATTCACCGAGGGCCTGTGTATCACCAAGCGCCGATGAAGAGTTCGAGGCTCGCCAGCGCGATGGCACCGAACAGCGCGATCGTACCCGCGAGGAGCAGGGTGAGGCGGCGCGCCCGCCGGATATCGGGTCCGGCGAGCCGGGCGGCGGCGACACCGCCCACCGCGCCCAGCAGGCCCAGCACCGGCGCGCCGCCCAGCACCAGGTAGAACAGGCTGCCCAGCGCCGCGGAAATCGCACCGCCGAACCCATCGGCATAGCCGGTCAGCGGAATCGGGAAGCGGTACAGGACCGCCACGATCGCCGCGGCCACGGGTGCGGCCGCCACGGCGGCGAGGGCCCCGACGAGCGCCTCCTTCCCGACGGGCGCGGTTCCTGGGGTCGGTGCGGTGGGCATGCGTCGCAGCGTAGGCCGCACCGCACCGCGCCCGGCTCGGCGGAACTACCTCGGCGCGTTGCGTAGAACTACTCCGACCCGCGGCGTGAATCGACGCACGGACGGCCCACCGGTCGCCTAGCGTGAGCAGGTCGGTGCCGAAAGGGGTCTTGATGCGAACCGGGATGCTCACCGTCGCGGATCTGGTGCAGCGGGTCGAGGCGGGCATGGTGGACACGGTGTTGGTCGCCATGACCGATATGCAGGGCAGATTGCAGGGCAAGCGATGTTCGGCACGCTACTTCGTGGAGGAGGTGCTCCAGCACGCCACCGAGGCGTGCGACTACCTGCTGGCCGTGGACGTGGAGATGACGACCGTGGACGGCTACGCACTCTCGTCCTGGGACACCGGCTACGGGGATTTCGTGCTGCGGCCCGATCTCGACACCCTGCGCCTGGTGCCCTGGTGGCCGGGCACCGCCCTGGTGCTGTGCGATGTGGAACGGCTCGGCGACCGGGGTGAGCCCGCGGGCGAGCCGGTGACGGCCTCACCTCGGCAGGTGCTGCGGGCACAGCTGGATCGGTTGGCACAGCACGGTTTACGCGCCTACGTCGGCACCGAACTGGAATTCCTGGTATTCGACGACAGCTACGAGGCGGCGCAGCGCGGCGGCTACCGCGAACTCACGCCCGCCAACCAGTACAACGTCGACTACTCCATGCTCGGCACCGCGCGCGTCGAACCGCTGCTGCGGCGCATCCGCAACGAGATGGCCGGGGCGGGCATGTATCCGGAATCGGCCAAGGGCGAATGCAATCCGGGCCAGCACGAGATCGCCTTCCGCTACGACGAGGCGCTGGTGACCTGCGACAACCACAGCATCTACAAGACCGGGGCCAAGGAGATCGCCGCCCAGGAGGGGCGCAGCATCACCTTCATGGCGAAATACAATGAGCGCGAAGGCAGTTCGTGCCACATCCACATCAGCCTGCGCACCGAGTCGGGCGAGCCGGTGTTCGCCGGTGACGGCAAGGGCGGCGAATCCGCGCTCATGCGGCACTTCCTGGCCGGACAGCTGGACTGCCTGCGCGAACTCACCTACCTGCTCGCACCGAATGTCAACTCCTACAAGCGCTTCCAGACCGGCAGCTTCGCGCCCACCGCGGTGGCCTGGGGCCGGGACAACCGCACCTGCGCGCTGCGCGTGGTCGGACACGGATCGTCGCTGCGCGTGGAGAACCGCGTCCCCGGCGCCGACGTGAACCCCTACCTCGCGGTGGCGGCCATCATCGCCGCCGGTCTGCACGGCATCGAACACCGCCTGCCCCTGGAACCGGAGTTCCACGGCAACGCCTACCGCTCGCAGCGCCCCCGGGTGCCGCGCACCCTGCGCGAGGCCGCCCAGCTCTTCGGCGACAGCAAGGTCGCCACCGCCGCCTTCGGCGCGGACGTGGTCCGCCACTACCGCAATGCGGCCCAGGTCGAACTCGACGCCTTCGACGCCGCCGTCACCGACTGGGAGCGAATCCGTGGCTTCGAGCGCCTCTGAGCGACCACGCGACAGCACAGCACCACACGGCGACACAGCTACCGGCGGGCGGCCGGTGATCGGGTTGTCCACCTACTCCGAGCGCGCCCGCTACGGCGTCTGGGATCACGAGGCGGTGCTGCTGCCGCGGGACTACGTCGATCTGGTGGAGCGGGCCGGGGGGATTCCGGTGTTGCTGCCGCCGGTCGGTAGTGCGGCGGCGGAACTGGTGGCGCGGCTCGACGGAGTGGTGCTGACCGGCGGGGCCGATCTCGATCCGGGCCGCTACGGCGCTGCGCCGCACCCGTCCGTGCGCCAGATCCGGCCGGGGCGAGACGAATTCGAGTTCGCGCTGTTCGAGCGGGCGCGGGCGGCCGAGCTGCCGGTGCTGGCGATCTGTCGCGGCATGCAGCTGGTGAATGTGGCGCTGGGCGGCACGCTGCTGCAACATCTGCCCGATGTGCTCGGCCACGAGGAGCACTGCCGGGTGCCCGGGGTCTTCACGCCGACGCGGGTGCGCACCGCACCGGGCAGCCGACTGGCCGCGATCGTCGGCCCGCAGGTGCTGGCGCACTGCCACCATCATCAGGCGATCGACCGGCTCGCCCCCGGTCTCACCGTCTCCGCCCGCGCCGAGGACGGCATCATCGAGGCGGCGGAGTCCGACACCGGCCCCTTCCTGGTCGGTGTGCAATGGCATCCGGAGGCCGACGCCACCGAACACCGGCTCATGCGGGCCCTGGTGGACGCGGCCGTGACGAATCGAAGGGAGCACCGGTGACGACGCAGGTGATCAACCCCGCGACCGCGGCGGTGGTGGCGACGGTCGAGGCGGCCGACCTGGCCGCCACCGACGCCGCCATCGACCGCGCCCGGCGCGCGGCGGCGGACTGGCGGGCGGTCGCCCCCGGTGACCGGGCACGCCTGCTGCGCCGGTTCGCCGAGGCGGTGGACGCCGATCTGGAGCGGCTGGCCCGGCTCGAGGTGCGCAATGCCGGGCACACCATCGGCAATGCGCGCTGGGAGGCGGGCAATGTGCGCGATGTGCTGCACTACAGCGCGGGACTGCCGGAACGCCTGCTGGGCAGCCAGATTCCGGTGGCCGGCGGCGTGGACATCACCTTCTGCGAACCGCTCGGGGTGGTCGGCATCATCGTGCCGTGGAACTTCCCCATGCCCATCGCCGCCTGGGGTTTCGCACCCGCGCTCGCGGCCGGGAACACCGTGGTGCTCAAACCGGCCGAGCTGACTCCGCTCACCGCCATCCGCCTGGGCGAACTCGCCCGCGAGGCCGGGCTGCCCGAGGGCGTCTTCCAGATCGTCACGGGTAAGGGGTCGGTGGTGGGTCAGCGGTTCGTGACCCATCCGGCGGTGCGCAAGGTGGTGTTCACCGGCTCCACCGAGGTCGGCAAGCAGATCATGGCGGGCTGCGCCGAGCAGGTGAAGCGGGTGACCCTGGAACTCGGCGGCAAGAGCGCCAATATCGTCTTCGCCGACGCCGATCTGGAGCGCGCCGCCGCCACCGCACCCTACGCGGTCTTCGACAACGCCGGTCAGGACTGCTGCGCGCGCTCGCGAATCCTGGTGCAGCGCAGTGTGTTCGACCGATTCCTGGAGCTGCTGGAACCGGCCGTGCAGGCGGTGCGGGTGGGCGATCCCGCCGACGAGTCCACCGAAATGGGTCCGCTCATCTCGGCCGCGCACCGAGAGCGGGTGGCCGGATTCCTGGAGCCCGCCACCACGGTGGCGTTCACCGGAACCTGCCCGGACGGCCCCGGCTTCTGGTTCGCACCCACCGTGGTGCTGCCCGGGAGCCCGACGGACCGGGTGGTCACCGAGGAGGTGTTCGGTCCGGTGGTGGCCGTCCTGCCCTTCGAGGACGAGGCCGACGCCATCCGCATCGCGAACGACACCGAATACGGCCTGTCCGGGTCGCTGTGGACTTCCGACGTCGGACGCGCACTGCGGGTCAGCCGGGCGGTGGAGGCCGGGAACCTGTCGGTGAATTCGCACTCCTCCGTGCGGTATTCGACACCGTTCGGCGGTTTCAAGCAGTCCGGGCTGGGCCGCGAACTCGGGCCGGACGCCGCCCGCGCCTTCACCGAGACCAAGAACGTCTTCATCGCCACCGAGTGATATCCCGTCACCCCCATCCCAGAGGAGATGCGTTGCAGCGCTTACAGGATCGAGTAGCGGTCGTCACCGGCGGCGGCAGCGGCATCGGCCTCGCCACGGTCCGCCGCTTCGCGCGCGAGGGCGCGAAGGTCGTCGTCGCCGATATCGACCCCACCACCGGCGCGGCCGCGGCCGCCGCGGTGGACGGACTGTACGTGAAGGTCGACGTCACCGACGAGACCCAGGTCCGCGCCCTGTTCCAGACCGCGGTGGACACCTACGGCGGACTGGATATCGCCTTCAACAACGCGGGAATCTCACCGCCGGAGGACGATTCGATCCTCGCCACGGGCATGGACGCGTGGCGGCGGGTGCAGGAGGTCAATCTGACCTCGGTCTACCTGTGCAGCAAGTACGCCATCGAACACATGCTCGCGCGCGGCAGGGGGTCGGTGATCAATACCGCCTCCTTCGTCGCGGTCATGGGTGCGGCCACCTCCCAGATCTCCTACACCGCCTCCAAGGGCGGTGTGCTGGCCATGAGCCGCGAACTCGGGGTGCAGTTCGCCCGCCAGGGCATTCGAGTCAACGCCCTGTGCCCCGGGCCGGTGAACACGCCGCTGCTCCAGGAGCTGTTCGCCAAGGATCCGGAGCGCGCCGCGCGCCGCCTGGTGCACATTCCGCTGGGCCGTTTCGCCGAACCGGAGGAGATCGCCGCCGCCGTGGCCTTCCTGGCCAGCGACGACGCCTCGTTCGTCACGGCCTCGCAGTTCCTGGTGGACGGCGGCATCTCCGGGGCCTACGTGACCCCGCTGTAGCTAATCCTCCTGCTCCAGTAGGCGTTTGGGGTGCATGCCGTTCACCTGGCCGATGAAGGGCGGGTGGATGCTGTACCCCAGCATGCGCCGGATGTCCTCGCTCACGGTGCGCACGATGTCGTGCGGCGTCGACAGCGTGAACGCCTCCTGCGGACGCAGCCAGGGTTCGCAGTATTGGGCGGTGAGCGCGAGCCGCGGATCCGCCGCGGTGTTCGCGCCACCGCCGTGCCACAGCGTGCCGAGGAAGAACACGCACGATCCCGCGGGCATGACCACCGGCACCCGGGTATCGGTCTCGTCCGGCAGCCGGTCGCCCCAGCGGTGGCTGCCCGCGATGATATCGGTCGCGCCGTTGACGGGCGTGAATTCGTCCACGGCCCAGATGGTGGCCGCACTCAGGGCCTGGCGCGGGCGCGGCAGCGGGTAGAACCCGTCGTCGGTGTGCAGCATCTGGGCCGCCTCACCGGGCAGGATATTGATCGCCTGGAGCATGGACAGCAGATAGTTCGGCATGAGCAGGCGGTCCAGCAGGGCCAGCACGCGCGGATGGGCGACCACGCGGTCGCAGCTGCGCGTCTTGTTCAGCAGGCTGTAGACCCGTTGGGTCGCATGCCCTTCGAAGTTGTTGCGGCCGGTCCGGTCCAGCAGCGGCCGCATCTCGCGCCGGATCTCGTCGAGTTCGTCCGGGGTCAGCAGGTTCTCCAGGATGACGTAGCCGTCGCGTTCCACGGCGGCCAGATCGGCCGCCACGATCTCCGGATCGACAGTGCTGCCGCCGCTTTCGGTGCGGCGGTATTTTCCGGCCAGATCCCCGGCCAGGTCCACGACCGATGTCACTTCGGCGCTCACGACGCCCTCCGATCCCTATAACATAACCGAATTCTGTTATTCTCCGACTGTGGCACGCGCACCCCTGGGACGTCAACAGCTCCTCGACGCCGCCCGCGCCGAACTCCTCGACGGCAACGGCACGGTCGACCTGCACGCCCTCAAACGCCGCTCCGGCCTCAGCACCGGCGCGCTCTACCACCACTTCGGCTCCAAGGCCGGTCTGCTGGTCGCCGTCTACGAGCGATTCCACGCCGGGCTGGTCGCGGCCATCGCCGACGACACCCTCCCCGCCGGCGTGCACTGGACCGACCGGGAACACGCCCGCACCCGCAACTTCGTCGCCTACCACTTCGGCGACCCCCTCGCGGAACTGCTGCTCACCCGGATCGCGATGGAACCGGAGGTGGCCGAACTGGAGGCGGGCGCGCTCACCCGCCTCACCGCCGCCGCGGGCCGCAATATCCGCGAGGGCCAGCGGGACGGCGACATCGACCCCCGCATCGACCCCGAACTGGCCGGAGCCTGCATCATCGGCGCCCTGCGCTACGGCATCGCCGACCTGCTGCGCCGCGACCCCCGCCCCACCGTCGACGACGCCGCCGACCGACTCTGGGGTGTCATCGCGGGCGCGGTCACCATCCGCTGAGCCGGGCGGCACGGAAATCCCGTGGCGACAGCCCGCCGCGCCGCGCAAGATGTGGCCATGCCGAGCTTCGCGGACTTCGATCGTCGCCACTACCGCACCGTCGATGTCGCCACCGGATACGACGGCTGGGCCGACACCTACGAGAACACCGTCCTGGACGCGATGGACCTGGCGTTGCTGGCGCGCCTGCGGCGGCCGGACTGGGCCCGGGTGCGCCGGGCCGCGGATCTGGGCTGCGGCACCGGCCGCACCGGGGACTGGTTGCGTCGGCAGGGCACGGCACGCGTCGACGGCATCGACCTGAGCGCGGGCATGCTGGCATGGGCGCGGGAGCGCGGCGTCCACGCCTCGCTCACCCACGGCGACGTCCGTGAGACCGGCTGGGACGGCGGCGCTTACGACCTCGTCATCGCCTCGCTCATCGACGAACACCTCCCCGCGTTGCCGCCGCTCTACCGCGAGGCCCGCCGCCTGGCCACCCCGGGCGGACTGTTCGTCCTGGTCAGCTACCACCCGCAGTTCATGATGGTGGCCGGTATGCCCACCCACTACACCTCGGACGCCGGGGAACCTCTCGCCATCAGCACCCACCTGCACCGGGTCAGCGACCACGTGAGCGCGGGCACGGCGTCCGGATGGCGGCTCGTCGAACTGGCCGAGTCCACCATCGACGACACCTGGATCGACGCCAAGCCGAAGTGGGCCGAACTGCGCGGTCACCCGTTCACCATGGCGTCGGTCTGGGTCGCGGGCGAACCGGAGTGACAACCACCCCGTGGCAGGCCGTCGGAGCGGGGCGACTTCTCGTACCGTGGGCCGTATGAGCGAGCGCGTGGTGATCATCGGCGGGGATGCGGCGGGAATGTCGGCGGCATCGCAGGCGCGCCGATTGCGGCGGGTCGAGGAACTCGAGATCGTGGTGTTCGAACGGGGGCATTTCACCTCGTACTCGGCGTGCGGCATCCCCTACTGGGTGGGCGGCGACGTGACCGACCGCGATGAACTCATCGCGCGGACGCCCGCGGAGCATCGGGCGCGGGATATCGATCTGCGGCTGCGCACCGAGGTGGTCGAACTCGACGTGCCCGGCCGCCGGGTGCGGGCGCGCGAACTGGAGACCGGGGCCGAGAGCTGGTGGGACTACGACAAACTCGTCCTCGCCACCGGCGCGACGCCGATTCGGCCGCCGCTACCCGGCATCGACGCGG
This sequence comes from Nocardia otitidiscaviarum NBRC 14405, assembly GCF_000308635.1. Taxonomy (GTDB): domain Bacteria; phylum Actinomycetota; class Actinomycetes; order Mycobacteriales; family Mycobacteriaceae; genus Nocardia; species Nocardia otitidiscaviarum. Next base: position 84,743 of record NZ_BAGD01000054.1, on the reverse strand, counting down.
CCGGGGTGCACGGCGTGCAGACCCTCGACGACGGGCAGGCGCTCATCGACACCCTGGAAACCGTCGAAGGCAGGCGCGCGGTGGTGGTGGGCGCGGGCTATATCGGCGTCGAGATGGCGGAGGCGCTGATCAGTCGCGGATTCGACGTCACCCTGGTGAACCGGGGCACCGAACCCATGTCCACTCTCGACCCGGATATGGGCGTTCTCATCCGGAAAGCCATGGAAGGCATGGGCATTCGCGTTGTCGGTAATGCGGAGGTGACCGGCATCCGCACCGACGACGCGGGTCGGGCGCGCGCGGTCACCACCGCCGACGCCGAATACCCCGCCGATGTGGTGGTGCTCGGCATCGGCGTGCGCCCGGCCACCGAACTCGCCCGGGCGGCGGGGCTGCCGCAGGGGCAATCCGGCGGCCTGCTCACCGATCTGGCCATGCGGGTGCGCGGTCACGAGAACATCTGGGCCGGAGGCGATTGCGTGGAAGTGCTCGATCTCGTCTCCGGTTCCGAACGCCATATCCCGCTCGGCACCCACGCCAATAAACACGGACAGATCATCGGTTCCGGCGTCGGCGGCGATTACGCCACTTTCCCCGGCGTGGTCGGCACGGCGGTCAGCAAGGTGTGCGATCTGGAGGTGGCGCGAACAGGCTTGCGCGAGAAGGACGCCCGCGCGGTCGGACTGCAATTCGTCACCGTCGTCATCGAATCCACCAGTCGCTCGGGCTATTTCCCGGGTGCGGCTCCCATGACGGTGAAGATGCTGGCCGAACGCCGCTCCGGCCGCCTGCTCGGCGTGCAGATCGTCGGACGAGAGGGTGCGGGCAAGCGCATCGATATCGCGGCGGTCGCGCTCACCGCCCGCATGACCGTGGAGCAGATGATCGCCCTCGATCTCGGCTACGCCCCGCCGTTCTCTCCGGTCTGGGATCCGGTGCTGGTGGCCGCACGCAAGGCGGCGTCGGCACTGCGGAAGCAAGACAGAAACTGATCGGTCTGTTGACTCGACTTTGTAACAATACCGTCAATCGAAACGCGACCGACCGGCCGGGCTCCGCCGAATTCCCTTGAGCTGGTTGTACCGTCGAAATCCATGACGGAGAAAAAGCACATCGGCCTGTTCGTCGGTGCGTCTGTTTGTGCCGCCTTGATCGCATTGAATCCCGCCGCCGCCTGGGCTTCCGGCGATGTCGGACCGGCTCCGGCCCCCGGGCCGGGCAACCATTCACCCGGCTCACCGGCCGGGGCCATACCCGAACGCCCCGTTCCGGCTCCCGAGCGCATCGTGCCCGCGAGCCCACCGGGGGTAGGCGGCTTCTGCCCGACGCTGTAGACCGCATCGAATCAACCACTCGCCCTCGGGTTGTCACGGCAGACTCCGACCTCCGCGGCAACCCGAGCCGAATTCAGTTGAAACAACACCGTTCCACCCGCCGTACCACCCCGCCCCGGTTGCGATCGGGAGAACACCGGCCGAACATCCGGACCTGCGGGTGTCCCCGCCCTGGTGTATGAATCAGAATCGATTTCTTCCAACGATTCTCGGGAGTGGGCGGGGTGGAAGGCTTTCCTTTGGCCGAGGTGTCGGCGATTCTCGGCATCCTCGTACCGGCGCTGGCGTTCCTCTGGGAATTCGTGGTGGTCGGGCGCAAACGCCTCGGCTATCGCGTGCAGATGGACACCCCCGTCACCGGCGAGGTCGAATCCGCGTTCCCGGGCCTGCTGACCCAGCTGCGCCCGCGTCCCGACGGCTCGCTGGCCGACCTGTCCATCGTGCTGCTGCGAGTGGAGAACGACGGCGCGACCACCATCGACCAGCACGACTACCGGGTGCACGACGGCGTGGCCGCCGGTCTGTCGGTCATCTTCGAGCGGCGGCGCGTGGTCGGCTACGCCGTCACCGAACTCAGCGACCGCGACCTGGGCCGCAGCCTCACCGGCACCTCCGGCATCGCCATCCGCGAGGACACCGAACGCGACTTCGGCGTCCTCGACCTACCCCGGGTCCCGCTCAACCGGGGCGACCACTACAAGCTGCTCACCATCCTGCGCCGCACCGGCGGCACCGACGACTACCCCGCGCCACGGCTGGAGGGACGGCTCAAGAACGGCCGCGTGCACGAGAACCGCAGCCGCACCCGACCCAGCCCCTGGGGCGTCGCCCTGATCCTGTTCCTGGTGTCGGTCATCGCGGTACAGCTCACCATCGCGGTGACCCAGCCCCGGGCCGCACCGCTGGACTGCGCGTCGGGTCGGCTCACCCTCACCGGTTCGACCGCGCTCGCCCCGGCCATCCAGGCCGCCGCCACCGCCTACGAGAAGGTTTGCCCCGACGCCGACTTCACCGCCGACTTCCGCGGCAGCGAGGTCGGGCTGCAAACCCTGAACGCCGCCGGATCCGCGGCGGCCGACAACGCCTCACCCGCCATGGTGGCCGTTTCCGACGGTGAGAAGGGTGACGGCTACCCCCGCCTGCTCCCCCGCCCGGTGGCGTTCTCGCTGTTCACCCTGGTCGTACATCCCGACACGGGGGTCGCCGATCTGTCGCGTGCGAATATCCGTGCGCTGTACGAGGGTTCGATCACCAACTGGAGCGAGCTCGGCGGGCGCGACCTGCCGGTCCGCATCGTCGGCCGCAATCGGGGCTCGGGCACCCGTCAGACCTTCGAGAACCAGCTACTCGACGGCGCGTGGCATCCCGACGCCAATTCCACCGACTGCCGCACCATCGGCAATCCGGCCGCCAGCGGACCGGTCCGCTGCGAACGGCTGAGCACCGCGGAGGTCCTCACCACCGTCGCCGCCCTGCCCGGCGCGCTGGGCTACGCGGAACTGGGTGCGGCCGTGCCCCGCCGTGACGTCACCCTGGTCCGTATCGACGGGCACGCGGCCGAACTGCGCACTGCCACGCACGGCGCCTATCCGTTCTGGAACACCGAATTCGCCTACACCTACGGCGACCCCGCCGCCGAATCCCTCACCGCCAGCTTCTTGCGCTACCTCACCACCCAGCTCGGCCGGGACATCCTGCGGGCGCACGGCAACATCCCCTGCGACGAACTCGACAATCCGGTGCGCTGCCGCCCCACCGGCTGAGCCCGCGTGCGCCGCGATCGGTGCGCGACTCCCCAGAGCGCACCGATCGCGGCGACATCGTCGCCCATGGCGTCCCGGTGCGGGCCGATTCGCCATGGGGGATACCCCAGCGGTACGGGCCGCGACCCTCGCCGACCGCGTCCATACCGTCCCCTCCTGGCATCCGGCAGCCATCCTGTCTCGGACGGCCCTGAGAGCATCCCGAGTCGACCCACCGGGGGTCAAGCCGAGGTCCTGTCCCAATTTGTCCCAGTTACCAGACCGGGTGAGATGTGCGTCACTCCGACGGTTCGGGCAATCGCCCCATCTGGCGGTAGGTTCATCGGGTAATCGCCAGCCGTTGGCAGCAGTCGTCTCAGGAGGTCGCACCCGCAGTGGAGCCACGGGAGGCCATCGCCGGTTACCTGCGAGAACGCCGCGCGGCCGCGGGTCTGACCCGCGCCGAGCTGGCCCGCCGGGCCGGTATCTCCGAGGGGCTCATCCAAAAACTGGAACAGGGCACCCGGCCGCCGACCTCCACCGCCCTGGGCGCGCTGTTCGACGCGCTCGACGTGCCGACCAACTACCGCGAGTACGCGGCCAACGTGCTGCAACCGGAACTCACCGCGATCTCGGCCACGACACAGGCGCCGAGCCGCGCGGAGCTGGACTTCCTGGAGAGCATCCCGTACCCGGCCTGCTACCAGACCGTCCCCGCCCTGGATCTGATCGCCGGTAACGCCGCGTACCGGCGCGCGTTCCCGGGCCTGGAGGAACCGGGCACCAACATCATGGCCTGGATGCTGCTGCATCCGGTCGCCCGCGAGGTCATCGCCGATTGGGAACGCGAGGTGCACCTCATGGTGCATTCGTTCCGGCACATGGCCCACGGCGTCACCGCCCCCGAGCGCATCGCCGAGATCACCGAACTCTGCGCACGCTCCTCCGACTGGCAGCGCCTCTGGCACACCGACATCCCGCCCACCGACATCCCCCGCCGCCCCGTCCGGATCCGCCCCGTCGAGGGCGGCGACTGGACGCCTATGTACGTCCAACTGCTGCGCTGCGAACTCCCCCGCCGCGACTGGTGGGTCTACTCCATGGTTCCGCTGCGCGGCATCCGCCCCGCCCCCTGATCACCGGCCGTCGACATCGGGCCGATCGTCGGCCTCCGGATGCAGCAGCCGGTAGGGCCCCGACCCGCGCTCGGCCAGGGCGTCACTCGGATTGAGCAGGTAGCAGCGCCGCAGCGACAGGCAGCCGCAGCCGATACACCCGGTGAGCTCCCGCTGTAGCTGCTCGATCTCCCGCCGCCGCGCCTCGAGGTGGTCGCTCCAGCGCCTGGAGATCCGGTCCCAGTCGCGTTTGCTCGGCATCCGGTCCTCGGGCAGCGCCACGAACACCTCGGCCACCTCGGCCAGCGGAATCCCGAGCCGCTTGGCGAACAGCACCAGCGACAGCCGCCGCAGCACATGGCGGCGGTAGCGGCGCTGATTGCCGGAGGTGCGGACCGAGGAGATCAGGCCCTGCTCTTCGTAGAAGCGCACGGCGGAAGTAGCGACCCCGGCGCGCCGGGCGAGTTCGCCGATGGTCAGCAGATCGGTCGGTGCCTGTCCCATACCCGCTCTCTTGACTTCAATAGAACTTGAAGTTCTAGCGTAGCGCCCTGTGACCGCAACACCATCGAAACCCGCAGTGACTACGACTAATCCGGAGGACGGCGCATCGAGTGCCGTGACCGGCGGCTGGTCCGAACTGTTCTCCGGACACTATCTCGCGAGTGTGCTCGTCCTGGCGGGCGGCGTCGCGCTGTATGCGATGAACCTCTACTTCACCGCCGCGCTGATGCCGTCGATCGTGGCCGATATCGGCGGCGCGCGGTACTACGCGTGGGTGGCGACCGGTTTCCTCATGGCGGCGGTGATCGCCGCCATGCTGGTCAGCCGCGTGCTCGGCCGGTGGGGTGCGGCGGCCGCCTACCTCGCCGGTTTCCTGGTCTTCTCCCTCGGAGCCGCGATCAATGCGCTCAGCCCGACCATGGAGCTACTCGTCGTGGGCCGGGTGGTGCAGGGCCTCGGCGGCGGGCTGCTTGCCGGGCTCGGCTTCGCGGTCATCAGAAGTACGCTGCCGCAACACCTCTGGGCGCGCGGAGCCGGGCTGGTATCGGCCATGTGGGGAGTGGGGACGCTGGTCGGGCCCGCGCTGGGCGGACTGTTCGCCGAACTCGGGGCGTGGCGGTGGGCCTACGGGCTGCTGCTGGCGGTGGCGCTGCTGCTGGCCGCGCTCACCCGCCGCACACTGCCGCGCGCGGCCGAATCCACCGACCGCAGCCGCGTTCCGGTGGCCGCACTGGTGACACTGACCCTCGCGGCCAGCGCGTTCAGCCTGAGTTCTACCGTGCCCGAGGGTATTTCGACCACCATCGCACTCGTCGCGGGTGTGCTGCTGATCGCCGCGTTCCTGTCGATCGATGCCAGGGGCGCGGTGAGCGTGCTCCCCCGCTCCACCTACGCGCGCGGGAATTCCCTCAAATGGGTCTATCTGACGGTGGCGGCGCTGTGCGCGGGGGTGATGACCGAGAACTTCGTGCCGCTGTTCGGCCAGCGCCTCGGCGGTCTGTCACCGCTCGTCGCCGGATTGCTCGGCGCGGCACTGTCGGTCGGCTGGGTGGTGGCGCAGCTGTTCAGCGTCGGCCTCACCGCGCCCGCCGCGCGGCGGGCGATCCGCATCGCACCGCTGCTGCTCACCGGCGGGCTGCTCGCCTACGGCCTGCTCCAGGCCGACGCCGCCCCCGGCGTCGTCGTCATCGCCTGGGCCGTGGTGCTCTTCGTCGCGGGCACCGGCATCGGCCTGGCCTTTCCGCACCTGAGCGTGGCCGCCATGAGCAGCACCGACGATCCGGCGGAGGGCGCGCAGGCCGCGGCGGCGCTCAACACCACCCAGCTCATCACCTACGCCGTCACCTCGGCCATCGCGGGCACACTGATCCGGCTCGGGGACGCGTCGGTGGTGGACTCGGCCCGGCTCATGGCGCTGGGCATCGCCGTCCTCACCGCATTCGGCGTAGCGACGGCGGTTCTCGCCACCCGCACGCGGTAGGTCAGCGGCTGGCGCGGCGGCGGTGCGCGGCGACGTGCACGGCCGTCGAGCAGCGGGTGGAGCAGAAGCGGCGGCGGCCGTTGCGCGAGGTGTCCACGAACACGATGGCGCAGCCGTCGCGGGCGCAGCGGCCGATGCGGTGCGGGTCCTCGCAGAACAGCGACGCCAGGCCGAAGGCCGTGTACGCCTTCACCCGCTCGTCCACCGGGGCCGTCTCGTCGGAGTAGTGCAGATGCGGGGCGCGGCCGTCGTGGGTGGAGATGTAGGGGCGACTGGTGGTCGCGGCCAGCAGCGCGTTGAGCAGTTCGACCGACGGCCGGTCGAAGACCGCGTCGAGTGCCGCGCTCCAGCGCCGCAATTCGGCCTGCTGGCGGGCGTCGATGGGGCCGAGCGGCTTGTAGTCCGCTTCGGCCAGCAGGCGACCGAGGTCTTGTTCGGGTGGGGCGTTCACCAGGCGCACGGCCAGTTCGGCCGCCACCCCGCCGTAAGGGTTGAAATGCACTGAACCATTACAGCAGGGTGGAACCATGTCAGCCACCTGCCCCACCTGCGCCTGGCCCACCCCGACCACCGTGTCCACCCACGGCGACGTGCGCTACCTGCGCTGCGTCTGCGGGCGGTGGCTGATCCAGGAGCGCGGGGCCGTACTCGCCACCGCCGGGGAGAGCGTCTTCGCCGACTCGGAGTGAGTCCGGTCCAGGAGTGAGTCCGGTCTAGACGACCACCTGCACCACGTCACCCGGTGACAGATGATGGAACGTCGTCTCCGCACCCTCCGGCGTCATCCGGATACACCCGTGCGACTGCTCCTCGATCGGTCCGATATGGGTGGCGATGTCCCCGTTGAAGAAGACCGCCCACTTCATCGGCACGTGGTGCAGGGTGCTCCAGTGGTCTTCCCGTTTGAACGCGACCCGGAAGGTCCCCGGCGGCGTCTCGTATCCGGGCCGTCCGTGCGAGATCGGTGTCGGCCCGTAGGTGACCCGGCCGTCCTCCATCAGCCACGCCTCATTGGTCGACAGCCGCATGCACATGCGCGCCGAGGCGTCACACGGCGCGACCACCGGCGCGGGCGGTGGCGGCGGGATGATCGCCGGGACACCCGGGATATCGGGTCCGCCCGGCCACAGCGGTTCGGCCTGCGCGGGCGCGGCGACGACGAGTCCGGCCGCCACCAGGCCGACCACGGCCGCGACCCGACCTGTCCACCAACGACCTGTCCACCAACGACCTGTCCGGGAACGCTTCCTATCCATGACGCTTCCAGCCTCTCGCCTCGACCGGGCGGCGGGCAGCCGAATCACCGGTCGTCTGTATGGAAGGGCCCTGTGGGTATCGCCATATTCCGGAAGACAATCAATGGTACTGTCCGGCAGCCTTTTCCGCGATCATTCCGGACGCACCGCGGACGGCAGCAGGCCGTCCACGATGGCGGCCAGGCCTTGGCGGTGTGTATCCCGGACGGTCAGCTCGGCCCAGCGGTCGGCGATCGCGGCGACCGTGGGCAGTGCGGTCACGTCCAGGTCGGCCAGCGCGTCCGCGCGGTCCAGCGCGGCGGCACGCTCCGGCGCGGCCTGTCGGCGTTCCCGGTTCGCGCGCATGACCAGATCGCCGACGATGTAGTACCAGAGGGTGCGGTACACGTCGACGGCCTGCTCGGGAGTGTGGCCGCAGGCCACCGCCGCCGCCATCATGACCTCCACCATGGGCATGGCCGAGGGGACGACGAGCGGGTCGGCCGCCAACACCTCCACGATCCACGGGCGTTCGGCCAGACGCTCGTACAGCACCAGCGCCGCGGCGAGCAACCGCTGCCGGGGATCATCGGGCAACTCCAGTCGCGGGATCTCCCGCGCGTGCGACTCCAGGACCAGTAGCAGCAGTTCGTCCTTGTCGCGCACGTGGTGATACAGCGCCATCGCGGTGCTGTCGAGTTCCTTGGCCAGCCGCCGCATGGACAGCGCCTCCGGCCCCTCGTCGCGCAGTACCCGGTCGGCGGCGGCGACGATCGATTCCCGGGACAGCCGCGCCGGTCGGCCCGCCCTGCCCCGTGGTGCTGTAGCTCCGGACATCCGACCATCCTCCCCTACTCCCCGCTGCGGTCCGCCGGGGCGGTGGCTCGGCGCGCGCGCTCGAGGTACCTTTATTTTACGCGTATAGAAATGGATGGAGCCATGCCTGCCACCGACCTCGCCGAGCCCGCCGACGCCCTGTCCGCGCCGCACCTCGCACGCCGCTACGGACCCGGTTTCGCGGCCGTCGTCACCCTGCAGATCATCGGCGCGATCGCCGGTCTCGCCCCACTGCTGGCGGTCGTCGAACTCGGCCGAATGCTGTTGTCGCCCAATCCCCTCGACCATGGGGACGTCCGATTCGCGGTCATCGCCGGTGCGGTCGGCCTGTTCGTGCGCCTGCTGTGCACGGCCGCGTCCGCGGGCATCGGTCATCTGCTCGACGGCCACATCCAGCTGTGGCTGCGACGGCGGCTGGCCGCGCACCTGGGAACGGTGCCGATCGGCTGGGTCTCCCGGCGACGCACCGGCGAACTGGCCACCGCGGTGGGACCGGATGTGAGCGCCGTGCATCCGTTGCTCGCGCACGCCCCGGGCGAACTCGTCAACGCCTTCGTGGTGCCACTGGTCGCGCTGGCCTACCTGGTCACCGTCGACTGGCGGCTCACACTCATCACCCTGATCCCGGTGGCGCTGGCGGTGGCCGTGGTTCCGCTCATGCTGACCCCGACCCGGCAGCGCGAACAACAGGACCGTGATGCGGCCATGGGCCGCATCGCCGCCGCGGCGGTGGAGTTCGTCCAAGGCATCGCGGTGGTGAAGGCATTCGGCGGCGGCCAGCGGGCGCATCACGCGTTCCGCACGGCCACAGCGGAATTCGCCGACGTCTTCCGTCGCTGGGTGCTCGGCCTGTCCGGCCCCGCCGCGGCCGTGTCGGTGGCGCTGTCGCCACCGTTCGTCCTGCTGGTGACCCTCGTCGGCGGTGCCGCGCTGATCACCGGCGGCTCGCTGACCCCGGCCGATCTGCTGCCCTTCCTGCTGCTCGGACTGGGACTGACCGCACCCGTCGCCGCCCTCGGCCACGGCTTCGACGATCTGGTCGAGGCCCGTGCCGCATTCGGCCGAATCCGGAACGTGCTTGCGGTACCGCCCCTTTCGACACCAGCCCACCCGAAGCGGCCGCGGGGGCACCGCGTCGAACTGCGCGGCGTCCGCTTCGGCTACGACGACGACCACGAGGTGCTGCGCGGTATCGACCTGACCCTCGACCCCGGCACGGTCACCGCCGTCGTGGGACCTTCGGGCAGCGGAAAGTCCACGCTGGCACAGCTGCTGCCGCGCTTCTTCGACCCGACCCACGGCCGGATCCGGCTCGGTGGAGTCGATCTGCGCGATATCGACAGCCGTGATCTGCACGCATCGATCTCGTTCGTCTTCCAGGATGTGCGGCTGCTGCGCGCGTCGATCGCGGAGAACATCGCGCTGGCGGTACCGCACGCCGACCGCCACGCGGTAGCGCGCGTCGCCCGACTGGCGAACATCCACGACCGGATTCTCGAACTGCCGCGCGGCTACGACGCGGTGGTCGGCGTGGACGTGCGACTGTCGGGCGGTGAGGCGCAACGGATCTCGATCGCCCGGGCACTGCTCGCCGATGCCCCGGTGCTGGTGCTCGACGAGGCGACCGCCTTCGCCGACCCACGCACCGAACGCGCCGTGCGAGACGCCCTGGCCGCGCTGGCGGGTGACCGCACGGTACTCGTGATCGCACACCGGCTCGAGACCATCGCCGACGCCGACACCGTCGTCGTGCTCGCGGACGGGCAGATCGTCGAATCCGGCCGACCCGCAGAACTATTGGCGCGCGGTGGCCGTTTCGCCGCCCTCTGGCACGCACACCGATCCGCCCACATCGACGGCGATATCACACCGGGAGCCGACCACTCATGATTCGCATGCTGCTACGACTGCTGGGTCCCGACTACGCCGCGCCCATGCGGCACACCGTGGCCCTCATGACCGCGGCCGCCCTGGCCGAAGGGCTGTCCTACGCGCTGCTGGTGCCCGTACTGCGAGCCCTGTTCGGGGATCATCCCGGCGACGCCCGTCCCTGGCTGATCGCCTTCGCGGGCGCGGTCGCGGGCTACGCCGTGCTGCGCTATCGCAGTGACCTGTCCGGCTTCCGCGTCGGCATCGCGTTGCTGCGCGGCGTCTATCACCGATTCGGCGATCATCTGGCCCGGCTGCCGTTGGGCTGGTTCGACTCCGGTCGTGTCGGGCAGGTGTCGACGCTGGCCGGCGAGGGCATCCTGGGTGCCATGGGCGCGGCGGCGCATCTGCTGTCCCCGTTCATCTCCGCATCCGTGACCCCGCTGACGATCCTGGCCGTGGTCCTCGTCGTCGACTGGCGGCTGGGCCTGGCCGCCCTGCTCGCGGTGCCGGTCGTGGTGGCGATTCAGTGGTGGGCGGGGCGCGCGAGCGCCGCCGCCGACGCCCAACGGCTCGAACGCGGCAGCGAGGCCGCCGGGCGCGTCATCGAATACCTGCAGGCGCAGCCGGTGCTGCGCAGCGGCGGCCGCACCGCCGCTCGCTTCGACCTGCTCGACGACGCGCTGTCCGCACTCGAGCGAACCGCACGCCGCTCCACACTGTCGGCGCTGCCCGGCATCATCGGCCTGACGGTCACGGTGCAGGCGGTGTTCACCGCCCTGCTGGCGCTGGGCGCGTATCTGGCACTGGGCGGAGCCATCGGCGCGGCCGAACTGCTGGTGGTGCTGGTCCTCGCCGCCCGCTGCGCCGACCCGCTGCTGTCGCTGGCGGAGATCGGCGGCAAGATGCGTGCCACCCGAGCGGAACTGGCCCGCCTCGACGCGGTGCTGCGCACTCCGCCGCTGCCGCAGCCGCGCCGGCCGATCGAGCCGGTGCGCGCGGATCTCGAACTCGACGCCGTCACGCTGGGATCATCGACGCCGAGCACGGGCCAGCAGGGCCGCACGGTGATCGACGGCCTGACGCTGTCGGTGCCGGAGGGCAGCCGCCTCGCCATCGTCGGACCGTCGGGTGCGGGCAAGAGCACCCTGCTCCAACTGCTCGCCCGATTCCACGACGTGGACGCGGGCGCGGTGCGCCTCGGCGGCGTCGACATGCGCGACATCGCCACGGAGACACTGATGGAGCGCATCGCCATCGTCTTCCAGGAGGTGTACCTCTTCGACGGCACCATCGAGGAGAACGTCCGCCTCGGCCGCCCCGACGCCGCGCCCGAGCAGGTCCGGGCGGCGGCCACCGCCGCCCGCCTGGACGAGGTGGTCGCCCGACTGCCCCGGGGCTGGGACACTCCGGTCGGCGAGGGCGGCACACTGCTGTCCGGCGGTGAGCGCCAACGCGTCTCGATTGCGCGAGCGTTGCTGAAGGATTCCCCCGTCATCCTGCTGGACGAGATCACCGCCGCGCTGGACCCGCTCAACGAGGCGGCCGTGCACGCCGCCCTCGACCGCCTCACCGCGGGTCGCACCGTCGTGCAGGTCGCCCACCGGCTGCGCACCGTGCGACGGGCCGACCACATCGCCTTCCTGGACAACGGTCGGATCGTCGAGCAGGGCACCCACGACGAATTGCTGCGGCTGGGTGGCCGCTACGCCGAATTCTGGCAGCTCGCACTGGTTCCCACCGCGAGCGAGTGAGCGGTCGGCGTCAGGACTCCCCGGCGCGGCGGGCGTGCCAGCGGTCGAAGAGTACGGGGAGTTCGGCGACGAAGAAGTCGAAGAAGTCGCGCATCTCGGCGAGGCGGCGTCCCACCGGGGTGTCCGCGCCGAGGAGTTCGACGCCCTCACCGGCGGTTTCGGACCACATCTTCATCATGCGGTCGCGTTTGAGGAAGCTCGCGTACCACAGATCGTCGCGCAGTCGGTACGAGTCGCGGCGTTCACCGGGCACGCGTTCCTTGGTGATCAGCCCGACCTGGTCGAGATAGGCCACCGCGCCGGATACCGCCGCAGGGCTGATCGACAGCGCCTCGGTGAGTTCCCGGGCCGACATCCGGCCCTCCTCGGTCACCATGAGCGCCGCGAACACCCGCGCGGGCATCCGGGGCCAGCCCATATCGGTGAGCCCCAGCGCCAACTTCTCGACGAAGCGGGCCGTGGCGTCGCCACGGTCGGATGGGGCCGGATTCGCCGACACCAGCACTCCTCTCGGATCAGCCGACAGGATCGGCGGACGCGGACTCGTCCCCGAACAGCTCCTGGCGGCGCTGCTGCCATCGTCGCATCGTGTGCGGCAGTTCGGCGCGCATGAACCGGTAGTACTCGAGTGTTTCGCGCACGCGGCGGCCGCCGGGACGAGCGTGGTCGAGCAGTTCGACCCCTTCGTTGAGGAAGCGCACCGAGCGATCCAGGGCCTCCTGCCGCTGCATGGTGATGGCGTACCAGACGTCGTCGTCGTAGACGCGGTAGGTGTCGTGCCGGGCGCCGGGTTCGCGCTCACGGCCGAGCAGTCCGATCCGCACCAGGTGGCGGACCGCTCCCGAGACGGCGGCCGGGCTCACCCGTAGGCCCCGGGCCAGTTCCTGGGCGGTGTAGCGCTCGGCGTCATCGGCGAGGACGAAGGCGAACACCCGCGCCGAGGTGCGCGGCATGCCGGATTCGGTGAGCAACAGCGCGAACTGTTCCACGAACCGCAGGACGGCTTTCTCCTGCTGATCCTCCGGCGCTGTCGACACCCGTTCAACCTCCCATTGCCGTTATCGATGAGTAGCTACATCATAGCTTTTAGAACATTCACAAATTTGTGAAAGATATGTACGCTGCCTTCATGGACAACGCCATCGCCATCACCGGACTGCACAAGTCCTTCGGCCCCACCCAGGCACTCGACGGCCTCGATCTGCAGGTCGCCCGGGGCGAGGTGCACGGCTTCCTGGGCCCGAACGGCGCGGGAAAGACGACCACCATCCGGGTCCTGCTCGGACTACTCCAAGCCGACCGGGGCGAGGTGAATCTGCTCGGCGGCGACCCCTGGAACGACGCGGTGGACCTGCACCGGCGACTCGCCTACGTTCCCGGCGACGTGGAGCTGTGGCCCAACCTCACCGGCGGCGAGGCCATCGACCTGTTCGGCCGCCTACGCGGCGGACTGGACAAGCGGCTGCGCGACGAACTCATCGAACGCTTCGATCTCGACCCGACCAAGAAGGGGCGCACCTACTCCAAGGGCAACCGGCAGAAGGTCGCGCTCATCGCCGCGCTGGCCGCCGACGTGGAACTGTTCCTGCTCGACGAACCCACCGCGGGCCTCGACCCGCTGATGGAGGTCGTCTTCCAGGACGTGGTGCACGAGGTGAAGAGCGCCGGTGCGACCGTCCTGCTGTCGAGTCACATTCTGGCCCAGGTGGAGAAGCTCGCCGATCGGGTGAGCATCATCCGACAGGGCCAGGTCGTGCAGTCCGGAACCCTCACCGAGATGCGGCATCTCACCCGCACCTCGGTCGAGGCCGTGACCGAGCGCCCGGTCACGGGACTGGCGGAACTGGCCGGTGTCCACCACGTCACCACCGAGGACGGCAGGCTGCGCTTCGATGTCGACGGCGCGGCGCTCGACGCGGCCATCGCCCGGGTCAGCGCCGCCGGTATCCGCTCACTGACCAGCCATCCGCCCACCCTCGAGGAACTCATGCTGCGGCACTACGGCGACGAGCTCGCCGCCAGCGGCAACGGCCAGGGAGTGAGCGCGCGATGAGCACCCTCACCGGTACCGCCGCGCCCACCCGGCCCGCCGCCGGGCACGGCACCGCCTTCACCGGAACCGGCACCCTGCTGCGCTTCATGCTGCGCCGCGACCGAATCAAGTTGCCCGCCTGGATCATCGGCATCACCTTCATGGGTTTGTACTACGCGGCCGCGCTGCCGCAGGTGTACAAGACCCAGGAGGATCTGCGCGCGGTCAGCCAATTCGCCGAGGGCACCATGGGCGCGCTCATCGCCGGTCCGGGCTACGGATTGACCGATCCCACCGTCGAATCCGTGATCGTCGCCATCTACGGGCTGTACTTCCTGCTGCTGGCCGCGCTGATGAACATCCTGCTCATCTCCCGGCACACCAGGGTGGAGGAGCAGACCGGCCGGGCCGAGCTGATCCGCGCCAACGCCGTCGGCCGCCACGCCCCGCTCACCGCAGCGCTGCTGCTGGCGGTAGCCGCGAATGTGGCGCTGTCCCTGCTGATCGCGGGCAGCTTCGCCATCTCCGGTCTCGATACCAGCGGTGCGCCGCTGTTCGGCGCGAGCGTCGGCGCCGCCGGTCTCGTCTTCGCCGGGATCACCGCGGTGACCGTGCAGATCACCGAATACTCCCGCGCCGCATCGGGTGTGGCCGGTGCCGCACTCGGCGTGGCGTATGTGGTGCGCGCGGCCGGGGATACGATCCGGGAGGGCGGCAGCGCGCTGTCCTGGTTCTCCCCCCTGGCCTGGTCGCAGCAGACCCGCGCCTACGTGGATCCGCGCTGGTGGCCGCTGGCGCTGTCGGTCGGCTGTGCCGTCGCGGCGGCGGCGATCGGCTACGCACTGTCGAGCCGCCGCGATCTGAACGCCGGTCTGGTCGCGCCGCGCCGCGGAAACCGTGAGGCCCCCGGCTGGCTCGATTCCCCTGTCGCCCTTGCCTTCCGGCTCCAGCGGGCAAGCCTGATCGGCTGGTCGCTGGCGCTGGCGGCGAGCGGGCTGCTCTACGGCGCGCTCACCAGCACCCTGGTCGACGCGTTCGAGGATCTGCCCGACAATGTCGTCGACGTCATGGGCGGTGACCCGAGCCGCATGCTGGACGGCTACGTCAGCACCATGGCCGTCTTCGACGCCCTGCTGGTGGCGATCTTCGTCATTCTCGGTGTGCAGTCGCTGCGCGGCGAGGAGACCAAGGGCCACGCCGAACCCGTGCTGGCCACCGGCACCAGCCGCTGGGCGCTGTTCGGCGGCTGGATCGGGGTGCTGGCGGCCGGGGCGGCCGCCCTGCTGCTGGTGGTCGGCGCGGCACTGGGCGTATCGGCGGCCATCTCCATCGGCGACGGCTCCTACCTGGGCAAGGTCATCGCGGCGCATCTGGTCTACCTACCCGCCGTCCTGGTGGTGCTGGCGGTGGCGGCGCTGCTGTTCGGCGTCGTGCCGGGAGCGGTCGGCGCGGCCTGGGCGCTGTTCGGCTTCGCGATGATCCTCGCCTTCTTCGGATCCATCATGGACCTGCCGCAATGGGTGATGAACCTGTCGCCGTTCGAACACACCGCCGCGCTACCGCTGGAACCGATGACCTGGTCCCCGCTGGTCGTCCTCACCGCCCTCGCCCTCGCGCTGATCGGGGCGGGCGGCACGGCCTTCCGGCGGCGTGACCTGGACATGAACTAGCCAACGGCGCGGATCGCGGATCCGGAGGTTTGCGTTCGCCCGCGCGTGACACTCGAAGAACAGTGAATACCGGTCTGCACCGGAGCGCGATCGCGCCCGCACTGCTGCTACTGCTGGCGGGCGCGGTCGCTCTCGTCTCCGCACTGCTGGGCGGCGGCACCGCGCACGGTCAGCAGGCGGACAGCGGTGTGCTGGCGACCTCGGTGGACGGCCCCATCACGACGGTCGTCGCCGACCATCTGCGCGAGGGCGTGCAGCGCGCCGAACGGGAGCAGCGCCGCGCCTTCCTGCTCGAACTGGACACCCCCGGCGGACTGGATACCGCCATGCGGGCGATCGTGCGGGAATTCCTCGACGCGCAGGTCCCGGTCGTGGTGTACGTCGCGCCGTCGGGGGCGCGGGCGGCCTCGGCCGGATCCATCATCACCTCCGCCGCCCATATCGCCGCCATGGCGCCGGGCACCACCATCGGCGCGGCCACTCCGGTGGACGCGGCCAGTGGCGAGGAGGCCGGCGGCAAGGTCGTCGAGGACGCCGCCGCCTACGCGGTGTCGATCGCCGAACAGCGGGGCCGCGATACCGAATTCGCCGAGGACACCGTCCGGGAGGGCCGCGCGGTCACCGACCGCGAGGCGGTGGAGATCGGCGCGGTGGACCTGGTGGCCGCCGACCGCGCCACCCTGCTGACCGAGATCGACGGCCGCACCGTGCGACTCGCCGACGGCACCGAAACCACCCTGCGCACCGCCGACGCCGCCGTGGACGACTACCGCATGGGCACCTTCGCCCAGCTGCGGCAGACCCTGGCCAACCCGACGCTGGCCTTCCTGCTGCTCTCCCTCGGCAGCCTCGCCATCCTGTACGAATTGGCAAGTCCCGGAGCGGGTCTGGGCGGTGTGCTGGGTGCGGTGATGTTGGCGCTCGCCTTCGTCTCGCTCGCCGTGCTGCCGGTGAATATCGCGGGTCTGCTGCTGCTGGGCCTGGCCGTGGCGCTGTTCGTGGCCGAACTGTTCACCCCCGGCATCGGGGTCTTCGCCGCCGGTGGGGCCATCGCCCTCGCGGTGTCCGGGTTGATGCTGTTCGACGAGCCGTTCGACGTCGACCCGCGCGTGCTGTGGCCGACGGCCGTGGTCGTCGGGCTGGGCGCGGCACTGGCCGGACGGCTGGCCCTGCGCGCCCGGCGCGCCCCCACCGTCTCCGGCAGCCAGACCCTGATCGGACAGGAGACCACCATCGAGGAGGCCGAGGGCGAGCGGGGACGCGCCCGACTGGAGGGCTCGTGGTGGAACGTGCGCAGCGACGGACCGCCGCTGCGTGCCGGGCAGCGGGTGCGGGTGGTCGACCTGCACGAGCTGACCCTCGTCGTCGAACCCCTCACACCGGAGAAGAAGTGAGTCAAGTGATACTCGGACTGATAGCCGCCGTGGTGGTCGTGCTGATGATGCTGGCCGCCGCCATCCGCATCGTGAACGAATACGAACGCGGCGTGATCTTCCGGCTCGGCCGGGTGATCGGCGCCAAGGGACCGGGCCTGTTCTTCATCATCCCGATCGTGGACCGCATGGTGAAGGTGTCGCTGCGCACGGTCACCATGGACATTCCGCCGCAGGACGTCATCACCAAGGACAATGTGACCGTCACCGTCAATGCCGTCACCTACTTCCGGGTCGTGGATCCGGTGCGATCGGTGGTGGCCGTGGAGGACCACGTCCTGGCCACCTCGCAATTCGCCCAGACCACCCTGCGCAGCATTCTCGGCCAGACCGATCTGGACGATCTGCTGATCAATCGCGAGCAGGTGAACTCGCAACTGCAGAAGATCATCGACGAGGTCACCAACCCGTGGGGCGTCAAAGTGGACCACGTGGAGGTCAAGGATGTGGAGTTGCCCGAGAGCATGCGCCGCGCCATGGCCCGGCAGGCCGAATCCGAACGTGAGCGCCGCGCGAAGGTGATCCACGCCAAGGGTGAACAGGAGGCCGCGGAGACCCTGGGCAAGGCCGCCGAGGTCATGGAGCGCCGCCCGGCCGCGCTGCAACTGCGGGTGCTGTCCACCATGGCCGATATCTCGGCGGACCGCAGTTCGACGCTGATCTTCCCGCTGCCCATGGAGTTCGTGAAGCTGGCCGATGCGGTGCGCCCGCTCGCCGAGGCCGCCGCCGCGCGGACGGAGGAGCCCCCGCAGCGGTGACCGCCCGCTGCGTTATCGTCGTCCCAGCATGTCGATACGTCGTTTTCTCCCCCGGGCAACATCGGAGTTGCCGACCGCCGATGGTCCGGCGCGCGCCCGCGCGCGGATCCCGGCGGCGTCCCGCCCGCTGCGCTGTGCGGCGGCACTGGCGGCACTACTGGGACTGACGGCGTGCTCGACCCGCGACGAGACCCCGATGCACCAGGGCGCCGCGCTCGCCCACCCCACCGCCGTGACGCCCGCGGATTACGAATTCCCGCTGGCCTGGGCCGGTGACTACACCTTCCGCTGGAGCGCCGCGGGCGATATCGACCTCGGCGCGCCGGAGGCGGCGGTGGTGCGCGCCTTCGCGGAGAGCACACAGGTGGCGCTGTCGGTGGGGGCGCGACTCGCGTATCCCGGCTACGCGGAGGTCATTCCGAACGGCAAATGGCTGCGCATTCCGGATGGCGGCGCGTACCCGCCGGGTGCGGCCGAGGGGGACTGGAAGCTGCGCTGGGCGGGCACCTTTCTCGGACGGATCCTGCGCATCCAGCCCGATGCCAGCGGTTTCACCGCCATGTACTGCCTGGACGACGTGGACGTGGCCGAGTCCTACGATGCCGGAGCCACCTACACCTGGCGGCAGGATCAGCCCGGGAAGCCGCCCCGCGGACTCCCGGTGTGGCTGACCGTACGCTCGACCGCCGCCCCCGCCGATCCCGAGGCCCCCGCGGCCGATACCGCCGGGGCAACCGGGGTGGACGCCCGCACCACCGAATTCGGGCATCGGCGGGCGCCGAACTACGACGTCTTCGAGGGCTGGACGATCACCGACGTCACGGCCACCGCGCCCCGCGACGCCGAGGCCGCCGCCCTCGCCGCGGCGTGCACGGCCTGGGCGCTCGACAATCCGCACATCAATCCGGCCTATCTGGCCGAGACGCCCAGCCGAGTACCGGCCGACCAGCTGCCCGAGGCGGCTCCGCCGCTGCCGGGCTGGGGTATCCGGATCGCCGAGTAGCCGAATGGTTGCGCTCAACTCTAACATCGACGTGATGGCCAATTAACAGCCGGTTGATGCCCGTTGTGCGAGGATTGCGCTTCATATCGACACCTCGCCTGGGAGAACGCGCTTTGGCTGACTTTCTGAATACCATCAACGGATATGTCTGGAGCAATGGGCTGGTCTACCTGTGTCTGGCGGCAGGTGTGTACTTCTCCATCCGATCCAGGTTCGTCCAGGTTCGCCAGGTGCCGGAGATGGTCCGGCTGATGCTCAAGGGCGAGAAGTCGCCGTCGGGCGTCTCCTCGTTCCAGGCGCTGGCGATGTCGCTGTCGGGTCGCGTGGGCACCGGCAATATCGCGGGCGTCGCCACCGCCATCGCCTTCGGCGGCCCCGGTGCACTGTTCTGGATGTGGACGGTGGCCTTCCTCGGCGCGTCCACGTCCTTCGTGGAGTGCACCCTGGGCCAGATCTACAAGACCCGCGACCAACTGACCGGTGAGTACCGCGGCGGCCCGGCCTACTACATCAGCAAGGCGATGGCGCACACCCGCGCCGCGCCGGCCTTCAAGATCTACGGCTTCGCCTTCGCCGCGGTGACCGTGCTCGCGTGCGGTCTGCTGCTGCCGAGCGTGCAGTCCAACTCCATGGCCTCGGCCATGAACCAGGCGTGGGACGTGCCGACCTGGGTGGTGGCCGTGGGCGCGGTCATCCTGCTGGCCTTCGTGATCATCGGCGGCGTCAAGCGCATCGCCGCCTTCGCCGCGGTCGTGGTGCCGTTCATGGCCATCGCCTACATCCTGGTCGCACTGATCATCGTGGCGTTCAACGCCGCGGAGATCCCGAACGTCATCAGCACCATCTTCGCCAGCGCGTTCGGCGCGGACGCGGCCTTCGGAGCGATTCTCGGCGCGGCGGTCATGTGGGGCGTCAAGCGCGGCGTCTACTCCAATGAGGCCGGACAGGGCACCGGACCGCACGCCGCCGCGGCGGCGGAGGTCTCGCACCCGGCCAAGCAGGGCCTCGTCCAGGCGTTCGCGGTCTACATCGACACCCTGTTCATCTGCACCGCGACCGGCTTCCTGCTGATGTCGACCGGTGCGTACCGGGTGTTCGAGGGTGAGAGCGCCGACGGCACGGTACTGGCCGACGGCGGCGCGCTGCCGTCGGACACGGTGGTCGGCCCGGCCTTCGCCCAGACCGCGGTGGACACCCTGTGGAGCGGTGTCGGTGCCAGCTTCGTCGCCATCTCGCTGGCCTTCTTCTGCCTGACCACGATCATCGCCTACTACTACATGGCGGAGACCAACCTCCGCTTCCTGCTGGGCAAGTACGCACCGATCCCGGTTCCGCTGATCCGCGGCACCATCGGCTCGAACGTGACCCTGCTGCTGCAGGCGCTGATCCTGGTCTCGGTCACCATCGGCGCGGTCGCCACCGCCACCGACGCGTGGACCCTCGGCGATATCGGCGTCGGCCTGATGGCCTGGCTCAACATCATCGGCATCCTGATCCTGCAGCAACCGGCCTACAAGGCGCTGCGTGATTTCGAACGCCAGAAGAAGGCCGGACTGGACCCGACCTTCGATCCGCTGGCCCTGGGCATCCCCGGTGCCACCTTCTGGGAGACCTACGATCCGAAGTCCCGGGACAAGCTGACCAAGACCTCGGCCTAGCCGGCTCCGCGCGCGGTCGACCACGGCCCGCTCGAGCTGCCACGAGGGCGACCTCCGGCAGCCTCGAGCGGGCCGTACCCGTCGACGGCCGACGCGCCCGCGACAGCGGGAACCATTTCACTCCCGCTGGTTGCGCTGGTAGATGTCGGGAATGCCGTCGGCGTCCTCGTCGATGTTCTCGGCCTCGTACAGGCGGCGGTAGATGCCGTTGCGGCGTTTGACCAGGACGGCGGCCACGCCCGCCGCGATGAGGGAGCCGACCAGGACCGCCGCCTTGATATGGTCGGAATCGGCGGGGAAGGACAGTTCGCCGATGAGCAGGCTGACGGTGAACCCGATTCCGGCCAGGGCCGAGAGGGCGAAGACATCGGCCCATTGCAGTTCCGGGTTCAGTTGCGCGCGAGTGAATTTCACCGCCAACCAGGTGCCGCCGAAGATGCCGACGATCTTGCCGAGGACCAAGCCGAGCACCACGCCGAGCGACTCGGGTCGGGTGAACACCTCGCCCAGTGCGGAGGTCGACAGCGTCACCCCGGCGGCGAAGAGCGCGAACAGGGGGGCCGCGATACCGGCCGAGATGGGGCGCAGCAGGTGGGCGGCGTGGGCGGCGGGCGTCTCCGACTCGTCCTTGTCCGGGGTAGCGTGCAACAGCAGCCCCATGCACACCCCGGCTACCGTGGCGTGCACCCCGCCCACATAGGTCAGCGCCCAGATGGTGATGCCGAGCGGCACGTACCACCACCAGCCCCGTACCCGGAAATGTTGCAGCACAGCGAATACCGTGAGGCCGACGACGGCTCCGCCGAGGGCGAGCAGTTTCAGGTCGTCGGCGAAGCCGACCGCGATGACGGCGATGGCGCCGAGATCGTCCACGACGGCCAGCGTCAGCAGGAAAGCGCGCAGTGCGGCGGGCAGGTGGGTGTTCAGGACGGCGAGAACGGCGAGCGCGAAGGCGATGTCGGTGGCCATGGGTACCGCCCAGCCCGCAGTGTCACCGCCACTGCTCCCGGTGACGATCAGATACACCGCGGCGGGCAGAACCATGCCGCACAAGGCCGCGACCACCGGTAGCGATGCGGTTGCCGGAGTCCGGAGCTCGCCGATGACGAGCTCACGTTTCAATTCGATTCCGGCGACCAGGAAGAAGATCGTCAGCAGCCCGTCCGCGGTCCAGTGGGCGACCGAGAGATCCAGCCCGAGCGCGCCGATTCCGAAGTGGAAGTCACTGATCCGCGTATACCACTCGGCCCACGGGGAATTCGCCCAGGCCAGCGCGAGCACGGCGGCCGCCAGCAACAGCAAGCCGCCGACGGTCTCCGTGCGCAATGCCGTCGCCAGCGCTGATCGCTCGGACCAGGACGGTAACCCGAGAAACACCCTGCGCTCGCGCGGGGCGGCAGCCATGAACAACCTCCGGGGGCGTCGACGTGAGGGCACGTTGCCCCTGACCGCCGACCAGACTTCCCGGCACACCCCGCGTTCGTTGACGCGTTATTAACACCCTAACGGCCACCGTCCGGAATGTCTTCTTCGTGGTGGGAAATCCCGCCTGCCACCGGCCCGATACCACCCTCAACATGCACATGGAACGCGTTTGCCATATGGTTGCTGAACACCGGTCGACCGCCCCGGGGCTATTCGACTTGCCCCGGGGAGATCTTTACGGCATTCTTACACCCACAAGGGGAGCCGGGAAGCCTGGTCGGCACGTGATGCACGTACGTGGATCACGGTGGAACGATCAAGGAGCTTCTCATGCAACATCTTTCGTCGACGCGCGCCCCATTCCGCCCGGCATCCGCCGGGCATGCGTGAATTCTTCACGGCGACACTGACTTTTCCCACCGTTGTCTTCAGCTTCGCGCTGATCGTCGTCGTCGCGTACTGGCTCACCGTGCTGGCCGGTGGGGCCGATCCGGATCTGTTCGACACCGACTCCGACACCGGCGGTTCCGCCATCGGTGACCGGTGGGGTCTGAGCGGTGTGCCGGTATCGATCATCGTATCCATCCTCATCGCGCTGGCCTGGTTCCTGTGCCTGGCCGGGGCGACCCTGACCCGGGAGTTGAATCTCACCGGCTTCCTCGCCTTCTGCGCCGGAGTCGCCGTACTCGTGGTGGCCGTTCCGGTGTCCGTGCTGGGCACCCGGGCCATCGTCGTACCGCTGCGCCGCCTGTTCGCGCCCGCGGCGGAGCCCAGCAGGAATGACCTCGTCGGCCGGGTGTGCGTCATCCGCACCGGCCGCGTCGGACCGGATTTCGGTCAGGCGGAACTGATTTCGCCCGACGGCTCGTCGGCGATCATCCAGGTTCGCCAAAGTGCCCAACATGCCGCCGAAACACCACTCGCACACGGTGTTTCCGCAATCGTCTACGACTACGACTCGGCCACCGAGACCTTCTGGGTGGCCCCATTGGAGGGGATCTGATGTCTACCATCGCCATTGGTCTGGGAGTTCTGCTGGCTCTCGCACTCGTGATCGGCATAGCCGCGCTGTTCATCGTGAGCAGCCTGTTCAAGAAGGTGGAACAGGGCCGCGCCCTGATCATCTCGAAGATGCGCCGGGTGGATGTCACCTTCACCGGCGCGGTGGTGCTGCCGGTGCTGCACAAGGCCGAGTACATGGACATCTCGGTGAAGACCATCGAGATCGACCGGGTCGGCCGCGACGGGTTGATCTGCCGCGACAATATCCGCGCCGATATCCGCATCACCTTCTTCGTGCGGGTCAACAAGACCGTCGAGGATGTGGTCAAGGTCGCGCAGGCCATCGGCACCGCCCGCGCCAGCGATCAGTCCACGCTGCAGGAGCTGTTCGCCGCCAAGTTCTCCGAGGCGCTCAAGACGGTGGGCAAGCACCTCGACTTCGTCGACCTCTACACCAAGCGCGACGAGTTCCGCGACCGCATCATCGCGGTGATCGGCACCGACCTCAACGGCTACAGCCTCGAGGACGCCGCCATCGACTACCTGGAGCAGACCCCGCTCGCCCAGCTCGACGCCCAGAACATCCTGGACGCGCAGGGCATTCGCAAGATCACCGAACTCACCGCGGTGGAGCACGTGCGCACCAACGAATTCCGGCGCAACGAGGAGAAGGAGATCACCCGCCAGAACGTGCAGGCGCGCGAGGCGGTGCTGGAACTGGAGCGTCAGCAGGCCGATGCCGAGATCCGCCAGCAGCGCGAGGTGGAGACCATGCGCGCCCGCGAGGAGGCCGAGATCGCCCGCGTCCAGGCCGAGGAGCGACTGCGCTCGCAGACCGCGCATCTGCGCACCGAGGAGGCCCTGGGCATCCAGCAGGAGAACATGGGCCGCGAGATCGCCGTCGCGGAGAAGAACCGCGAACGCGTGATCGCCGTGGAGGCCGAGCGCATCGAGAAGGACCGGCTGCTCGAGGTCACCGCCCGCGACCGCGAGGTATCCCTCGCCCGGATCGCCGCCGACCGCGAGGTGGAGACGGAGAAGCGCACCGTCGCCGAGGTGGTGCGCGAGCGCATCGCGGTGGACAAGACCGTGGCCGAGCAGCAGGAGCAGATCAACCGACTGCGCGCGGTGGAGGCCGCCGAACGCGACCGCCAGGCCATCGTCATCCGCGCCGAGGCCGAGGCGCAGGAGCACCTGGTCAAGGATATCAAGGCGGCCGAGGCCGCGGAGGCCGCGGCCAAGTTCAAGGCCAAGGAGTCGCTGACGCTGGCCGAGGCCGAGCAGCAGGCGTCGGAACTGCAGGCGCGCGCCAAGATCCGCCTCGCCGAGGCGCAGCAGGCCGAGGCGGCCGCCTACGGGCTGGGCCAGGCGCAGGTCAAGGAGCGCGAGGCCGACGCCATCGAGAAGGTGGGCCGTGCCGAGGCGGTCGCACTGCGGGAGAAGGCACTGGTGGAGGCCGAGGCGCTGCGCGAAAAGCTCAAGGGCGAGGCCGAGGGTCTGCAGGAGAAGGCCGCGGCCATGGCGGCGCTCGACGATGTCACCCGCGAGCACGAGGAATACCGGCTGCGGCTGGAGATGGAGAAGGACATCGAGCTGGCCAAGGTCACCGCGCATCGCGAGGTCGCGCAGGCACAGGCCACGGTGCTCGCCACCGGCCTGGAGCAGGCCAATATCGACATCGTCGGTGGCGACTCGATCTTCCTGGACCGCCTGGTGGGCTCCATCGGCCTCGGTAAGGGCCTCGATCAGCTGATCGGCAACTCCGAGGTCGGCAAGTCCGCCGCGACCGCGCTCATCGGCCGGCTGGCCGGGGTCAACGGGCACGGCTCCGACGACGTCCCGCAGGCCAAGTGAGCGGGGCGGCACCACTGGACACCGGTCGCCGGATCGGAGGGGAATCCGGCGACCGGGGTTCGGTCGACATCGAGACGGGCACCTACGAGATCCTGCACGCGCGGCTGCGCGAGCACGCCGCCGAGGTGGCGCGGCGTGCGGAGCTGCTCAATGAGCGCCGGATCGCGGCCTTCGGCGGCTCCGAGCTGACGCTGCTGGGCACCGAGCGCATCCGCACCGGCAACAACTGCGTGCCGCGCGATGTGGTGGCGCTGCCGGACGGGCGCATGGTGTTCGGCTACAACGTGTTCGTCGGCATGCGGCCGGAGACGACGGTCGCCGACGTCTTCGCGGTGCACCGCTTCCGGGCAGAAGGCGCCACGCCGGACGGCGCAGGGCCGAACAACGCAGCGCCGGGGGCCGCGCCGTTCGGATTCGAATCCGCCGACGCCACCGGGCTTTTCGACGACCCGCGGTTCCTCCGCGATTTCGCCGAGCTGTACCGCTACTACAGCCAGACCCGGCTGCTGCAACTGCGCCGCGTGGAGGGCCGCCTGCTGGCGGTGTTCCAGACCGGCCAGCGCACCGACGACATCCGGGTGCTGCGCTGGCAGCTGGATACCGACGGATCGCTGCGCTACCTGGACAATCGTGGGGAGCGCGACCATGTCTTCCCGCCGTCGCACGATTTCGAATGGATCGAGACCACCCGCGACGACCAGGTGCACGGGCGGCATCCGCACCTGTCGATTCTCGGCGAGGTGTTCGTGGAGACGCTCGGCGGCACCCTCACCATCAAGGTCGAGGACAATACCGAGACCGGGGCGGGCATCTACAGCGAGCCCGTCGACGAGCCGCTGCAGAGCCTGGCCGATGCCGACGTGCACTACGCGCGGCTGGGGCCGCTGATCCTGCTGCGCATTCGGCCGTACAACGAAACCGACTGGCGGCACCTGGTTTTCAATACCCGCACCAAGGACGTGGTGCGGCTGGACGGGATCGGGCAGTCGTGCCGTCGGCTGCCCGAGGATCAGGGCATCATCTTCCCCGGCGGCTACTATCTCGCCACCGGCGTGCACAAGCGGTTCGACACCGATACCGCGGAGCTGGAGTACGAGCGCACCGTCCGGGCGGGCAACGGCGAGGACGTGCTGTACGTCTTCCACGCCCGCGCGGCGGGCCGCACCCTGCTGCTGCCCTACAACCTGGTGCGCACCGAGGTCGCCAACCCCACTGTCTGCCACGGCTATTCGATGTTCGAGGACGGCACCATGGTGGTGCTGCGGGCCATGTCGGAGGAGCCGACGCGGGTGCATCCGCTCCAGGTGTGGCGCACCCCGTTCGTCTCCGACGTGTACGCGGCCGCGCAGCCGGTGGGTACCGGCCCTCTGCACCGGGTCGGCAATGCCGAACTGGTGCGCGGTATCTCGGAATGTCTCGCGGTGCGCCGCATGGTGGACGAGATGCGGCCCGCCGCGGCGGTTTTCGAGGCCGTGATCGCGGCGTGCACCCGCACCGTCGACCTGTACCACTGGCTGGGCGATCCGGAGCTGGACGAGCCGGCCGCGGCGCTGGCCGAGGTGCGCGCCACCGCCGAACAGGTGCTGGACGAATTCGACAAGGTCACCGCGCTCACCGCGCAGGCGACCGCCGCCGTGGACGGCGCGGCCGACGAGGCCGCCGCGCTCATGCGCCGGGCCCGCGCCGCCGCGCACCGCACCGCCGACGACTGGGTGCGGATGCTGGCGGAGCTGCGGCGCGCGCAGGGGCATCTGGTGACGGTGCGCGAGCTGCGCTACGCCGACACCGAGCGCATCGATGCACTGGACGGTGAGCTCGCCGCCACGCTCACCGACACCGGGCACCGGGCCGTCGAATTCTTGTCCGGCGCGGACGCTTTCGCGGGCTACCGCACCGAGCTCGACGATCTGCTGGCACAGGCCGAGGCCATCGCCTCCGCCGCTGCGGCCGAACCGCTGCGGGAGCGGTTGAGCGAGCAGACCGACGCCCTGCGCATCGTCACCGATGTGGTCGGCTCGCTCGACATCACCGACGCCACCGTGCGCACCACCATTCTCACGCGCATCGGCGAGGTAATGGCCGGGGTCAACCGGGTGCGGGCCACCCTGGACACCCGGCGCGCGGAACTGGCCGCCGTGGAGGGCCGGGCCGCCTTCGCCGCCGAATACGCGCTGCTCGGGCAGTCGGTGAGCGGGGGGCTCGCGGTCTGCGACTCCCCCGAGGCATGCGACGACCAGCTGGCGAAACTGCTGCTGGCCATTGAGAATCTGGAGTCCCGCTTCGGCGAATTCGACGATTTCGCCGAGCAGCTGGGCGCCAAGCGCGAGGACGTGTACGAGGCGTTCGCGGCGCGCAAGCAGGCGCTGCTGGACGAGCGGGCCCGGCGCGGCGAACGTCTCG
Organism: Nocardia otitidiscaviarum NBRC 14405; assembly: GCF_000308635.1. Lineage (GTDB taxonomy): Bacteria > Actinomycetota > Actinomycetes > Mycobacteriales > Mycobacteriaceae > Nocardia > Nocardia otitidiscaviarum. Next base: position 57,638 of record NZ_BAGD01000054.1, on the reverse strand, counting down.
CGGACTCGGCACAGCGCATTCTGTCCGGGGTGGGCCGCCGCGCCGCCGCCCTGGGCTCCCTGGACGAGGTGAACACCTACTTCGCCTCCGATCCCATGGTGGCGCGGCTGCGCACAGCCGTGGCCGACCTGCGCGCCCTCGGCGATCAGGTGCGGGCCGAGGAGTTCGAGGGCAGGCTGCGCGCGGCGCGGCAGGAGGCCGGGCGCGCGCTGCGCGACCGCACCGATCTCTACGCCGACGGCGGGGAGACGCTGCGCCTGGGCCGCCACCGCTTCGCCGTCGACACCCGGCCGGTGGAGCTGACCATGGTGCCGCACGAGGATGCGCTCTGGTACGCCATCACCGGCACCGACTATCGGGCTCCGGTGCGTGACAGCGGCTTCGAGGCGACGCGGCCGTACTGGTCGCAACTGCTGGCGTCGGAGACCGCCGAGGTGTATCGGGGCGAGTACCTGGCCGTGTCGATCCTCGCCGCCGCCGAACACGACGGCGGCCTCGACGTCCTGCACGCGGCGGCCGCCGCCGGTGAACTCGCCGAACTGGTCGGCAAGATCGCCGCCGAACGCTACGACGAGGGCTACGAGCGCGGCGTGCACGACCACGACGCCGCAGCGATTCTCGATGCGGCCCTGCGCCTGTCGGCCGGAGCCGGGCTGCTGCGGTACCCGCCCGCCGAACGCGCGGCGGCCCAGCTGTGGTGGCGCTTCGCCCTGTCCCCGGAGCAGGCCGCGTACTGGCGTACCCGGGCCGGATCGCTGGCCCGTGCCCGCGCCGTCTTCGGCCGCACCACCGACGTGGACGAGGTGTGCGCCGAATTGGCCTCCGGGATAGTTGAATTCGGCAGCCACATCGGGCTCGACCCGGTGGACGCACAACTCGCCGGGGAGTACCTGTTCGAGGAATTGGCAACGGCCACCCCCGGGTTCGTGACCTCCGCCGGCGCCCGGCTGCTTCTGGACCGCTTCCACCGGGCCCTCGACGCGGCCTCCGCCACCGGACGTGCCGACTTCGAGTCCGATCTGCGCGAACTCGCGGACGCCACGCGCTATCGGCTGGTAAGAGCCTGGCTCACCGCCTACCTGGACCAGGCCGACGATCCCGAGCCAGCGGCCGACCTCCCCGAGGCGGTGGCGATCGAGCTGTGCGGCAGCGCGCTGCCCCGCTACGATTCCGCCGCCGCGCTCACCGCCACCGTCGGCGGCCTGCTCGGCACCCACCCGCGGATCACGGGTCGGGAGTTGAGTTTCCGGCTCGACGAGCTGCTGGCCCGCTGCGGCCGGTTCCATCGCGAGCGGGTGCCGGGCTTCCGGGCCTACCTGCGGCGCCGCACCGAACTGGTCGCCGCCGAGCGCGAGCGGCTGCGGCTGGCGGAGTACCGTCCGCGCGCACTGAGCGGGTTCGTGCGCAACCGCCTGATCGACGAGGTGTATCTGCCGCTGATCGGCGACAACCTGGCCAAGCAGCTCGGCGTGGCCGGGGACGCCGATCGCGTCGACCGCTCGGGTCTGCTGCTGCTGATCTCACCGCCGGGCTACGGCAAGACCACCCTCATGGAGTACGTGGCCGCCCGGTTGGGCCTGGTGCTGGTGAAGGTGAACGGTCCCGCGCTCGGCCACGAGGTGACCTCGATCGACCCCGAGCAGGCGCCGCACGCCACCGCCCGCCAGGAGCTCGAGAAGATCAACTTCGCCCTGGAACTCGGCAACAATGTGCTGCTGTACCTCGACGACATCCAGCACACCTCGCCGGAACTGCTGCAGAAATTCATCTCGCTGTGCGACGGCCAGCGCCGCATGGAGGGCGTGTGGGAGGGCCGCACCCGCACCTACGATCTGCGCGGCAAGCGGTTCGCGGTGTGCATGGCCGGTAACCCGTACACCGAGCAGGGCAAGCGTTTCCGGATTCCGGACATGCTCGCCAACCGCGCCGACGTGTGGAATCTCGGCGATGTGCTCTCCGGCCGCGACGAGCAGTTCGCGCTCAGCTACCTGGAGAACGCGCTCACCTCGAATTCCGTTCTCGCTCCGCTGTCCTCGCGTGATCGCGGTGATCTGGAGATCCTGGTCCGGCTGGCGCGCGGCGACCGCACCGCCACCGCCGACGGCCTCGCTCACCCGTACCCGGCGGCGGAACTGGCCGAGATCACCGCGGTGCTGGGCAAACTGCTGCGTGTGCAGGAGGTGGTGCTGGCCGTCAATCGCGCCTACATCGCCTCGGCCGCCACCGCGGACGCCGCCCGCACCGAACCGCCGTTCCAGCTCCAGGGCTCCTACCGCAATATGAACGCCCTCGCCGAACGCGTGGTCCCGGTCATGAACGACAGCGAACTCGAGGCCCTCATCGACGACCACTATCTCGGTGAGGCCCAAACCCTCGCCGCCGCGACCGAAGCCAACCTGCTCAAACTGGCCGAACTGCGCGGCACCCTGACCCCGGATCAGGCCCGCCGTTGGACCGAGGTCAAGTCCGCCTATCTGCGCGAACAGGCCCTCGGTGGCGCCGAGGACGATCCACTGGTCCGCGCCATCGGCGCGCTGGGACTGCTCGGCGACCGCATCGGCGGTATCGAATCCGCCCTGCGCGCACTCGAATCGACCGATTCCGGTCGGCACCACCGGGCGGCGGCAGGAGCAGAGGAGCACCGATGACCTACGAGGCGCGTCTCGGTTTCGACCTGCGTCTGATGTCGGTTCTCGGCAGATGTGGTCGCCGCCAGCCGGGCGATCCCCGGCTGGCGGCTCGATGAGGACCGGCTCATCGCGGCGCCCCGGCACCACGCACCGCACGTCCGGCTCATCGACGCGGGTTGACCTGTGCCCCTTGCTCCCCCAGCGGCCGGCCGGAGTGGACGGCCGCGAGCGGCATCGTCGCCGGCGCCGCGCGTCCGTGCGACACGCCAAGCGGTAAACATGCACCACGAAAACCGGTTGCGCAAGTCGAGAACCGATGAAACGGGCGCCGGCACCGCGCGTTTGCCAGCGGTGCGATGAGTCGGGCATCTTAAGGGGCGGTGCGCCGGGATCAGGTCGGCAACCCCCGGCTTGTCGCTCTGGTCGGGGCCGCTTCGTAGTGGGGAGTTCTCGTGTACACGCGCACCCCGGGACCGGTCGCGCCCGTCGCACCGGCGGCCCGGAATCCGCTGCCCGGCATCGCCTCCCGCCCGAGCTACCGCGACGATCTCGACGGACTGCGCGGTATCGCGATCGCGCTGGTGGTGGCCTTCCACGTCTGGATGGGGCGGGTATCCGGCGGTGTGGACATCTTCCTGGTGCTGTCCGGCTTCTTCTTCACCGGAATGCTGTTGCGCCGCACCGACACCACGGGCGGCCCCGGCATCGGCGCGACCCTGCGGCGCACCGCCCGCCGCCTGCTGCCCGCCCTGCTGGTGGTGCTGACCGCCGTCGCCGTCGCCACGGTCGTCGCGATGCCGTACACCCGCTGGAACGACATCTCCGCACAACTGCTGGCCTCGGGCTTCTACTTCCAGAACTGGTATCTGGCCGTCGCGGAGCTGGACTACGCCGCCGCGGATCCCTCGATCAGCCCGCTACAGCACCTGTGGTCCATGGCCGTACAGGGGCAGTTCTACCTGGCGATCCTGGCCGTCGTCGCGCTCTGGGCGGCGGTGCGGCCCCGCCCGGACCGGCGCCGCCCCACCCTGCTGCTGGTGCTGCTGCTCGGCGCGGCGGCCTCGTTCTGCTACGCCGCCGACGCACCGCAGCAGCAGGCGTGGATCTACTACGACAGCGCCGCCCGCGCCTGGGAACTGCTGGCGGGCGCAGCGCTGGCCGTGGTCGCGCCGTGGCTGACGATTCCGCACCGGATCCGCTGGCTGGCGGGCGTGGTGGGCCTGAGCATGGTGCTGTCGTGCGGCCTGCTGTTCGACGGTGCCACCGAATTCCCCGGTCCGGCAGCGTTGTTCCCGGTCGCCGCCGCCGTCCTGCTGATCCTGTCCGGACTGCACGTCCCGGCGGCCGAACGTCCGTGGGCGAACCGGATGCTGGCGAGCCGGTTGTGCACCGAACTCGGCGCCGTCGCGTATCCGCTCTACCTGTGGCACTGGCCCATTCTGATCTTCTACCTGACCGAATCCGGCCGCAAACACGCGGGATTCGCCGACGGGCTGGCGGTGATCGCGGCATCGCTGGTGCTGGCGTGGGTGACGACGCGGGTGATCGAGACACCGCTGCGCCGCCCCGCCCCGACGGCTCCGGATTCTTCCGGGGCCCGGTGGATTCGCCGCGGCACCGGCACCGTGGTCGCGGCCTTGGGCATCAGCGTGCTGGCCGGCGCGCTGGGCTGGCAGGTGGTGTCGGCCGCGAATCCTCCGCAGCCGCCGAAGCCGTTCGAATTCCCCACCAGGTACCCGGGCGCGGACGCCCTGGTTCGGGGCATCGACCCGCCGCCGCATCCCATGCGGCCATCGGTCCTGCGGGGCAATGCCGATTCGCCGCCGCCCACCCGCGACGGCTGCATCACCCCCGACCGGGAGGTGCGCTCGTGCGTCTACGGTGACACCACCGCCGGTCGGGTTATCGCGGTGGTCGGCGGTTCGCATTCCGAGCACTGGATTCCCGCACTCCAAATCCTCTCCCGCGATTACGGATTCCGGATCGTCACCTATCTGAAGGAGCGCTGCCCGCTCACGCTCTCCGACCACCCCTCCTACGCGGAGGCCCCGTTCCCGGAGTGCCGGGAGTGGTCGGAGGAGGTGCTCGACCGGCTCGCCGAGGAGCGTCCGGACTGGGTGTTCACCATCTCCACGCGCAGCCGCGTGGAGGGCGCCGGGGACGAGGTGCCGCCGGAGTTCCTGGACGTGTGGTCGGCGCTGTCCGAGCGCGGCCTGCGGGTGCTCGCGCTGCGCGACACCCCGCGCCTGCGCCACGGCGACGTCTACTACCGGGCCGTCGACTGCCTGGCCCGGCGCGGCACCACACCCGACAGCTGCGGCATGGATCGTGCCGCGGCGCTGTCCGCGCGGGACCCCGCCGAGGAACCGGCGGCGAGCTATCCGAACATCTTCCCGATGGACCTCAGCGACGCCGTATGCCGTACGGACCGTTGCCGGGTCGCCGAGGGCAATGTGCTCATCTACCGCGACGAGCACCATCTCACCGCCAGCTACGTCCGCACCCTCGCCCCGGAGCTGGGGCGGCAGATCGCGGCGATCACGGAGTGGTGGTAGGCGGCCCGCACCGGAGGAGCGGTCCGGGCCGGAGTATTGCGGTGGCTTGACGGCGGATTTGCGATCCGGGCACAGCTAGCCGACTTTCGCCGTCGGCCACCGGGTTCGGCGCCGCCGGTGCGGTAGCGTCGCAGCGGCGGCGGCGCTCCGCTGTCGGGACAGCTCCCTCGCGAAACCTACAGGGCCACCGGGTCGCCGCCGCCCCCATGACACCGTCAGCGTATCGACGTCGGTTCCCGCTCGGATTCCAGCACCTCGGCCTCCACCCGCGGCAGCCGCACCACGAACCGCGCCCCGCCGCCCGGCCGGTCCTCGCAGTACACCCGGCCCCCGTGCGCCGCAACGGTTTCCGACACCAGGGCGAGGCCGATACCGGTACCCACCGCCGCACCGCGTTCGACCCGGATGGTGGCGAAGCGCTCGAAGATCCGGTTGCGGTCGGCGACCGGCACGCCGGGACCGGCGTCGTCGACCGTGATCACCGCGGCGGCGCCGTCCCGGCGCACGGTGACCGCGACCGGTCCCCCGCCGTGGCGGGTGGCGTTCTCCAGCAGGTTGGCGACGGTGCGCTCGAGTTCGAGCCGTCGGCCCTCGATGGTGGAATCGGTGACGACCGTGAGCAATTCGGGCGGATAGTGCCGTTCGGCGAGGGCGTGGGTGAGCAGTTCGCCGAGGGAGAGCAGTTCGACGTCGCCGCGGTGCACCCCGGCGTCCACGCGCGCCAATTCCAGCATGTCGTCCAGCATCCGGCGCATATGGCTGAGTTCGTCGCTGGTCAACCGCAGCGCCCGCCGCATCCGCTCCGGCAGCTGCTCCTCGTACTTGTTCATGACGCCGACGCTGGTGACCAAGGTGGTGAGCGGGGTGCGCAATTCGTGGCTGACATCGCCGACCAGGCGGCGCTCCCGTTCGATGCGCTGTTGCAGCGAGTCGACCATGGTGTTGAAGGCGTCGACGGTATCGGACAGATCACGGTCGGCGGTGCGCGGCAGCCGGGTGTCGAGTTCGCCCGAGGCGATCCGCGAGGCTGTGACGGCCAGCTGGTGCAGCGGTTTGAGCACCCGCCGGCTCGCCCAGACGCCGAGCACCGCACCGACCGAGGAGGCGACGATGGCGCAGGCGATCAGTAGATTCCGCAGCATGCGCAGGGTGGAGTCCAGCTCCGCGATGGGCGTGAACTCGTAGAACATATCCCCGCGCGCGTTCAGCGGAAGCCCAACGCGCAGATAGGGTTTGCCCGCCACCGTCACCCGCTGCGTGCTCTCCTCCGAACCGCCGGCGATATCCGGGGACAGCAGCGCCGAGGTCGCCAGCGCGGAGTCGCTGTCGATCCAGGTGTCACCCCAGCGCACCAGCATCACCGTGCCGTCGGGCGGTTCGATGGCCACCAGATCGGCTTCGGTGGGCTGCTCGGCGGCGACATTCTGGCGCAGGATCCCGATATGGGCGTCGGTGAGACGGACGGCCGAGCGCTCGCGCTGCCCCTCCATATAGCCGCGGCCGACGGTGAACACCGAGACCGCCAGCACCAGCGACACCAGACTGGCGCTCAGGGCGAAGGCGAGCACGGCACGGCTGTACACACTGCGCGCGGGCCGCCATCGGGTGGTGCCGGCGTCCGCGGTCACCGCTGCACGTCTAGTCGGTATCCGAGCCCGCGCACCGTCACCACGATCCGCGGTGCGGACGGGTCCCTCTCGATCTTGGTACGCAACCTGCGCATATGCACGTCCACAATCCTTTGGTCACCGAAAAACCCGCGGTCCCACACCCTTTCGAGCAGAACATCGCGGCTGAGCACCCGCCCCGGCGCTTCCGCCAGTTCGCAGAGCAACCGGTACTCGGTGAGTGTCAGATGCACCTCCTCGTCGCCCCGCAGCAGGCGGCCGCTGTCCTGCGACAGCACCAGCGGCGGGTTCGATTCGGCGTCCAGCACCACCTCGGGGCGGCCGTCGGGGTCCGGGGCCGCGTCACGGCCCTGCGCCAGCCGCGCCCGTCGGCGCAGCGCCCGCATGCGCGCGGTGATCTCCTTGATCTCGAACGGCTTGGTCACGAAGTCGTCCGCCCCGGCCTCCAACGCGGCCACCACGTCGTGGGTGTCGTCGCGAGCGCTCACCACGATGATGGGCACGTCGTGGTCGCGGCGCACCTCACGGATGCAGGTGAATCCGTCCATCGCCCCCAGCATCAGATCCACGATCATGACATCGGGCACGCCGCGGCTGCGCACCTGCGCGAGCGCCACCTCGGCCCCACCGGCCTCGGAGACCTCGTACCCCTCGTCCTCCATGGCCAGCCGCAGCGCCTCCCGGACCCGGTCGTCGTCCTCTACGATCAGCAGGTTCGCGCCCATCAGTCCATCCCTCGCACCGCCGTCGGAACCAGTCACGCCCTGTCGCCTCCGAATCGCGGAGCGGACGACCCAGCAGCTTTGAGTACCCGACCACTCTGTCGGGAAAACCTTCCGTCGTTGCCGCACATGCCGCCGACGGTTCCCTACCGGGGCAACGCGTCGCAAGGCGGAGCGGTTTCGGCCCGCGAATCTTCAAACAACCGCAAACTAGTTTCCGGTGTCGCCGCAAAGTGGGCAACCCACCATCGACTAGGTGACGCAGAGTCGACTGTCCCGGCGTTCCTACCGCCGCATCGGCGATCCGGCGCTGTGGGAGCGCGGCATCCGCGCACACCATCGGTCACCGGGACCGCCGGAAGGTCGGCGGCAACCGTGCACCCGTGCCGCACGGCGCTGCACTGACGACAACGGCGTCGCTCACCATGCCGTCACCACGCGTACGGATTCCATCGACCACCGGCTGTTCCGGTGACCGACCCCAACTCGCACGACGTCCACGTGCGCCTGCGCTTTCCCGAGGGTGGCGCCGTGGTCGAATACCGGGCCACCGAGCCCGTGGCCCGCAGGCTCGCCCACGACCTGGGTCGGCACGGCGTCATCGTCACCATCGACAACGATGTGCATCCCCAGCTCAGCGACCTGCCCACCACCGATCTCTGGGGGTAGCCCGGCTCACTCCGGCCGCACCAGACGGGTCTCGTAGGCGTAGATCGCGGCCTGGGTGCGGTCGCGCAGGTGCAGTTTGTCCAGGATGCGGGCCACATGCGTCTTCACCGTCTGTTCCGAGATCACCAGTGCGCGCGCGATCTCGGCATTGGACGACCCGCGCGCGATGCACACCAGCACCTCGGTCTCGCGGGCGGTGAGTTCGGCGGGTGCGGGGCCCGGTCGGTGGTCGGCGGTGCGGGCGAACCGTTCCACCAGGCGGCGGGTCACGGTGGGGGCGAGCATGGCCTCGCCGCGGGCGACGGCGCGCACCGCCTCGCCCAGAATGTGGGCCGAGGCGTCCTTGAGCAGGAATCCGCTCGCCCCGGCCCGCAGCGCCGTGTAGACGTACTCGTCGAGGTCGAAGGTCGTCAGCACGATGACGCGGGTGTCGTGCTCGGCCGCGACGATGCGGCGGGTGGCCTCCAGCCCGTCGACGCCGGGCATGCGGACGTCCATCAGGACGATGTCGGGGTGCAGCAGCCGCGTCTGCGCCACCGCCGCGATGCCGTCGGCGGCGTGGCCGACGACGGCGATATCAGGCTGGGCGTCCAGCAGCACCGTCAGCCCCTCGCGCACCAGTTCCTGATCGTCGGCGACGAGCACGCGGATGGCCGTCACGACTCCTCCCGGATCGGCAGTTCCGCGCGCACCCGGAAGCGGCCGTCGGCGGGTGCGGCCGTGAGCGTGCCGCCATAGGCCGCGACCCGCTCCCGCATACCGGTCAGCCCGTGTCCGGCCCGGCCGCCGACGGCTCCGGCCGGTAGCGGATTGTCGACGTCGATCCGCATCCGATCGGTGTCGCAGTGCACGCGCACCCGCACCGACGCGCCGGGGGCGTGCCGGACGGCATTGCTCAGCGCCTCCTGGACGATGCGGTACGCCGAGAGTCCGATGCCCGCCGGTATCGCGGTGAGATCGCCATCGGTATCGAGTTCGACGTGGGTGCCGGTGCCGCGCACCGAGTCGACCAGGCGCGGCAGGTCGGTCACGGTGGGCTGCGGCGCCGCACCGGTGTCTCCGGAGCGCAGCAGCTCCAGAATGCGCCGCATCTCGCCCAGCGCGGTGACGGCGCTGTCCCGAATGGCGGCGAAAGTCTGTGGTGCGGCGGCGGATTCGCGGAACTGCGCGGCCTCGGCCTGAATGGCGATGACCGACATGTGGTGCGCCACCACATCGTGCAGTTCGCGCGCGATCCGGGTCCGCTCCTCCAGCAGTGCGGCGCGTTCGGCCTGCCGCCGAGTCGCCTCCTGTTCGTCGCGCAGTCCGCGCCGGGCCGCCGCCAGCGCGCGCAGCGCCGCACCGGCCACCAGGATCAGGGCCGCCAGCACCGATACCTCGAGCAGCTCCGACAGTCCGCGTGGCGGCCGCAGCAGCACGGCGAGCAGCGCACCGGCCGCCGCCGTGCCCGCCCAGTAGGCCGCGGCCTGCCGGGCGGGCACGCTCAGCGCGAGGACACCCAGCACCAGCAGGTGACTGTTGATCATGGCGTCCACCCACAGCCCGGCGTCCACCCACAGCGACGCCACCACGACCGCGATGACCGACGCCGCCCAGGCGGGCAGCGGTAGGCGGGGTGCGAGCGCCACCGCGAGGCCCTGGATCAGGGCGAGTCCGACGGCGCGGCGGTCCGACAGCCCGGTATCGGATTGCAGGGTGTGCAGCACGACCGCGAACACCAGCGCCGCGAGCACCAGCAGGGCGGCCGACAGCGCCTGGACCCACCGAAAGCGGCCGAGATCTGCCGAGATCAGCTCGAGCATGAGTCCACGATCTCAGATATCGGCGCGGTTCAGGGCGCGCCTGGCCAATCCGAGCGCCCCCACCGCCCCCGCCGCCACCAGCGCCAGGCGCGGCCAACCACCCAGCGAGCCCATGAGTTCCGGTGCCCCGTCGGCACTCTGCGACAGCTTCGCCACCACCGCACTGGGCGCGACGACGGTCACCCACCGGTGCAGCTCCCCCAGCGCCTGGGCGGCGGTGACCTGGGGCAGCACCACATGTGCGGTGATCACGGCCACCGCACCGGCCGAACTCCGCAGTGTCACCCCGACCGCCAGACCGAGCGCGGCGACGGCCGGGAAGCAGCAGTAGATGCCGAGCATCCCCGGAAATGCCTGTCCGTCAGCGAATCTCGTGCCGTCGATGGCCGCGCCGCCGATCAGCCAGGCGGCCGTCACGGCGGGTATGCCGACCGCGGTGGACACCGTGACCACCAGCAGGGTTTTCGCCGCCAGCAGCAGATCCCGCCACGGGGTGGCGGTCAGTACCGGCCGGATGGTGCCCGATCCGAATTCGGTGGTCACGACCAGCGCGGCCCAGGCTCCGATCACGGCCAGCGCCAACGAGGTTCCGGTCAGCGCACCGCCGAGGACGGTGTCGTCCGGTTCCAGGCTGCCGGTCAGCCCGACCACGGCGGCCATGACCGGCGGCACGGCCAGCGCCAGCAGCGGCAGCAGCCACAGGCTGCGCGCCGAGCGCATCTTGATCACCTCGGAGCGCAGCTGATCGCGCAGCAGGGGCGCGAAGGATGCCGTGACGGTCGGGGCGACAGCGCGTGTCATACCCTCTCCCGGATGTCGCGCTGCCGGTATTGCCGGTGTGCGGCAACCAGATCCGTGTACACGTCCTCCACCGAGGCGCGCACCGGGGTCAGCTCGTCGAGCACGATGCCGCGATCGGCCGCCACCCGTCCGATCTCCCGCGGCGACAGCCCGCGCACGGTCGCGACCTCGCCCCGCAGTTCGGCCGCCCCGCCCAGGGCGGCGGTGAGCGCCACCAGGTCGGCGCTGCGCACCCGGACCACGGATTCGCTTCCCCGGGCGACGAATTCGCCGATCGGCTGGTCGGCGAGCAGCCGCCCCGCCCCGATCACCAGCAGATGGTCGGCCACCAGTTCCAATTCGCTCATCAGGTGGCTGGACAGCAGCACGGTCCGACCCTCGTCGGCCATATCGCGTAGCAGCCCTCGAATCCACCGGATCCCCGCGGTATCGAGTCCGTTCATCGGCTCGTCCAGGATCAGCACCCCGGGATCGCCCAGCAGCGCCGCCGCGATGCCCAACCGCTGCCGCATCCCCAGTGAGAACCCGCCGACCCGGCGACCGGCCACATCGGCCAGCCCCACCAGTCCGAGCACCTCGTCCACCCGCTCCGCCCGAATCCCGGTGCAGGCGGCCAGCATCGCCAGATGCGCGGCGGCGGTGCGCCCCGCCAGCACATCGCCCGCGTCCAATAGCGCGCCCACGGTGCACAGCGGCCGCCGCAAGTCGCGGTATCGCCGCCCGCACACCGTCACCTCCCCCCGGGTGGGCGCGTCGAGGCCGAGCACCAGCCGTAACGTGGTCGACTTCCCCGAGCCGTTGGGGCCCAGAAATCCGGTCACCCGCCCCGGTCGCACCACGAACGTCGCGTCCGCGACGGCCCGGGTCCGCCCGTAGTACTTCGTCAGTCCCCGCGCCTCGATCATGTGTCGACGCTATGCGCGCACCGGGTGCGTCCACATCCCTCCCGCGGGCGGTTTCGCCCATCCCCCGTGCGAGGGATGCGGATTCGCGCTATCGGTGCACCAGTTCGGGCGTCTCGGCGACCGGTTCGCGCCGACGCAGCCGGGTGCGGCGCTCCCAGAGTCCGGCCAGCAGGGCGGTGATGCCGACGTAGGCGAAGCCGAGCAGGACGTCGACGACGTAGTGTTCGCCGCCGTAGACGAGGGTGAACGACATGGCCGCCGGGAAGAGGGCGAGGGGGACGCGCAGCCACCACGAGGTGAGCAGCGGCCACAGCGTCACGGTCACCAGCACGGCGAACGCGGTGTGCAGCGAGGGCAGCGCGGCGACATAGTTGCCGTGCTGTTCGAGCCAGCCCGCACTGGTGTCGGACGGCACCAGTCCCAGCCCGAATCCGGAGATGCGGCGGACCTCCTCGGTGATCGCACCCTCGCGGCTGGCGTACCAGGGCGGGGCGGCGGGCACCAGGATGTAGGTCAGCAGCGCCAGGTAGGACAGGATGAGGATGCGCCGCATGTACCGCGCCCACAGCGGCCGCGAGTACACGTAGAAGATCGCGGCCACCGCCCACGGCACGATGAAATGCGTGGTGTAGACGACGCCGATGATCGGCGTCCACCACGGCTCCCCGTCGGAGGCCAGGTGCTCCTGTAACCAGACCGTCGGCAGCGCGCCCCCGAACAGCGCCCGATCCGCCGCGACCAGCTCCCCCATCCGCAGCGGCATCCCGAGCGTATCGGCGAGATCGCGGGTGACGTCGTACACCACCAGCGCGCCGATCAGGGGGAGCCAGTCCACCAGCACCCGCAGGTGATCACGCCACGGCCGGTCGATGGTGAACGCCACCACCCCGGTCAGAATCCAGGCCGCCTCCACCAGCCGCCCGGACGGCAGTCCCCCGGCGAGTACCGTGACGACCAGAGCCGTCAGATACGTGTATCGCACCACGGCCCGCACGGTGGGCCGCCCCGGTGGAGCGCCGGGAGCGTCGTCGGCTGTCGTCTGAGAGGATTCGGTCCACAACCCCGCCATTCACACAGTGTTCCACGCCCGTTCATCGGGCGGACGTCCGAACCACCCGATCCGGCGCGACTCCAGGTCAGCCGCCTTCGACCACCCACCCGGCCCAGTGATACGGCTCCGGCCGGGTGCGCCGGACGGTGAGCTGCGCCGATCGCAGCGCCTCCGCCGGGGTGGAGCCCGTCGCCAGTTCGGCATAGAAGGCCGACACCAGCGCGGCGGCGGAGGCGTCGTCCACCTGCCACAGCGTGGACAGGCAGCACCGGGCGCCCGCCGCCAACGCCGCCGTGCGCAGGCCCAGCAGACTGCCGTCTGCGAAATCCACCGCCCCCACTCCGGTTTCGCAGGCCGACAGGACGACCAGCTCCGTGCCGGCCAGATCGAGCAGGGCGAGTTCGCCGGCCGACACGATGCCGGCGCTCACCTCGGGGGTGGTCCGCGCCCCGGCCAGCCAGGCGTTGAATCCGGCGAGCAGCAGCGCCGATCGGGACAGCTGCGCGGCCGGACCGATCCGCAGCAGCCACCGCACCCGGCTGCGGTGCCGGGTGCGCACGGTCTGCGCCCGCTCGATGCGGTCGTCCGCCAGTTCGGTGTTCTCGGTGCGGACCGCGACTCCGGCGATGGCGCGCACGCGATAGCCGGTCGGCTCATCGCGCTCGGCGGCGTGGCCGATGGCGTCGAGGAATACGCCGTGTGTCGCTATGTGCAGAATGCGCGGGCGGACGGCCGCGAGCAGCCGGGACCGGGTCGCCGCCGCGCCGACGACCGGTGTGACGCCGAAACGCCGTGCCACCTCCTCGATTTCGGCGCGGGCGTGGGGCAGCGACGACACGCGCATGGCGAAGATGAGCGGTTCGGCCGCATCGACCTGGTGGTCGAAATCCGGGGCGCCCAGCACGATCGGCGGCCCCACCGGGGGCGGATCCGGCGCGGACCGTCGGGCGACCAGCCACCGGGCGCTCGGAATCAGCGTGAGCACATGGCGTTCGGCCAGCGGAACGCCCGCGGAGTCCCGCAGGAAAGCCGGTGACACCATGCCCCACCGTCCGCTCGGGGCGATCACCAGTGCGCGCGGCAGCGGGTCCGCGGCGTCCACGAGGGCGGGCATCAGTGCGCGCACCCGGGCCGTCCAGTCGAGATCCCGGTCCGGCGTGGGCCTTTCGGCGGCGAATCGGCCCAGCTGATTCAGCCGCTCGTCGATCTCGTGCACGACTCCCAGCCGCCGGTACCGGATCGCGTCGCGCCCGGTGACACGGAACACCAGATACTCCCGTTCCCCGGACGGTCGGCGCACGGTCGCGATATCCAGCAGCGCGGTGTGCTCCGGCAGGTGATCGCGCACCTCCCCCACGGTCAGCGTCGCGACCCAGTGCCCGCCCAGGTGCCGGTACAGTTCGACCTCCGCGTCGCCGAGCCGCCGGGCGGCCTGCCGCTGCCGGCGGCGCGCGGCGGCGATCATCTCCTCCCCGGTCCACTCCAGATCGGTTCGCGCCACCTCGGCCCGCAGCGCCCGGACCCGCTCCAGTGGCGCTCCGGCATCCGCGCGAGCGCGCAGCCACCCGCTGCCCTGGCGCTCGGCGAGCACGCCTTTGCGATTCAGCAGCAGTTCGTAGAGCCAGTCGGGTGCCTCGCCCGCGGCCGCGGCGGGCAGACAGTAGCCCAGTACCGTTTCCGTGCGCCGCATGACCTCGGCCATCATGGTGCGGGCGGCCGCCTCCGCCGCACCGGCCATCCGGCGCGCTGACAGCTCCGCGTCGGTGGCCGCGATGCACATGCCCACCGCCGCGGCCAGTTCCTGATCACCGTCGTGGTGAGCGGCGGACAGCAGCGCGGCGAAACCCTCGAGCGGACGATCCGGCGCGCCCGCGTCCATCCAGTCCGGCAGGGCGGGGGCGAGCAGATCCACCACATCCCGGTACCGCCCCTGCCGCTCGAGCGCCTGCCCGCGCATGGAGAGCGTCGACATCGCGGTGGCGCGGGTGACCGGATAGGTCTCGAGCAGTTCGACGGCGCGTCGGCTGAGTTCGTCCTGGCATTGCACCTCACCCGCCTTCGCGGCGGCATCGGCTCGGTTGACCAGCGATATGACCAGGTCCTCGGCCGCGTCGGGCAAGGCCGCCTCGAAGATCTCACCCGCCCGGCGCAGGAACTCCTCGGCGTCGCGAAGGTGTTGGGCGGATGTGAGATTCACATATCCGTCGGCGGTGGTGACCGGACCGGACGCGGTGGCCAGCGCCGCCTGCACCACACCGAGGTTGTCCAGGGTGACGGCCAGGCTCAGCGGTTCCTCACCGACCCGTTCACCGATCTCCAGCGCCTCGATCAGCGCGTCCGCGGCACCGGTCAGGTCGTGGCGCCCCTGCCGGGTCAGACCCAGATCGTTGAGCACCGCGCCGCGCAGCCGGAGCGCGTCGACATCCCGGTCGTCCAGCGCGGCCAGCGCCGTCACGAGCGACGATTCCGCCGCGTCGAGGTAACCGAGGCGGCGCAGCAGCTCACCGCGCAGGCGGTGCAATCGCGCTGTCGCGGAGGGCGACTCGTCGGAGGGTGCGCGGTCGGCGACGGCCAGCGCCCGGTCGAGAACATCGATGCCGTGCTCGGACATGCCGTGGCGGCTCAGTTGCCGCGCGAAACCCATGGGCAGTACCGGACTTCCGGTGCTCGCGAACGCGGTGAGGGTGGCCTCCGCGGCCGCCCGCACCGGCCCGTCGACCGCTGCCGGTTCGTCGCCGTGGCTCAGGTGTCCGGCCAGGCGCGCCATTCGGTCGCAACAGTGCACGACGGTGTCGAAATCGGCCGGATCGGCCGACCGGGCGCGGTCCAGGCACGCCGCGATGAGCTCAGGAGGGGGCTCCGGCTGGCCGAGCGCACGACGAACGAGGTCGTCGAGCGCGGCGGCCCAGCCGGTGTCCATCAGTCCTCCGCCGCGTCGAGACCTATCCGGATGCGTCGGGCGCCCGCCTCCAGCGCGTCGGCGATCAGGCGGCCGCGAACGTCCTCGGGCAGCGCGGCCAGCAGCACCACCGTGTCGTCGGGTCGTTCGACGGCCACCGTCGCATCGGGCTCGGCGGCGAACACGCGTTTCGCGAATTCGGTGACGATGGGAGTCAGCAGGGTCACGGCGCCGGAGACGAGCGCGACCGCCATGGCCGGATCCAGACCGCGGTGTTCGGGCGTATCCGCCGTCACCGAGACCCCCGACCGCTCCGACTCCGCGCAATTCAGCAGGCGCAACAGCTCCCCCGCCGGAATCCAATCGGATTCCATGCTGATGGTCACGTGCGAAATGTCCACAACACCTCCGTCACTGTCGAATAAATGCTATCGGAGTGCGGGTAATTGATGCGGCTGTAACCCTGAAGCTATTGTCCCACAAGGAAACTCAGGCGTGACAAAGTGTTACCATCCGGAAATAACCCTTTGATTAGGCTGCTATCCGGCGACAGGGGATATCCCTTTCGCACAGCGGAGATCGAAGGAGAGAACAATGGGATTGCTCGCCGGTCTGATCGACATCGTTGGCAGCCTGCTGCATTTGCTGCTCGGCGGCCTGTGAGGCAGCGCGGGTCCGCACCCCGCGCTGACCGACCCCGATAGGACACGACTACCCGCCCCGCGCCGGATGCGGGGCGCGGGGCGGGTAGATCACATCTCCCCCTTGGTATTTCGGCCCCACCCGGATAGCCCGCCATTGACTCCACGGCCGGTACCCAGCAGGCTGAGCGTCATGCTGCCCCGCCTGACGATCGGTTGTCTGTCCGCCGTGCTCATGCTCGCCCTGACCGGTTGCGGCAAGGAGGAACTCGGCGATCGGAGCGGACCGCCGGACGCCATCCACGATGTGGACTACGTCGAGATCTTCCGCAATACCGACAGTTTCCCGAATATCGCACGAGTGTGCGTGCGCGGAGTAGCCTTCGCGGCGACCTCCACCGGCCGCGGCGAGAACGCCGCCGGCGCGGGTCCGATCGTCCGGGTCACCGAATGGGACAGCTTCTGCGCCGGAAAGTAGCCGCCGACAGACCTCCCGGCCGCCCACCGCGACCGCCCCTTCAGCGAGCCCCCGCGCCGTCCGCCCCCGGGGCACCGCCACCGCGGCGCGCGGTGGCATGGGCGAGCATGGCCAAGCTCGCCTCGTGAATCAGGACGTCCAGTTCGTCGAGCACCGCGGCGACCGCCAGGCTGGCGGTACACAGCTGCGCCGGATCGGCGTCGAGCCGGTCGAATACCGCACGCAATCCGTGTAATTGCAGTCCGGCCTCGAACAGGTGCTGCACCATGCGATCGCTGGCCTCGACGACGACAGCATCGGCGGCGCGGCCGGGCACGAACAGCCGCGGCGACTCCCCTTCCGCTCCCAGGCGGGATCCGGGGACGAAACGGAAGGGCGGTGCGAGTTCGGCCATGGGGGCCTCCGATGTCACGGGCGCGAGAATACGACGGATGCGATTCGCCGGCCACGCTTCCGGACTCGGTGAAAACTTGTGCCCGATCCTACGCGCTCATTCACGCGGCGCACCCCTTCGCTAGCCACCTCGACGCGGTCGCGGGGCGCGGTCGACACCGAAACGCGGTGGGATCGGTTCATTTCCGGTCATGACACGCACCATCTCCGCCGCCAGCCGGGCGAGCTTGACATTGCGCTGATGGGAAGCGGTGCGCAGGACTCCGAACGCCTCCTCGGAGCCGCAGCGACGCTGCATCATGATCATGCCGAGCGCTTGGTCGATCACGGCCCGCGATCCCAGCGCCTCCCGCAGCTGCGCGGTCAACTCGGCTTGGCGGGCGGTGGCCAGGACCGCGTCCAGCAGGACCGCGATCTGCGTGGCGGTCAATTCGATCGCCCCACGCATTGCCTCGTCGAAGCCGTGCACGCGGGGGGAGTACAGATGTAGCGCACCGATGACCGAGCCGTCGGTACGCAGCGGCTCGACGTGAATGGATCGCACGCCGTGCGCGAGCATTCGCGCCGGATACGGGCCCCACCTCCGCTCGGCGGCCGTATCCGGCACCGAGACCGGTCTCCCGGTTTCGATCGTCTCCCGGCACGGGCCCTGCCCGTCACCGTGCGCGGACTCGGCGATCGGCACCGCGCGGGCGATACTCGGACCCACCGTCACGGGACCGGGGTCGCGGTGCAGGGTGACTCCGGCCAGCGGATGGCCCGGCAGCATTCTCGAAGCGGTGTCGGCGAATTCGCCCAGGGTCGCTACCACGTCGCGTGCCGACACCATCACGGCCGTCAATGCGGCCAAACCCCGCGCCAACTCATCCGGCGCGGACCGCTCCTGCGCCATGGGAAGCCCACTCCTCATCCACGAGTCGCGTCGCGTAGCTTTCCGACCTGTGCCTCTCATACCCTGCACACCGAGGAGCAAACCCATACGGCAACGGGGACAATGTAATCCAATAGTCAACAAACGGTATCGACCGCCGCATCGATCAGCCCGTCCAGCGCGGCCAGGGACGATGCCGGGTCACTGTAGGTCAGTTCCGGGCATTGTTCGGACCAGGCCACGAACGCACCGTCTTCCGGCGACCAGCGCACCTGAATGGTGGGCAGCAGTATTCGCGATTTCTCCGCGTCTTGCACCGAGTCCCCCTTTCCGGATCGACTTCCCCTGCGGGTCGTCCCGGCGCCCTGAGACCATTTCTACGGTACGCGTCAAAACTGTTGTTTCGCAGACCTTTTCACATTCCGGCAACACGACTGTCGGCGCGGCGATCATTGTCGAAGGCGCGGAGCAGATCCGCCGCCACGCTCACCGCGATGACGGCCGGCTCTTTCCCGGTGATCTCGGGCAGGCCGATGGGGGTGGTGATCCGGTCGATGGCGGCGGCGTCGTGGCCGCCCTCGGTGGCCAGGCGCTGGCGGAAACGCGCCCATTTGGCCGATGATCCGATCAATCCGATCGAACCGAGTTCGGGCAGGCGCAGGGCGGCGTCGCACAGGGCGGCGTCCTCGGCGTGATCGTGGGTCATGATCAGGACGTGCGTCCCGGGCGGCAGCTCGGCGAGCACCTCCTCGGGCAGCAGCGGCGTGTGGTGTACGTGCACCTGCGCCACCGCGTCCGCGAGCACACCGAGCCGATCCTCGGCGAGCTGGTCCGGGCGAGTGTCGATGAGATGCAGATCGAGTTCGTGGCGAGCCAGGATGCGGGCCAGCTCCCACCCGACGTGCCCGACGCCGAAGATCGCCACCGCGGGCACCACCGGCAGCGGTTCGAGCAGCACGGTGACGGTGCCGCCGCAGCACTGCACCCCGTGCCGGTTGGTGACCTTGTCGTTGAGCGCGAATTCCATCAGCTCCGGCTCCGCACCGGGCGCGAGCAGTTCGCGGGCCCGATCGATGGCGACGGCCTCGATATTGCCGCCGCCGATCGAACCCCAGGTGTGCTCACGCCCCACCACGAGTTTGGCACCGGCCTTGCGGGGCGCGTGGCCGCGCACGGTCGCGACGGTCACCAGCACGCCGGGTTCCCGGCGGGCTCGCAACCGCGCGACCGCGGCGACCCAGGTCATCTCAGGCACCGCTGAGCGCGTCCGCATCGGCATCGGCCGGATTCCCGTCGGCATCGGCCGGATTCCCGTTCGCGCCGGAGCGGCCGTTGCCCGCCGCGGCGCGATCGGTGCCGGGCCGACCGTCGACGGGCGACCCGTCGCCATGTCGGCTCCGGCCGCCATTGCCGTTGCCAGCTTGTCCGTCGCCGACCGACTTCGGCTCGCCCCGGCTGCCGCCGCGACCGTTCGGCCCGGCCACCGCCAATCCGTCAGCGGACGGACCGCCCTCGACCCAGCCGACCGTATGAACGGCCGCCTGCCCGGTGCCCGCCCGCGCCGCCTGCACGGCCCAGTACACCGCCTCCGGCGTCGCGGGCGATGCCAGGTCCACACTCACCCCGCCCGGCCCGAACGCCGCCGCGGCCTGCCGCAGTGCCTCTCGCACCGAGAACGCCAGCATCAGCGGCGGCTCGCCGACCGCCTTGGAGCCGTACACCGCCCCCTCTTCGGTGGCGTCGCGCAGCAGCCTGACATTGAATTCCTCGGGCATCTCCGAGAAGCTGGGCAGCTTGTAGGTGCTCGCCGCCTGGGTCAGCAGCCGTCCCCGACCGGGCCCGTCGCCGGTGTCCCAGCGCAGGTCCTCCAGGGTCAGCCAGCCCGCGCCCTGGACGAATCCGCCCTCGACCTGGCCGATGTCGATGAGCGGGGAGAGGCTGTCGCCCACGTCGTGCACGATGTCCACGCGCCGGATGCGGTACGCGCCGGTGAACCCGTCCACCTCCACCTCGGTCGCGGCCGCGCCGTAGGCGAAGTATTTGAACGGCGAGCCGTGGAAGGTCTTGGCGTCCCAGTGCAATCCCTCGGTCCGGTAGAAGCCGGAGGCCGACAGCTGCACCCGCTGCATGTAGGCGGTGCGCACCAGGGTGTCCCAGTCCAGCTCCGCATCGCTGCCCAGGGCGCGCGCCACGCCGTCGACGATGCGCACGTCCGAGGCGTTCACGCCCAGCTGCGACCCGGCCACCTGCTCCAACCGCGATCGCAGCTGTTCGCAGGCGTTCTTGATGGCGCCGCCGTTGAGGTCGGCTCCGGCGCTGGCCGCGGTGGCGGAGGTGTTGGGCACCTTGTCGGTACGGGTGGGAGCCAACCGCACCTTGTGCAGTGGAATGCCGAGGGTGGTCGCGGCGACCTGCATCATCTTGGTGTGCAGGCCCTGCCCCATCTCCGTGCCGCCGTGGTTGATCAGGACCGAGCCGTCCTTGTAGATCAGCACCAGCGAACCGCCCTGGTTGAAGGCGGTCAGGTTGAACGAGATGCCGAACTTGACATTGGTGAGCGCCAGAGCGCGCTTGGTGTTCGGATGCGCGGCATTGAATTCCGCGATCTCGCGCTGTCGCCGCGTCCAGTCGGCGGTGTCGCGCACCTCGTGCCAGATCTTGCCGATGCGGTCGGTCTGCCCGACCGGCTGCCCGTACGGCGTGGTCTGCCCCGGCCGGTAGAAGTTGCGTTCGCGCAGGTCCGCCGGATCCAGTCCGAGCAGCGGCGCGCACCGGCCGAGGATGTCCTCCATCACCAGCATGCCCTGCGGACCGCCGAAACCGCGGAAGGCGGTGTTGGACACCGTATTCGACTTGGCGATGCGCCCGGCCACCTGCGCGTGCGGAATCCAGTAGGTGTTGTCGATATGGCACAGCGCGCGGGCCAGCACCGGTTCGGACAGGTCCAGGCTCCAGCCGCCGTCCGCGGTGAGGGTGGCGTCCAGGGCCTGGATGTGGCCGTCGGCGTCGAAGCCGATCTTCCAGGAGGCATGGAAGCCGTGCCGCTTACCCGACATGGTCAGGTCCTGAGTCCGGTTGAGCCGCAATCGGACCGGGCGCCCGGTCAGCTTCGCGCCGAGCGCCGCCACCGCGGCGAACCCGTGCGGCTGCATCTCCTTGCCGCCGAAGCCGCCGCCCATGCGCAGGCACTGCACGGTCACCTCGTGGCTGTGCAGGCCGAGCACATGCGCCACGATCTCCTGGGTTTCCGACGGGTGCTGGGTGCTGCTCTGGATGAACACCTGCCCGGCCTCGTCGACCTGGGCCAGGGCGCAGTGCGTCTCCAGGTAGAAGTGCTCCTGGCCCTTGAACTCGAACTCGCCGGTGAAGACGTGCGCCGACGCGGCGAACCCCGCCTCGATATCGCCGCGGATCATGGTGGGCCGCGCCCCGTGGAAGCTCTCGGCCTCGATCGCCTCCCGCAGCGTCACGATGGCGGGCAGCTCGTCGAGTTCCACCTCGACGGCCGCCGCGCCCTCGCGGGCCGCTTCCAGGGTCTCGCCCAGCACCCAGGCCACCGCGTGACCGTGGAACATGACCTCGTCCGGGAACAGCGGCTCGTCGTGCTTCATCCCGGCATCGTTGACGCCGGGCACATCGGCGATGGTGAGCACGCGCACCACGCCGGGCACGGCCAGCGCGGGTTCGGTGCGCAGGGCGGTGATACGGCCGTGCGCCTTCATCACCTGCACCGGATAGGCGTGCAGCACGTCCTTGGTGCGGTACACCAGATCGTCGGTGTACAGCGCGGTCCCGGTGACGTGCAGCGACGCGCTCTCGTGCGGCAGCGGCACGCCGACGACGGGCTTCTCCGGGCGTTCGGACAGATGACTCATGACAGCACCGCCTCGGTGGTTTGCGCGTACAGCTTCCGCAGACTCTGGCCGAGCATCGCGGCGCGGTACTCGGCACTGGCGCGGTGATCGCTCATGGGTGTGCCCTCGGCCTGGAGCACTCCGGCGGCCCGCTCCACGGTGTCGGTCGACCACGGCTGCCCGACCAGGGCCGCCTCGGTGTCGCGGGCGCGGATCGGGGTGGCGGCCACGCCGCCCAGGCCGATGCGCGCCGCGCGGACCGTCCCGTCCTCGAGCTCGAGCGCGAAAGCGACCGCCACACTGGAGATATCGTCGAACCGCCGCTTGGCGATCTTGTGGAATGCGGTGACCGGCGCCAGCGGCAACGGGATGCGCACGGACCGGATGAGCTCGTCCGGCCGCCGCACACTCTGCCGGTATCCGGTGAAGTAGTCGGCGAGGTCGACCTCCCGCTCCCCGTCCACGGAGGCGAGCACCACCGAGGCGCCGAGCGCCAGCAGGGCGGGCGGGCTGTCACCGATGGGGGAACCGGTACCCAGATTGCCGCCGAGGGTGGCGTTGTTGCGAATGAGCCGGGAGGCGAACTGCGGAAACAACTCCGCCAGCAGCGGTACCCGGCCGTCCAGGCGGCGTTCGATCTCGGTGAGCGGCACCGCCGCGCCGATATCGATGTGCTCGGACTCGACGCGCAGCTCCCGCAATTCGGGCAGCCGGTCGATGGCGATGGCGTACTCCGCGCGCCGCGCCCGGATATTCACCTCCACGCCCCAGTCGGTGCTGCCCGCGACCAGGACCGCGTCGGGCCGCTCCCGCAGCAGCCCCACCGCGTCGGCCAGGCTCGCCGGTCGCCGGAAGGTGCGTCCGTCCCGGGTGTACTCGGTGGCGACCGGAGCGGGCGCGGCCTGCTCCCGGCGGCGCGCGAACGGGTCGTCGGTATCCGGTGCGCCGAGCGCGAAGGCCGCGTCCCGGATCGGACGGTATCCGGTGCAGCGGCAGAGGTTTCCGCTCAGCGCGTGCAGGTCGAAGCCGTTGGGGCCGTGCTCGCCGTCGTGCGAGTGCGGTTCGGCGGCAGCGGAATCCGCGACAGCGGCAGCGGAATCGGCGGCGGTTTCAGCGACGACGGCCGCGGCGGACGGGCAGCGGCCGGGACGGTAGTACTCCGAGGCCATGCTGCAGATGAATCCGGGCGTGCAGTACCCGCACTGCGAACCACCCCGCACCGCCATCTCCCGCTGCACCGGGTGCAGTTCGGTCGGCGCTCCGGTCGCGTCGAGGGTGCCGAGCCCCTCGGCGGTGACGATCTCCTGACCGTCCAGGGCCGCGACCGGCACCAGGCAGGCATTGACGGCCACCCAGTCGGTGGGCTGTTCCACGCCCGGTCGGGCCACCATAATCGAACACGCGCCGCATTCGCCCTCGGCGCAGCCTTCCTTGCTCCCGGTGAAGCCGCGCTCCCGCAGGAAATCCAGAACCGTCGTATGGGGTGCGGCCGGGGAAATCGGCGTGGACTTCCCGTTGACCGTGATCCGCGCCTCTACCATGGCACTACCTCATTTCGGTGCATGGTCGATATGAATATCCTAGTCGCCATTTCAGGAGCTTTCTGTTTCGGTGACGCCGCTCGCGAACCCGGAGCGCGTATCCACACGCGGCGACCTGCCGCGGGCGATGACAGAAGATCGAAAAGAAACCGGGGCCACCTACGTGCGCGCCGGAAGATGGGCTGTTCAGCAGCCGTGTGCGACGCGACCCGGGACCCAGACGGTCCGGTGAGCGAGGCGGCGCAGATCGGAGAGGGCAGACATCCGACATCGCCTCCTTTCAGCCGCTCACGAGTCGGTGCGCTTGAAACTACGTTGCGGCGGGCCGCCGGGTCAAGCCGATCGAGTAAGGCCCGTCACAGTCTGTAGGAATCTCCGACAGACGTGCCGCCGATCCCCCTCCGCGTCGATGGATCGCACAAATGGATATGGCGGCAATGTTTCTCACGGTAAACGCGTCGTTGCGTTCACCGGAGGTGGGATGTGTCGTTCAGCAATTGCACCGACGCATTCCCGTTCCCGTAATAGGCCACCGCCGACAGCGACGCGGCCGCGAGTTCCATACGGAACAGCGACGCGGGCGGCGCGCCGAGCGCCAACCGGATCAGGGTGCGCAGCGGCGCGACGTGTGAGACGACCAGGACGGTCTGCCCCGGATACCGGGCCAGCAGCGTGTCCCGCGCCGTGCGGACCCGCTCGGCCACCGCCGCCAGGGTTTCACCCGTCCTACCCGGTACCGCCGTCGGCGAGCGCAGCCATGCCGCCAGCTCATCCGGATGGTCCGCGCGCACCTCGGCGAAGGTCAGCCCCTCCCAGTTCCCGAAATCCGCCTCCCGCAGCCGCGGCTCGACCAGCACCCGCAGGTCCAGCCGGCGCGCCAGCACCTCGGCGGTTTCCAGGCAGCGCCGCAGCGGTGAGGACACCACCGCGTGCACGGGCTCGCGCGCCGCGAGCGACCGCGCGGCGGCCTCGGCCTGCCGCCGCCCGGCATCCGACAGCGCCGGATCGCCACCGCTGCCCGAGAAGCGCCGCTGCGGCGTCAGCGCGGTCTCACCATGCCGGAGCAGCAGCAGGGTGGTGGCCGCCCCGGATTCGAAGCTCATAGCTTCGTGACGAGGTGGTTGCCCAGCACCAGATAGTCGATCTCCGTACCCAGGAAGCAGTTCAACGCGTCGGCCGGGGAGCAGACGATCGGCTCGCCCGCCACATTGAACGAGGTGTTGATCAGGCACGGCACATCGGTCAGGGCGGTGAATCGGCGCAGCAGCGCCGCCAGTCGCGGGGTGTCGTGATCGGTGATCGTCTGCACCCGCGAGGTGCCGTCCACATGGGTCGCCCCCGGGATCAGGTCCCGAAACTCCGGCCGCACGTCGAAGACGAAAGTCATGTAGGGAGAACGGGTTTTGCGTCCCATGTCGAAGATCGCGGGCGCATCCGA
The DNA here is from genome assembly GCF_000308635.1 of Nocardia otitidiscaviarum NBRC 14405. Lineage (GTDB taxonomy): Bacteria > Actinomycetota > Actinomycetes > Mycobacteriales > Mycobacteriaceae > Nocardia > Nocardia otitidiscaviarum. The sequence continues at coordinate 32,760 of NZ_BAGD01000054.1, read as the reverse complement.
CTCCAGCACGATCGGTGCGAACGGGCGGAACGGTTCGCGGTGTTTGACCCGAGTGTTGATGACGTCCTTGATATCCGGGAAATGCGGGTTGGCGAGGATGCTGCGATGCCCGAGGGCGCGCGGACCGTGTTCGAGCCTGCCCTCGTACCAGCCGACGACAACCTTCTCGGTGAGCAGCTTGGCCACCTCATCGACGATCTCGCCGTCGTCGAGGCTGGTCCAGGACACCCGGTCACCGAACTCCCGCAGCGCCGATTCGATCGCCGCGTCGCCGAATTCCGGCCCCAGATAAGGGGTTACGGATGGCACGGTGCGCCCGGCGCCCGGTGCACCGTGCCGGAGCCAGGTGTGCACGGCGGCACCGATGACGACGCCGGTATCGCTGGCGCCGAAACTCACGTCCATATCGTCGAATCGGGAGCCCTCGAACAGCGGCGTGTTGTTGAGGCAGTTCAGCGCCACGCCACCCTCGAACACCAGGTGATTCAGGTCGGTCTTGGCCTCCAGCGCGCGCACCTGATGGGCGGTGACGACGCCCAGCATCTCCTGTGCGGCGGCGGCCACCCGGGCCTGGTACTCGAGCGTGTCCTCGAATGGACCGAAGTACCGCTCGAACAGCGGATCGAGACCGCGCGGATCATCCGTCTCCAGCGGCCGGGCGAAGCTGTAGCGCCCGTCGGGGTGCAGTGCGACGAATTCCTCGAGAAACGGATTCGGCACGGGTGGCCGGGCATAGCCGGACAGCCCCATGACCTTGTATTCGTCATTGTTGGGCACGAATCCGAGAAAACGCGTGATCGCGCTGAACAGCAGACCCATCGAATACTCCGCGCCGATCGCCGTCTCGTCGAAGAGATGGATGCGGCCGCCGCGGATCTCCCCCATCAGCGTCGAGAGCACTTCGGCGCGACCGTCGCTGATGAGGAAGGCGGTATCGCGCATACCCGCCACGTAGTACCCGGTCATGGCGTGGGCGAGGTGGTGCGGCACGAAAACCAACTGCTCCGGGGCCGGGATGTGGCCGGTGCGGGCGGCGAAATCCGCCGCGATCGCCTCATGGCCGACGACCTCGGTGTACAGCGCGCCGATAGCGGCCAGCAGGTCCAGTTTCGCCGTCGGCGTCAGCGGCGCGGCCACGATGCCCGACAGCATCTCGTCGAGGACCCGCGGCGAGAAGTCGAACGGGATCGCGATCCGGTCGATATCGGCGAACCGCACGCCCGCCTGTTCCAGGCACCAGGTCACCGCGTTGATCGGGAAGTCGCTGGTCTTCTTCTCCCGGTTGAACCGTTCCTCCTCCACGGCCGCGACCACCTCGCCGTCCACCAGCAGGGCGGCCCCGGCATCGTGACCGAGTAGATAGTGCTTATCGGTGCCGACCGCACCGAACCGCTCGGCGAAGACTTCCGAGACGCGGGTGAATCCATTGCACCCCAGGACAATCATGGCGGCTTCTTTCTGTGCTATCCGGTCGCGGCGGGCGATGGCTGTCCGGCCACGGGCATCGGACCTACCGTGGGTGTGGGTGGCTAACCGGCGGTGTGGGCGCGGCAGCGGTCGGTGGTGAACGGGGCGGGGTCGGTCCAGGGCCGTTCACCGAGGACGAGAGCGCGGACCAGCTCCGCGGCGGCGGGCGCCTGGCACAGGCCCTGACCGGAGAATCCGGCCGCGTAGACGACAGGGCGAGCGGGATCGCGGCCGAGGAAGGCCATACCGTCCGGGCTCACATCGAGGTCACCACTCCATCCCGGCTCCAGCGGATTCCCGGCGAGTGCGGGGAAGGTGGAGGCGAGTCGGCGGGTCACCCGGTCCAGCCACCCTGCCCGGGCCTCGCCCGGCTCGGGACGGCCCATGCCGACCAGAATGCGATCATCCCACCCGCGTATCCGCAGGCCGGACGGGTGCAGGGTCATGGGCAGCGTGGGGATTTCGGCGGGTGCGGCGGTGAGCAGCAATTCCACGGGATAGGTGGTCACCGGCAGCGACACCTCCGCCATGGCGGCGACGGCACCCGCCCAGGGGCCCGCCGCGCACACGATGGTGTCGGCCCGGATGCTGCCCGCGGGCGTGTGCACCCGGCCGTCCGGATCGATGCCGGTGACCGGCGTATCCGTGTGCAGCAGTGCGCCCGCCCGTTGGGCGGCTCCGGCATACCCGCGCACGATGGCCGCCGGATCGCAGGCGTAGGCGTCGGGCGACCAGGCGGCCGCCAGCACGGTGCGCGGATCGACGAGCGGGTTGAGTCGCGCCGCCTCGGTCGCGGTCACGAGTTCGACGCGCACCCCGGCGGCTCGCTGCGCGGCGTGCGTGCGCCGGAAGTCCGCCACCTGGTGTTCCTCGGTGAACAACACCAGAAAGCCGGTCTGCCGCAGGCCGATATCGGTTCCGGTGCGGGCGCCGAACTCGTGGTAGGCCATCAGGCTGCGCACGGCCATACCGCTGATCAGGTCGTTGCCGGGGAAATAGGTCCGCAGCACGCCCGCCGTGGTCCCGGACGCACCCGATCCGAGCGCACCGCGTTCGAGCAGTACGGTTCCGACACCGGCCGCGGCCAGTTGGCCGGCCACCGCCGCACCGATGACGCCGCCGCCGATGATGAGCGCATCGGTGCGCTCGGGCACCCCGCTCACGACTGCTGACCGGCCTGGGCGGGACGCAACTGCCGCAGGTGGTCTCCGGTATCCCAGGGGTACAGGTGCAGATTCCAGCCGCCCAGGCAGTTGACGTAGAGGGCCAGCTGACTCGCCACCGCCAGGAAGTCGTCGCGGTCGAGCCGGTCCAGGCAGGCCAGGAAGCGCTGGGTGAAGTCCCACAGCCGCTCCAGCCCGCAGTAGCCGAGGAATTCGGCCGGAACGCCGACCAGCAGTCGCGCCATCTGCCGCAGCGACTCCATGGGCATACCCTGCACCGCACCCCGGACCAGCCCGCCGTAGCTGGCGTACCCCAGCGGCCGCGTCTCGCCATTGACGAAAAGCACTGTGGGCAGCACGGTTTCGAAGCTTCCGGCTCCGGACGGAATCAAGCCCCGGTGCAGATCCACCAGTTCCGGCGGCACGGTCAGCCAGGCCCGCTCGGTGGCGGCGTGCACATCGTGGATGAGGCGATTCGCCTCGGACTCGACGGCGGTCAGATGCGGAATGCGGTGGCCACCCGCCGTTCCCGCCCGGCGGACCTCCACCAGAATGGTCCGCTTGGTCGCGTAGACCGCCTCCCAGACGGCCTTCCCGGCCGCGGCCAGCGCGGGCATGTCCGCCGTCCGCACCCGGCCCACCGGGGTGGCGGGCATGGGTTCGGTGAGCGTTCCGTACTTGATGCCCAGATGCTGTAGCGCGGAACAGAATACGGTGCCGTCGGGAGCCTCGCGCCGATCCGCGATCCGGGTGGACGCGGGCAGATGCAGCAGCGAGGGGATCGGCGCCACGTGGTACAGGTGCTCGCCCGCCACCAGCGCGTGTCCCTGCAGGCTCCGATAGGGCAGCGCCTCCCACAGCGCGTCGGCCAGTTCCGGATTGCGGCCGTCGAGTTCCGCGGTGACGGTGATACCCAGCTCGGGCCAGGCGATATCGATGTGCCGACCGGACGACGTCTCAGTCACGGTTGTTCCCTTCGTTCTTCGCGTTGTCGCCGCTGCTGGTTCCGCTAGTTCCGCGCGAAATGGTCACGGATGGCATCGGTCTGCTTCGCCATCATGGCGATGATCGTCTCGACTACCTCGGTGTCGGCGTCCTCGGCGATGGTCAGCTCACGGGTCCAGTCGAAGAAGCAGCGGTTCGGGTCGTTGGTGATCGGGCGGACGCGGATGGTCGCGAGATAGCGCTGCACGCCCATGGTCGGTTCGATGGAGCGGTAGGTCTGCGACCGCCGGACCTCGTCGCGTCCGGCGACCTCCTGCTGCACCAGGCCACCGCTGAAGGTCAGCGTGAAGTTGTACTGCGACGGAACCCGTTCGGGCCCACCGTCTCCGACCCAGTGCACGTTCTCGGCGGCGGCGCCGGACACGATCGACACCACCCGCAGCGCATCACGCACCACGGCCCAGACGGTATCGGGATCGGCGTCGACGACCGTCGAGTGGTACATCGTGTGCCTGCGCTGGACCGCCATGAAAACTCCTTGTCCCGCAAGGGGATTCCCTTGCTTCAAGCTTCAACCTGCGTGAGCCAGTACACCGGGGGGCGGGTGGCGGCGGACAGAGACGGAAGGCACGAAGAAGATCACCGGCCGGGACGGGCATTTCGTAGAGTTCTACAACCGGGACGACATTCGTATTCTCCTGCGCCATAACCACTTTCGATAGCGATGTGAACGTTCGCGTGATACAGCGAAGGCGGCGGACGACCCTGGGGTCGTCCGCCGCCTCGGCGTTCGCGATACTCCGGTGACCGATATCCCCGGAACCGGGATCAGTACTCGATCCGGTCGGCCTTGGCCAGCCACGCGTCGAAGGGAGCCGTCCGATTCGGCAGATCCAGCTGCTCGATCCGGGTCGGCCACATCGACTCCGGCTTCTTCTCGAACAGATCGTAGAACTTGCGGTCGTCGAATCCGGCCAGCGCCGCATCGTGCCGATCGGCGGAGTAGACGATCCGGTCGACCCTGGCCCACAGTGCCGACGACAGACACATCGGGCAGGGCTCACACGAGGTGACCAGCACGCAGCCCTCCAGCGAGAAGGTTCCCAGCTCCCGGCACGCCGCCCGCATGGCGGTCACCTCGCCGTGCGCCGTCGGATCCAGCGTCGAGGTGACCTGGTTGTGCCCGATGGCGACCACCTCGCCATCCTTGGCGATCAGCGCACCGAACGGACCGCCACCGTTCGCCACACTCCTGGTGGCCAACCGGATCGCCTCGTCCATCCAGGCACGTTCCAGCTCCTGGATGTTCTGCTCTCGGATCTGTGCGGTCACGGTTACTCCTCGCTGTTGCAAACTCTTCCGTGGAGTACACAGCACACCGCCTGCGATCAGCTAGAGATGGAAGACCGAAGACCACGGCGGTCACGGACCGGCAGTTCGTAGAGTTCTACAAGAGGCGATTCACGGGTGTCACCCGTCGGAAACATCCGCGCGGAGCCCGGATCGGACCCGCCGCTCGGTCGACGAGCTTCCCCATCGGCTAATGTTCAGCTACCTTAATTGGACCGATTTCGACTCATTCTCCTAAATCGACAATTCGGGCGTTTAATTCGTTCGCAACGAGATTAAATGCGAACAACTCGGATCCGAGCCATTCCACTTGGACAGAAACTCCTGTTCGGTAGTACCGTTTCCGCGTACTCGGCGAAATAAGCCGACCTCCGAACAAACAGCGGGTGAACGGTTTTCAACGACGCGAACAGTATCACCGCTATTACCTGGGAACAGGTTGGGCGGATTCCGCTATGAAATTCACCGGTAAATTCGACGCGGTCTGCCGCGTACACGGTCACGCCATCGTCTGGGCGGCACTGCTGGCGGTGCTGCTCGCCCTCGCCGAACTACTGGAGCGGGTGAGTTTCCCGGCCGCGCAGATGGTCCTCGGGCTGACCACGGGCGCAGGACTGGCGCTCACCGGGCGACTGCCCCGACCGCTGCCCCGGCAGGTGTTCATCGGCGTGCAGGCACTGATGGGCGTGCTCATGGGCAGCTACCTGGAACTGCCACTGCTGTCGGCCATCGGCACCGCCATGCTGCCGGTGCTGGGCGTCACCGCGGCCACCCTGCTGGTGAGCGTGCTGGTCGCGCTGCTCTTCGCACGCTGCACCAGGGTCACGCTGCCCACCGCCGTCCTGGGCCTGCTCGCGGGTGGGTCGGCCGCGGTGGTGTCCTGCGCCGACGAACTCGACGCCGATCCCCGACAGGTGGCGTTCATGCAGTACCTGCGCGTCATGCTGGTCGCGGTCAGCGCACCACTGGTGACCGCGCTGCTCAGTGATGACGACACCGGCGGCCAGACCGTCCGGCTCGCCAGCCGGGTCACCAATGCCGAACTGCCGCACTGGATGATCGTCGGCCGCGGGGACCAGATCGCCGGACTCTGCACCGCCGTGCTGCTCAGTGTCATCGGCATCCGTCTGGGCCGGCGACTGCGCATCCCGAGCCCCAGCCTGATCGGCCCCATGCTGCTCACGGCCGCGCTCACCGCACTGGGCCACAGTCACGGCTACGCCCCCACCAACCTGCTGCGCGAACTGCTGTTCATCCTCATCGGCCTCGAGGTCGGATCCCGCTTCACCCGCGCGCTCATCATCGAGATGGCCCGCATGATTCCCGGCATCCTGCTGGCCGTCACCGCCCTCTCCGCCGCCGTCACCGCCCTGGCCTCCCTGCTGTCGCGCTGCGTCGACCTGAAACTCTCCGACCTCTACCTCGCCACCACCCCGGGCGGCATCAACGCCGTCCTCGCCACCGGCGAGGGTATGGGCGCCAACATGCCCCTGATCACCAGCGTGCAGACCATCCGCCTGCTGATCATGGTCGCCACCGTCCCCCTCATCGCCCGCCTACTCCGCCGCGCGGCCCCCGACGCTCGAAACGAAATCGGTTACCGAAGAGAGCAATAGACGCGGGGACCGGATCCGGCGCCCTCGATCAACCAGCCCCGAGCCAGCGCCGTACGTCGAGCATTGCGGTCCCGTCGCTGTCGACGTCGATGGCCTCGGCCAGATCGGCGATGGAGACGCGCGCCAGCGCCGCTTCCCAGGCAGCCTGCGCGTCGGCCATGGCCCGCGCGATGGCACAGGGGCGGACGCACCGCTCCCCGGGAACGGCCAGCGGACCACGCTGACGGATCTCGGCGCAACGGTACGCCGGATCATGCCCTTCGATGGCTCGGACCACCTCGAGCACGCTGATCCGCCCGGCGGCGCGGGTGAGCGCATAACCGCCGACCTGCCCAGCGGTGGAGCGGACGATACCGGCGCGAGACAGCGCTTGGAGGTGCTTGGCGGTGTAGGCCGGTGGAGTGCCGTGCAATTCGGCCAGCCGAGCAGCGGGAACCGGCTCCCGGCTCTGACTGAGGGTGACGCAGCCGTGCAGGGCCCACTCGACACCGTTCGACATCTTCACAAGTCCACCCTAGCCGATCTCGGACATATTCTGTCTGAGTTTGTGATAGAACTCGGACACACAATGTCCGAGATCAATGCTGGAGTCGACATGACACTCACCCACACCCGCACGATCCAGGGGCTGGCGGTGATCGCCCTGTTCGCCGCGGCCGCCAACCTGCGCCCCGCCCTGGCGGCCGTCTCCCCGCTGGTAGACAGCATCCGAGCCGACCTGGGCCTGTCCGCGACCGGGGTCGCACTGCTCACCACCATCCCGACGCTGGCCATGGGCCTGTGCGCACCGCTGGCCGCCTACCTCGGCCGCCGACACGGACTCCAGCACGCCGTGCTCATCGGACTTGTCGTGATCGCCGCGGCTACCGCCGCGCGCGGGCTCGGCACGGCCACCTGGCTGCAACTGAGCAGCGCGGCCGTCGTCGGCACCGGCATCGCGATCGTCCAGACCCTGCTGCCCGCCGTCGTCAAATCCCGATTCGCCGACCGCGCCGCACTGATGACCGGCGTCTACACGGTCGGCCTCGGGATCGGCGGCGCGGTGGCGGCGGGTGTGAGTGCGCCGCTGGCCGACGTCATGCACTCCTGGCCCGCGGCGCTGGCCAGCTGGGCGGTGTTGGCGGCGGCGGGGATCATCATCTGGTCGGTCGCACGGGACTCCCTGCGCCTGGACGATCATCAGGGCCCTGCCGGGCCCGCGACCCGTGGCTTACCCTGGCGCAGCGCCACGGCCTGGCGGATCACCGCGCTGGCAGCGGTCAATTCCGCGCTCTACTACTGCGAACTCGCCTGGGTCGCACCGTTGCTGCGCGACAGTGGTCGCAGCGTGGCCGCGGCCGGAGGCATGCTGACCGCGTTGATCTCCATCCAGGTCGTCGCCATGCTGGCGGTGCCCGCCCTGCTCGGCGAACAGCGGGACCGTCGTATCGGATTGGCGCTCACCATGCTCACCACCGCGGTGGGATTCCTCGGGCTGGCCTACGCACCCGATACCGCGACCTGGCTGTGGCTGGCGGCACTGGGCATCGGCCACGGTGGCCTGTTCACCCTCGTCTTGGCGCTGCCCGTGGTCGCGACCCGAGATCCGGGCGAGGCGGGACGCATGAGTGCCATGGCCTTCTTCATCGGCTACGCCTGCGCCGCGCTGGCGCCGGTCATGGTCGGCGCCCTGCGCGATGGCACCGGGGACTTTCAGCTCGCCTTCGGGCTGCTCGGCGGCCTCGGGCTGCTCATGCTCGCCCCGATCGCGCGCCTGCGCCCGACCCCCACGCACTGAGGGGGCGGACGCCGATGGTCGCGCGGATACGACCGAGTTCGATCGCCGCGCTCGCCGCGGGGCACGCCTGCGTGGACGTGTACCAGGGCGCCGTGGCCGCCCTGGTGCCGTTCTTCGTCGCCGAGCGCGCCTACGGCTATGCCGCCGCCTCGGGCATCGTGCTCGCGGCATCGCTGCTGTCCTCGGTGGCGCAACCACTGTTCGGTGTGTTCACCGACCGGCGGGCCGCACCCTGGCTGCTGCCGGTCGCCACCATCGTCTCCGGGTGCGGGACGGCACTCAGCGGCATTGCCGGATCGTATGCGCTGACACTGACTTTCGTGGCGGTGTCGGGCATCGGCGTGGCCGCCTATCACCCCGAATCCGCCCGTGTGGCCCGGATCATCAGTGCCGGACGGCATACCGCCATGGGCTGGTACTCCCTCGGCGGCACGATCGGATTCGCCGCGGCCCCGCTGCTGGTGGCCGTGGTCGTCGCCACCGGCGGACTGCGGTGCACACCGCTGCTGTTGGTCCCGGCCCTGGCGGGCAGTGTGCTGTGCCTGCCCGTGCTGCGCGCCCTCGGCGGGGCGATACACCCAACCTCGGCGCCGCGCGGTACCCGCGGTGTGGACGACGTGGCGTCGTTCGCGAAACTCGCGCTGGCCGTGGCCTTCCGGTCAGTCGTCTTCGTCGGCACCGCCACCTTCGTCGCCCTCTATGCCCAGCAGCGCACCGACGGCGGCGCACTGGCGGGCAGCAGCGCATTGTTCGTCCTCTATCTGGGCGCGGCCGTCGGCACCGTCCTCGGCGGCCGGCTCGCCGCATCCCGGAAGCGGATCACCGTAGTACGCCGGTCCTACCTGTGCGCCGTCGCGGCGTTGGCGGGCTTGGTCTTCGTCCCCGGCCCACCCCTGTACCTCTGCATCGCCTTCACCTCCGTCTGCCTCTACGTTCCGTTCTCACTCCAGGTCACCCTCGCTCAGGACTACCTCCCCTCCCGGGTCGGCACCGCGAGCGGAGTCACCCTCGGACTCTCCGTGAGTGTCGGGGGCATAGCCAGCCCGCTCATCGGCGCACTCGCCGACCGAACCTCCCTGGGCACCGCCCTCATCCCTCTGATCGGCCTCCCCGCCCTCGGCTGGCTGGCGCTGCGCACCCTCCCCGAGCCCGCGAACCCGCATCCCGCCCATCGCCTGGACCCGCCGTCACCGCCTCATGATCGTGATCACCACGCGCCACCCGCGTCGCCCGTATCCGGCGCCACGCCGACCGCGACCCGCAGACCTTCCCGGCCGTGACGCCCATTGCGGCGGTCGCTACCAGATCATCGGAGCGACTGCCGCCAGACCCCAGGATTCGGGGGTGGGCTCCGGTACGGACCGCGCGCTACGGTCCACCCGTACCAAGGAGGGGAGATTCATGCGCGGCGAGCCACCTCACCACGCGGCAGGTGCGCGCCGCGACTCCCGTGCGACATGCGGTAGCCGGTGACCGTCACTCTCGCGCCCGCGGCGGACCGCACCGGGTCCGGCCCCGCCCGCATCTCACCGCGACCGCCTCGTCTGCTGCTCATCAGCGGAATCGCGATCACCACAACGCTTTTCGTGATCGGCGGGTGGCGGCGGCGCTGGATCGCCGACGACGGGCTGACCGTGCTGCGCACGGTCCGCAATCTGCTGGCCGGCAACGGGCCGGTCTTCAACGCCGGGGAGCGCGTCGAGGTCAACACCAGTACGGCCTGGACCTACCTCATCTGGTTCTTCGGCTGGTTGACGCGGGTGCGGCTGGAATATGTGGTGCTCGGCCTCGCGCTGATCCTGTCGGCGTCGGCCATGATGTTCGCGATGCTGGGCGCGGCGCGGTTGTGGGGCGGCGGATCCCGGCTGCTGCTGCTGCCGGCCGGTGCCGTCGTCTACATCGCGGTGCCACCGGCCCGCGATTACGCCACCTCCGGCCTGGAGTCCAGCCTCGTCATCTGCTGGCTGGCCGTGCTGTGGTGGTGGATGATTCGCTGGTCGCAGGCCGACAAGCCCTCTCCGGCAACCGTGTTCGCGCTGTCCTTCCTCGCGGGGCTGGCGCCCCTGGTGCGCCCGGAATTGGCGATGGTGGGCGTGCTGGCCCTGCTCATGATCTGCTGCGCTCCGCTGCCGGACATCCGGTTGCGGCCGTGGGCATCCCGTGCGCTGATCGGTGTGGCGGCGGGCCTGGTGCCACTGTCCTACCAGATCTGGCGCATGGGCTATTACGGTCTGCCGTACCCGAATACGGCCGTCGCCAAGGACGCGAGCGGGGCGAAGTGGCGACAGGGTCTGGACTATCTCTGGAATCTGATCGGGCCGTACGGGTTGTGGGTGCCCCTGGCGGTGCTGGGCGCGGCTGCGATCCTGGCGGCGCGGGCACAGCGCACCGCGGCGGGTGTCGCCGCGAAACCCACGCCGCGCGAACCCGTGTGCCGATACCGGGCATGGCTGCGCACCCCGGCCGCCGTGGTCGCCCTCCTGGTCGGCAGCGGAATTCTGTTGCTCGCCTATCAGATCCGCGTCGGCGGCGACTTCATGCACGGCCGTACGCTGCTGCCGCCACTGTTCTGCCTGCTGCTGCCCGTCATGATGCTGCCACTCGGATCCGCTGCCGCGCGCACCGAACCACGTCGCGTCTCCTCCGTGCTGTCGGCGGCCCTCGCCGTCACCGTCGGCTGGGGTCTGTGGGCGGCCGACGTCACCGCCATCGAATCCGAGTCCGGTATCACCGCGTCCGGTATCGCGGACGAGCGGCTGTACTACGTCCGGACCACCGGCCGCGACCACCCGATCCGAGCCGAGGACTACCTGGACTATCCGCGCATCCGCGCCATGGTCCGCGATATCGCCGCCAGCCCGGAGGGCGGCCTGCTCATCAATACGCCGTCCTTCCGACACTGGTACGTCGTCCCGCCGCCCAGCCCGATCGACGCCGCCGGGCACACCGTGTATTACATGAACCTCGGCATGATCAGCATGAACATGCCCCTCCACATCCGCGTCATCGACCCCATGGGTCTGGCCTATCCGCTCGCCGCCCACACCTACCGATTCCCCGACGCCCGGATCGGCCACGACAAGAACCTCGACGCGGACTGGGCGATCGTGGACGCGGGCATGGCGAGCAGCCACCCCGAGCTGCCCGGTTTCATCGACGAAGGCTGGGTGTCGCGCATCGCCACTGCCCTGACCTGCCCCGAGACCCGCGACCTGCTGGCCGCCACCCGCGCCCCGCTCACCATGGACCGATTCCTGCGCAATGTCCACCGGTCGCCGCACTACGCCGCCTACCGCATCGACCGGGTGCCGGAGCACGAGATAGCGCGGTGCGGTCTCGTCGACCCGGCCGCACACCGATGACTTTCGGGCTCCCCACCCGTCCGAACTCGTAACAGCACCTACCCGAGCACCGAGTAAGGAATGGTCACGATGAGTGGAATCGGTATCTGCCTCTGGTTCGACGACGAGGGCGAGGAGGCCGCCCGCTACTACACCGCCATTTTCAAGAATTCCAAGATCACTTCGGTCGTCCCGTACGGTGATGCCTTCCCCGGCAAGGCGGGCGAGACCATGCTGGTCGAGTTCGAACTCAACGGCCAGCGGATCACCGCCCTCAACGGCGGCAAGATGGACTGGTCGTTCAACGAGGCGATCTCCCTGATGATCGACTGCGAAGACCAGGCCGAAGTAGACCACTACTGGAACGCCCTCACCGCAGACGGCGGCCAGGAAGGCCCCTGCGGCTGGCTCAAGGACAAATACGGCGTCAGCTGGCAGATCACCCCCAAGCGCTACTACGAACTCGCCGACCCCGCCGACCCCGCCCGCGCCGACCGCGTCAACAAGGCCCTCGAGTCGATGAAGAAGATCGACCTCGCCACCCTGGAGCGGGCCGCCGCCGCGGGCTGACCCGCGTGGCATGCCGAATGGTCCGAGCGATGCGGCTACTACGTATTCACCAGTGGCGAAGGTGGGTGGTCGCGACGTCCTCGATCCCGAGACCGTGATGGCACGCGTCGGCGACGGATACCTACAGCCGAAACCGTAACCGGGTGCGTGGCCGATCAGCCGAGTCGGAGGCCCTTGCCGTTGGATACGGGCGGGGGTGCGGGTTCCGTGTCGGGTGGGGCGCTGTCGGCGCCCAGGCCCTTCTCGGCCGCGGCGGTGCGGATCGCGTCCACGACGAGCAGGAGGGCGGCGCGGCGGGCGGTGTTGGTGCGGTAGGCCAGTGAGACCGTTCGGGTGAGGGCGTCGCCGAGGGCGACGATGTCCACGCCCGGTGGGCGCAGGGCCAAGCCCAGGTCGGAGACGAGGGTGACGCCGAGACCGGCCGCGACCATGGCCAAGGCCGTCGCCTGCTCCTCCACCTCGTGGTCGATGCGCGGTGCCACCCCGGCGGCCTGGAACGCCAGCCGGGCCGCATGCCCGAAATTGGATCGCGCGGGCGCGAGAATCCACGGGTGCTCGGCCAGTTCGGCCAATGTGACGCTGGCCGACGGCACCGCCCCCGCGGGCACGGCCGCATAGAGCCGCTCGACCGCGATGACCGTGCGCTGCAACCCGCTGTCCCACGTCGTCGGATAGTTCGAATAGTCGATGACGAACGACAGGTCGAGCGCGCCGTCGCGCACCGCCGCGGCGGTCGCCTCCGGCGCGAGCTCCCGCGTCCGCACCAGAATGCCCGGGTGGGTGCGGGCCAACGCGGTCAGCGCGTCGGGCAGCAGTCCGGCCGCCACCGACGCCCACACCCCGGCGGTGAGCTTTGCCGTCACCGATTCACCGGCCTCCTCGAGCGCCTGGGTCGCGCGTTCGACCGAGGTGAGGATCTCCTCGGCGTGCTCGGCGAGCACCACCCCGAGATCGGTGAGCTGCACGCGCCGCCCCCGCCGCTCGAACAGCCGGGTGCCCACATCGCGTTCCAACTGCGCGAGCTGCTGCGAGACCGCCGACGCGGTGTAGTGCAGGGCGGCCGCTGCCGCGGTGATCGTGCCGCGGCGATGCAGTTCGCGCAGCATCCGCAGCCGGGGCAGTGACAGGTCCATGGAACCGAGCCTAAATGCTGTGCAGGAACGCTGAATACTCCCGTGAACGAACCGTAAATGGACGCGCGGGCAGCCGGGACCGCACTCTGGTGGCACGCGAGTTGTCGGGTGAGTGATCACACCGCCCGGACTCCCGATTACGCGACGCGGCGTTCCCTGTAGGCGGTGGTTACCGACACGAGCACGACGAGGAGGTGGTTCGTCATGACGACAATGCAGAACCCGGGCGGAGGTGTCCCGCAGACGACACAGCCGGTTCCGACCATCTCTCCGGCGCCGGTCACCCCCGCACCACATCGCCCCGAACCGTATCTGCGCATGCAGTGGACGGATTCGTGCACCGGCGCGGTCGGCTACCTCGTCGTCCACACCCTGCGCTCGGGCCTGGCCACCGGCGGCACCCGGATGCGAGCAGGCTGCACGCTGAGCGAGGTCGAGGACCTGGCGCGCGGCATGGCCAACAAGACCGCCACCTTCGACCTGCCGATCGGCGGCGCCAAGGGCGGCATCGACTTCGACCCCAAGGATCCGCGCGCACCCCACGTGCTGGAGCGCTTCTGCGCGGCCATGCGGCCGTGGATCGACGCGCACTGGGTGACCGCGGAGGATCTGGGCGTACCGCAGCACCTGATCGACGAGGTGTTCGCCCGGCTCGGCCTGGGCCAGAGCTATCACGCCGCCATTCGGCGCGCCGCCGATCCGGCCGCCACTCTGGAGCGCGTCCGCCGCGGGCTCGACGCTCGCGTGGAGGGCGGATTCGCACTCGGTGACGTGATCGGCGGTTACGGCGTCGCGCACGCCTGCCTCGCCGCCGCCGTCTCCTGGGGTCGGGCCCCCGCCGAGACCACCGTCGCCATTCAGGGTGTCGGCACCATGGGCGGTGCGGCGGCCTACTACCTGCACGAGGCGGGAATGCGGGTCACCACCGTGGCCGACGCCGCCGGAACGCTGCACCGCCCCGACGGCCTGGATATCCCGGCGCTGCTGGCGTTGCGCGACGGTTTCGGCGAGATCGACCGCTCCCGGCTGCCCGCGGATGTGGAGCGGCTGCCGCGCACCGCGATCGTCTCCGCCGATGTCGATATCCTTGTCCCGGCGGCGATCTCGTACGCGATCACCCCCGACAACTCCTTCGACGTCAAGGCCCGCGTCATCGTCGAGGCCGCGAACGCCGCGACCACGCCGGAGGCCGAGGCCATGCTCGCCGCGCGCGGCATCCCGGTGCTCCCCGACTTCGTCGCCAACGCCGGGGCCGTGGCTTGGGCGTGGTGGCTGCTGCTCGGCCAGGTCGACGACATCCCGGAGACGTCCTTCGACCGCCTGCGTACCACCATGCACAGCAAGGTCGCGCAACTGCTCACCGCGTGGACCGATGCGGGCATCACTCCGCGCGAGGCCGGTCACCGCTGGGCCGACGACCCGGCAGCCGACCCCGAACCGGTCGTCATCCCCTGATCACGGACCGGGCGACCCGGGGCCCATCGCGCTGTCCGGCTGCTCGCGCTACATCGCGCCGTCCGGCTGCTCCGGCAGTTGGAGGGTCTCGCGCAACCACCGCAGGACCGGCGGCGCGACCCGCGGCACCGCGGATTCGGCAATGATCCAGTGCGGCAGACCGGGATGCCGCTGATGCTCGGCTCGGTAGCGGGCCGCGATGCGCGCCGATATCCACGGTGCGACATTGCGGTCCGCGCCCGCGCTGACGCACAGCACCGGGCAGGTGACGGCCGCGGCGTCGACCCGGACCGACGGCAGCCCGAGGGTCATGGCGCGGAAGATTCGCCCGGAGTCCGGAACCAGTTGCGGCACAATCTGTTCCTGCTCCGCACGGGTGAGCGTGCTGAGCGGCACCGCACGCATGGTGCGCTCGCTCGGCAGGAACGATCGCCCGGCCAGCACGGCGGGCAGGACCGGGAACAGATGCGGTAGCGGCCGGAGCTGCGGCCACAGCACACCGGGCGGAATGGACGCCAGCAGCACCAGGGCGCGGCAGTCCCGCGCGGCCGCCACCCGCTGCCCGATCAGGCCGCCCATACTGTGCCCGATCACGATGGCGTCCTCGCCGAGATCGTCGTAGGCGGCGAGCGCCACATCCACGCAGTCGCGAATTCCGGTGCGGCGCAGTACCGCGTGATCGACCGGATCGCGTCCGGGCAGGGCCGGTGCCACGCAGTCGAAACCGGCCCGCTCGAAGTAGTCGAGCCACGGACGCAGCAGCGCCGGACGCCCGAAAACGCCGTGCAGGAACAGGATCGGCGGCCGCTCGCCGCCGTGCCGAGCAATCATGGGAGACCGCATTTCTGTCGTTCGGGCGCTGCCCGCCGACGGTACTGCAACCACACGCTCGCTACTCCCCCTTCGACACCTGTTCCGGCTGGAGGCGAAACACCTGGCATGCCCCGAAGACCGACGGTGTCGCGGCCCCGACCGGGTCACTCGCCCATACCGAGGTGCCGCACGATCGTGCCGATATGGTGGTCGGCATCGCCGAAGGCGAGTGCGCACGCCATCGCATGCCGCGTGTAGTGGTGCAGCCCGTGTTCGGCGGTGAATCCGATGGCGCCGTGCACCTGGTGGGCGGTGGCGCACACCCGCTGGTACACCTCGGACACCCACGACTTCGCGAGCGCCACCTCGGTCGACGCGTCCAGTCCGGCCGCCAGCCGCCAGATCGCCTCGTAGGCCAGCAGCCGCGCACCGAGCACCTCGACGGCCATATCGGCGCAATGATGTTGCACGGCTTGGAAAGCGCCGATCGGCCTGCCGAACTGTTCGCGCTGGGTGGCGTAGTCGACCGTCATATCCAGCACCGCCTGCGCACCACCCACCATCTCCGCGCAGGTCGCCGCCGCGCCGTAGGCGGCGATCGCGGCGGCGATTTCGGATCCGGACGCGAGCACGGACCCCTCCGGGATCGGCACGTGGTCGAAACTCACCCGATACGATTCGTCGCCCACGACCGCCAGCGGCTCGCGGCTGATTCCCGGTGTCGCGCCATCGATCAGCACCGCCAGCGGCCGGTCGGCGTGCGCGATGACCAGCAGGGTGTCGGCGATGTCGGCGTGCGGCACGAACATCGCCGTGCCGAGCAGTGTTCCCGCTTGCGCCGCAATGCCTTCGACGTGGGTGAGCAGCCGTCCGCCGGTGATCGCGGGCAGCCAGGCGGCGCGTTCGGCCGCGGTGCCGTACCGCATCACCGGCATCCCGCAGCAGGCCACCGTCGCCGCGAGTGGGCTGGGCACCCGGGCGCGTCCGATCTCCTCGAGCACCAGGCACAGTTCCAGGAATCCGGCCCCGAGCCCGCCGTACTCCTCCGGAAACGGCAGCCCGGCCCAACCGAGTTCGACCATCCGGGTCCAGAGTTTGCCCGTCGACTCGGCCGTCCAGAGTGTGCCCGACGGCTCGGCCGCGCTCAGGAATTCCCGGGCGGTGGACCGGATCAGCTCCTGCTCCTCGGTGAGGGTGAGGTCCATCAGCTGTTCGCCGGGATCTTGTCCGACCGCACCCAGACGCCCGGCCGCTCCTCCCAGAACAGCTGCACGAGTACGCCACCGGCGTGCTTGGGGTGGATGAAGGTGTGCCGCCACGCCGCACCGTCGGTGACGCCCGCATCGTGGTCGAAGGTCGGCGTGTGATGGTGTTCGCAGGCGGCCAGCGCCGCGTCCCACTCGGCCACCTGGAAGGTCACATGGTGTACGCCCGGACCGTTCTTCGCCAGGAACCGGTCGATGAACGAGTCCTCGCCGCGCGGCTGGATGATCTCCCAGCAGATCGCCGACCCGGGGATATTGAGCACCAGGTCGGCCATATCCGGCCATTCGTCGATGGGCGTCTTCCACACCGGCACGAACCCGGCCAGTTCGGCGTACCAGGTCGCCAGCACCTCGCGGTCCCGGAACGCCTGGCAGATATGGTCGATCGCCACGATGCCGAGCGCCGGTCCGGTCGCGGCGGCGGGGGTGGCGGCTGTGGCGTGCTCGTCACCGACCAGGGCGAGGGTGCCCGGCCCGCGCAGCCGGAATCGTACGCCCGGCCCGTCCTCGGGCGGGGTCAGCGACGACTCGATCCAGCCCGGCCCGTCGACCGGTTCGAGCCCCAGCTTGTGCAGTTCGGCGCGCGCCGCCTCGAGGTCGGGCACCTCGACGCCGATGTGGTGGACGGCCGGTCGGCCGCCCTGCCGCTCGAGTGCGGCGTGCAGCGGTGAGCCGTCGCCGGAGGGAGCGATGACCACCCAGTCCTGCCCCCAGCTGCCGGGCACCGTCAGCCGCGCCCCGGTGACGCCCTGCTCGGGGTTGTCCCAGCTGCTGGTGCGGCGAAAGCCGAACAGCCCCTCCAGTTTCCGCGTCGCGGCGGCGAGATCGGGCACCAGCTGGGCGATGTGGTCGATTCGGTAGATGCGCACGGTGCCTCCTCAGCTCGGGTGCGGTTCGATCCAGTCGTAGCCGCCGGACACCAACTCCTTGACCAGCCGCAGGTTGTAGCGGTTCATGGCGGCGATCCGCTCGGCCAGTTCGCCCACGTGCTTGTCGAATTCCGCGGCCGGGAAGACGTTGTTCACCAGTCCCAGTTGCAGCGCCCGCTGCGCGTCCAATTGGATGCCGGTGAACAGCAGTTCCTTGGCGCGGGCCTTGCCGATGCGTTCCGGCAGCCGCTTCACCCCACCCCAGCCGGGTGCGGAGCCGCCGAAGGCGGGTTGGTCGGGGTCCGCGCCACCGTTCATGTATTTCGGCTGGTAGGGCGGGCGAGCCGAGAGCGTGATCTCCACCAGTCCCAGCTTCGCGTCATCCGAGCAGACGATGAAGTCGGCGGCCAGCGCCAGTTCCAGCCCGCCGCCGACCGCGTAACCGTGCACGGCGGCGACGACCGGAATCGACAGCCGCTCCATCATGGCGAAGGTCTTCTCACCGAGACGGCCCTGTTCGACCCGCTCCTTGGGTGTCAGGCCCTCCGACCAGCCCAGGTCCATACCGGCGCAGAACGCACGCTCGCCCGCGCCGCGCAGCACCACGACGCACACGTCCTCGTCGTCGTCCACGGTGGTGAACACCTCGCGCAGTTCGGCCATGGAGGTGGGAGTCAGGGCGTTGAGTTTCTGCGGGCGGTTCAGCGTCAGCCAGGCCACGCGTTCTTCGATTGTCACGTCGAGGGTTTCGTACATCGGCACCTTCTCCCGGGGGACTATTTTCTCGGTAGGTTCAAACCTCTGGTCGCGATGACATTGCGTTGGATCTCGGTGGTGCCGCCGAGGAAGGTCGCGGCCACCGCGTCGAATCGCAGGCGCGTGAATTCGGCGGCCAGCGGATGCCGCTCGCCCGGCGCGGTCAGCTGGGCGAGTTCGCCGAATGCCTTCGTGCCGGTGCGGGCCAGCCGCTGCGCCAGTTCCGCGCCGAACAGCTGATTCACCGATGCTTCGTAGCCCAGCACGCCGCCGTGCGCCTGGCGCGAAACCGTATATCTGGCAAGGTTGTACAGGACCCGCAGCTCGATATAGCGGCGCGCGATCTCGTGCCGCAGCACCGCGGAGCCGCCGTCGGCGCGCACCTGCTCGACCAGTCGCGTCAGCGCCCGCTCGAGTTTCACCGTCGCGCCGATTCCGGCCCGTTCGAAGCTCAACGCGTCCATCGCCACGTACCAGCCGCGGTTCTCGGCCCCGACCCGGTTCCGCACCGGCACTCGCGCCCCGTCGAAGAACACCTCGGCGAACGGTGTGTCGCCGCGGATATCGGTGATCGGCCGAATGGTCACACCGGGTGTGGCCGTATCCACCAGCAGGAAGGTGATTCCCGCGTGCTTCGGCGCGTCCGGGTCGGTGCGCACCAGCACGAACAACCAGTCGGCGTAGTGAGCCAGCGAGGTCCACACCTTCTGCCCGTCGAGGACGTAGTCGTCGCCGTCGCGCACCGCCCGGGTGCGCAGCGATGCCAGGTCCGAACCCGCGCCGGGCTCGGAAAAGCCTTGTGCCCAGGTTCTTTCACCGCTGGCGATGGGCGGCAGGTGTCGCGCCCGCTGTTCCGGCGTGCCGTGCGCGATGAGCGTCGGACCGAGCAGGAACGCGCCGATGCCGTTCACCGTCGGCACCCCGGCCCGCATCATCTCCTCGTGCAGAATGAACTCCGCCACCGCGGTCAGCCCCGCGCCGCCGTACTCCTCGGGCCAGTGCGGAACGATCCACCCCCGGGCGGCGAGTGCGGCCGCCCATCGCCGGGCCCCGGCCGCCCGGTCGGGATCGGCGCTCACCCGATCGACCGGCCAGTTGTATCCCCAGACGTCCTCGGGTTCCAGACTGTGCTGCGCATCCGGGTCGGGCCGATACTCGGCGGGGAACTCGGCCGCGATGAACGCCCGCACCTCGGCGCGGAATGCGGCTTGCTCCGGCGTATCACCCCAGTGCACAGCGGTCACCGGGAGTGGTCGGCGGGGCGGCGGGCGGCTGTGCCTGCCGGTCCCAGGTGGTGGCGGTGACACCGTGGTCACCCTGTTCGCGCAACCGGTATTTGGCGACCTTGTCGGTCGGCGTGCGCGGCAGCGCGTCCACGAATTCGATATAGCGGGGCACCATATAGCCGGGCAGCTGCCGCTGACAGAACTCGACGAGTTCCTCCACGTCGAGCCGCGCGCCGGGACGCACCACCACGGCCAGTTTGACGTCCTCTTCCTCGAGTTCGGATGGCACGCCGATGGCCGCGGATTCCAGGACCGCCGGGTGCATATTCACCTCGCATTCGAGATCGAACGCCGAAATCGATTCGCCGCGACGCCGAATGGAGTCGGTCATGCGGTCGAGGAAGAAGAAATACCCGTCCTCGTCACGCCAGACCCGATCACCGGTGTGGAACCACAGATTGCGGAAACACCGCGCGGTCGCGTCCGGCGCCTTGTGGTAGCCGGTGGTGATCACATAGGGCTGCTTCGGCCGCAGCACCAACTCCCCCGGCTCGCCGGGCCCCACCTCACGGTCGTACTCGTCCACCACCGCGGCGTGGAACCGCCGTTCATGCACCGTGCCGCAGGAACCCACCCGCCACTGTCCGTACGGGCTGCCGGTGGCGATCCCGGCCTCGGTGCTCGTGTAGGTCTCCACCGAGCGCACCCCGAATCGCTTGTGCAGCGGCTCATCCAGACTCGACTTGCCCATATAGAACATCTCGAGCGGATGATCCTTGTCGCGCGGGGACGGCGGCTGTTTGAGCAGGATCGGGATCATCGAGAACACGCTCATCACCACGGCGGCGTCGAAGCGACGCACATCGTCCCAGAACGTCGACGCGTGAAAACGGTCCACGATCGCGATCGACCCACCGCACAGCAGCGCGGCGAGCACCCCGTCCCACAGCCCCGCCGCGTGGAAGAGCGGCAGCGGGCAATAGATCGACTTCCCCCACCGGTCCAGATAATTCAGCGAATCGTACGCGCAGGTCAAGGCCAGCGCGTGCGAACACATCGCACCCTTGGACGGTCCGGTCGTGCCGGAGGTGAACATGATGGCCTGGAGATCATGAAAACCGACCTCCACACGCGGCGCCTCCGCACCGTGATCGAGCAGGGTCGACCACGGCAGCACCGGCACTCCGACGTCGTCGGCCCGCTCCGGCTCCCCGGCGGCTCCCGGCCCGAGGATGACCGTGCGCAGTCCGGGCACTCGGCGCGCCAACGGAACCAACCGCTCGACGTAATCGCTGTCGGCGATCAGCAGCACCGCATCCGAGCCGACCAGCACATGCCGCAGCATCTCCCCCCGGTGCGCGGTATTGACCGGCACCGCCACCGCCCGCAACCGCGCCAACGCGAAGATCACGTACACGAACTCGGCACAGTTCGGCAGCATGACCGCGACATGGTCCCCCGGCCCCACACCCGACGAAATCAACCCCCGCGCAACCCGATTGGCCATCTCATCGACCTCGCCATAGTCGATGTGCCCCTCGTGAAACCGCAGAAACGGCTCCCCCCGATGCGTTATCGCCCGCTTCGCGAGCACGTCACCGAGAACGAAACTCCGCACATTCTCCGATGACGCTTCGCGCATGGCCACGACCTCCGACAGCGCTGATGTTCACCTTCCATCA
Source organism: Nocardia otitidiscaviarum NBRC 14405 (assembly GCF_000308635.1). Classification (GTDB taxonomy): domain Bacteria; phylum Actinomycetota; class Actinomycetes; order Mycobacteriales; family Mycobacteriaceae; genus Nocardia; species Nocardia otitidiscaviarum. Next base: position 11,332 of record NZ_BAGD01000054.1, on the reverse strand, counting down.
TGACGCCCACACCGCGACCGCATGGCAGATCCCGCGATTCCGCCACGTATCTCCGGACTCACCTATCGCGTCGATACTTGATCGGGCTGGGGACCATATGCCTTCGCGTCCGCCGAAATCCTCGCGGTCCCACCGTGCTCATCGATGCGTGCGAGCGGCCGATCGGCGGCCCGCAGCACGGTCAGCGCGGCGCAGGTCACCCACGGATTGAACCGACGCCGCCCCGTCGGACCCCAGTCCACGAGCGAACGGTATCTGCCGCTGGGCACGGCACGAACCTGGTAATAGCGCGCTTCGGCGGGGAAGCCGCCATCGGGCAGCCGCTTGGACTCCAGCAGATCGAGGGCAGCGGCGCAGCGCGGGTCGGTGATCAGCCCCGCCTCCGCGAGCACGGTGAGCGCGAACAGGAAGTCGTAATGCCATTAGCATGGAAAATGCAGCTGTACAAACGATTTCGCCATCACGGTGCCGTCACCGATGCGCCGGAACAGCTGGCGGCTCAGGAACGGCTCACCGGCCCGAACCACCGCGTCTCGGCTGTCCTCCCGACCGGTCCGCTGGGCGTGCAGCGCGAGCGCGCGCAGCGGAATGAGACTTTCGACGAACGAGGAGACGCGGCCGCTCGCGTGCCGGTCACAATTCCAGCCGCCGTCGGGCCATTGCGTGGCGAGCAGACGGGTCACGAGCTCCTCGGCGCGTTCGTCGGCGAGCCCGAGACTCAGCAGCGCCCACAACAGATTCCCGTCGATGGAGGCATGCAGCGTGGGCAGCCCCCGCACCTGTCCGATATGGCGTGTGCGGTACTCCTCGGACAGTACCCACCCCAATGCCTGCTCCCGCAACGGGATCAACGACTCGTCACCGCCGGGATAACCGAGTTCGGCCAGTGCGACCAACACCCAATGTGCGCCGTACCACGTGGCGCCGTACGGATGGAACGGTAGCGTCCCGTCGTCCCTACGTTCCGACAGCAGAGTCCGCACCCGCACGCTGGCAGCGATATCCGCCCGCACCGACCGCACCGCGGGATCGTCCGCGGGCGTCCCGAGCAGCCGGGTGAGCACGCGCCACCGGATCGACGGCTCCGGCGAATCCAGCAGCCGAGCCACGATCCCATCGGCCGCCAGGCCGCCGTCCCCGGTCATGCCGACCATCGTGGTCGCCGCGACCTCGTGCCGCTACGGCCTTCGGTCGAGCACATCGAGGACCATTGTCCTCCGCCCGGTGCCGTGTCGTCGGCCCCAACCTACCGTGTCGCCGTCCCACTGGCGCAGCCTGGACACCGGCCGCACCAGCGGACAATCGCACCAGTTCAACGAGCACGGCGAGATCCAGGCACCGGACGGTGTGATCACTGGTTTCGGCATGGAACCGGGAGCCGGTCGGGTGGAGGCGTGGATCGTCACCCAGTACGACGACGGCTCGGAGCGGGAGTTGGAACACATCAGCGGCCGCGCGTCCTTCACCCTCGGCTGATCGACCGCCACGGCAGGCGGGGCCTCACAACTTCGCCACGACCGCTTCGACGAGTTCGCGAACAATCACCGACCGTTCCCACTCCCGCTGCCGCCGCAGTTCATCCTTGTCGGGCTCGCGCCCGAACGCGACCGTCTCGGTGCCGTGCAGGTAACGGATCGCCGTGTACTCGTCGACCTGCCGCGTGTACTCGACCGTCATCGACACCTGGAACAGGACATACAGCGTCGCGCACACGAGACTATTGCCCTGGGCGGCCACGCACGGTATCCCGGCGACCGTGATCGGTGGATCGGCGGGGAAGGGCTGTGGCCGGTTCCGGTAGACGACCCCCGCACTGCCCGCGGCGATCACCTCGATCGTCACCTCGGCGCCGGACCGGGGCGGCAACTCGTCCGCCTCGAACGCGATACCAGGCAGCGCCATGGCGACCGTACAGAGCGCTCCCCCGACCCGCACCCGCTCTCGCGCCCATTCCGGCTCCGGCGGCTCCACGGCGCCGCCAGCATCAGGTCTTGGTGTACCGCGAACCTCTCGCTGTCGGTCACCTGCGGAAAGATCGCCCGAATATCGGTGTCGGTGATCAGGTTGCATGCCTTGGGCCATTGATCGAACTCATAGAACCCGGAGGAGTGCAAAGGCGCACCCTCGTACCGCGGCCCGGTCGCGGTCACGGGAGCGGCCCCGAGACGAACCGGTGGTGGCGGCTCGGCAGGAAGCACAGCACAGGCCGCACCGAACACCACCACGACCCCTACCAGGAGAACTCGTCGAAAAATCGCACCTACCACCTTCACACCCACCGCGACCGGGAACAGCCGTGCGCTGAAACGCCAAGTATGGCAGCAGGTCTCACCACACACCGCTCGCACCACGGTTCTCGCTGGCGAGTTCGACCGGCACCCGGCACGACATCGGCAACATTTCCCGCGCGCACGGCCGACACTGGGCATCCCGGTCTGATCTCCGCTCCGTGAACAGCATCCGCCCCGGCTGATGGAGGTGCTCGGTTCCGGCCATCCTTCGAAAATCCAGAACACCGTGCAGCATGTCGCACCAGATGCTGTCGGCGGTGGCGGCGCGGGCACGTCCATCGGCGGTAGGGCAGGACGGCGGTCCACCTCGGGACCCTTGCCTCTGCCGGAGGCGACCGGATCGGTCGTACCGTGACCAAAGGAATCGACTTGGAGGGGTTCCGATGACGGCTACCGAAACGACTCGCCGCCCGTCCACGGCGGCACGCAGAGCCGGCTACGTCGTCGCCGCACTCTGCAACGCGGTGCTGCTCTACGCCATTCACGCCTGGCCGGGATGGGATGCCCTGCCCTTTCTCACCGAGGACACCCCGCGGGTACTGTGGCTCGTCACCGCATCGCTGATCGCCGGTTTGATCACCAGCGTCGTGTATCTGCCCGCCGATCCGCCGTGGTTGAAGTCCCTCGGCGACCTCGTCACCACCGGGATCGGCCTGGCGGCGACCATCCGTGTCTGGCAGGTGTTCCCGTTCGACTTCGGCAGCGCGACCTTCGACTGGGCTCTGGTGTTCCGCATTCTGCTGGCCATCGCGATCGCCGGAGCCGTCGTGGGCATGATCGTCCAATTGTTCACGTTCCTGCGCGCGGTGATCCCATAGCCGCCGCGCGTCGTGCGGAACCGACGGTTGGACGGCAAGCTACCCCGAGACATTCTGCGACGCAACACTTTCTGTGCAATGCAGGCCCTCCGGCCAGTGGCAGCCGCACTGCAGCACCGGTGCGCGATGGCCACTACCAGGGGCAGGTTCCGGCCAACGGCGGCTTAGCCCCGTCTCGCTTCGACGTCGGCGAGCGCGCGTTCGATAGGCGGAGGCTACACGATCCATGTCCGCACGGGGGCGGCACGGACGCATACCAGATCACCCTGTGGTTCTCGGTCTGCTCGGTTCGGGTGCGTCCCGCGTTCCGACGATCTGGCCGCGAGGAGTCGAAACTGGACAAGAAAAGAGCTCTTCCTACATGTAGGGAGAGCTCTGTCGTCGGTGTGTCCGGAGGGGGACTTGAACCCCCACGCCCTAATACGGGCACTAGCACCTCAAGCTAGCGCGTCTGCCATTCCGCCACCCGGACCGGTGTTGCTCGAAAACTTTAACGGATGAACCGTCGGTTTGTGAAAACGGCTGGATGCGATCCATTTTCCGGGAGTGTGACGGCGGATGGCAAGAGTTGTGGGTGGGAGGGAGAAGCCTGCCGAGATCACTGCGGCTCGGACGAGGGTATGGCGGTCCGGTGCCGCCGGGGTATGCGGCGGCACCGGATTCGGTCAGGCGGCGAGCTGCTGGTGCAGCGTCACCCATTGGTCGGGGTGCACGTAGGCCACCACGGTGTCACGGTCGATGCCCGCGACGGCCAGCGCTTCGTCCACGCCCTGATAGCGGGTGCGCAGGGACGCGCGGACGGAGCCGCCGAGGCCGGTGAAGCCGGTCCGGACCAGCTCCAGGTAGGAGTTCCGTTCCCGCACCAGCGGTTCCGGGCGGCGGACGATCCGCAGGATCGCCGAGTCGACCGACGGGACGGGCCGGAAGCTGGTCCGGTCCACCTGGCCGTGCAGTTCCCAGGTGAACCACGGCCAGGTTTCGGCCGTCACCAGGCTCCAGCGGCCGTAGTCGCCGGTGCGCTTGCGCGCATATTCCCGCTGGGTGAGCAGGGTCGCCGAGGTCAGGGCGGGTGCGGTCAGGCACCAGTCGACGATCTTGGCGGTCACCGAGTACGGGATGTTGCCGACCACGGCGAACGGTTCGCGCGGAGCCCGTGCCTTGGTGAAATCACCTCGGACGACGCGGATTCCGCTCTCGCGTCGGGTTCGCGCGGAGAGCTTCATCGCCAGCAGCGGGTCGATCTCGTACGCGGTCACCTGGGCGCCGCGCCGAGCCAGTTCCGTGGTGAGCACGCCCTCGCCCGCGCCGGGTTCGAGCACCAGCCCGGTCGGTTCGGCCACCGCCACCATGAGCCGGACGGCATCACGGTTCACCAGGAAGTTCTGCGAGAGTGTGCGCCTGGCATGGTCGCGCGGCGTGCGAGCTCCACTGCCGCTGGTGACCTTGCGCTGGGTATGCGAATAGTTTCGGTGTGCAAAATCTTGCGCCACAGCACTTGCCCTTTCGGGTCCTCGAGTCGAATGAGTCTCGAAGGGCCCTGGGCGCGCCTGCGGACGCCGAGAGAAGAATCCGCGTCCGCTAGCGGGCCAGAGCCCGGCCGTGGCGGATACGGATGAAGTAGGGGGCGCAGTGACATGCCATGCGGGAAACCGTAGGGACCGCGCGACTCCCGCCGCAACCGAATTTCGGACCCGCGGCGATCCGCCCCAGCACGGCCCACGGGGTCTGGTCCGACTCGCGGGTTCACACCCGCGGCCGGTTCACACCGCGAAACTCGATACCGCGACCGCGACCGTCGTCGCCACCTCGACCGCCGCCCCGAGTACGTCGCCATTGAGCCCGCCGAACCGGCGAACAGCGTGGCGAACCAGCACGATGGCCGTCGCCAGCGCGGCTCCCACGGCGATCGGCCCCAGCCACCACGCATCGGTGACGAAGCCCGCTATCACCAGAGCGGCTGCGGCCCAGGCGAATCCGATCGCGCGCCGCTGCGTTCCCGCGACCAATGCCCCGAACCCGGCCCCCGGGGCGGCGTCGATCCCGCTGCGGCACGCGAGCACGACCGCGACCCGCCCCACCGCCACCGCGACCACCACGGCCGGCCACCGCTGCGCATCCACCAGCGCCGCGAACGCGAACGCCTGAATTCCGATGACGAACACCAGCGCCGCCACCCCGAACGGCCCGGCCCCGCCGCTCTTCATGATCTCCCGCGCCCGCTCGGGCGGGCCGTAACTCCCGAGCCCGTCCATGGTGTCCGCGAGCCCGTCGATATGCATCCCCCGCGTCCCCAACGCCAGCGCGGCCACGCCCACCAGTCCCGCCAGCAGCGGCGAAGCACCCGCGACCACGAGCCCCCACATCACCGCGACGGCCCCCGCGCCCAGCAGCACCCCCACCACCGGCGCCCACGCGATCGCTCCCCCCGCCACTCCCCTGTCCACCCGCTCCGGCCCCCGCACCGGCACCACGGTCAGCCACGACAGCGACAGCGCGAGCCCCTTCACCAGCCCCTCCGACACGAAGTCCCCCGCAACCCGGAACTGGACAACCGCTCACGGGGAACTGGTGGCGGCATAGCCCGAGTCGCCACCGCCACCAGTTCCCCCTCGCCGGGAAGATGCCCGGGCGGGCGGCGGGTAGGTCCTGGCCTCCGGCTAGTCGGCTTCACCCACACCAGCTTCCAGCGCATCGGCCGTACTCACACCGGCCTCGGCGAACGTCGCCATCTCGCCGAGCGCCGCCACGGCCGCGCGCAGGATCGGGAGGGCGGTGAGTGCGCCGGAGCCCTCACCCAGTCGCATGGTCAGGTCGATGAGGGGTTCCAGGCGCAGTCGGTCGAGCGCGATCTGGTGGGCGGGTTCGCTGGAGCGGTGACCCGCCACCCACCAGGCGCTCGCCCCGGGCGCGAGCTGTTCGGCGATCAGGGCGGCGGCGGTCACCACGACACCGTCGAGGACCACCGGGGTGCGGCGGGCGGCGGCGCGCGCCAGGAATCCGGCCATGGCGGCGAAGTCCGCGCCGCCCGCGACCCGCAGCAGGGCTTGCGGGTCCTTGACCACGGGGCGCGCCCGCCACATGGCGTCGCGCACGGCGGCGGTCTTGCGTATCCAGCCCGCGTCGTCGATGCCGGTGCCGCGGCCGACCGCCACCACCGGTTCGGTGTCGGTGACGGCGGCGATGAGCACGGTGGCCGGGGTGGTGTTGCCGATGCCCATATCTCCGGCGATGAGAAGGTCGGCGCCGGAATCGATTTCCTCGTCGGCGAGGGCCGCTCCGGCGTGCAGCGCGGTGCGGGTCTCGTCCTCGGTGAGGGCGTCCTCGCGGTCGATGGACCCGCTGGAGCGGCGCACCTTGAAGGTGGAGATCTCCGCCGCGGTATCGCCCTCCACGGCCATGTCCACCACCCGCACGGTGGCATCGGCCAACCGCGCCAACACATTCACCGCCGCGCCTCCGTGCAGGAAGTTGGCGACCATCTGCGCGGTCACCTCACTCGGATACGCCGACACACCGTGCCGCGCCACCCCGTGATCCCCCGCGAACACCACCACCCGCGCCCGCTCGAACTGCCGCGGCGGACACACCCCCTGACATGCCGCCACCCAGTTCCCCAGCGCCTCCAACCGCCCCAGTGCCCCCGCCGGTTTGGTCAACTGCCCCTGCCGCTTCCCCGCGGCCGCCCGCATCGCCGCATCCGGAGCCGCCACCGGCCCGAACTCCACCGCCACCGCGCTCCCCTTCGACAACCCGACCCGCCGCTGCGCACCCTCGCCGCCGGTGGAAGCGATTGCGCCCCCGGCGATTCCAGTGGCTGCCCGATCCGGGCGAGCTGCTTCGGATTCGGCCGCGTCGCTCGCTCCTCCCGCCACCGCATCCCCGACGGGTACCGAAACGGCCGCCGCCCCGACATCGGATTGTCCAGCACCCCCGCCCACCTGCCCGGCATCCCCCGCCGCCCGCCGCTCACCGGCGGGACCACTGTCCGCGCCATCCACGCCCGGCTTGACCCGCACCGCCTGCCCGGCGACGAGCAGATACACCTCATCGCACACCGCGGCGAGCCGCTGGTTGAGCGTGCCGATCTCATCCCGGAACAACCGTCCGGAACGTGTGGCGGGAATGACGCCCAACCCGACTTCGGGGCTCACGATCACGAGCCGCTCCGCATAGCCGGCGACAGCGGCGACGAGGGCGTCCAGATCCGGCCCCACGGTGCCGCGCGGCAGCTCCCAGGCCTTGCGGGCGTCGAGGCGGGCGGTGAGCCAGGTGCCGAGGTCGTCGATCAGGGTCGCGGGGGTGGGCTGGCCCAGGCCCGCGATCGGGTCGCCCTCCACTACCGTCCAGTCCGCGGGGCGGCGCGCCCGATGCGCAGCGATCCGCTCGGCGAAGTCGGTATCCGCCGGGTCGACCACGGCGGTGGCGATGTACCGCACCGGCCCCGCGGCCACCAGTTGTTCCGCGAACGCCGATTTTCCGGACCGCGCCCCGCCGAGCACCAGTGTGCGGAGCGGCCGATCGGTTGAGTGAGCAGTGTGCGACACGTCAGCACGGTATCAACCGCCGCACCGCGCGGCCCTCCCCAACCCACGCCGACACCAGCCCGGAGTCGCCGAGTACGTGCAGTCGGACACGTAGCCCTTCCCCGAGCCCAGCCACACGCGCGGCACCGGATCCATCTCGCACCCTCGAACGACAGCCACACCGCTATCCGCGGTGCCCGGTACGACAGCCCCCGGGAGCAGGTTCGTGCTTCACCGCCGTACTCCTCCGATCGGTACATTCGACATCACCGACAGCTGTACGGACGCAATGTGCTTCGGGGAGGAAGTATGCGGATACGTCGCACTGTGGAATACGGAATGATCGTCCTGCTCGCGGCCGTATCGACCGCCTGCCTCGGCGAATCGACCGACCCCTGCGCGGGAGGCGCGCTCGGAACACAACCATGCCCGCCGACGGCCCCTTCGACCCCCGCCACGCCGCAGCCGGAACCGCCACTGCCACCCGGCCGACATCCGATCGTCGTGCACGACTGCGATGTCGCGGGTGGATACTCCGTCCGAGAACGACGCAACCCTCCACCCGAGGGCGGACGCGCCATCGACGTGCACGCCATCGAGGTGTACCAGACCGGCGGCGACCACTCCTTCCGTGATCACCCCGAAGGTGCGGCCGATGTATACGTCCACGCGACCGTCCGCCCCCAGCTGCTGGTCTTGAAAGCCTACGAACCGACCCTGTGGCGAATCCACGCCGACGACGGAGTATCGCTGCCCATGGTCGTCCTCGACGGCCACCATGAACAGCGACTCGAGGGCGTGCCCACCGATATCGAAGTGGTCGCCTCGGAGAACTGGCCGTCGATACCGAACCGCGCGCTGGCCGCACTGGCCAACCAACCACCCGCCTCCGAAACCTATTGCTACGACGCGAGTTTGTTCTCGGTTCGCCCGTATCGCGAACAGGTCGGGAACTGATCGACGACGGCTGCCGCTACACGCCATCGACCTGCTCCACCGCTGACGAGCCACGAGTTCACTCCAAGACAATCGCCATGGTGAGGAGGAGCGCCAGGTAGATGGCCAAGCCGACCAGGAGCCAGAATATGATCACCGCTCCGGGCACATGGCGCGGTACGGGCCCGATCACTCCGGTCAAGAATACTGCCGGAGGCATCCGGTAATACACCATGGTGACGCGGCCCTCGCGCACCGGGACCTCCGCATGTACCGCTCCGAAACTCGGGCCCAGGATCCGGCGATTGATCACTTCGACGTCGTAGTTCCCCGGTGCGACAGGAATATGATTCGCCCCCATAGCGGCATACGGCACCACCCGGCCGTTCACTCGTACCTCAGGTGTGAACAGCGGGATGGGGCTCGCCGAGATCTCCAACGCGATCCCCGTCGGGCCCGGTTCGGTGTCGTACGCGATCGCCCCCGGCCGGGCCGACAGCTGCTCTGGTCGGTCACCGCTGACCATGTGCGCCCTTCCGAATCCACGGTCACCCGTCGCGCGGCGACCATCGCTCCGCCTACAGTACCGATCTCACCTCGTACCCGCGTGCCCGCGACCAGCACCCTCACTGATTCTGCACGGCCAGCCGCCCCGCGAGCGCCACGAACGACGCCCCGAACACCCGCCGCATCCAGGTCACCACGGCGGGCCGCGTGATGATGTGGTCCCGCACTGCCGCCGCGGCCACCCCGTACACCGCGAACACCACGAAGGTCGCGAGCATGAACACGCCGCTCAGCTCGAGCATGCGCGGCACGGCATTCGCGGACCCGGCGGGCACGAACTGCGGCAGGAATGCGAAGAAGAAGATGGTCAGCTTGGGATTCAGCACGTTGGCCAGCACGGCCGCGCCGATCACCCGCCCAGCGCCCGGGGCGGCGCCTGATTGCTCGGGCACGGTCAGCGCGCCCTTGTCGCGGAAGGTCATCCACGCCATGTACAGCAGATAGGCGACGCCGAGATACTTCAGCGTCTGGAATGCCATGGCACTGGTGTTCAGCACCGCGGCCACACCGGTCACGGCGGCGATCATGTGCGGAACAATCCCCAAGGTGCAGCCGAATGCGGCGATCGCGCTGGCCCGCGTACCCCTGGCGAGCCCGGCCGCGAGGGTGAACAGCACACCGGTTCCGGGCGTTGCGACGATGACGAGCGTCGTCAGCAGAAATTCGATGCTCATCTCCCGCACAGTAACCGGAGATGGTGTCCGGCAACACCCCGCCGCACGCGGATATCCGACGGGTAGGCGACCCGAGCCCGCCTAGACTCCCGCTTCGTCCGGGTGCGCCCCGAATCGCCTGCGGTACTCGGTGGGCGCGATGCCGACGAGTCGCTGGAAGTGGTGGCGCAGTAACGCTCCCGATCCGAATCCGCACCGATGCGCGACCGACTCCAGATCCAGCTCGGTGTCCTCCAGCAGCTGTTTGGCCAGCAGAATCCGCTGCCCCGTCAGCCATTTCACCGGCGTGGTCCCGGTTTCGGCGGCGAAGCGGCGCGCGAAGGTGCGCGTGGACATGGCGGAGCGGGCGGCCAGGGCCTCCACGGTATGCGGCAACTCCAGGTGTTCGTTCATCCAGTTCAGGGTGTCGCTGAGGCTGTCTGAAGTGCATTCGGGCACTGGGCGTTCGATGAACTGACGCTGTCCGCCGTCGCGCTGCGGCGGCACCACCATGCGCCGTGCGATGGCATTGGCCGCCGCGCTGCCCAGCTCGCGCCGCACCAGATGCAGGCAGGCGTCGATCCCGGCGGCGGTGCCCGCACTGGTGATCAGATCCCCCTCGTCCACGAACAGCACATCCGGGTCGACGGTGGCCTTCGGATACCGCTGCGCGAGATCGTCCACGTATTTCCAGTGGGTGGTGCATTTGCGGTCGTCGAGCAGTCCGGCTTCCCCGGCGAGAAACGCCCCGGAACAGACGGTGAGGACGGTGGCCCCGTTCTCGGCGGCTTCCCGCACCGCGGTGATCACCCGTGGATCGGTCTGTTCCAGCACACCGAACGGAAACGCCGGTATGGCAACGAGATCCGCGTTCCGCAGCTCGTCGAGCCCGTATTCGGGCGTGACCGTGATGCCGGGTGTGCTGCTGTCCAGCGGCTTGCCGGGTTCGAGCCCGCAGACGCGGAAGTCGAAGTAGGGCAGCCCGTCCATCCGCCGGTCCAGCCCGAATACCTCACAGACGACGCCGAATTCGAACATGGCGAGGCGCTCGTTGAGCACCACGGCGACCTTGGACAACATAGCCCCAGCCTATCTGGCCGAATCTTTGCGAACAATGTCAGTACTGCCACTGTTGGCAGAAAGCTCGCGAGGGAAAACTTACTGCCATGCACGCAGTCACCGCAATGCTCGCAGCCGCAACCGTTATGACCGCCATGGCAATGGTCACCGGCGCGGCGATGGCCGGCGGCACCGAGACTTCCGACGAGCAGGAGGCATAAGCCATGACCGCCATCACCACCCCCGCCAGCACCGTCTCCCGCGGTCAGCGTCGCACCATCGCCACGGCGATCACCCTGTTCCGCCGCGCGTTCACGCTGTTCGCCGCCGCCGGGCGGGCCGTACCCTTCCACCGCGAGGACGGCTCGCGGCGGGCCGGTTCCTACGACGTCGTCGACCGCGACAGCCAGCGGGCACTGGCCGAACTCAATGCGATCAGCACCATCCGCGAACACGGATAGGCCCCGACAGCACGCGGCCCCGCT
>NZ_BAGD01000055.1 GCF_000308635.1 Nocardia otitidiscaviarum NBRC 14405 | reverse complement strand
GATGTTGTAGTCCCCCGGAAGGCGCAGGCGCACCGGCACGTTCAGCGCGCCGCGGGCGGCGGTGAAACTCTGGGTGCCGCCCGGTCCAGCGGTGACGTCGGCGGCGGTCCAGTGCGCGGGCTGCGTGGTGGAGACGGTCACGATATGGGTGCGCTGTTCGAGCTCCCCGGCGAGCCGCCGTCCCCAGGCGTCGTCCACGCAGATCACCGAGGTGGCCGCGCCCACCGACGAGGCCGGATCGAACAGGCGGCGCTTGGCCGCGTAGTAGTCCTCGAAGTCGGCGTGGAAATCCAGGTGGTCCTGGGACAGATTCGTGAACGCGCCCACCGCGAACTCGACGCCGTCCACCCGGCCCAGCGCCAGCGCGTGACTGGACACCTCCATCACCACGGCCTGCACGCCCCGCTCCACCATGACCGCGAACATGGCGTGCAGCTGCGGTGCCTCCGGGGTGGTGAGGGCGCTGGGCACGCGCACGCCGCCGATGCGGGTCTCGATGGTGCCGATGAGCGCGGTGCGCAGCCCGGCCGCGGTCAGGCCCGCCTCCACCAGGTACGAGGTGGTGGTCTTGCCGGAGGTGCCGGTGATGCCGATGATGCGCAGCCGCCGCGACGGATCGCCGTAGAGGGCCGAGGACAGCGCGCCGAGCACCGCGCGCGGATCGTCGCGCACCAGCACCGGTACCTCGATCGCGCCGATCAGGTCCGCGCCCGCCGCGTCGGTCAGCACGGCGACCGCGCCGCGCGCGACGGCATCGTGGGCGAAGCGCGCCCCGTGCGCCCGCTCCCCGGCCAGACCCGCGAACAGGTCGCCGGGCCGGACGGCGTTCGAGCGCTGCTCGATACCGGTGACCCGGATATCGTCCAGGGCCGCGGCGGCGAGCGCCGCGTCCGCCGAGCGCCGGTCGTGCGGCGCGAACCGCGCGCCCGTCAGCTCGGCCACCGACCGCAGGCTGGTCGCCGGTGGGTCCGCGGGCCGGAGTACCTGCGGCTCGGTCGAACCTCCGCTACGCGGTTGCGACTGCGCGGGCACGAAGCTCCTCTCTGGGGATGAACGGCTGGGCGGTGATCGAGCGCGTCGCGGGGCCACCGCAACGGATCGACGAGTCAGGTTACCTGTGGTGCCGCACCGGGCGATCGGCGCGGCGCGGTTCGCTCACCCGCCGGTGTCGGCGCGGGGTCGTCCGGAGCGTGCACTCACCCGTTCCCAGTCCTAGGACGCCTGCAGGATCAGCGGTTTCGCCGGTGGCGACGGCGGCACGCGATCACGCTGCAGGGCCCACGACGCGATGGCGTGGAACAGCGGTGCGGCCGACTGTCCGCCGCTGCCGTCGGAGCTGCGCACCGGGGCGTCGAGCATCAGGCCGATCACGTAGCGCGGGTTGTCGGCGGGGGCCATCCCGGCGAAGGTGATCCAGTAGCTGGAGGTGGAGTAGCAGCGGCAGCCGGGGTCGATCTGCTGCGCGGTGCCGGTCTTCCCGGCCACCTGGTAGCCCTCGACGGCGGCGGGCACGCCGGTGCCCATCTGGACGCCCATCGGATCGCGCTGCACCACGGCCTGGAACATCTCGCGCAGGGTGGCGGCGGTCTCCGGGCTCACCACGCGCACACCCTCGGGCGGTTCCTCCTCGGTGCGGTTGCCGTCCGGGTCGATCTTGGACTTCACGATGCGCGGCGGCACGCGGACACCGTCGTTGGCGATGGCCTGGTACATGGCGGTCATCTGCAGGGTGGTCATCGAAAGGCCCTGGCCGATGGGCAGATTGGCGAAGGTGGAGCCGGACCACTGCTCACGGGAGGGCACCACGCCCGCGCTCTCGCCGGGCAGCCCGACGCCGGTGCGCTGGCCGAGGCCGAATTTCTGCAGCATGTCGTAGTAGCGGTCCTCGCCGATGCGCTGCGCCAGCATCAGCGTGCCCACATTGGAGGACTTGCCGAAGATGCCGGTGGTGGTGAACGGCATGACGCCGTGCTGCCAGGCGTCGTTGACGGTGACGCCGCCCATGAAGATGTTGCCCGGCACCTGCAGCACCTCGTCGGGCGTGGTGAGGCCGTATTCGATGGCCGCGGCGGCGGTGACGATCTTGTTCACCGAACCGGGTTCGTACACCTCCTGCACCGACGGGTTGCCCAGCGAGGAGCTGGACCAGTGCTGCGGTCCCAGGGCCGGATTGAAGGTCGAATCATTGGCCATGGCGAGCACCTGCCCGGTGCGGGCGTCCAGCACCACCGCCGAGGCGGCCTGCGCGCCGGACAGCTCCTTGGCCTGCTGGGTCTGCTGCTGCACGTAGTACTGCAGATCGGAGTCGAGGGTGAGTTCGACGCCGTAGCCGTTGACGGCGGGCTGCCGGTCACGCCAGCTGCCCGGGATGACCGCGCCGTCGGAGCCGCGGTCGTAGGTGTGCGAGCCGTCGGTGCCCGCGAGAATCGCGTCCAGGGCCGATTCCAGGCCGATCTGGCCGTGCCCGTCCCAGCCGGTCGCGCCGATCACATTGGCGGCCAGGGAGCCGCCCGGATATTCGCGCAGATCCTGTCGCTCGGTGCCGACCTCCGGGAACTTCAGGCTGATATCGGCCGCCACCCGGGGATCCACGTTCCGCACCAGGTAGACGAACGGCTCGTCACTGCGCAGCTTCTTCAGCAGATCCTGTTCCGGCGCGGCGGTGCCGAGTTTGTCGTGAATGTATTTCGCGATGGCCTGCATGCGCTGATCCGGCTCGGGTTTGGCCGAATTCTCGTCGTGCGCCTCCTGCAGATCCTTGCGCACCCGCACCGGCTGGAAGGTCAGCGCCTTGGCATTGACGGTGAAGGCCAGCGATTTGCCGTTGCGGTCGAGAATCGGCCCCCGGGTGGCGGCATCGATCTGATGCACCGTCCGCTGACTGGCCGCCTCCGCCGACAGCCGTGGCGCGGAGACGCTTTGGATCCACAGCAGCTGCAAGGCCGCGACCAGCAGCGCCACCAGCATGACGATCCGCCCCACGCCGAACCGGAACCGCGTGGACGCGTCCAACCCCGGCGCGGGCCGCGGTCTGGACGGCTTGCGCGCCCGCGCGGGCCCCGCCGCGCTCCGCGCACTCGCCGCCCGCTTTCCCGAACTCGCGCGCCCGCCACCGCTGTTCCCGCGCCCGCCACCGAAACGGCCGCGACCACGCCCGTTCTCGGCACGGTCGCGGCCGGAATCACGGCCACGCGACATCCGCGACGTCACCCGACCACCCCGTTTCGCGCAGCGCCGCGGCGACCATGCGGTCGGTGGCCGTTGCGGGCCGCACCCGCAGCCGACCCGGTGCGGCCGAGAAGCCTGGAGCCCGTGGCTGGTTCCGTTCCCGTTGTGGCACAGCCGCGTATGGCCCGTGCGACCGGATGCGCGGCACTCCGGTCGGCCGGTGCCGTGGCGGACCGGCCCAGCGCGCGGATCACCTCGGCACCTCCTGGAGGGCCGGGGCGGGCGTCGCCTGCACGGGGTTCGGGGTAACCGGCACGGGGGCCTGCGGGATGTCCTGGACCTGTTGCGGTGCGGGTGCAACCGGGTCCTGGGGCGCGGGCTGCTGCGCTGCCGGGGGTTGCGGCGCGTCGTTGTTCACCGGGTCGGCCGGGGGTTGGGGCGCGCCATCGTTCGCCGGGGCGGCCGGGGGCTGCTGGTTCGGTGGGGCGGCCGGATTCGGCTGCGGGGCGGCCTGGATGGCCGGGTTCTGGTTCGCCGCGGGCGGCGGGGCGGCCGGGGTGGTGGTGACCGGAACGACCCGCTCGCCCTGCGCCTGCGAGAGATTCGGCGGGGGCGCGCCCGGGGTGGGCGGCAGGGTGTTGAGCGGTGGGGCGGGGGAACCCGCCGCCGGGGTCGGGTCACCGACCACGATCACCTCACCGTTCGGGCCGATCACCAGGCGCGCGGGGTCGCGGGCCGGGATCATGCCGAGTTCGCGGGCGCGGGAGGCCAGCACGGGGGCCGAATCGGCGGCCGCCACCTCGCGCTGGAGGGCATCGCGCTCATCGGAGAGCTGCTGGTTCACTCGCCGGGCCGCACCGAGCTCATAGCTGTCCTCGGTGGCGCGGGTGGTGAGCAGCAGGGTGAGCGCCAGCCCGCAACCGAGCAACGCGAGAATGGTCGCGACGAACGGAATGCGGCCCGCCAGCACCGGTTCCCCGGTGCGCGGCAGGGCGGGTGCGCCCTCGCGGCTGCGCCGCTTGGCGTAGGCCCGCTGCGCCGCACCGGATTTCACCTGCTCGGCCGCCTTGACCCGACGGGCCGGGCGGTTCTCGCGACGCTGCACACGTCCCTGCGTCATCGTCATAGCACCACCCCTCCCACACCTGTGCCCCCGCGCGGTCGTCTGCTCCGGGTCATGTCGTCTCCTCCCCAGCGATCCGCTCGGCCGCGCGCATCCGTACCGGCGCGGCCCGCGGGTTGTCCTCGATCTCCTGCTCCGTCGCCTTCTCCGCGCCGCGGGTCAGGATCTTGAATTCCGGGCCCATACCGGGCAGTTCGACGGGCAGGTCGAGTGGGGTGCGCGAGGCGGACCGCTTGGCGAACTCCGCCTTGACCACCTTGTCCTCGAGCGACTGGTAGCTCATCACCACGATGCGTCCGCCCGGAGCGAGCGCGTCGAGGGCGGCGGGCAGCGCCGCTTCGAGGGATTCCAGTTCTCGGTTCACCTCCACCCGCAGCGCCTGGAAGGTGCGCTTGGCGGGGTGCCCGCCGGTGCGACGGGCGGCGGCGGGAATGGCGGCGTAGAGCAGTTCCACCAGTTCGGCGCTGGTGGTGAAGGGCTTCTGCTGGCGGCGGCGCAGCACCTCGGAGGCGATCTTGCCCGCGAACCGCTCGTCGCCGTAGGTCTTGAGCACCCGGGCCAGATCACCGTGGCTGTAGGTGTTGAGCACATCGGCGGCGGTCATCCCGCCGCTGGGGTCCATGCGCATATCGAGTGGCGCGTCCACGGAGTAGGCGAAACCGCGATCGGCCTCGTCCAACTGCATGGAGGAGACGCCGAGATCCATCAGGATGGCCTGTACCGAACCCCGCGGGGCGAGTCCGGCCTGCTCCAGCGCGCCCGGGATCCCGTCGTACCTGGTGTGCACCAGGGTGATTCGGTCCTCGAACGGGCGTAGTCGCTCACCCGCAAGTTTCAGCGCCTCGGTATCGCGATCCAGTCCGACGAGCCGGATGTTCGGATAGGTGCGCAGAAAGTACTCGGCGTGGCCGCCCAGGCCGAGGGTGCAGTCGACATAGACCGCGCCATCGGAATGCAGTGCGGGACCGAGGATTTCATCGGCGCGGTGGAGGAGGACCGGAACGTGGCGGGGACCATCGGTGTTTCGGTGCACCTAGACCTCCCGGATCCTGCCTCACGTTCGTTCGCACACCCCGTGCGGGTCGCTTGCGATTCGGACTTCACTGCTGAGTTGGTGACTCTTCAGTGCGGTGGCCAATGCCCCGTGGTCTCTGACCGAAGCACCGCACCTGGCGTTGGGGAAGTACGTCAGGGTCGGCGTCGGGCAGAGGCCGCAGGGCACTCGCCTCGCTGTGGGCTAGAAGATCCCGCCCAGCGACTCGTCTCTGGCTTGCGAGTAATCCTCCTCGTGCTCGGCGAGGTAGGAATCCCACGCCGCCTTGTCCCAAATCTCCAGAAAGTCGACCGAGCCGATCACCACGCAGTCCTTGGTCAGGTTGGCGTAGCGGCGGTGTTCGGCCGACAGCATGATCCGGCCCTGTCCGTCCGGGCGCTGCTCATCGGTGGAGGCCGCGAGTGCGCGGACGAAGGCACGGGCCTGCGGATTACTTCGAGACGCGGCCGCGGCTCGCCGCGCGAGGGCGGTGAACTCGTCCTTCGGATACACGGCAAGGCTGTGGTCCTGTCCCTTCGTGACCATCAACCCTCCCGCCAGTTCGTCTCGAAACTTCGCAGGCAACGTCAGTCGCCCCTTGTCGTCCAAACGGGGGGTATAGGTCCCGAGAAACAACTCCCGACACCTCCTACCGGATCACCCCTCGTCTGTTCGGCCTCCTGTAGTGCGCGCTCCACATTACCCCACTTTCCCCCACTTTCAATCGAAAGCGGCGGTGATCTCGGTCCCCGGTTGGCGAACTTCGCAGGTCACATCAGCTATCACCGAGGTGGGGAACTTGCGCCGCAGTTCCCCCGACACACACGGCATACGGTGCCGCCGGTCCGACAACCGTCAGCAAACCCGCAGATAGCACGCATATCCGACAGCCGTGGGGCGCGGTGGGGAATGTGAGTGGGGAGGTGTGGGGAGTCGTGGAATTGGGTATCGGGAACCCGCGACACGCACAAGACACGCCGCAGCGCCACACCCGAAATCAGTGTGGCGCTGCGGCGTGTCGCGCTTGTTTCCGAGCCGGGCCGAAGCCCGGCCGTCAATTGTCCTGTTCGAAGCGCCGCCGGAAGCGGTCTTCCATCCGGGCGGAGAATCCGCCCGCCTTCTTCGGGCGACCGCGCCCGCCACCGGGATTCGCACCCGATGTCGGATCGCCCTCGCCGCCGCCGTTGGCGGCACCCAAGCGGGGGCCACCCATCAGCAACAGCACGCCCGCTCCGAACATCACGATGAATCCGACCAGGCTGATGATCGGGAAGTCCCCGAGCTTGATCGGGGCGGCAATGCCCGCGACGAGTAGGAACAGGCCGAGGACGAAGAGCGCGGCCGCTTGCAGTCTGCGACGACCGGTGGCCGAGCGTAGCCGCCCGCCTCGTACGGTCGACGCGAACTTGGGATCCTCAGCATAGAGCGCGCTCTCGATCTGTTCGAGCATGCGCTGCTCGTGCTCGGAGAGTGGCACGGTACCTCCCCCGGCACTAGGTAGTGGCGGTCGCCTCCGGGTAAGCGACGGATAGCCGACCTTGGCGGCTGTCTGCCACCAATGATACGAGTTCGATCAGAACCGGACCACCTACTCGGCCGATGTTCAAGCCAGCATTCCCGCGATCCATCCCGTGGAGGGTCTCGTTTTGGCCGCCGCGGCGAGCAGATCGTCCACGTCGTGCAGGAATGCGCCTACCCGCGAAGCGAACTCGTCGGCCTTGGCGTCGTCGATCTCCCGTGGTAGACCGGCCTCCAGCGCCGCGCGCGTCTCCGACTGGGCGCTGAAGTAGTCCGACCACATGATGAACTCGGGGGCCGCCTTCTGCATGAGCACCCAGGCATTGCGCGAACGCGCCCGCGGCATCCGGTCGACTCCGGTCAGCGCGAGCACCGCGCCCGCGCCGCGCAGGGCCGCCAGATAGGCGGTGCGGAAGCGCTCGGCCGGATCCCTCTCCCCCGCCGCCTGCATGAGCAGACCGTCGGCGCGCCGCAACAGCTCACCGGCCCGGCCCGGACGGCCCGGACGTTCAGTTTTCCCGGTCATCGGGTACCTCCCCACTCGCATACCCTGATCCACCAGGCATCTTGCCCATCGAGCGACCGGTGACGGCCACCGCCGAAGATCGAACAGGTATTCGAAGGATTCAATTGAGTTTGAATATAGAGAGAGCCACCGACAAGTTCCGGCGCTTCGCCGCACCGGATCCCAGCGCACACGGAAGTCGCGTCTGCCCCACATGACCGCCGTCACCCCGAAACCCACGCCCGTCGTCGTCGATCTGTCGGCCGCGACCATGCGCGCCCGGCTCGCCGACGCCCTCGCGGTGTACGTCGCGGCCATGGACTATCCGCCGGGCACCGAACACCACCGCGCCCCCATGTGGACCGAACACACCACCCGGCCCGGCTGGCAGGCCGTCGCCGCGCTGCTCCCCGACGACGACGGCCGCCTCGACCTGCGCACCGCCCCGGTACTGGCGATCGCCTACGGCTATCACGGTGCGCCGCACCAGTGGTGGCATCAGCAGGTGTACACCGGCATGCGGCGCACCGGCTGGCCCGAATACGCGGCCCGCGACCTGCTCTCCGACTACTTCGAACTCACCGAACTGCATGTGCACCCCGCCGCGCAGGGCCGCGGCATCGGCGAAACCCTGCTGGCCCGCCTGCTGGCCAACCGCCCCGAACGCATGGTGCTGCTGTCCACCCCCGAGGTGGACCAGGAGGCCAACCGCGCCTGGCGCCTCTACCGCCGCCAAGGCTTCGGCGATATCGTGCGCCACTTCGTCTTCTCCGGTGACACCAGGCGTTTCGCCGTCCTGGGCCGGCGGCTGCCGCTGTGAACGCACCGCCGGACCGCGTTCGCGCCACACCCCGAAACGACCGCCCGCAGCCCCCGCGACCCCACGCCGAAGACGGTCACGCACGCCGCGACGACCGCGAGCGCGTCACGTACCCCCGAAGGATGGCGGTGCCACCGCTACCAGTTCATGAGCCGAGCCACGGTGCCCTGGTCACCAGGGTGCGGTGGGCACGCAGCGGCTCCGCCCAACACGAGACACGACAAGCACACAGCGGCTCCACCCGACACGAGACACGACAAGCACGCGGCGGATGCACCCGACACGAGACGCGGTGGGCACGCAGCGGCTTCACGCGACACCAGACGCGGCAGGCACGCAGCGGCCTCGCCCGGCACCAGACGCGGCACGCACGCAGTGGCTTCACCCGGCACGAGATCCGGCGGGCACACACCCACATCACGCAGCACGAGATCCGGCGGGAACACGGCGGATTCGTGCGGGGAGGGGTGCGGTCGTGCGGGTGATCGTGGTCGGGTCGGGGCACAATGCGCTCGTCGCCGCCTGTTATCTCGCGCGGGACGGGCATGCGGTGGAGGTGCTGGAGCGGGATACCGTGATCGGCGGGGCGGTGTCCACCGTGGAGCGGTTCCCCGGACATCAGGTGGACCGCGGGTCGTCGGCGCACATCATGGTGCGCCACACCGGGATCATCGAGGAGCTCGAGCTGGAGCAGTTCGGGCTGCGCTATATCGACTGCGATCCCTGGGGTTTCGCGCCCGCGCCGCCCGGGGGCGGGCATGAGCCGCCGCTGATCTTCCATAGAGACGTGGACCGGACCTGCGCGTCCATCGCCGCGGCGTGCGGGGAACGGGATGCCGAGGCATACCGTCGATTCGTCCGGGTGTGGGGGCCGCGCAGCGCCCGCGTCATGCGGTCGTTCGCGGGCGCACCCACCGGCGGGCGACTGCTGCGCGCGTTCTGGGGCCTGGACGCCCGTGACGCCGCCGGGGCGACCGGGCGCGGTGACGGCGGCGCGCTCTCGCGGGAATTCCTGCAGACCGGAGACGCACTGCTGGACAGCCTCTTCGACAGTGAACGGCTGAAGGCCGCACTGGCCTGGTTCGGCGCACAGTCCGGGCCACCCATGTCCGAACCCGGCACCGCGCCCATGGTGGGCTTCGCGGCGCTCATGCACACCCTGCCGCCCGGGCGGGCCGTCGGCGGCAGCGGCGCGCTCACCCGGGCCCTGGCCGATCGGCTGCGCGCCGACGGCGGCCTGCTGCGCACCGGCGACGCGGTCACCGCCCTCGCCCGCGACGGTAGCGGCTGGTCGGTGCGCACGGCGGGCGGACACGAACTGCGCGCCGACACGGTAGTCGCGGGCGCACACATCCTCACCACCCTGGACCTGTTGGAACAGGGCGGTTTCGACGCCGCCCGGCTGGCCGACTGGCGACGCCGCATTCGGGTCGGCCCCGGCATCGGCATGGTGGTGCGTGCCGCCACCAGCGACCTGCCCCGCTATCCGGGCGCGGACACCGCCGAATCCGCGACCGGCCTGCAACTGCTGACCACCGACCG
>NZ_BAGD01000056.1 GCF_000308635.1 Nocardia otitidiscaviarum NBRC 14405 | reverse complement strand
GCGTGGCGACCGCGATACGTCCGGTCTTCTGAAGCTTCAACTGCTCGTCCTTTGCGTTCGAGTAGGTCCGTTCGTCCATGTGACAGCCGCCCGTAACCCGACCGGCGGCGCTGCACGAGGCACCAGGCTAACAGTGCTGTGGCCGGAAATAACTCCTCGAACCCGGTGCGGAGCAATTTCAGAATGAACCCACAGAGTTCGGCGAGGGTATCGCCAGGCGCACAGTCGATTCGCCCCGCCGCCGCGGCGCCGTGAGCGGGGCGGCGACCTCGGCCGACGCCGTCAGCGCAGGCTGCCGAGCGGGTCGGCGCGGCGCAGGTCGGGGTCCTCGGCGGCGAAGGTGCGGGCGGGGCCGGGGCCGGTGGAGCGGGTCTCGAAACGCACCGTCACCACGCCGTGGCCCGCGCCCTGCACCCAGCCGTGCCCGAACTCCGGATGTTCGACATCCGCCCCGGGATACCAGGTCTGGGTGGTGTAGGAGCGGGTGGGCGGCGGCACCTCCGGCTCCGGCCCGGCGGCCAGCGCGAGAGTCGGCTCCTCCGAGACCGATTCGGTGTCCACGGTCCGGTCCAGTTCCGGGAACAGCGATTCCTGACGTATCTCCGACAGTCCCGCGAAACCCACGCCGACCAGGCGAATCGGCCCCAGCTCGGCCGGATCCAGGGCCGAGCGCTGGGCGGCGGCGGCGAGGGTGGCCAGATCCTCGGTGGCGTAGGGCAGCGTGGAGGACCGGGTCACGATGCTCATATCGGACTTCTTGAGTTTCAGCACCACGGTGCGGGCCGCCCGACCGTCGGCGGTGAGCCGCCGGTACGCGGCGGCGGCCATGGCCTCGATGGCGGGGCGCAGCTGCGCGAGGTTGACGATGTCGGATTCGTAGGTGGTCTCGGCGCTGATCTGTTTGGCCTCGGCTCGTTCGGCGACGGGCCGGTCGTCGATGCCACGCGCCAGCCGGTGCAGGGCCGCGCCCACGCTGCCGCCCAGAATCGAGGCGGCCTCACTCTCCGGCAGCGCCGCGAACGCCCCCACCGTCTCGATTCCCAATGTGCGCAAACGACTTTCGGCGACCGGACCGATTCCCCAGAGTTTGCGCACCGGCAGCGCGGCGAGCATGTCCCCCTGTTCCTCGGGTGAGATCACCCGCACCCCATCGGGTTTGGCGAGTCCGGAGGCGATCTTGGCGAGCTGCTTGCCGCTGCCCGCGCCGACCGAGGCGACCAGGCCGGTGCGCTCGCGCACCGATTCCCGCAGCTGCTCACAGAATTCCAGCACCCGCTGCGGCGTCGCCCCCGCCAGTTCCGCGGGTTCGCCGAACGCCTCGTCGAAGGACAGCGTCTCCAGCACCGGAATTCGCGCCCGCAACACGTCGAACACCTGCCCGCTCAGCTCCGCGTACACCGCCCCGCGCGGCGGCACCACCACCGCGCCCACCCCCACCAGGCGGCGCGCCATATGCATGGGCATGGCCGAACGCGCCCCGAACACCCGCGCCTCGTAACTGGCCCCGGCCACCACACCGCGCCCGCCCACGCCCCCGACCAGCACCGGCCGTCCGCGCAGCGTGGGCCGGGTGAGCTGCTCCACCGACGCGAAGAACGCGTCCATATCGATATGCAGCACCCACCGCCGGGTCGAGCGGATTCGCTGTTCGCGGTCCGGCCGGATCGGTTGGAGATCGGCGGCCGCGTGACCGTTCGACCCGTCACCGGCTGGGAGGTGGCTGTCGATCTGCTGAGAGTCAGACCCGACCGAGCGGTGTGCTGCGGGTGATTTGCCCGATGTCGCGCCGGGCCGCTGACCAGGCACAACGTACCCGTCAGTCGGTTCGGCGGCGGTGTTCACATCGAGAAATCTACGCTCGGCTACCGACAGGTACGACGCCGCGGATGTGTGATGATCGGGGCATGACTATTCGCAAGGCCGTGATCCCCGCCGCGGGTATCGGCTCCCGCCTGCTGCCGCTCACCAAGGCGATCCCGAAGGAGATGCTGCCGGTCGGCGACAAACCGGTGATCGAGCACACGGTCCGCGAGCTGGTCGCCTCGGGAATCACCGATATCACCATCGTGGTGAGCGCCGGAAAGTCGTTGATCCAGGACCACTTCCGGCCCAATCCCGCCCTGGTGGCGCAGCTGCGCGCCGACGGCAAGCAGGCGTACGCCGATGCCGTGGAGGAGGTCGGCGAACTCGGCCGCCTCGGCCATATCACCTACCTGGACCAGCACGGCCCCTACGGCAACGGCACCCCGGTGCTGAACGCGGCCCGCACCCTGGGTGACGAGCCCATGCTGGTGCTGTGGCCCGACGATGTGTTCGTCGCCGAGGTGCCGCGTGCCCAGCAGCTCATCGACGCCTACGAGAAGACCGACGCGCCGGTGCTGGCCCTCATGCCCATGGACCCCGCCGAATCCCAGCGCTACGGCGTGCCGGTGGTAGAGGAGGAGCACAGCGACGGTCTGATGCGCATCTCGGGCCTGAAGGAGAAGCCCAAGCCCGCCGACGCGCCCTCCTCGTACGCGGCAATCGGCGGCTATGTGGTGACGCCCGGCATCATCGCGGAACTGCGCCGCCAGGTCGACAACTGGTACACCCACCGCACCGGCGAGGTGTACCTGACCGACGCCATCAACACCTTCGCCGCCAACGCCCCGGTCTACGGCCAGGTCATCCGCGGCCGCTGGTACGACACCGGCAATCCGGCCGACTACCTGGTCGCCCAGTTCGCCTCCGCGCTCAACCATCCGGAGTACGGCCCGCTGCTGCGCGGACTCTGCGACTGACGCTCGATCAGTAGAACCGGCGCACGGAGAAGATGTCGAAGTCGGACAGCGGGGTCAGTCCGACCGGAACCCCGGGCGAGTGCGCATTGAGAACCTGCCCGGCCCCCGCGTAGATGCCCACGTGCGAGGCGTCGCCGTTGAGCACGATCACATCCCCCGGCTGCAGTGCGCCGACGGGCACGGTCAACCCGGCCTCGGCCTGCTGCCACGTGGTGCGCGGCATGTCGATACCGACGCTGCGGAAGGCCCACTGCACCAGCCCGGAACAGTCCCAGGCGTCGGGTCCGGTGCCGCCCCACCGATAGGGCTTACCGGTCTGGGTGGTGGCCAGGCCGAGCGCGACCATGGCCCGGGGACTGGCGAGCGGCAGTTGCGCCGAACCCGACGCGCTGCCGGAGGCCGAGCCGCTGCCGCTGCCCGAGGCGGAACCGGAGGCACTTCCGGTATCGGAGTGGGCCGTGCCCGCCCAGAGCACACCGGCGCACAGCAGGGTCATGGTGGCCGCAACGGCCCGGATCAGGCGGTGGATCGCTTGTCGTCGCACGTGCTCGTCCTTCGGTCGGCACTCCCCGAACGCTCATTGATCACGCAACGCTCATTAACCACGTATTTGCCGTCTCTTCTGTTGTAACCCAGAAGTGCGACGAGTCGTCGAACCCGCCACCATGCGTGTCCTGAGACTCCGATCACAAACCGTGGCCGGAATGTGACATTGCACCCCCATGGAAATCGGGGCATAAGTAGCATTTCGGCGTCCCGCGGGGGTCCGGGAGTCCGCATCCGCCAGCTACTACAGGGGCCCTGAGTTGACTCGTCGTATCAGGGCGCGAGCGCTACTGCTCGCGCTGACAGTGGTTTTCGCCTGCGCACTGCCCGGCACGCCGGGACCTGCCGCGGCGGGGCCACCGCCCGACCCGGTCACCACCACCGGAACCCTCATGGCCACACCGGTTTCCGCGGACGGCTCCACCATCTCCTCGTACCGCGTCCGCGACGTCCGCAACGTCACCCTCACCGTGCACTCGGCCGCCATGGACCGCGACGTGGTGGTGGAGGTGCAGCGCCCCGCCGACACCTCGGTGCCCCGACCGGTGCTGTACCTGCTCAACGGCGCTGGCGGCGGCCAGGATACGGCCACCTGGCGACGCAATACCGACGCGACCGAATTCTTCACCGACAAGAACGTGAACGTGGTGCAGATCGTCGGTGGCGGCTTCACCTACTACACCGATTGGCGCGCACCGGATCCCCAGCTCGGCACCAATATGTGGCGTACCTTCCTCACCGAGGAGCTGCCGCCCCTCATCGACGGCGCGTTGGGCACCAACGAGATTCGCGCCATCGCCGGAATGTCCATGTCCGGCACCAGCGTTCTGCAGTTACCCATCGCCGCACCCGGCCTGTACCGCGCGGTGGCGGCCTACAGCGGTTGCGCCCGTATCAGCGACCGAATCGGCCAGCAGTTCGTGAAATTGGTGGTCGCGGCGGGCGGCGGCGACGTGCACAACATGTACGGCCCGCCCGACGACCCGATGTGGGTGGCCAACGACCCCTACGTGCACGCCGAGGGTCTGCGCGGTCTGGAGCTGTACCTGTTCAACGGCACCGGCCTGCCCGGACCGCGCGACACCCCCGGCGATATCCGTAGTCTCGGCCCCAATGACGGCGGACTGATCCAGCAGCTGGTGGTCGGCGGCATCATCGAGGCCGCGACCGACTGGTGCACCCGCAGTCTGGTGGACCGGCTACAGCAGCTGGACATTCCGGTAACCGCTGATTTGCCACCTCGGGGTACGCACTCCTGGGGCTACTGGGAGGACGCGCTCAAGCGGTCGTGGCCGGTGCTGGCGCGGGGGCTGGAGCTATCCGAGTCCTGAGCTGCGCCAGGGCGGTGTCCACGCCGGCGCGGACCGTCGCCGGATCGCCGAGACCGCCGCTGAGGGCCACGCCGTCGCGCACCAGCAGCAGGTAGTGGGCGGCGGTATCCGGGTCGTCGTGCCCGGCCGCCGCCAACCGCTCGCGCACCAGCCGCCGGAACCAGTCCCGGTAGTCGGCCACCACCGCGCGCACGGCGTGCGCGGGGTCCGGGAATTCCACGGCCGCGTTGAGGAAGGGGCAGCCGCGGAAGCCGGGCGCACAGCTCAGCTCGCCGAGCCGCTCGAAAATCACGGTGACAGCGGCCATTCCGGAATCGGGCACGGCTTCCAGCACGGCACGCTGGCGCTCGTACTCACGCGCCAGATAGGCCACCACCAGATCGTCCTTGGTGCGGAAGTGCCGGTAGAAGGTGGCCTTGGCGATACCGGCCTCGGCGATGATCCGGTCGATGCCCACGGTGTGGACGCCCTCGGCGTAGAACAGCCGGGTGGCGGTCTCCAGGAGTCGATCGCGGGCGGCACTCATACCTTGACGATAGCAGACAGATCTGTCTACTCTGGCCGACGAAGTGAACAGACAAGTCTGTCTAGGAGGACTCCATGGCTCCCATGTACACCGCCGTCGCCACCTCGGTCGGCCGCGAAGGCCGTTCCTACAGCGATGACGGCATCCTCGACCTCACCCTGGCCCGTCCCAAGGCGCTGGGCGGCGACGGCGCGGGCACCAATCCCGAACAGCTCTTCGCCGCGGGCTACTCGGCGTGCTTCGCCAG
This sequence comes from Nocardia otitidiscaviarum NBRC 14405, assembly GCF_000308635.1. Classification (GTDB taxonomy): domain Bacteria; phylum Actinomycetota; class Actinomycetes; order Mycobacteriales; family Mycobacteriaceae; genus Nocardia; species Nocardia otitidiscaviarum. The sequence continues at coordinate 22,978 of NZ_BAGD01000056.1, read as the reverse complement.
CGCGCTGCAGCTGGTCGCCAAGCGCATGAAGCTGGACGCCGACGAGGCTGCCGTCACCGCGGAGGTCGGACTCAACAGCCGCGAGGGCGGCGGCTTCAGCCTGTCGGTGGTGCTGCGGGTGGAACTGCCCGAACATCTGCACAACGAATCCGGGCGGGCGCTGGTCGAGGCCACCCACCAAGTGTGCCCGTACTCGCACGCCACCCAGGGCAATATCCCGGTCGAACTCGTCGTCGAGTAGCCACCGCCGGTCACATCGCGCGCGACCGGCGAGCTGTTCGAGATCGCGCTCCGCTGAGTCCTTCTCAGCCGAGGCTGCTCCGCCTAGTCCTTCTCCGAGAGCGAGAACGTCTGCTGCGGTGAGGTCCAGTCGAACCAGCTGTCCGGTTCCGCCAGCCAGGTGCGGCCGGTGGCGGTGTCCTCCACCGCCACCCGCCGCAGCTGCCAGCGGTCGGAGTCGGTGCTCATCCCACCGAGCCGGACCTCGAGATCGGTCGGCGGATCGTGCGCGATGTAGGTGTAGGGCCCGTAGCGGCGACGCGCGCCGCTCTCCAGATCCTCGGCGGGCCCGTTCAACGGCAGCCACACCAGATGGCAGTCGGTGTGGCCGAGCAGCCGGACCAGAATGCTGCCGGTGGTTCCCGCACCGGGTTCCCGGCCGGTTTCCAGGGTGATCCGGTAGCGGGCGGACGGCTCTCGGTGCAGCCGGAATCCGCGCGTCAGCACGGTGTCGACACTGCCGGTCTCCTCGGGCACCACCGCGGCCGCGAAACCCTGTTCGGTCTCGGGCACCGGCGTGCTCTGCCACAGCGTGTGGGCGTCGAGATCCTCCACCTGGAACCAGTCGATGGCCGCGAGGGTCCAGGTCGACTCCTCGGAGTCGACGCGCACCCACAGCTCGGTGAGATCGTCGAGGGCGGTGCCGTAGTCGATGTGGAAGGTCTGCTCACGCCCGATCTGAGTGGGGTCACCGGGTAGATGCACCGCCGCCTCACCCGTGGCGGCCCCGGTATCCCCGAGCCGCACATACACATTGCCATTGCTGCCCGCCTGGTCGGCACCTCCGTACCGGACGGTCACAGCGAATTTCGGTCCACAGGCCATATCGCCACCTCCGATAGCCGGGTAACCACACCGGAACGCCGGAAACCCGGGGTGGTCGCCGCGACGCACGCCCACCCCGGATGCCGGTCAGGCCGACGGAGCGGCCGCGACCCGAGCCGGAACCACGGGCACGGCGTCGGTCTCGGGCACCTCGGTGCCGCGCAGCGACGCGCCCACCGTCTCCCGCAGGAAGGCCCAGGCCACCAGGCCGACCAGACACGCGCCCACCATGTAGAGCGCCGGGAACAGCGTCCAGCCGGTGCCCTCGATCACGGCCTCGTTCACCAGCGGCGCGGTACCGCCGAAGAGCGCCGTGGACACGTTGTAGCCGAGGGCGAATCCCGCATAGCGGACATGGGTCGGGAAGATGGCCGGGAAGGTCGCGGTGATCGTCGCCAGCTGCGGCAGGTAGAGCAGCCCCAGCACCACGAAGCCGATCACGGCCCAGACGATGCCCTGCCCCATCAGCCAGTACATCGGTATGGCGAGCACCGCCAGACTCAGCAGCGACACCAGCCACATCGGCCGCCGCCCGACCCGGTCGGAGAGATGACCGAAGGCGGGCAGCGACACCATCATGATCAACTGGCCGATCAGCATCATGGCCGTGGTGGTCGACTCGTCGACGCCGATGGTGTTCTCCAGATAGGTCGGCTGGTAGGTGAGCAGCGTGTAGTTCACCACGTTCAGCGCGATCACCAGGCCACCCAGGGTCAGCAGCTCACGCCGGTAGTCACGCAGCAGCACGCGCAGACCGGTGCGCGGGTGCTGCTGCTCCTTCACCTCGGTGAAGACCGGGGACTCGTCCAGCTTGGTGCGCAGATACCAGCCGATCAGGCCGAGCGGCACGGCCAGCAGGAAGGGGATGCGCCAGCCCCATTCGTACATGGCGTCCGACCCCAGCGCGAGCTGGCAGGCCAGCACGACGGCCGAACCGCCCACGAAACCACCGAGGGTGCCGAACTCCAGGAAGCTGCCGAGGAAGCCGCGGCGGCGGTCCTCGCAGGACTCCGCGAGATAGGTCGCCGCGCCGCCGTACTCGCCGCCGGTGGAGAAGCCCTGCACCACGCGCAGGGAGATGAGCAGGATGGGCGCCAGCACCCCGGCGGTGGCATGGCTGGGCAGCACGCCGATCAGGCCGGTGGCGGCCGCCATCAGCAGAATCGTCGTGGCCAGGACCGCTTTTCGGCCGATGCGGTCGCCGAGCGGCCCCCACACCATGCCGCCCAGCGGACGCAACATGAAGGAGATCGCGAAGCCGAGCATGGTGCCCAGTACTCCGAGATCTCCGGGAAAGAACGCGGCCGTGATGTAGGTGGCCGCCGCGGCGTAGACGCCGTAGTCGAACCATTCGGTGGCATTGCCCATGGCGGCGGCGGCCACCGAACGGCGCTGTTGTCTGGGTTCCGGATCGCGGCTAGTCATGCCAGCTCCTCTCCCCCGCGAATTGGCGTATGTCGCTTCCGCGCCGTGAGGGCACGGCGCACACGAAATAACCGAGTACCCGGGACGCGGATTCGGCAAACCACAGCTACCGTCCAGCAGCGCCCGGGCAATACCGCTACCAGCGCATACGAGAGGATAGTGACCCCGGTCGCACCTCATTCCAGCGGGCGCGCGGACCAGGCGCACAACCTGTCGCGGACACCGCCCCGGACCGGGGCAAAACCTGCGCGACCGACGGAGATCCACGACGCGACGATCATCGCGCCGAACTGTCAGGCGGGTCCGCCCGAAACGGCACCGCGAGCCCGGCCGACGAGGCGACTCGACCGCTCAGCCACACCGCGGCCCGACCACTCAGCTCGAAACACTGAGCCACCACGGCCGCCCGGCGAGGCGGCTCGGGGCGGAGCCGTATCGGCTCCGCCCCGAGTTCGCTCGCACTCGTGCGCGATCACGCCTTGGTGATCGACACCCGCACGCCGCCCACGATCTCGCTGGCGTCCGCGCCCGCCGCGTCGAAACTCAGCGAGGTGGCGAGGACTTCCCCGGCGATGAGATCGCGGTGGGTCCGCGCCCACTCCTGTCGCTCGGCGGGCACCTCCAGCACCACGGCGATGCGGTCGGAGACGTCCAGGCCCTTGGCCTTGCGGGTCTCCTGCAGGTCGCGGATGAGGTCGCGGGCCCACCCCTCGGCCTCCAGTTCCTCGGTGACCGCCGAATTCAGCACCACCAGACCGGCATTGCCCGGCAGGGCGGCGGTGGAGTCCGGCTCGGCGGCGACCAGGCGCTGGGTGTACTCCTCGGGCAGCAGGGTGATGCCCGCCGCGCTCACCACGCCGTCGGCCGATTCGGTCCACTCGCCCGCCTTGACCGCCTTGATGACGGTCTGCACGTCCTTGCCCAGGCGCGGACCGGCGGCACGGGCGTTGACCACCAGTTCGAAGCGGCCGTGCGCGGCCACATCGGTGGTGAGGTCGACCTTCTTGACATTCACCTCGTCGGCGATCAGGTCGGTGAACGGGGTGAGCCGCTCCGCGTCCTCGGCCGCCACGGTGACCTCCGAGAGCGGCAGCCGCACCCGCAGATTCTGGGCCTTGCGCAGGCTCAGCACCGTCGAGCACACCGCGCGCACCTCGTCCATGGCCGCGACCAGCTCCGGATCGGCGGGCAGCTCGTTCTCGGCCGGCCAGTCGGCCAGGTGCACCGAGCGGCCGCCGGTGAGGCCGCGCCAGATCACCTCGGTGAGCAGCGGCAGCAGCGGGGCAGCCAGCCGGGTGGTCACCTCCAGCACGGTGTGCAGGGTGTCGATGGCATCGCGGTCCTCCTCCCAGAAGCGCGAACGCGACCGGCGCACATACCAGTTGGTGAGCGCGTCGGCGAAGGAGCGCAGTTCGTCACAGGCCCCGGCGATGTCGTAGACCTCGAGCGCCTCGGTCATGACCTCGCGGGTACGGGCCAGCTTGGCCAGGATGTAGCGGTCCAGCACATGCGGCGAATCCGTGCGCCAGGTACCGGGTTTCGAGGCGTAGAGCTGCAGGAAGGTCCAGGCGTTCCAGAGCGGGCGCAGCGCATGGCCGACCCCCTCGCGGATGCCGCGCTCGGTGACGATGAGGTTGCCGCCGCGCAGGATGGGCGAGGCCATGAGGAACCACCGCATGGCATCGGAGCCGTCGCGGTCGAACACCTCGTTGACATTCGGGTAGTTGCCCTTGGACTTCGACATCTTGAGCCCGTCGTCGCCGAGCACGATGCCATGCGCCGCAACGGTTTTGAAGGCCGGACGGTCGAACAGCGCGGTGGCCAGCACGTGCAGGGTGTAGAACCAGCCACGGGTCTGGCCGTTGTACTCGACGATGAAATCGCCCGGGTTGTGGCCGACGGCGGTCGCGGTGCCGTCGAACCAGTCCTTGTTCTCGAACGGGTAGTGCACCTGCGCGAACGGCATGGAGCCGGACTCGAACCAGCAGTCGAGCACCTCGGGGGTGCGCCGCATCATCGACTTCCCGGTCGGGTCATCGGGATTCGGGCGCACCAGGTCGTCGATCATGGGCCGGTGCAGATCGGTCGGGCGCACGCCGAAGTCGCGCTCCAACTCGTCGAGCGAGCCGTACACGTCCACCCGCGGATAGGCCGGATCGTCGGAGACCCACACCGGGATGGGCGAACCCCAGTACCGGTTGCGGCTGATGTTCCAGTCGCGCGCACCCTCGAGCCACTTGCCGAACTGGCCGTCGCGGATGTGCTCGGGCACCCAGGTGATCTCCTGGTTGAGCTCCACCATGCGATCGCGGAACTTGGTGACGGCCACGAACCAGGACGGCACCGCCATGTAGATGAGCGGCTGCCCGGACCGCCAGCTGTGCGGGTAGGAGTGCTCGATGGTCTCGTGCCGCAACAACTTTCCGGCGGCCTTGAGGTCCTTGATGATCACCGGGTTGGCGTCGAAGACCATGAGGCCCTGGTACGGCGGCACCATGGAGGTGAACTTGCCGCCCGCGTCGAGGGGCTGCACCAGTTCGATGCCCGCCGCCGACGCGACGTCCATATCCTCCTCACCGAAGGCGGGCGCGAGATGCACGATGCCGGTGCCGGAGTCGGTGGTCACGTAGTCGGCGGTCAGCACCCGGTGCGCGTTCGGGTGGCCGACGAAGAAGTCGAACGGCGGCTGGTAGCGCAGATCGACCAGGGCGGCGCCGAGCTGCTCGCCGAGCACCTCGAAGCCGTCGGCCTCCTCGCCCAGCTCGCGCGCGTAGTGCGAAACCCGTTCGGCGGCAAGCAGGTAGCGCTTGCCGTCCTTGCCCTTGACGTGGGTGTAGGTGACGTCGGGGTGGACGGCGATCGCCAGGTTGGACGGCAGCGTCCAGGGCGTGGTGGTCCAGATCAGGGCGTTCGCGCCGTCCAGCTCGTGCAGCGGATGGTCCGCCGGCACCGACAGCACCATATCCACGGTGACCGCCGGGTCCTGCCGCATCTTGTAGGCGTCGTCGAGGCGGGTCTCCTGGTTCGACAGCGGCGTCTGCTCGTACCAGCTGTAGGGCAGCACCCGGAAGCCCTGATAGATGAGCCCCTTGTCGTACAACGCCTTGAAGGCCCACATGACCGACTCCATGAAGTCGAGATCGAGGGTCTTGTAGTCGTTGTCGAAGTCGACCCAGCGGGCCTGACGCGTCACATAGTTGCGCCACTCATTGGTGTAGCGAAGTACCGAGGACTTGCACGCGGCATTGAATTCCGCCAAGCCCATGGCATCGATCTGTGATTTGTCCGTGATACCGAGCTGCTTCTCCGCTTCGATTTCCGCGGGCAGGCCGTGAGTATCCCATCCGAATCGACGCTCGACCTTCTTTCCGCGCATGGTTTGGAAGCGCGGGATCAAATCCTTGACATAGCCGGTGAGCAGATGTCCGTAATGCGGCAACCCATTGGCGAAGGGGGGCCCGTCATAGAAGACGAATTCCGGTGCATCGGAACGGTTCTCGATGCTGGCGCGGAAGGTGTCGTCGGCGGCCCAGTACTCCAGGACGCGCTGCTCCAGATCGGGGAAGGACACCTGGCCGCCGCCGGTGCGGCCCAGGTCGACGCGGGGGTACGCGTTGCGGGTGGCTGTGGGGTCCACCGCGGGGTTGTCTACAGGGGCCTCGTCCGCCATCGCGGGCTCCGTCTCTCCTCGTGCCATCACCTGTGGGCACGGGGACGACGACGAGCGCCCGATGCGCTCTCACCGCGGTACCACCCCGCTTGTCCGGCGACGTCCCGGTCGGGACGGCCGAACCTCTCGTTGCGAGCTGTGACGGGCTCACCCGTTCGGTTCTACTGAGCGGCCGCGGCCGCCGTTCTTCCGAAGGCTCCCCGGTGATTGCCGGATCGACGCCGTAGTGCAGTGTCAAGTCTAGCGAGCGCGGTCCAGGGATTATTCCGCGGACCCGCGCTCTAGTGTCTGGCGTGCTTACCGCCTGGCCGGGACTGGGTCTCGTCCTCATCGGAGCGCATGGACAGCGCGCTGACCAGCAGGAGCACCGCGCCGATCACACAGACCACGATGCAGGCCCACGCCCACACCACGGAACCGGTGGTCAGGGCGGTCACCAGCAGTCCGAATCCGACCGCCGCGAGGCCGAGCGTCACCACGAGCACGGGCACCCCCTGGTCTGACCGCGAATTCCGAAACGGTGGTGTCGCTGCGCTGTGTCACCCGGCCCGTGGTCACCCGGCCCGTGCGGGCCGTGCGGCGCAGCACCGGGGGACGTCGTCGCGACGGCTTTACTTGCCGCCCTTGAGCAGTGCACCGTTGCCGGACGCGCCCTCGCCGAACTCGCCACCGTCGACCGGCACCGCGGACCCGCGGTTCTCCAACTCCTCGAGCTGCGATTCCAGGTAGGACTTCAGCCGCACCCGATACTCGCGTTCGAAGGTCTTGAGCTGCTCGATCCGGCTCTCCAGCACACTGCGCTGCTGGGTGATGGTGGCCATGATCTCGGTGTGCTTGCGCTCGGCGTCGGCCTGCAGGCCGTCGGCCTTCTCCTTGGCCTGGCGCAGCTGATTGTCGGAGCGGGTCTGCGCGTCCGACAGCATGGCCTCGGCCTTCTGGCGGGCGTCGGCGATCATCGACTCGGAGCGGGTGCGCGCATCGCTGACCAGGCGCTCGGAATTGGTTCTGGCGTTCGCCAGCAACTGCTCGGCCTCGGTCTTGGCATCGGAGGTGAGCCGATCGGCCATCTCCTGGGCCAGCGAGAGCACCTTGGCCGCTTGCAGATTCGCGTCCGCGGAGGGCGCGTCCTTGGCGGCGGGCGCGGGGGCCGGCATGGGCGCGGGGGCCGGAGCCGGGGCGGGCTTGGGCGGCTCCGGCGCGGGAGCCTGCTTCACGGCCGCGACCGGGCCCCGATTCTTCTTGGCGTCAGCGAGTTCCGCGTCGAGCTCGGCGACCCGCTGGCGCAGATCGGCGTTCTCTTCGATGAGGCGTGAGAGCTCCTGCTCGACCAGATCGAGGAAGGCGTCGACTTCGTCCTCGTTGTAGCCGCGCTTCCCGATCGGTGGTTTGCTGAACGCGACGTTGTGCACATCGGCTGGGGTCAGCGGCATGGAAGGATCCCTTCACGCTTCGTACGGAGATCTAGCACTAGATCAGACAAGCTTTCTTCTCGGCCCATTCTGTCACATCTCAGCTACGCGGTGCCGCCAGTGGCCGTGAGCGAGTAGAGGAAGAAGACGACAAAAAGCAGGACCATAATCGACAGATCGAGCCGAATTCCCCCAAGATTCACTGGCGGTATCAAACGCCTCAGGAGTTTCACCGGTGGATCCGTGATCGTGAAGATCACCTCGAAGATGACGGCGAGGAAGCCGCTGGGGCGCCAATCACGCGCGAACACGTGGATGAACTCCACGATGACGCGGCTGATCAGCAGCAGCCAGAACAGGAGCAGGACTAGGTTCAACACCGCGATCAGGGCCACGTGTTCACTCTGCCTCAGAATCGGTGTCCCGCAAAACATACGCGCCGCTCGGATCGGCGCGCCCTCCCCCGTGCACGGCGTGTCCCCGCAGGGTGCGGCGGTGCGGCCGCACCCGGATCGGGTCGTTATTTCTGGTTGTAGAAACCGGTTTCGGCGATGCGCCGACGCTCCTCGGCCGATACGTCCACATCGGCCGGTGAGAGCAGGAACACCTTGGTCGCGACCTTGTCGAACGAGCCACGCAGCGCGAAGGCCAGCCCGGCGGCGAAGTCGACCAGGCGGCGGGCGTCGGAGTTGCTCATCTCGACCAGGTCCATGATCACCGGGGTGCCGTCGCGGAAACGCTCACCGATGATGGCGGCCTCGGCGTAGGTACGCGGACGCAACGTCGTGATCTTGGACAAGGGGCCGCCTTCCTCGAAGAGCCCGGACCGGCGCGGCGGCGCGGTCTCGATGCGGCGCTCCTCCATCCGCAGCTCTTCCATGCGCCGCTCGGCCTCCGTGTCCACCGCCAGCGCACCGCGGGTCGCGCCGCGCACCATCGGCGCACCGCCGCCCAGGCTGCGGGTGCGGCTGGACGGGGCGGTGTCGATGCGGGTGGGACGGCGCGGCGGCTCGTACCGGTCATCCGCGTAGTCGTCGGCGTAGTCATCGCGACGCGCCACGCTGTAGCCCGGCTGGTACGGGGCCTTGTAGGACGGCTCCGGGTAGGCGGGCTCGTCGTCGTAGCGGTCGTCGGCGTACCGGTCGTAGTCGCGGTCGTATTCCCGGGGACGGGGCCGACGCGCACCACGCTCGTCGAGGCCACCCCGGTGTCCCCCGCGGTCGTCGACGTAGTCGTCCTCGTAATCCTCGAGCGGAACCATGCCGAAGTACGCCTTGAACTTGTGCAGCGTGCTCATGCCTCCACCTCGCTAGCGCTCAACTCCAGCACGAGCACGCTCGTGGCTGCGTCGATCATTCGCTCGCTACGCTCGCTCATACCGGTCGACCTTCCTTCGGCCCCGACTGGCCTGGGGTGTTGAAGTACTGCTCAGTCCCTCGTCCTTCACAAGCATATGTTTCAAATGTGACTGATGAGGTTTCTTTGCTAAGGCGAGGTTATCGGTCGCGCGCCCATCAACGCGGTACCGACACGCACGCAGGTCGATCCGTGGGCGATGGCGGCCTCCAAATCGTTTGACATCCCCGCCGACAGCTCCCTGGCCTGGGGATGTGCCGCCAGCAGGCGGCCGTGCAGGTCGGCCAGGCGGGCGAATTCGGCGGCCGGATCGGTGCCCAGCGGCGGAATCGCCATCAGGCCCGCGAGCTGCAACGATGCCGATTCCTCGATCCGCTCGGCGAGGGCCGGGAGATCGTCGGGGGCGACGCCGCCGCGGGTGGGGTCGGCGTCCAGGCTGACTTGCAGCAGGACACGCAGGGGTGTGGCGCGATCGCCCGCCTCGAGGGCGGCGGTGACGGCGGTGTCGAGTGCGGTCGCCAACCTGTCCGAATCGACCGAATAGACGGCATTTGCCCAGCGTGCAACGTGTTTCGCTTTGTTGCGCTGGAGACGTCCGATGAATTCCCAGCGCACGTGCGCCAGGTGGCGCAACTGGGCCACTTTCTCGCTGGCCTCCTGTTCTCGGGATTCGCCGAATTCGCGGCGGCCGAGTCCATAGAGGATTTCGATATCCGAGGCCGGAAAGAATTTAGTTACGGGGAGTAAGCGTACGGTGTCGGGTTCCCGCCCGGCCACCCGGCATGCAGCGTCGATGCGCTCGGTCAGGGTGGTGAGGTTGGCCGTCAGTTCGGCGGTGCGCGCCGTGACGCGCGTCTCGCCGCCGGTTTCGATACCCATTGCGGCGGTGGACGATTCGGAGGTCATACCGCCGCTCCCTCGGATGACATCCAAATCACACCGGCGATTCGGCCGGTCGGCGCGCCGCGGCGGTGCGAGAACAGCGTTTCGTCCTCGATGGTGCAGCGCGGGTCCACCGCGACGGCGCCGACCCCGGCCGCCTCCAACTGCCGCCGGATGCCCGCGCGCAGATCCAGGCCCGGGGTGCCCTTGGCGGTGGTGGTGGCGCTGCCCGGCAGATGCTCCTCGACGTCGGCGCGCATGGTGGCGGGCACCTCGTACCGGCGTCCGCTGGCCGCCGGGCCCAGGAACGCACCGATGCGTTCGGGTTTCGCGCCGAGTTCGTACATGGCCTCGAGCACCCGCGGCACGATACCGATGCGCGCGCCGATGCGGCCCGCGTGCACGGCCGCGATCACCCCCGCCTCGTCATCCGACAGCAGCACCGGGACACAGTCGGCGGTCAGCACCACCAGCGCCAGTTCCGGCTGCGTGGTGACCAGGGCGTCGGTCGCGGGCACGGCGTCGGTGCGCGGCCCGTCCACCACCGTGACGGTGCGCCCGTGGATCTGCTCCATCCAGATCAACCGCTCCGGAGCCAGCCCGAGGTTCTCGGCCAGCCGCAATCGATTGCGCCGCACCGCCTCCGGATCGTCGCCGACATGATCCCCGAGATTGAACGAGTCGTACGGGGCCTTCGAGAACCCGCCCGCCCGTGTCGTCGTCACCCGCCGAGTACGCAGTACCGGTGCAGCAGAAGTCATGCCTCCGAGGGTAATGGCCACCACCGGGCAACCCGCGCCAGCGGCCGCGTGCGGACCATCACGTGACACGCCGCACGGGACACCGTGGACCGAACGCCCGCCGTCCGACAGCGCGCATCGCCTTCGATCGCGCCACCGGCGCTGGCGACCGGTCAGCCCGCGGAGCCGCTGGCGGAGCCCGAGGAACCGGAGGAGCTGCCCGCCGAGCCGGAGGCGGAACCGCTGCCGCCGCCGGTGTTGCCGGTGGCGACGAGGCTGAAGTCGCCGCACCAGCCGCCGGGGCCGCGGGTGGCCTGGCAGGCGATGTAGGCGGTGTCGCCGACGGCGGTGAAGGTCTGGGTGACGGTGGTGGGGGCGGTGGCGGTGACGTCGCGGCTCACGTAGGCCACGCTGGTGGCCGAGTCCAGGGCCAACGCCAGCACCCCGCCGCCGTCGGCCGCGCCGACCCGCACCGAGAAGGTGTACTCGGCCCCCTTGACGACGGGGACGTCCTGGCCCACGTACCCGCTGTCGCGCACGGTGGCGGTGCCGCCGCCGAGGTGAGCGTTGTAGATGTGCCCCTCCCAGCCCCGGGCTCCCTCGGTGAACGCGGGATTGGCGACCAGATTCTGCGCGGCGGTCAACTCCACCCCCGGCGACGCCTGGGCAATCCCGGCGGAGGCGAAAGATCCCACCGCCGCGACCGCAATCGCGCAGCGAGCAGTCCGTCCCACCGTGCCGATCATGAAGCTCCTCCCGCACGCGGCGATTCCCGCGCATCGAATCCGTTACCCGCTGGCAACCCAACGACGGGCCACGCTAGCAGGCCCCGGCACACGGACCACGCCACCCTCCGCGCCGCCACCGGTACGGCGGCGTACCGCGCCCGCCGGTACGCCGCCAGACGACACCACGCCCACATCAGCCGCCCGAACGACAGCTGCGCACATCAACCACCTGGACAGCGGCGGCTACTCGGGCGGTCGCACCGAGGCACACCGACGTCGACCATCGCGAGGTTCGGACCGGCCGCGGGCACGGCTGGCCGCGCACGATCACCGGTTGGCCGCATGGCGCCCCGGCGTGGCGGAGGTCTGACATCCGGCGTACTCGCGTTTTCGACGGTACGGCGCCTGCGCGAGATTCCGGGGCCGGAAGGCTCACGGCCGCACCCCGGAACGCGCCGACGCACCGGTCCCGTGCGGGTACCGGTGCGTCGGTGGCCGTGGGTCAGCGGCGCATGAACGAGGGCACGTCCACGTCGTCGTCGGTGTCGTCGTCGGAGGGCTGGATGTGCGAGCGGGGGTTGTGCGCCACCGTCGGGTCGATGGAGGGGCGGGGGGAGCCGTAGGAGGGGGCGGGACCGCGGGAGACCGGTTGTTCCGGGGCCGGGGCAGGGTCGGGGCGCACCGGGTCGGGGGTGCGGGCCGCACCGTACTCGGAGGTGCGGGAGGTGGACGGGGCCACGTCGCCCGCCCGCGCGGAGCCGATGGTGGAGGTGGCGGTCCGGGTGATGGTGGATTCGATGCGTCGGGCGGGGCCGGTGCCGTCGAAGCCCGCCGCGATCACCGTGACCCGTACCTCGTCGCCGAGGGAATCGTCGATGACCGTGCCGAAGATGATGTTGGCCTCGATGTGCGCGGCCTCCTGCACCAGCGAGGCGGCCTCGTTGATCTCGAACAGGCCCAGATCCGAACCACCGGCGATGGACAGCAGCACCCCGTGCGCGCCGTCCATGGACGCCTCCAGCAGCGGTGAATTGATGGCGGCCTCGGCCGCCTTCACCGAACGCCCCTCACCCCGCGCCGAACCGATGCCCATGAGCGCACTGCCCGCCCCGGACATGACGCTCTTGACGTCGGCGAAGTCGACATTGATCAGACCGGGGGTGGTGATCAGGTCGGTGATGCCCTGCACACCGTTGAGCAGCACCTCGTCGGCCGAGCGGAAGGCGTCCATGAGCGAGACCGCCGCGTCGCCCAGCTGCAGCAGCCGGTCGTTGGGGATGACGATGAGGGTGTCGCAGGATTCGCGCAGCGCCTGGATGCCCGCCTCGGCCTGGTTGGAGCGGCGCTTGCCCTCGAAGGAGAACGGCCGCGTGACCACACCGATGGTGAGCGCGCCGAGCTTGCGGGCGATGCTCGCCACCACCGGCGCGCCGCCGGTGCCGGTGCCGCCGCCCTCACCGGCGGTCACGAAGACCATGTCGGCCCCCTTGAGGACCTCCTCGATCTCGTCCTTGTGGTCCTCGGCGGCCTTGCGGCCCACCTCGGGGTCGGCGCCCGCGCCGAGGCCGCGGGTGAGTTCCCGGCCGACATCGAGCTTGACGTCCGCGTCCGACATCAACAGCGCTTGCGCGTCGGTGTTGACGGCGATGAACTCGACTCCCTTGAGTCCCTGTTCGATCATTCGATTGACGGCGTTCACGCCGCCGCCGCCGATACCGACGACCTTGATCACTGCAAGGTAGTTGTGCGGGGGCGTCATGGACTCTCGCCTTCCTTCGATCCAACAAGCTTGGTGTCTTCGGATGCTCGCCGTAAGCCAGTACCGAAAGGTCTCGGTCTGATAAAGCCTCAACCATAGGTTTAGCGTTATGTCAAGTATCCGACTGTTGCGGAACGCTATTCGCAGCCACCGCGTTACGCGCGCAGGCGCGCCGAAACGAGATTCAGAATCTTGCGTGATCCCACTCGTCCGACCCGCCTCGCATCGTATCGTGGACGGTTGCTCTCCGGTGCCGGGATGGCAGCCGGAAGCGCTCCGGATGACCACCGAAAATTTCGGTGTCCCAAAGGGTATCGTTCACTTTACCGTGACGAGATTCGGACTCGAAATGTCGAACACCTCGCCGTCGCGCGTCAGCAGCGGTATCACCACCGCCGCCTTGCGCTCGGAATCGCCTGCTCCACCCCACAGCACGCGCCGTCCGTCGCGTAGCTCGAGCTGAATGTCCGAAACCGATCTCGCCACAATCTCTCCCACCTCGAGCCGCAGTGATACCGGGACCGCATTGATCACGGTGACGGCCGCACGGGTGGCGGGATCGTTGCCGCCGGGAGTTTCGGTGACCAATTTCGGTACTCCGATCGGGGCCGGTTCGATGGCGAATTCCACGCTCTCGGAATCGATCAGATGGGCGCCGTCGGGCGCCTCGAAGAAGAGCACCGGTGTGCGTTCGACCACCGTCACCCGCACCGAGGACGGGAACACCCGCTGCACCCGCACCGAGTGCACCTTGGGCAGCCGCGCCACCCGCTGCGCCAGCTCGGTGGTGTCGATGCGGAGCATGGACCGTCCCTCCGGCATGGCGAGCGCGTCGAGGACCTGCGCCTCGGTCACCACCGACAGGCCGTCGACGCGCACCGTGCGCACCGCCAGCAGCGGTGAGAAATAGGCGACCAGGCCGAGCGCCAGCGCGACCACGACCCCGGCGGCCACGCCGATGCGCGCCCGCCGCGACTCCCGGACCCGGATCCACCAGGGCTCCCGGCGACCGCGCCGGAGCCGGGCCCAGCGGGCCGCGTCGTCGCGCCGGCCGGTCTCGTCCGGGTCGACGGAATCATCGACCGGATCGGCTGTTTCGGCGTCCACTCCCCCGCGGCGCATGCCGGATCACCGCCCGTGCGCGGGCCGGGCGCGCAGCCCGTCGAGAATCTGGCCGCCGAGCATGGTGACATCGCCCGCGCCCATGGTGATCACCACATCGCCGGGGCGCGCGAGTCCGGCCACCTGGCGGCCCACCCGCGACATATCCGGCTGGTAGTGCACGGGTTTGGTGACGGCCTGCGCCACCAGTGCCCCGTTCACGCCCGGCAGCGGCTCCTCCCGCGCGCCGTACACGTCGAGCACCACCACTTCGTCGGCGAGGTCGAGGGCGGCCCCGAATTCGGTCGCGAAGGTGGCGGTGCGGCTGTACAGGTGCGGCTGGAAGACCACGATCACCCGCCCGGGCCGCGACCGCGCCCCGTCGGCGGCCTCCTGCGCCACCAGCTCCGCCGCCGCGCCGAGCACGGCGCGTACCTCGGTGGGGTGGTGGGCGTAGTCGTCGAAGACGCGCACGCCGTTCTCCCGCCCGGTGAGCTGGAAGCGCCGGTGCACGCCGCCGAAACCCTCCAGCCCCTGGATGATCTCGCCGACGTCGGCCCCGGCGGCGCGGGCGGCCAGCAGCGCGCCGAGCGCGTTGAGCGCCATGTGGCGGCCGGGTACCGAGAGCCGCAGCGTGCGCGGCGCGGGTTCGTCGGCGAGCTGGAACTGCGCCACACCGCCCACATCGCGCGGCTCCCAGGAGTGCAGGCGCGCGGCGACGGGCACCCCGGTCGCCACTCCGGCCGAGCCGTAGCCGAGCACCTGGATGCCGCGGTCGTCGTCGGCGAGCCTGGCCACGGTGCGTTCGGCCAGTCCCAGCGAGCCCGGATCGTCCAGGCACACCACGAGTTTCCCGCCGGGTACCAGGCGGTCCACGAAATCGTCGAAGACCTGTACGTAGGCTTCGTCGGAGCCGAAGTAGTCCAGGTGGTCGGATTCGATATTGGTGACGACCGCGACATCGGGCGCGTACTGCAGCAGCGAGGCGTCGCTCTCGTCGGCCTCGGCCACGAAGCTGCCGCCGGTGCCGTGGTGGGCGTTGGTGCCGGATTCGTTGAGTTCGCCGCCGACCGCGAATGACGGATCGAATCCGCAGTGCTGCAAGGCCACCACCAGCATGGAGGTGGTGGAGGTCTTACCGTGCGTACCGGAGACCAGCAGCGAGCGGTGCCCCTGCATGAGCGAGGCGAGCACGGCGGGGCGCAGCAGCACCGGGATCCCGCGGCGATTCGCCTCCACCAGTTCCGGATTGGTCTTGGGGATGGCGGCGTAGGTGGTGACGACGGCGCTGGGGCCGCCGGGTAGCAGGTCCAGGGCGCTGGCGTCGTGACCGATGCGCACCTGCGCGCCGCGCGCCCGCAGCGCCAGTACGCCGCGGCTCTCCTTGGCGTCCGAGCCGGAGACGAGTCCGCCGCGGGAGAGCAGGATGCGCGCGATGCCGGACATGCCCGCGCCGCCGATACCGATCATGTGCACCCGGTGCAGATTCGCGGGCAGGTCGGTGCGCTGTTCGACCGGTGCCGCCGTCTCCTCCGTCATCGGCCCGCCACCTCCAGCACGATACGCGCGATGACGTCGGCGGCGTCGCGATGTCCGGCGTTCGCCGCGGCGCGCCCCATTGCCGTCAGCCGATCGGAATCCATGAGCAGCGGTATCACCTCGTCGATCACGTATTTCGGAGTCAGCTCCGCGTCCGCCACGATTCTGCCACCGCCGGCGGCCACCACCGGGCGGGCATTGAGTTCCTGCTCCCCGTTTCCGTGCGGGAGGGGGACGTAGAAGGCGGGCAGACCGACGGCCGACACCTCGGCGACGGTCATGGCGCCCGAGCGGCACACCACCGCGTCGGCGGCGGCGTAGGCCAGATCCATCCGCGACAGGTACGGCACGGCAACGTATTTCGCATTGTCCCCGGCGGCGTGGTCGAGGGTGAGGCTGTTCTTCGGCCCGTGCGCGTGCAGTACCGAGATACCGGCGGCGATGAGCTGCGGCGCGGCGGCCGAGACCGCCTCGTTGAGCGTCCGCGCGCCCTGGGAGCCGCCGAAGACCAGCAGTACCGGCCCCTCGGCGGGCAGGCCGAATTCGCTGCGCGCGGCGGCCCGCAGGCCCGCGCGGTCGAGTCCGGAGATGGATCCGCGCACCGGGATGCCGACCACCTCGGCGTCGGCCCGGCCGCGCGCCGCCACACCCGAGTTCGGCACGGCCGCCAGCACGCGCGCCGCGACGCGGGCACCGACCTTGTTGGCGATACCGGCCTTGGCATTGGCCTCGTGGAGGACCACCGGTACCTTGCGACGCCGCCGCAGCGGGCCCGGACCGGCCGCCAGATAGGCGGGTAGCGCGACATAGCCGCCCACTCCGAAGATCACATCGGCCTCGACGGCATCGATGATCTGGCGTGTCCGTGACACGGAGGCGCGGACACGCCCCGGCAGCCGCAGCAGATCCATGGTGGGCTTGCGCGGCAACGGCACCGGCGGCACGAGTTCCAGCGGATAGCCGCGTTCGGGCACGAGTTTCGTTTCGAGTCCGCGCTGGGTGCCGAGTGCGGTCACCCGGATATTCGGGTCGATTCGCCGCAGCGCGTCCGCCACGGCCAGCGCGGGCTCGATATGTCCCGCGGTGCCACCGCCCGCCACGATCACCGAGAGCGGTCGCTCCCCTGTCACCTCGAATTTCCCCGTTCTCTCGCATGTCTCATCGGATAGCTGGGCTCCCAGGCCCGGGTGCTGCGCCACGATTCGGTGGAGGCCGAACGGCGACGCGATGAATCCGAATCTATCGACCTGCGCGCGTCCGCGCCGCCCCGACCGCTCGGTGGCAGTGCGCGTCGCGATTTCGCGCCTGGTTTGACCGCTTTCGCCGACCGTTTGGCCGCCGAGCGGGCGCGGGCGGCGCGGGCGCGTCCGGCGGAGTAGATCTCCGGCTTCGGCAGCCGCAGCAGGCGGCTGAACCGGCCGTCCTGTCCGGCGTGCAGCGCCGCCACCGCCTCGGGTTCGTGCCGGGCCGCATTGGCGACGATGCCGAACATGAGCAGCGTGATGGCCAGCGACGAGCCGCCCGCCGACACCAGCGGCAGCTGCAGCCCGGTCACCGGCAGCAGTCCCACCACATAGCCGATATTGATCAGCGCCTGGCCGGTGATCCAGGTGGTGGCGGTGGCGGACAGCAGCCGCAGGAACGGATCCACCGAGCGGGTGGCGATGCGCAGCCCGGTGTAGGCGAACAGCGCGAAAAGCCCCAGCACCAGCGCACATCCGAGGAAGCCGAGTTCCTCGCCGATAATGGCGAAGATGAAATCGTTGTGCGCATTGGGCAGATAGCTCCACTTGGCCCGGCTCTGTCCGAGGCCGCGACCCCAGATACCGCCGTCGGCAAGCGAATACAGCGCCTGCCGGGACTGGTAGCCGATGCCCTGCGGATCCTCACCGGGATTGAAGAAGGCGCGCATGCGGTCGGAGCGGTAGCCCGCCGACAACGCCAGCACCCCCGCCGCCACCACGCCCGAGACGGCGATGGTGACGAACATGCGCAGCGGCAGCCCGCCGAACCACAGCAGCGCCGCCAGCACAATGCCCAGCGCGATGGTGGTGGACAGATTGGGCTCGAGCACGACCAGGAAGCACACCAGCAGACCGGCGGGCACCAGCGGCATCAGGATCTCGCGATAGCCCACGTGCCCGTCGGCGTATTCGGCGCGGCGCGAGGCCAGCAGGTGCGCGCCCCACACCACCAGGGTGACCTTCACGATCTCCGAGGGCTGCACCGAGACGAATCCGAGGTCGAACCAGCGCCGCGAACCCGACACCTTGGTGCCGATGCCGGGGATGAGCACCAGCACCAGCAGCACCACCGACAGCGCGAATACCGGGAAGGACAGCTGCCGTAGCACCCGCAGCGGAATCCGCAGCGCCACATAGAACGCCAGCGCGCCCACCGCCGCGAACGCCGCCTGCTGGATGAACAGCGAGTACGCCGATTTGCCGACCGCGTAGGCCTCGACGCTGGAGGCGGAGAGCACCATGACCAGGCCGAGCACCGTGAGCAGGGCGGCGATGCTCACCACCAGGTGGAACGAGGCCAGCGGGCGGGCCAGCCACGCGCCGAACCACCCGGCCCGGGCCCGACGTCGCGGGGTCTGCGGCGCGGCGGGCCGGGTGGCGGTCATTCGGTGCTCCCGATGTCCTTCTCGTTCAGGTCCGCCACCGCGGTGGCGAAGCTGCGGCCGCGATGGGTGTAGTCGGTGAACATGTCCAGCGACGCGGCGGCCGGGGCCAGCAGCACGGTGTCGCCGCGCCGGGCGTATCCGGCGGCGACGCGTATCGCGCGCGCCATGACGGCGTCCGGCCCGATCGCGGCGAGTTCGGTGGCGACCATCCCTGCATCGTCCCCCGAACCCAGGGTCACGACCGGGACGTCGGGGGCGTGTCGCGCCAGCGCGGCGGCGATCACATCGGCGTCCTGGCCGAAGAGCACGGCGGCGACGAGGTGTTCGCGCACCTCCTCGACGAGGTCCTCCACGCCCGCGCCCTTGAGCTGACCGCCCGCCACCCAGATCACGTGCGGGTGCGCCAGGATCGACGACCGCGCGGCGTGCGGGTTGGTGGCCTTGGAGTCGTCGATGAAGTCGACGCCCGCGACCTCGCGCACGAAAGCGGCCCGATGCGGACCCACCTTGTGCTCGGCCAGCCCCTCTTTCACGAATTGCGGTGCCACGTCGATGGATCGGGTGAGCGCGGCGGCGGCGAGGGCGTCGGCCACTCCGGCCGGGCCCGGCGGGCTGATATCGCCCACCTCGGCCAGGATGGCGGCCTTGGTGAAGGCGCGGTCGAGCAGTTTGCCGTCCACCACGCCGAGTTCGCCGTCGGCGGGCACGCCGACGCGGAAGCCGACGGTGCGGCGCGCCTTGGACTTTCGGGCCAGTGCGGCGGCCACGGCGTCGTCGAGGCCCACCACGCCGACCCGTCCGGTGAGCGCGCGCGCCTTGGCGGCGGCGTAGGCGTCGAGGCCGCCGTGCCAGTCCAGGTGGTCCTCGGCCACATTCAGCACCACCCCGGCCTCGGGTCGTACCGAGGGGGCCCAATGCAGTTGGAAGGAGGACAGTTCCACGGCCAGCACCTGCGGTCCGGGATTGCGCCGCAGCGCGTCCAGGATCGGGGTGCCGATATTGCCGCAGGCCACGCTGGGAATTCCGGACGCGCGCAGGATGGCGTGCGTCATCTGCGTGGTGGTGGTCTTGCCGTTGGTGCCGGTGACGACCAGCCACTTGCGCACCGGACCGTAGATGCGGGCCTGATCGACCCACCACGCGAATTCCACGTCGCCCCAGACCGGGATGCCGGAGGTGACCGCGGTGACCAGCACCGGGGAGTCCGGCCGCCAGCCCGGGCTGGTGATCACCAGCGCGAACCGGTCCAGCGCCCCGTGTTCCACCAGATCCGCGGGGGCGGCGGTGGCCAGACCGAGTTCGGCGGCCTCCGCCAGGGCCTTCTCGCCGCCGTCGGTGACCACCGGACGCGCGCCGATGTCCTGTAGCGGCTCGATGAGCGAGCGCCCGGACACCCCCCATCCGGCGACGAGAACGTCACGGCCACGCAGAAATTCGAGCATGGGCCCCGGTGACCGGAGCACCCTCGGAGAATGTTCGACCATCGCCTTCGACCTACCCGACCGACAGATACTCGCTGTAGAACAGGCCCAGACCAACCGCGGACGCCATACCGGCGAGCATCCAGAATCGGATGATCACCGTCGTCTCGGCCCAGCCGCTCAATTCGAAATGGTGGTGGAACGGAGCCATCTTGAACAGCCGGTTCCGGGTGGTGCGGAAGACCGCGACCTGCAGCACCACCGACGCCGCCTCGGCCACGAACAGCGCGCCGATGACGATCATGAGCAGTTCGGTGTGCGTGGTGATGGACAGGCCCGCCAGCAGACCGCCCAGCGCCAGCGATCCGGTGTCACCCATGAAGATCTTGGCCGGAGCCGCGTTCCACCACAGGAATCCGATGCACGCCGCACCGCCGGCCGCGCACACCAGCGCCAGATCCAGCGGATCGCGCACGTTGTAGCAGCCCGCCTCCGGGTAGTCGACGCAGGCGTTGCGCCACTGCCAGAAGGTGATGATCATGTACGCGCCCAGCACCAGGCTCATGGACCCGGCGGCCAGACCGTCCAGGCCGTCGGTGAGGTTCACCGCATTGGACCAGGCCACCACGACCAGGCAGACGAAGGCCAGGAAGATCCACACGCTCATCGACACGGTGGTGATGTCGCGCACGTAGGACAGGTGTTTGCTGGCCGGGGTCAGCCCGCTGTCGTTGCGGAACTTCAGCGCCAGCACGCCGAAGACCACGGCGGCGGTGAGCTGTCCGATGTACTTGCCCGCCGCGGTGAGGCCCAGATTGCGCTGCTTGCGGATCTTGATGAAGTCGTCGAGGAAGCCGACGCCGCCCAGCGCGGTGGCCAGGCCCAGCACCAGCAGGCCCGAGGCCGACGGTCCGGGCTGGCCGTAGCTCATGCCGATCAGGTGGGTGCCCAGGTAACCGGCCCACATACCGGCGAGGATGGCGACGCCGCCCATGGTGGGGGTGCCGCGCTTGGCCTTGTGGCTCTCCGGGCCGTCGACCCGGATCTCCTGTCCGAAGCCCTGTTTGGCGAACATGGAGATGAGGACGGGGGTGAGCAGAATGGAGACGGCGAGCGCGATGGCGGCCGAGAAGAGGATCTGGGTCATCGTGCGGCCTCCTCCGCCGCGGCGGGCCGCGATTTCGAATCAGCGGCGGGCCGCGCAATCGAATCAGCGGCGGGCCGCGCATCCGGACCTGCTGCGGCCGTCAGATGTTCGGCGACGGCCCACAGCCCCACCGACTTGGACGCCTTGACCAGCACCACGTCACCGGGTGCCAGTTCACTGTCGAGCAGTTCGACGGCGGCGGCGATATCCGGCACGTGCACCGCCTCCTCGCCCCAGGATCCCTCCTGCACCGCGCCCTGGAACATGGCGCGCACCGGACGGCCCGCCCCGACCACGATGAACCGGTCCACGTCGAGCCGGACGGCCAGGCGGCCGATCCGGTCGTGTTCGAGCACCGATTCCTCGCCCAGCTCCCCCATCTCGCCGATGACGGCCCAGCTGCGGCGCGCGGTGGCGCCGGATTTGGCCATGGTGACCAGCGCCTTGAGCGCGGCCCGCACCGAATCCGGGTTGGCGTTGTAGGAGTCGTTGATCACGGTGACGCCGTCGGCCCGGGTGCGCACGTCCATGCGCCGTTCCGAGACCGCCTGCGCCGCACCGAGGGCGGCGGCGGCCGTCGCGAGATCCGCCCCGCATTCCAGGGCGACCGCGGCGGCGGCGAGCGCATTGCCGACCTGGTGTTCGCCGTGCACGGCGAGGGTCACGTTCACGCTCTCGTCCCCGCGGCGCAGGGTGAAGCGGGCGCGCGCCTGCTCGTCCAGGGTGACGTCGGTGGCGCGCAGATCCGCGCCGGCGGCCTGGCCGACCTGGACCACGCGCGCCGCGGTGCGTGCGGCCATGGCCGACACCAGCGGGTCGTCGGCATTGAGCACCGCGAGCCCGATGGCCGGAAGTGCTTCCACCAGTTCGCCCTTGGTCTCCGCGATCGCCTCGCGGCTGCCGAATTCGCCCAGGTGCGCGGTGCCGACATTGAGCACCACGCCGATGCCCGGCGGGGCCACCTCGGTGAGGGAGCGAATGTGGCCGCGGCCGCGGGCGGACAGTTCCAGCACCAGGAAGCGGGTGTCGGCGTCGGCGCGCAGCGCCGTCCAGGGGTGACCGAGCTCGTTGTTGAACGAACCGGGCGGAGCCACAACGGGTCCCAGCGGGGACAGGACGGCGGCGAGCAGATCCTTGGTGGAGGTCTTGCCGGAGGATCCGGTCACGCCGACGACGGTGAGGCCACCGGCGGCGACGAGCCGGTCGACGCTGGTGCGGGCCAGTTTCGCCAGCGCCGCCAGCACGGCCGCGCCGGAGCCGTCGGTATCGGCGGCCAGCGCCAGCGCCCGGCTGGTGCCGTGGCCTTCCGCTCCGCCGTCCGCCCCCGTATCTCCGTCTCGCGCCGCCGGGGCGGCGGACGGTGGCGTGACCACGATGGCGGGCACGCCCACCGGTCGGGCCGCCAACACCGCCACCGCGCCCGCGGCGACGGCCTGTCGCGCGTAGTCGTGGCCGTCGACCCGTGCGCCCGGCAGCGCCAGGAACAGGTCGCCGGGTCCGATACGGCGCGAATCGAATTCGACCGCGCCGGTCACGGTCACCTCCGGGTCGGGACAGTCGTGTAGCGTGCCGCCCACGACATCCGCGATCTCCCGCAGTGTCATCTCGATCATGAAACCGTCAGGTCCTTAGTTTTCTCGGAGAGAGCCGCCGCGAGCACCTCGCGGTCGTCGAACGGATACTTCACACCCGAAATCTCCTGCCCTGTCTCATGTCCCTTGCCCGCCACCAGCACCGCGTCCCCGGGCCGTGCCCAGTCCACAGCGGCGGCGATGGCGGCCGCCCGATCCCCCACCTCGCGCACCTCGCCACGCTGCCCCTCCGGCAGCGCGTCCGCGCCCGCGCGCACGGCCGCGCGGATGGCGGCCGGATCCTCCCCGCGTGGATTGTCGTCGGTGATGATGAGCAGATCCGCGCCGCGCGCCCCCGCCGCACCCATGAGCGGGCGCTTCCCGGCGTCGCGGTCCCCGCCCGCGCCCACCACCACGGCCAGGCGGCCGCCCGCGCCCTGTTCGGCGAGATACGTTCGCAGCGTGGCGATCACCGATTCCACGGCGGCGGGCTTGTG
>NZ_BAGD01000057.1 GCF_000308635.1 Nocardia otitidiscaviarum NBRC 14405 | reverse complement strand
TGGCAGTCGTGACCGCACTCGGACTGTCGGCGTGTGGCAGTGGTGACAAGGAGACCGAGGGCACCAAGACCACGACCAAGACCACCACCTCGCAGGTGCAGACGCAGGCGCAGGCCGATCTGCCGCCGGTGCCGACCGTGGCCGACCTCAACGCGGAGTTGCAGCGCGGTCTCGACCCGAACGTGCCGAATGAGGAGAAGCTCGAGCTGCTGCAGGGCATCAGCGCCGATCCGGAGCTGCCCACCCGCCTGGTCGAGGCGGTGCAGCAGAACAACGCCAGCATCACCGTCACCGGCGTGACCGATCTGGGCAACGGCACCATCACCGCCGACGCCCAGGTGGCGCTCGCGGGCGGCGAGCCGCAGCAGGCGGTCGTGCCGTTCGTCGCCGAGGACGGCAAGTGGAAGGTCCAGAAGGAGTGGATCTGCAACATGATCCAGCTGGCCAACCAGACCTCCCCGGCCTGCGTCTGACGCGCTGACGGCGAAGGGGCCCGGGTCCGCGAAGGGACACCGGGCCTTTTCTTTCGCTAACATCGCCCTCCGTGACCGATGTGATGGAGCGAGCGGACTCCGATGCCGCCGACAGTACGGAGTCGGGTTCCACCGATCGCAGGGGCGGCTGGGCCCGCCCCGTCGCTCTCCTGGCGGGACTCCTCGCGGTGCTGTCCGCGGTGGCGGTGCCGCTGCTGCCGGTCACCGTCGACGCCGCGACCCTGAGCTGGCCGCAAGGCGACTCCACGCGCGGCGTGGAGGCCCCGCTGGTGTCCTACGCGCCGGTCAGCTTCGACGCCGAGATCCCGTGTGCCGCTGTGACACAGCTCGTTCCGGACGGCGGGACGCTGGTGGCGACCACACCGAACGGCGCGCCGGACCGGTGGCGGTACGGCTTCCTGGCATGGGTGAGCGCGGCGAGCACCGCCGAGGACGGCACCACCACACCGGCCCGGCTGGAGGCGGTGCTGCGGGATCAGCGACTGGTCAGCGTGCCCGTCGACGAACTCGGCGCGGACTGCGCCCTGGTCGTGCACGCCGGAATGGACCGGACCACGGCCACCCTCACCGGTACCACGGTCGCGCCGGTCACCCTGGACGGCGACTACCGGCCCCAGCTGGTCGGCATCTACAGCGATCTCGCCACCGCGGCCGGGACCAGCGTCACCGCCCAGGTCGACAGCCGCTTCTCCTCCACCCCCACCATGCTCAAGCGGGTGGCGATCTGGACCGCCCTGCTGGGGACGGTCGTGGCGCTGTTCGCGCTGTACCGCCTCGACCGGCGCGACGGGCGCTCGCGGCGACGCTTCCTGCCGCGGCGGTGGTGGACCTTCTCCCTGGTCGACGGGGTGGTGCTGGGCGCGCTGGTGCTCTGGCATTTCATCGGGGCCACCACGGCGGACGACGGCTACCTGTTCGGTATGGGCCGCGCCGCCATCCCGTCGGGCTATATGGCCAACTACTTCGCCTACTTCGGGGTCCCCGAGAACCCGGTGGGCCTGTACCACTCACTGTTCGGTTACCTGGCCTTGATCTCACCGGCCAGCCCGTGGGTGCGGCTGCCCGCGCTGCTGGCGGGCGTCATCTCCTGGCTGGTGATCAGTCGCGAGGTGATTCCGCGTTTGGGCGTGCGCATTCCGCGCGACCGGGTGGCGGTGTGGACCGGCGGTCTGGGATTCCTGGCCGTCTGGCTGCCCTACAACAACGGGCTGCGCCCCGAGGCCGCCGTGGCGGTATCACTGCTGCTCACCTGGGTGTCGGTGGAGCGCGCCGTCGCGACGCGGCGGCTGCTGCCCTACGCGGTGGCGGCGCTCATCGGAGCGTTCGCCTGCACGGCCGGACCCTCGGGCGTGATCTGCGTCGCGCCGCTGCTGGCCGGTATCAGGCCGATGTGGCGGGCGCTCGACGCGCGGGCGCGTGAGCTGAGCGAACCCGTCGCCCCGGGTGCCGGGTTCGCGACCACACTGCGGACGCGCTTCGGCTCCTATCTGAGCCTGATCGCGCCGGTGGCGGCGGCCGGAACCGTGGTGCTGGCGGCGGCCTTCGCCGACCAGACCGCGGCGGCGATGCTGGAAATGCGGCACGTGCACGAACTCGTCGGCCCGAATGTCAAGTGGTACGACGAATATCTGCGCTACCAGTACCTGTTCATGCCCACCATCGACGGTTCGGTGGCCCGGCGCTTCGGCATGTTCATGTTCTGGGCGGGACTGCTGGTGTGTGCCTTCGTGCTGCTGCGTCGGGGCGGCCGGATTCCGTTCACGGCCGCCGGTCCGGTGCGCCGTCTGCTCGGCACCAGCGTCGGCGTCATCCTGCTCATGATGATCACGCCCACCAAGTGGACGCACCACAACGGCGTCTACGCCGGGATCGCCGGTGCGGTCGCCGTGGTGACCGCGGTGGCCGTCGGTCCGCGCGTGCTGCGCTCGCCCCGCAACCGCGCCCTGTTCGCGGCCATCGTGGCCTTCCTGCTGGCCATCACGTTCTCCAGCATGAACGGCTGGTGGTACGTCTCCAACTGGGGCATCCCCTGGAACGACAAGTCCGTGGTGCTGGCCGGTGTCGGTGTCAACAAGCTGTTCCTGCTGCTGGCCCTGCTGCTGCTGGCGCTCGCCGGGTGGTTCCACGTCCGCGCGCCGGAACCCGGTGCCTCGCATCGCATCTCCCGCCCGCTGTGGCGGCTGGTGGCGCTGCCGCCGCTCACGATGGTGGCCGCCTTCATGGTGCTGTTCGAGGTGGGTTCGCTGGCCAAGGGTGCGGTCGCGCAGTACCCGGGGTTCTCCCTGGCGAAGTCGAATGTCAATGCCGTCCTGGGCAAGCCGTGCGGTATCGCCGAGGAGGTGCTGGTCGAAACCGACCCGAATGCGGGCATGCTGGCGCCGCTGGCCGGTGACGCGTTCGGTACCTTCGCCGCCGACGCGATCGGCTTCGCCCCGAACGCGGTGGCGACGGATCTGAAGGCCGACGACGAGGTCGACACCAGCGCCATCGTGAGCGCGCTGGACAGTGCGGAACAGGACGACGCGTCCGGAACCACTTCGGCCGCATTGCCGTTCGGCCTCGACCCGGCCACCACGCCGGTGCTGGGCAGCTACGGCACGACCGAGCCGATCGCGAGCCTGACCACCGGCTGGTACCGGCTGCCGGAGGCGAGTGAGCGCACCGGCATCATCGCGGTCACGGCGGCCGGTCGGATCCGCTCGGTCGACGCGTCCGGCATCGTCACGCCCGGACAGTCGGTCGAGATCGCCTACGGCGTCGCCGATGCGGCGGGCGGGGTGCGGGAGGTGGGTCGGGTCGCGCCGATCGATATCGGTCCCGCGCCGACCTGGCGCAATCTGCGCTTCCCGTTCACCGATATCCCGGCCGAGGCCACCGCGATCCGTCTGATCGCCTCCGATCGGGACGACAACTGGAAGCAGTGGGTGGCGCTGACACCGCCGCGCGTCCCGCAGACGCGCACCCTGCAGCAGGTCGTCGGGTCCGACGCCCCGGTGCTGCTGGACTGGGCGGTGGGCCTGCAGGTTCCGTGCCAGCGGCCCTACGAGCATCACAACGGCATCGCCGAGACCCCGCAGTGGCGCATCCTGCCCGACCGCGGTGGCGCCAAGGATACGAACCGCTGGCAGAGCCACGACAGCGGCGGCCCGCTGGGCTGGAGTTCGCTGCTGCTGCGCCCGCAGACCATGGCCACGTACCTGAACCACTCGTGGCGCACGGACTGGGGTGAGCTGCAGCGCTTCACCCGCATCGACGACTCGGCGATTCCGGCGCGGCCGATCGTCACCCCGGAGAACCGCTCCGGTCTGTGGAGTCCGGGCCCCATCGACGTGCTGGGCTGGCGCTGACGGTCGACCCGCACCCGTTGCCTCGTCGCGACGGGTGCGGTGGCACAGCGGTGGTCAGCCCAGTTGGGCCATCCGCTTCTCCATCTCCTCCGGGCTGACCTCCTCGACATGGGTGGACACCGTCCAGCGGTGACCCCACGGGTCCTCGAAGGCGGCGGTGCGGTCGCCGTAGAACTGGGTTTCGGGTGCCTGGAGTTCCCGGGCTCCGGCCGCCAGGGCGGCGGCGTGCGCGGCATCGGCGTCCTCGACGTAGGTGTAGAGGTTGACCGGGGTGCCGCCCACCGACTTGGGATCGCGGAAGCCCATCTCCGGGGCCGGATCACCGATCATGACGACGGAATCGCCGAACAGCAGTTCGCAGTGGGCGATCGTGCCCTCGGGGCCCGGCATGCGGAATCGTTCGGCCGCGCCGAACACCCGCTTGTAGAAGTCGATGGCCTGGGCCGCGCCGTCGATGGCGAGCGCCGGGGAGACCACCGGGTAGCCCTCGGGAATGGGTTTGACATCGGACATCGGAATACCTCCGATCGATGATGGGTGTGACAGCCCGACTGTAGGCCGGGGCACCGACAGACAGGCGTCGATATGCGGGTGCCGCGCCGGGTTCGCCTGCGTATCGGGGGTGGTGGCCCGTCGGCAGACCGTCAAGGCGGGTTGTCAGGGACCCGCGATTCCCCGCAGGGCGTTCACCTGGGCGGCGGTCAGCTCGGTGAGTCGCCGCGGATCGGGCTCCTCGGGGCCGCTCAGGGCCACCTGCACCACGGTGGTGCCGACCAGTGTCACGCTGACCGCGGAGTACAGGGTCAGCCCGTCGCTGGTGGTGTCGACCCGGAACGCGGTGGCGGCGTCCCCGGCCGGCGGCTGCTCCAGGCCACCCACCCGGAAACGTACGGTGGTGTCGTCGGAATCGGCGGCGGAGTACCGCACGCACTCCCGCAGCAGCGACTGGGCATCTGAAAAAGCCTGTGCCGCAGTATTGTTCGCATACGCGGCGGCGTCGATGTCGATGCTCGTGAAGTTCGGCCCGCCGAAGGAGGCGGCGGCGCGCGACACCGCACCCGGCGTCTGATCGGCAATGGGCGCGAGCACTTTCGCGCACTGCGGGGGATCGGTGTCGCCGAAACCGGCGCTCTCGTCCGGTTCCGGATCGGGCAGGGCGGCGAAACCGGCGGGCAGGCGGTCGACGCCGAGCAGGTCGGCGCGCAATGCCGCCGCGTCGGAAACGGGTGCGTCGGCGGGTATCGAGGGCGGCGACACCGTCGGTCCCAGTGTCGGCGGCGGGGGTTCGGAATCGTCGGAGCCGCATGCGGATACGGCCAGTCCCGCGACGACCGCGGCCAGGGCCGCCGTCACCGTCCGTCCGCTCACTCGCCCCACTGTACTTCGGTGCTCAGCGTCTGCCGCAGCGTCACCGAGCTGCGCGGATCCTTGTAGGTCTGGTTGCCGCCCACCGTGATCGCGCCCGATACCGGCAACGGCTTGGTCAGATCAACGGTGATCACGCCCGACCCGTGCATGAGGTAGTCGACGATATCGAGGGTTCCGGCGTTGTTGGGCAGTTCCCACTCCGACACCTTCGGCGTCTGGGTGACCTCGAGCGCGATGGTGAGCAGATCGCCCTCCCGATCGGTGAGGGTCGCGGTGGTCACCTGGTCGAGCGGCACACTGCCCGACACCCGCTGGCGCACCGTCCACACCGCGCCGACGCCCACCGGGGTGCGCGGGAAGGCGATGGACTGGTATACCGCCTGGTAGAACGCCTGCTCCAGGGCGGCGCGGGCCGGATCGGAGGTGGCGGTATTGGGGGTCAGGCGCAGTGCGGTGATGGCGCCGTACTCGCTTATCTCCAGGCCCGCGCGTGAGCCGTCGGCGGGCCGCAGCGCCTTGGCCAACACCGGATCGCTGGAGGTGACATTGCCGAGCACCAGCTCGCAGCCCTGCTCATCGGTCAGCGCGGTGAGCGGAATGGTGACCGCCGGCGGGGAGAAGTCGCGCACCGCCTGGTCGTTGATCTGCTGCTCGATGTGGTGGTCGGTACGCAGCGTCACCTCCTGGGTGGTGCCGGTCGGGAGGCTGCGCGACAGCATGCCGCGCGGGCTCTCCCCGGCATCGAGGACGGTGGTCACCACCGCCGCGATGGGCACGGTGACCTCCTTGCCGATCCCGGCCGGTTCCGCACCCTCGACATCGACGGTGGCCTCCGAACGATTGCTGCATCCGACGCCGAACGCCGAGAAGGCGACGGCGATCACCACCAGCAGCACGCTGGGGCGGGCGGATCGGATCGCGGACCGCGGTCGGCCGGAGTCTCCGGCGCAGGGTGCGGTGGCGGTCGCCGAGCAAGTGGGAGAAGACAACACCGTCACGTCGAACAGGGTACGGCGCGATCCTGATAATCAGCTGGGTTGTCAGGGGGCGGGTCCCCACCTGGTTCTCAGGCGGCGCCCGGGGGTGCGACACGGTGAGCGACGAGGCGGCAATCGGCATAGGGGATGATGGCAGGCGTGAGTATCGACCGGCCGCGCGACACCGGCGCAGACCAATCCCCACCGCCACCCGGCGGCTCAGCTGTGGGCGAGCACACGCCCGACACCCCTGCCGACACGGAGAACGCGCGGTCGGGGGGTGGTTCCGCGGTCTCCGGCGCAGGGGCGGAGCGCGGGGCGGCCGAGGCCGGGGCGGCGCGCGAGAAGGGCTCGGGCACGGCGGCGGATTCGAATGTTGCGGTGGGTTCGGACGCCGCTGTGGGATCCGACGCCGCTGTGGGATCTGACGCCGCTGTGGGATCTGACGCTGTGGCGGGCTCGGGTGCCGAGACACACGCGGACGCCGCCACGGGCACGGATTTCGCGACGGGGTCGATTGCCGAAGCAGACTCGGACACCGCGGCAGATTCGGGCACTACGGCAGATTCGGACACCGCTGCAGGCTCGAATACCACGGCAGGCGCGGATGGCGCTGTTGGTTCGGGCGGCGCTGTCGGTTCGGATGCGGCGACCGCGGGTCGGCCGCTGCGGTTGCGGACGCTGTTGATCATCGCCGCCGTCCTGCTCGGCCTGGACCTGCTGACGAAGGTCGTCGCCGTGGCGACGCTGACGCCCGGCGAGCCCGTCTACCTCATCGGCGATTGGCTGCGGTTCAGCCTGGTGCGCAATCCGGGCGCGGCCTTCTCCATGGCGACCAGCATGACCTGGCTGCTGACCCTGGTCGCGGCGGCCGTGGTGATCGGCGTCATCCGCATCGGCCGCACGCTGCGGTCGCTGTGGTGGGCGATCGGGCTCGGCATGGTGCTCGGCGGGGCGCTGGGCAATCTCATCGATCGGCTGTTCCGCGCGCCCGGACCGTTGCAGGGGCATGTGGTGGACTACCTGGCCGTCGGCTGGTGGCCGGTCTTCAATGTCGCCGACTCCGCCATCGTGTGCGGTGCGATTCTGCTGGTGGTGCTGACCGTTGTCGGTTTCGAGCCGGACGGCACTCGCGCGCACCGGCAGTCGGCCGAGGAGAACACCGAGGAGAAGACGGTATGAGGGAGACCCGCAGCATGCCCGTGCCCGACGGGCTCGACGGTATGCGCGTCGACGCCGGGCTGTCGCGGCTGCTGGGGCTGTCGCGCACGGCGGTGGCGGCGCTGGCCGAGGACGGCTCGGTGCAGCTCGACGGGGTGGCTGCCGGGAAGTCCGACCGGTTGACGGCCGGGGCCTGGCTCGAGGTCGAATTCCCGGAGCCCAAACGCGAACTCACCGTGGAAGCGACCCCGGTGGAGGGGATGAAGATCCTCTACGCCGATGACGACATCGTGGCGGTGGACAAGCCGGTGGGCGTGGCCGCGCACACCGGGGTGGGCTGGTCCGGGCCGACCGTGGTGGGCGGGCTGGCCGCCATGGGCTACCGCATCTCGACCTCCGGGGCGCACGAACGTCAGGGCATCGTGCACCGGCTCGACGTCGGCACCTCCGGGGTGATGGTGGTGGCCCAGTCCGAGCACGCCTACACCCAGCTCAAGCGCGCGTTCAAGTACCGCACCGTGGACAAGCGCTATCACGCGCTGGTGCAGGGCCATCCGGACCCCTCCAGCGGCACCATCGACGCACCGATCGGACGGGCGCGCGGCAACGACTGGAAGTTCGCGGTGACCGCCGACGGTCGGCCGAGCGTCACCCACTACGACACCATCGAGGCGTTCCAGGCCGCCAGCCTGCTCGACATCCACCTGGAAACCGGTCGCACCCACCAGATTCGCGTGCACTTCTCGGCCATCCGGCATCCCTGCTGCGGTGACCTCACCTATGGTGCGGATCCCCGCCTGGCCGAACGCCTCGGCCTGGAACGCCAATGGCTGCACGCCCGCCAGCTCGGCTTCAACCATCCGGCCGACGGCCGCTGGATCGAGATCACCAGCGAATATCCCGCCGATCTCGAACACGCCCTCGACGTGCTGCGCAGTGCCTAGCCCGGTCGCGAACCGATGACCTCCCGACCCGCGCGCGACGACGGCACCGGGCACGACCACGCAGGCGACGGCCGTGGGTCCGGTACCCGTGGGGTCGGCGGCCCCGACGATGCGGGTCGCCCGGGAGCGGGGGCGCTGCGAGGTGCGCGCGGTGAGTTCGGGCCGCGCGCGCCCGTGGGGCGGCGGGCCGGAATCGTCCTCGGCGGTGTGGTTTTCGCGGTGTTGCTGCTGGTGCTGGGATGGGCGCAGCCGCCGGTGCGGTCGGTGGTGACCACCGACCGTCTGGGACCCGATCATGGCGAGCGGGTGTCGGATTACCTGGATCGCGCCCGAGAGTCTCTGCGCGGCAACGACTCCGATCAGCACTGGGCGCTGCTCTCGTTCGCCGCACCCATCACCGCCGACCGGATTCCCGCCTACACCGACGGCCTGCGCATCGCACAGGTGCTGCTGCACGTCGACATCCCGCGGGTATACACCCCGGTCACCACCATCACGGTGCCGTCCGGCGACACCCCCGCCGTCGCGTCCGCGCGGTCCGCCGCCGCCCTGCTGCGCGCCGACGCCGCCACCGCCCCCGACGCCCGCACCGCCGCCGCCCTGCGCCTGGCCGCCACCCGCCTGGACGCCGGATGTGCCTGCGTGGTGGGTCTGAATATCCGCGGCACCCTCGACCAACTGCGAAAGCTGGCCGCCCACAGCGATATCCGCGTGATCGAGGCCCTCCCCGCCGATGCGGGCGGCGGCACCTACGCCCTCGTCCCGCTGCTGCCGCGACACCAGGACTACGTCGTCCCCGGCCCGGACGACGGCCCGATCCCCGAGAACTGACCGGTCGGCTACGAGACCGCGCCGTCACCGGCATCGCGCGGTGGTGACCATTGCGCGCGCAGCGTCGCCGATCCGTCCGACTATGTGGGCTCGGCGCGCCTCCGCCGTTCGGGCACTGGCCAAGGGCGGTGCGCGCCTCGAGGTCTCCGGGGCGTGCGCGCCTCGAGGTCTCCGGGGTGGCGGGATAGCATCGGCGCGGGAGGTAGCGCATGAGAGCTCAGGGCAACCCGCACCCACCGCCGTGGGTGCCGGTCACGGTAGTGGCGTCCAAGCCGATTCGCCTGCGGCACGGGAGCGCACCGATGCTGGTCGAGTTCGCGCCCGGTCTGCGGTTCGATCTGCGGCCCGGGGAGAATCGGATCATGTTGCCCGTCGGGCGGTTTCGCGCGCAGCTGTGGTCGCGATACGCGCTGTGGTCGGTCGGCCGGGCGGTGCTCGATATCGACACCACGCGTGGTCCGGTGTGGCTCTACTACGCCGCCCCGCGCACGATCTACAGCGCCGGGGCCGCCGACTTCCGGGAGTGCGAGCGACCGGGCGCGGGCGTGTACGCGGCGATAATCGCCGCCGCCGTGCTGATTCCGCTCACCATCGTCCTGGTCGCGGTGTTGCAGCGCTGATCGGCGGGCACCGGGACGGGGCGGTGTCGGAGTGCTGTGACACAGTGGGGTGGAACTCGGATTCGCCAGTGGAGGTTGGGGTTATGGATTTGACCGCGCGGCAGGCCGATCGGGCGGCGGGGGTGTTGCTGGGGACGGCGGCGGGGGACGCGTTGGGGGCCGGATACGAGTTCACCCATCCGGGGCCGGATGTGGCCGTACACATGAAGGGCGGCGGGACCTTTCGCTGGGAGCCGGGGGAGTGGACCGACGACACCGCCATGGCGGTCGCGGTGGCCCGGGCGGCGGCCGAGGCGGGGAATCTGCACGAGGAGGCCGGGCTCGACGCGGTGGCGGCCGAATTCGTGGCGTGGTGGGACGCGCGGCCCAAGGACATCGGGAATCAGACGCGGGCGGTGCTCGAATGGCGCGACGCCGCCGCCCGCGACATGCGCGTCCGCGCCCACACCCTGGAAGGGTTGAAGGCGGGCAACGGCTCGCTCATGCGGACCGCGCCGGTGGCGCTGGCCTACCTCGACGATGCCGAGAACTGCGTGCTGGCGGCGCGCATGGTGTCCTCGCTCACCCACTACGACCCGCACGCCATGGACGCGTGCGCGCTGTGGACGCTGGCCATCCGGCACGCGGTGCTGCACGGCACCTACGACGGTGTGCGCGAGGCATTGTCGGTCGTGGACGCCGACTTCTGGGGGCCGCTGCTGGACAAGGCCGAACACGGCACCCCGGCGGACTTCGCCGAGAACGGCTGGGTGGTGCACGCCCTGCAAACCGCCTGGTGGGCCATCACCCACGACGAAACGCTGCCGGGCGCATTGGAATTGGCGGTACGCGCGGGTGGCGACACCGATACCACCGCCGCCATCGCGGGCGGTCTGCTGGGCGCCCGCCACGGCGCCGCCGCCATTCCGGAGCACTGGCGCGCCGTCCTGCACGGCTATCCGGGCTATACCGCCGCCGATCTGCTGACCCTGACCGAGCGCGTCGTCACGCGCTGAACCGGCGTCAATCCGGCAGGCGCACGACCCCGTCCAGATAGCGGCGGCACCGACCGGTCAGCTGCACCCGGTCGCCGGTGAGCGTGCAGCCCAGGGTGCCGCCCCGAGGTGAGAGCTGTCGCGCGGTGAGGGCGGTGCGGCCCAGATCGGCACTCCAGATCGGGGTGAGCTGGGCATGCGCCGACCCGGTGACCGGATCCTCGGGTACGCCGACTCCGGGGGCGAAGAAGCGGGAGACGAAGTCGACCGATTCACCCGCGGCGGTGACGATCACCCCGCGGTGCAGGCTGGGGAAGGCCGCGAAGTTCGGATGTGCTTCGCGCACTTCGAGTTCCGAGGTGACCATGAGCACGATATCGGTGCCGTCCAGGGCACGGATGGGCCGCACTCCGATGGCCTTGGCCAGTGCGCGCGGGATCTCCGCGGTCAGATCGAGTTCCCGGGAGGCGACGGCGGGCAGGTCCATGACGAGACCGCCGTCGGCGGCGCGGTCCACCCGCAGCCACCCGCTGCGGGTGTAGAAGTGCACGCGGTCGGAGCCGGGATGCATATCCTCCAGGATCTGCGCGGCCGTCGCGAGCGTGGCGTGTCCGCACAGATCCACCTCCACGGCCGGGGTGAACCAGCGCAGGTGGAACGCGGGCGCGTTATCCGGCGCGGCCCCTGCCTCCGGCGGTAGCGCCGAGGTGTAGAAGGCGGTTTCGGCGAGGTTGTTCTCCTCGGCGAGCCGCTGCAGCAGGTCGTCCGGCAGCCACGACAGCAGCGGCATGACCGCGGCCGGATTGCCGGAGAAGGGGGCGTCGACGAACGCGTCGATCTGATGCAGGAGAACCTCCATGCCGCCCAAAGTACCCCGTCGATTCAATGACGACCTGGCACAAGGGCGTTCACGGCGAGCCGAACCATGCGACCAGTTCGTCGGTGCGGCCGCCGCGAATACCGTCCCGGCTCAGACCTTCTCACCCGGCGCGGCCGGCAGCAGCGGATGCGCCTCACCGCGCAGCCGCGCGCTGATCCACCACGCCAGCTCCACCAGCACGATGCCGATTCCGCCGAGGATGAAGGCCGTCGTGGTCAGCGTGACGTTGGAGGGGTCCAGCTTGAAGAACTCCCGGGTGAAGGGCACCGAGAACAGGATGAGGTAGCCGGTGACGGAGCCGCCGATGAGCAGCACCTTCCACCACACCCACGGGCGGGCCACGATGGCCAGCACCCAGACCGCGATGATCAGCAGGGTGATGAGCGCGGTCGTCCCGGCCTGCACCTTCGCCGTCTCGCTGGCATCCGGTCCCTCGTAGGCGAGCAGATAGGCGATGAAGGTCATGACACCGATCACCACGCCGGACGGAATCGCCAGGCGCATCACGCGTCCCACGAATCCGGTGCGGGCCCGCTCGTTGTTCGGCGCGAGCGACAGGATGAACGCCGGGATGCCGATGGTGAACCAGGCCGCGATCGTGACATGTCGCGGCAGGAAGGGATAGCCGATGGACTCGTAGTCGAAGATCTGCGAGCCCACCCCCGCGATGCCGATGAGGAAGGCCAGCACCACCGAGTACACGGTCTTGGTGAGGAACAGATTCGAGACGCGCTCGATATTGCCGATCACCCGGCGGCCCTCGCCCACCACGTACGGCAGGGTGGCGAACTTGTTGTCCAGCAGCACGATCTGCGCCACCGCGCGGGTGGCCGGGCTGCCCGCGCCCATGGCCACGCCGATATCGGAATCCTTCAGCGCCAGTACGTCGTTCACGCCGTCACCGGTCATGGCGACGGTATGCCCGCGCGATTGCAGCGCGGAGACCATGGCGCGCTTCTGATCCGGGCGCACCCGACCGAAGGTGGTCTGCTGCTCGAGCACGTCGGCGAGCTGGTCGCGATCCTCGGGCAGCGTGCGGGCGTCCACGGCGTGCTCGCCGCCGGTCAGCCCCAGCGAGGACGCCACCGCGCCCACCGAGACGGCATTGTCGCCGGAGATCACCTTGATGTCGACGTGCTGGGAGGCGAAGTAGTCCAGGGTGTCCCGGGCGTCGGGGCGCACCTTCTGCTCCAGCACCACCAGCGCCGCCGCGGTCACCGTACCGGGCGCGTCGGCGGCGTCCACCGGCCGGTCGCTGCGCGCCAGCAGCAGCACGCGCAGGCCCTGCGCGCCGATTTCCTGTGCGGTGGCGGCGGTTTCGGATTCCGGGTCGAGCAGTACGTCGGGCGCGCCGAGCAGCCAGTTGCCGTGCTCGCCGTAGGAGAAGCCGCTCCATTTCTTGGCCGAGGAGAACGGGGCGACCCCCGTGGGCCGCCAGCCGGGGGTGTCCGGCAGCGCCTCCTTGATGGCCAGCACGCTGGCATTGGGCCGCGGATCGTCGGCGGCCATGGCGCCCAGCACCCGCTTCAGCTCGTCATCGCCGTTGGCCCCAGCACCGTCGGCCCCAGAACCGTTGGCCTCAGCACCGTTGCTCCCAGCGCCGGTGTCCGCACCGACCGGCCGGATCTCGGCCAGGCGCATTCCGTTCTCGGTGAGCGTGCCGGTCTTGTCCGCGCACACCACGTCCACGCGGGCCAGGCCCTCGATGGCGGGTAGCTCCTGCAC
The DNA here is from genome assembly GCF_000308635.1 of Nocardia otitidiscaviarum NBRC 14405. GTDB lineage: Bacteria > Actinomycetota > Actinomycetes > Mycobacteriales > Mycobacteriaceae > Nocardia > Nocardia otitidiscaviarum. Next base: position 4,593 of record NZ_BAGD01000057.1, on the reverse strand, counting down.
CAGGCATTTGCGCCGTCCCAGCCGCACCACGCCCACCGCGAAGGCGATGGAGGTCATCAGCACCAGGCCCTCGGGCACCATGGGCACCAGGGCCGCCACCATGCCGTTGACCGCGGGCCGCCACGACTCCCCGCTGGAGACCAGCTGGTTGTAGATGGACAGCAGGCCCGCCGGAATCAGCAGGTAGGTAATGACTTTCAGGATGGTGTTGATGCCGTTGCGCAGTTCGGAGTTCACCAGCGTGAACTTGCTGGCCTCCTCGGCCAGTTTGGCGGCGTAGGCGTCCTTGCCGACCTTGGTGGCCCGGTACGCCCCGCTGCCGGACACCACGAAGCTGCCGGACATGACCGGTGCGCCGACCGCCTTGTCGATCGGGTCGGCCTCACCGGTGAGCAGTGACTCGTCGACCTCGAGCAGTTCGGATTCGACCACCTCGCCGTCCACCACGATCTGGTCGCCGGGCCCGAGTTCGATGATGTCGTCGAGCACCACCTCCTGCGGCGCGATCTCGGCGGCGGCGCCGTCGCGGCGCACCACCGGTTTGGCCTGGCCGACGATGGCCAGATTGTCCAGGGTCTTCTTGGCCCGGACCTCCTGGATGATGCCGACCGCGCTGTTGGCCACGATGAGCAGGCCGAACATGCCGTCGATGATCGAACCGGTCGCCATCACCAGGATGAACAGCACACCCAGGATGGCGTTGATGCGGGTGAAGACGTTTGCCCGCACGATGTCGCGCACCGAACGGCTGGCGCGCTCGGGCACGTCATTGGTCAAACCGTCCCGGCGGCGCTGCTCGACCTCTGCGGAGGTGAGACCCAGCGCGGGCGGGCTCTCGGGAGCCTGCGCGGTGATCGACATGCCGACAAGCCTAGAACGCCGGGGAGAATTTGCCCGTGCGCACGGGTCCGCCAGCGCGTGCAGGCGGAAATCGGCGGTCGTCTCACCGCGGCGTGCGCGACCGACCACGGGGCGGTTCCGATAATCCGGATGATTCGGGGTCGTTGCTGAGGCTAACGTTGAGCAAGTGGCGAGCGGACAGGTATCGGAACCGGGTTCGGGCGCCGACGCGCTCGGGGCGAACCCCGAGGTGACGTCGGTCGACACGGCTCCCGTGGCGCGCACCGCACGCGGCCGGGATCTCGGCGTCTTCTTCGGCGGCGGCGCCTATCTGTGCTGGGGGCTGTTCCCGGCCTTCTTCGGACTGCTCGCCTTCGCCGGACCGGTGGAGGTGCTGGCCGAGCGGATTCTGTGGACCCTGGTGGTGTCACTCACCCTGCTGGCGGTCGCGGGTCGCCTGCGTGAACTGCGCGCGATCAGTGCGCGCACCTGGCGCATGGCCGCGGCCGCGTCGGCCGCCATCTCCCTCAACTGGGGCGTCTACGTGGGCGGGGTGATCTCCGGGCACGTGGTGGAATGCGCGCTCGGCTACTTCATCAATCCGCTGGTGACGGTCGCGTTCGGGGTGGTGATCTTCCGGGAGCGGCTGCGGCCCGCGCAGTGGGTGGCGCTCGGGCTCGGCGCGGCGGCCGTGGTGGTGCTGACCGTGGACTACGGGCGGCCGCCCTGGATCGCGCTGGTGCTCGCCTGCTCCTTCGCCACCTACGGACTGGTCAAGAAGGTGATCCGGCTGGAACCGCTGCCGGGACTGGCGGCCGAGGGCCTGGTCGCCGCGCCCTTCGCGTTGACCGCGGTGATCGTGCTCGGGGTGACCGGTCAGGCCGCCATCGGATCGAGCGTCCCGCATACCGCGCTGCTCATGGCCACCGGTCCGGTGACCCTGGTGCCGCTGCTGCTGTTCGCCCTGGCGGCGCAGCGGGTTCCGCTGTCCACCATGGGAATCCTGCAGTACATCACGCCGGGCCTGCAGTTGGCCTGGGGCGTGTTCGTGGTGCACGAGGACATGCCGCCGTCGCGGTGGGCCGGTTTCGCGCTCATCTGGGTGGCGCTGGCGATCTTCACCGCCGATGCCGTGCGGCGTTCGCGCCGGGGTGCGTGATCACTTGAACAAGTCGATCTCGTTGCGTTAGCTTGGGTCTCGTGGCGGTGCTCCCGTTGGTCGACTTGTACCGGCCCGGGGTCGGGACCGTCACGAGTACAGGAGAAATCCTTTGCCCATTCAGTTCGATCACACCATCGTCGGCTGTACCGACAAACGAGTATCCGCGGAATTCTGGGCGGACATTCTGGGTCTGGAGGTGGGTGCCCCGGTCGGGCATTTCATTCCGATCCGGGCCGAGAACGGGGTCACCTTCGACTTCGCCGACGTCCCGCCCGATATCCCCACCGGGATTCAACCGCAGCACTACGCCTTTCTGGTCTCGGAGGCGGAGTTCGACGCCGCGTACGAGAAGATCGAGCGGTATCGGATCACCTACTGGGCCGATCCGCGCGGTCAGCACGAAGGCGAGATCAATCACAACGACGGTGGTCGCGGCATCTACTTCCAGGATCCGAACGGCCACTATATGGAATTGATCACCGTGCCGTACGGCGGTTGGCCCGACCGGGACTAGTCCGCAACCGCTGTCGATTCGGCGGCCGCACCCGCGCCCGGGTGCGGCCGCCGCACGTCGGGGGCCTGGGCGACACCGCCGACGCCCCGGAAGCGGAAGAGCGGGGCTCGCACATTCCGTGCAAACCCGCGAAATGTGCGTTGTGCGCATTGTGCTCGCCACCCGATACGAACCCGCCGGTCTGCCTACACTGGCGCGGTGAGTGTGTTCGGCCGTCGTACCCGACCCTTCGTGGGTGAGGTGCGGCTGCGGACGCAGATCGTATTGCTCCAGGTAGTGGTCGTCACGCTGACCTTGGGCATTGCGTTCGGCATGTTCGCCTACGTCAGCAACGAGCGACTGTCCGGCGAGTACGGGCAGCGTGCGCTGGCGATCGCCCGCACCGTCGCCTCGGAGCCGGCGCTGCGTGAGCAGGTATACCGCTACTCACTGGCAACCTCACTGTCGGGTGATGAGATGGAGACCGAACTCGCGGTTGGGCCGGTGCAGCGCATCGCCGAGGACGCCCGCGCCCGCACCGGCGCGCTGTTCGTGGTGGTGACCGACGAGGCCGGGATCCGGCTCGCGCATCCGGATTCGACGCGGCTGGGGGAGCGGGTCAGCACCGACCCCTCCGGCGCGCTCGCGGGCCGCGAGGTGGTGATTCAGGAGCACGGCACGCTGGGCGAGTCGGTGCGCGCGAAAGTTCCGGTGCTGCAACCGGGAAGCGCCCACGTCGTCGGGGAGGTGAGCGTCGGCATCTCCACGACGGCGGTGCACGATCAACTTCTGGGCGACCTGCGCCGGGCCGGACTGCTGGCGGGTGGCGCGCTGCTGGCCGGGGTGCTCGGCTCGATGCTGCTGGCCCGGCGCTGGCACGGGCTCACGCTGGGTCTGGAACCGCGCGAGCTGGCCGAACTGGTGCGCGAACAGGATGCGGTGCTGCACGGTATCGGGGAGGGCGTGGTGGCGGCCGATACCGCCTGGCGGGTCACCGTGGTGAACGAGGAAGCGCGGCTGCTGCTCGGCATCACCGGCGAAACCGGTTGTGCCGTCGATGAACTCGGCCTCACCCCGCGGGTGCTCGAGGTCTTCCGGGCCGCCGACGGGGTGCCGGTGCAGGCCATGGTGGGTGATCGCATCGTGGTGGTGACCGCGCGGGAGGTGCGCCGCGACGGCCGCTGCCTCGGCGCGGTGCTGAGCGCGCGCGACCGCACCGATATCGAATCGCTGACCCGCCAACTCGACGCGGTCCGCTCCATGAGCACCGTCCTGCGCGCCCAGCGCCACGAATTCGCCAACCGGCTGCACCTGATCTCGGGGCTGCTGCACACCGATCGGCCCGCGGCGGCGGCGCAGTACATCGACGACCTGCTCGGGTCCGGACCGCTCGGCGCGGCGCTGCCCGGCATGGACGCCGTCCACGACCCCTATCTGCAAGCCTTCCTCGCCGCCAAGGCCGCGCACGCCCGCGAAAGCGGCGTCACCCTGCGCCTGGGCCCCAATACCTGGATAGACGGCAATCTCGCCGTGCCGGTGGACGTCACCACCGTCCTGGGCAACCTGCTCGACAACGCCATCGAGGCGGCGCGCACCGGCGAACCACCCGCCGTGGTGGAAGTGGAACTGGTCCAAGAGGATTCGACCCTGCACCTCACCGTCGCAGACAGCGGCTCCGGCGTCCCGCCCGCCCTCGCCGACGCCATCTTCACCGAGGGCGTCTCCACCCGCCCCGACTCCGGCCTCCCCGGCGGCCGCGGCATCGGCCTAGCCCTCGCCCGCCAACTGGCCCGCGCCCACGGCGGCGACATCCGCCTCGCCTCCCTCGGCGGCCCAGCCGCGACACCGAGGGCGGAATCCGAACCACTCCCCGACACACCCGCCAGCCACCCCGCCGAACACGGCAAGCCCTCCCGCGGCGATTCCCCACGCCGCGACACCCCGCCCCATGCCGGCACCACAGGCGATGGTGTGGCAGGTGCTCACGTGCCCGGTGCTGTCGCGACCGACGGTGTCGTCCCCGGTGACGTCCTGGCTGGCGCTGCCGTGCCCGACGCTGCCGTGCCCGACGGTGTGGTGGCCGACGCTGCCGTGCCCG
>NZ_BAGD01000058.1 GCF_000308635.1 Nocardia otitidiscaviarum NBRC 14405 | reverse complement strand
CCCGCCGCGCCCGGAATGCCGTAGGCCCGGCCGAGCGCCATGGCGGCATAGGGCGCGCCGACCAGTTCCAGGCGCGAGCCCGCCACCGCGGCGACCCGGGTGGCCGAGCCCGGGGCCGGGCGACCCAGATGGATGCCGTCGGTGCCGAGCGGTTCGGCGACCTCGGTACGGAACAGATCGGCCATGCCGCGACCGGTGACGGAGCGGGCCAGCCCGCCGCACAGCCAGCCGAAGGTGAGAGCGTGATAGGTCGGAACACCCAGCAGGTGGTCGGGTTTCGCCGCGGCCAGCCGCTCCTCCATGAGCCGGTGGTCGAGCACCTCGTCGAGCCCGCGTGCGATGGCGGGCAGCCCGGACAGTCCGGCGCGATGGGACAGCAGCTGCCGCACCGTGATCCGGTCCTTGCCGTTGGCCCCGAATTCGGGCCAGTACTCGGCGACCGGTGCGGCGTAGTCGATGAGGCCGCGGTCGGCGAGGCGATGGATCACCGTGGCCGCGATGCCTTTGGTCGCGGAGAACACGATGCTGCCGGTCTCCGGTCCCCACGGACGGCCGGTTTCGCCGTCGCCGATCCAGATGTCGACCAGGGGCTCGCCGTGCCGGTGCACGGCCAGCCCACCTCCCGCACCCGGTCTGCCGCCCATGATCCTCGCGAAAGTTCGTACGAGAGGGGCGAATTCGGCGGCGGCGGCACCGCCGACACCAGCCGGAAGGGATGCGGCACCGGGGAGGGAAGCGACATTGCTCACACCGTCCACGGTACGGAGGCCCGGTCGGCGGCGGCAACGACGGAACCCGCCCTGTTATGTCGGACGTCCGAGTGGTTATCGATGGTGTCCGACCGGTTATCGGCCCGTAACCGAAGCGTCCGCGTTCCGGTCATGCGTAGGGTGAGGTATGCGCACGCTGCGGTCACTCCTGTTGATCCTGTCCGCCGTCGTCGCCCTGGTGGCGGCGGGATGCGGAAAGGACGACGCCACACCGACACCCGAACAGGTGAGCGGCGACTGGCACGGCAGTATCGAGCTCCCCGGCCGCCAGCTCGCCATCGGGGTGAACTTCGCCGATGACGGCGAGGCCACCGTCGACATTCCGGAGCAGGGCGTGGCCGCCGCGCCGTTGACCGGGGTGAGCGCCGATCCGGACAAGGTCACCTTCAGCATTCCGGACGTCCCGGGCGATCCGAAGTTCGAAGGGACCTACAACCGCGACAGCGACACCATCGAGGGCGAATTCAGCCAAGGCGGACAACAGTTCCCGCTGCGGCTGACCCGCGGACAGGTGGAGGGTCCGGCGCGACCGCAGGAACCGCAGGCGCCGTTCCCGTACGACACCGAAGAGGTGTCCTATCCGAGCGGGGAGATCACCGTCGCCGGCACGCTGACCCGGCCCGAGGGCACCGGACCGTTCCCGACCGTCGTGCTGATCACCGGCAGCGGACCGCAGGACCGCGACGAGACCCTGCTCGGACACAAGCCCTTCCTGCTGCTCGCCGACACTCTCACCCGCGCCGGATACGCGGTGCTGCGCACCGACGACCGCGGCGTCGGCGGGACCGGCGGCAATCTGGAACACGCCACCTATCAGGAGCTCACCGACGACATCATCGCCGGGATGAACTACCTGCGCGGCCGCGACGATATCGACGCCCGTCGCATCGGCTTGCTCGGCCACAGCGAGGGTGGCTACCTCGCCCCGCTGGCGGCGGCGCGTCCCGACAGCGGGGTGGCGTTCACGATCCTGCTGGCCGGTCCGGCGGTGCCGGGTTCGGAGGTGCTGCTGGAGCAGAACCGGCTCATCATGGCCGCCCAGGGGGCGACGCCCGAGGAGATCAGCGAGCAGATCGGCTTCGTGTCGGGACTGGTCGCCATCGTCCGCACCGGCGATCTGGAGGCGGCCCGCCGGTACGTGCTCGAGCACAACAACAGCCTCCCGGAGGACGAGCGCTCACCGGAGGAGGCCGCGGCGCAGATGGCGAGCCCGTACATGGCGGCGCTGCTGAACTACGATCCCGCCCCGGCACTGTCGGCACTGCGGGTGCCGACGCTGGCCGTGTACGGCGGCAAGGATCTCCAGGTACCACCCGCCCAGAGCGAAGGACCCATGCGGAATCTGCTGGCGGACAATCCGGATGCCACCGTCCACACCTTCGACGGGCTCAACCATCTACTGCAGCCGGCCGACAAGGGCACGCCCGACGAGTACGCGGCCATCGAGACCACCATGGACCCGGCCGTACTGGACTATCTGTCGAACTGGCTCACCGAGCGGATGCCGCCGCGCTGAGTCGCGGTTTCGGCGGTTTCGGCACTGGCGGCCGAGCCCCGACCTTGGGAGAGTGAGAACGTGGGTATCTACGAAGACCGCATCCTCCCCCGCCTCGTCGACCTCACCTGCGGTATGCGGGCGCTCGATCCGCTGCGCGAGCGAGCCTGCGCCGACCTGCACGGGCGGGTCGTCGAGATCGGATTCGGCTCCGGCCGCAATGTGCCGCTCTACCCGAGCGCGGTGGAGTCGGTGAGCGCCGTCGAACCCGCGGATCTGGGCTGGCGGATGGCGGCGCAGCGGGTGGCGGCCGCACCCGTCCCGGTGGAGCGCTCGGGACTCGACGGGCAGCGGCTTCCATTCGCCGACAACACCTTCGACTCGGCGCTGTCCACGTGGACGCTGTGCACCATCCCGGATGTGCTGGCGGCGCTGGCCGAGGTGCGGCGGGTGCTGCTGCCCGGCGGCACGCTGCACTTCGTCGAACACGGACTGGCTCCCGATCCCGGCGTCCAGACCTGGCAGCATCGCCTCAACCCGATCCAGAAGACGGTGGCGGGCGGGTGCCATCTCAACCGCGATATCGCGGAACTGTTGACCACGGCCGGATTCGAACTCCGCGAGGTGGACCGCTTCTATCAGGAGGGGGCGCCCCGACCCTACGGCGCGCTGTCGCTGGGCGTGGCTGTGTCGAACTGAGCGCGGCCGCGCCCGATGACGGCGCTGAGCCCCGGCGGACCGGGCGGTACACGCGGTGGGCAGGGCAGGAATGGTCAGGGTGACGAGCCCGTCACTGTGCGGACAGGCCCGCGGAGAGGGAGGCCAGTGCGCATTCGGGCGGGGTGGGGTAGATGAGGATGCAGGCGAAGCCGACCGGTTCGGCGGTGTGCGGGACAGCCGGGAGTGTCGGCTCGGCGGGGGTCAGGGGGACGGCTGCTGTGGCCGGGGCGATGACGGCGAAGGGGGCGGCGGCCAGGGCGAAGGCCAGGGCGGCGATGCGGAAGCGGTTGCGCATGAGCGTGATTCCCAACTATTGAAATATAAACGTTTCGGAGCAGGGTACCCGTTGCCGCCGGCTCCGGCGGGGCGATCGCGGCGGGCGGAGAGCACTGCCCGTCGGCCCCGGACTCGGGTGACTCCGTGGCACTAGGTGGTGGCACCCCGAATGGCGATGTACTCCTGTTCCGGGCGGCCGGTGCTGCCGTAGCGCAACTGCATGCGGACCTCGCCGGAGGCGACGAGCAGGGCCAGGTACCGCTGGGCGGTGGCGCGCGAGACGCCGGTGACGGTGGAGACCTCGGCGGCCGAGAGCGGGGAGGCGGCGACTCGCACCGCGTCCAGGACCAGTTCCCGGGTGGTCGAGGAGGCCGCCGCGGCCGGGGCGGTCGGCGGCGTCGGACGCAGCGCCTCCAGGGCGGCATCCACCTCGCGGGCGGTCACCTCGGTGGCGGACAGGATGCGGCGGTACCGGGCATAACCGGCCAGGCGTGCGGCCAGGGCGGTGTGGTCGAACGGTTTCACCAGGTACCCGAGCGCACCCGCGCTGAGCGCGGCGCGCACGGTCTCGGCCTCGGTCGCCGCCGTGAGCACCATGGCGTCGAAGTGGATCTCACGCACCAGGTCGATCCCCGAACCGTCCGGCAGATACACGTCCACCAGGGCCAGATCGAAGCTGTGCGCGGCGATCGCCGCCCGCGCCGCGGCGAGCGTGGTGGCGGTCGCGCCCACCGTGAATCCCGGTAGCGCCGTGACGATCCCGGAATGCAGGTTCGCCACCCGGAAGTCGTCGTCCACGACGAGCACATTCACATCGTCTCGGCCCACGCCACATCTCCTCTCACCAGCGCACCCGGCATCCGGGCAATGAACTCGGCCCCCCGCAACCTCCCCGCCGCGCTGACATCGGATACAGCGGCACCCGACTCGGCGGCACCAACAGGCCCGGCACCAACTGCTCCGGCATCGACGCGCCGACTCCCGCGAGGCGCTGATGCGCCTTGCCCCAGGTCGCGGACCCGGGCATCGCCCGACACGGCATAGTGCGCCTTCGCCACCGTGGCAGGCGGGGCGAAGCGCGCGGACCCCGCTCCGGTCTCCGCCAAGGGGCTTGCCCCCGAACTGGGTTCGGTGTCGCCACGCTCGAACCCGCCGGACAGCCCCGCGCCGAGCACGGTGCCGCAATCTCCCGGCTCATCGGCACCGCCGGGAGCAGCAGCGTCGGGCACGGCAGCGTCGGCCACCACACCGTCGG
>NZ_BAGD01000060.1 GCF_000308635.1 Nocardia otitidiscaviarum NBRC 14405 | reverse complement strand
CTTTGTTGGTAAGTCCTCGGCCTATTAGTACCAGTCACCTCCACACGTTACCGCGCTTCCAGTTCTGGCCTATCAACCCAATGGTCTGTTGGGGGCCTTACCCCCTCGAGGGGGTGAGAAACCTCATCTTGGAACAGGCTTCCCGCTTAGATGCTTTCAGCGGTTATCCCTTCCGAACGTGGCCAACCAGCAGTGCTCCTGGCGGAACAACTGGCACACCAGAGGTTCGTCCGTCCCGGTCCTCTCGTACTAGGGACAGCCTTCCTCAAGTTTCTAACGCGCGCGGCGGATAGAGACCGAACTGTCTCACGACGTTCTAAACCCAGCTCGCGTGCCGCTTTAATGGGCGAACAGCCCAACCCTTGGGACCTACTCCAGCCCCAGGATGCGACGAGCCGACATCGAGGTGCCAAACCATCCCGTCGATATGGACTCTTGGGGAAGATCAGCCTGTTATCCCCGGGGTACCTTTTATCCGTTGAGCGACACCGCTTCCACATGCCGGTGCCGGATCACTAGTCCCGACTTTCGTCCCTGCTCGACATGTCTGTCTCACAGTCAAGCTCCCTTGTGCACTTGCACTCGACACCTGATTGCCAACCAGGCTGAGGGAACCTTTGGGCGCCTCCGTTACATTTTGGGAGGCAACCGCCCCAGTTAAACTACCCACCAGGCACTGTCCCTGAACCCGATCAGGGTCCGAGGTTAGAGGTCCAATACGATCAGAGTGGTATTTCAACGACGACTCCCACGACACTAGCGTGCCGCTTTCACAGTCTCCCACCTATCCTACACAAACCGTACCGAACACCAATACCAAGCTATAGTGAAGGTCCCGGGGTCTTTTCGTCCTGCCGCGCGTAACGAGCATCTTTACTCGTAATGCAATTTCGCCGAGTCTGTGGTTGAGACAGCAGAGAAGTCGTTACGCCATTCGTGCAGGTCGGAACTTACCCGACAAGGAATTTCGCTACCTTAGGATGGTTATAGTTACCACCGCCGTTTACCGGGGCTTAAATTCTCAGCTTCGCGAATTGCTTCGCTAACCGGTCCTCTTAACCTTCCGGCACCGGGCAGGCGTCAGTCCGTATACATCGTCTTACGACTTCGCACGGACCTGTGTTTTTAGTAAACAGTCGCTTCTCTCTGGTCTCTGCGACCACCACCAGCTCAGGAAGCAAGTTCCGTCACCAGCCGTGGTCCCCCTTCTCCCGAAGTTACGGGGGCATTTTGCCGAGTTCCTTAACCACAGTTCTCTCGATCGCCTTAGTATTCTCTACCTGACCACCTGTGTCGGTTTGGGGTACGGGCCGTGTACCAACTCACTAGAGGCTTTTCTCGGCAGCATAGGATCACTGAATTCGCCTCAATCGGCTACGCATCACCTCTCAGGCTGTATGAGACGCGGATTTGCCTACGTCTCGCCCTACCGGCTTACACCAGGTATTCCATCACCTGGCCCAGCTACCTTCCTGCGTCACCCCATCGCTTGACTACTACAATCAGGGTCCCGTGCAGCCCCCTCCAGCCACCCGAAGGTGGTCTATTGGGTTTTGGACGGTTAGCACAACTGATTCGCCATTGGGCGCGGATACACGGGTACGGGAATATCAACCCGTTGTCCATCGGCTACGCCTGTCGGCCTCGTCTTAGGTCCCGACTCACCCTGGGCGGATTAACCTGGCCCAGGAACCCTTGGTCATTCGGCGGACGAGTTTCTCACTCGTCTTTCGCTACTCATGCCTGCATTCTCACTCGCGCAGCCTCCACAACTAGGTCACCCTGCTGCTTCCCTGGCTACACGACGCTCCCCTACCCAGCCACACCACTGCCCCGAAGGGAATGTACATGTGTGACTGCCGCGGCTTCGGCGGTGTACTTGAGCCCCGCTACATTGTCGGCGCAGGATCACTTGACCAGTGAGCTATTACGCACTCTTTCAAGGGTGGCTGCTTCTAAGCCAACCTCCTGGTTGTCTCTGCGACCCCACATCCTTTTCCACTTAGTACACGCTTAGGGGCCTTAGCCGGCGATCTGGGCTGTTTCCCTCTCGACTACGAAGCTTATCCCCCGCAGTCTCACTGCCACGCTCTCACACACCGGCATTCGGAGTTTGGCTGACTTCGGTAAGCTTGTGGGCCCCCTAGGCCATCCAGTAGCTCTACCTCCGGCGTGAAACACGTGACGCTGCACCTAAATGCATTTCGGGGAGAACCAGCTATCACGGAGTTTGATTGGCCTTTCACCCCTACCCACAGCTCATCCCCTCAGTTTTCAACCTAAGTGGGTTCGGGCCTCCACGACGTCTTACCGTCGCTTCACCCTGGCCATGGGTAGATCACTCCGCTTCGGGTCCATAGCATGCGACTC